>JBDTVS010000138.1:0-8174 GCA_040007095.1 Acidobacteriota bacterium
CCCCTACACTAATCTCACTCGCGAGGTTGTCTCACCGATTATTGGCACAGGGGGCGGGGTCGTACAGGCTTCTGCACGTGAAACTCGACCTGCGTCGACCAGAGACGGACACGATGTCCTCGCTCGGTCACGAGCTCCAGCACGCCATCGAAGCGCTGAGCGATGCCAGCGTCACCAGCAACTCGAGAATCTTCGCCTTCTTCCGACAGCTCGCACCGAGCGGCAGCCACAGCTCAGAAACGCTCGGCGCGCTTCAGGCTGGCTACGACGTCTTCAACGAACTACGCTCGAATGCCAAGCAGCGCCGACTGCGGCCCGACACGAACGAACGCGACCCGGCCGCCGTCTTGAGGCTCACCGCCACGACCGCGCCGACGCTCGCCCCCGAGATGCAGGGCAAGTGACATGGCGAGGACGTCGGCTGTCGGCGGAACGTGAAGGTGGAGATCCCCGTGACACTGCACAACTGCGGGACCCACCCCGGCCCGACGTTTTGGCACGCCACCGGATCGACGGCGACGACCTTGGCCTTGACTGCGCGATCAGTGGAAACGCGATGGCGGCGAAGACCGATCAATGTGCATCAGATTGACGTAGAATCGTGACCATTCAGCTTCCATCTCCGCAACCTACCGAGTTGCTCCAGGCTTGGACGCGCGGCGACAAGGCCGCCCTCGACAAACTGCTGCCCCTCGTCCACCAAGAGCTTCTTCGTCTGGCGCGCAGGCACATGAAGCGTGAGCGGCCCGGGCACACGCTCCAGGCGACGGCACTCGTCAACGAGGCGTACCTGCGGCTGATCAACGTGAAGCACGTCCAGTGGCAGAATCGCGCGCATTTTTTTGCCATGTCCGCCCGTGTGATGCGGCGGATCCTGGTCGATGCCGCTCGGGCTCGCGGCTATCAGAAACGTGGCGGCGGCGTGGAACACGTCGCGCTCGACGAGGCCCTTATCGTGGCGACAGAGCCGACCCAGGATCTCGTCGCACTCGACGATGCGCTGCAAACGTTAACGGCCTTCGATGCACGCAAAGGTCAGGTGGTGGAGATGCGTTTCTTCGGAGGCCTGAGCGTCGACGAGACGGCGGAAGCCTTGCACGTATCCGCGGACACGGTGATGCGCGACTGGCGGCTGGCCAAAGTCTGGTTGTTACGCGAGCTGAGTCGAACGACGACGCCAGACACCTGAACGCGGGCAGGTTGCGCAGTGGTCAGGAGCCGCTGCGTACCACCTTCACGAACGCACTTGTGGTCACCCGTGTATGCATGAGCGGTGACTCGCTGCGGCAGGAGGTCGATCGTCTCTCGCACGGGAACCAGTTCGCGGCGATCTCAGGCTGGCCAGCGTCGCTCTGCTGTCCCCGCTTTTGTTTACGGCATCCCAGCGTGACCGCCCTGGGCGCGCTGGCGTCGGGGGCCCGTGGTTATGGGTATTGCGCCCGGTCGATCAGGTGGATGTATCCCGCTATCAGCTCGCGCCGAGTCGCGGGCCGTCATCGAGCGCGGACTGCGGATGCGACGTAAGCGTCAGAGAGAGTGGATGATGAGGTCCGACCGTTGGCAACGAGTTTCGCCGACCTATCATGCGGCGCTGGCACGCGATGAGAGCCTGCGCACGGAGTTTCTGAGACACGTCGTCACGGTCGCGCCGCATCGCCGTCAGGGCATTCCCCTTCCCCGTGTTCTGCCGGTCCACGTCGGCCTTCTCGCCTCGCTCGTCTTTTCCTTCGTCGTGATCACAACCGGCACGGGGATCGCCTCACCAGCGTTGCGCGTCAGTGGCGCCCTCGGCGAGAACGAGGCGCCTGCGCGACTCACGCGTTCATCCGTCAGCGTCATGCATGAGTGGAGCACGGCCAGGACGGTGTTCCACGATGCATTGGCCATCGGGATTTTCGATGGACGCTAATCGATGGGCGCAGGTCGACCGCCTCTTTCATTTGGCGCTGGAACGGCCGTCCTCCGAGCGCGTTGCCTTTCTCCGCCACGCCTGTTTCGGGGATGTGGCACTGGAAGACGAGGTTCGCTCGCTTCTTACCAGGGAGGACGACGCGGCGAGCTTCCTGGAACAGCCAGCGATGGATGCGGCGACGGGTGTACGCGCGCTCGATCTGGGGCCTGGCACAGACACCCTGGGCCCCACGCCGGGTGCTGACGCGCGCCTGCTGGCCGGCCAGGAATTCGGCCCATATCGCATCGTCCGGCTGCTGGGCCGTGGTGGCATGGGCGAGGTCTACGAGGCGGAACACCTTGACCAGGGTCGTCGCGTCGCCCTCAAGGTGTTGAATCAGCGGCTGACCGATCCGCACGATCGGGCGCGCTTCCTCCGCGAGGGCCAGCTCGCGGCGTCGATCAACCATCCCAACAGCGTCTACATTTTCGGCAGTGACGAAATCGCCGGCACGCCGGTCATCGCCATGGAGTTGTTGCCGGGGGGCACGCTAAGGGATCGCGTGTGCGAACAGGGACCGCTCGAGCCAGCCCTCGCGGTCGCCGCGATCTTGCAGGTCATCGCCGGACTCGAGGCCGCGTACGCTGGCGGAATCCTGCATCGAGACGTCAAGCCCGCGAACTGTTTCATCGACGGCAACGGCGTGGTGAAGATCGGCGACTTCGGGCTGTCGATTCCGACCCAGGCTCCCGTGGCGACGGTGCTCACACAGATGGGCAGCTTTCACGGGACGCCGCAGTTCTCACCGCCTGAGCGGCTCAAAGGCGTTCCGCAGGACGTGCGCGCAGACATCTACGCGGTCGGGGCGACGCTCTATTACCTCCTTGCCGGTCAACTGCCGTTCGACGGGACCGATCTGATGGCGCTCGTCACGCAGATCGCCACCGAAGTGCCGCGCTCGCCGCGCGAAGTCGTGCCCGCGGTTCCCCGCAAACTCGCGGCCATCGTGCTGTGCTGCCTTGCGAAGGACCGAGAGGCGCGTCCGGCAAGCTACGCGGCGTTGACCGAGGCGCTGCGGCCGTTTGGGTCCGCCGCACCAACACCAGCGACGATCGCGTGGCGATTCATGGCAGGCGCGATCGATCACGCGATCTTGTCCTTCCCGTTCACCCCGTTCAACATGGCGTGGATCTTCCGCAGCGCAGCCCCCCCGTGGTGGCTGGGCATCGTTGGCGTGTCGATGAGCGTCGTGTACTACGGGCTGTTGGAGGGTCTCTGGGGCGGCTCGCTCGGAAAACGAATGGTCGGGCTGCGCGTCACGAAGGCCGACGGTCAACCCGCAGGACTGGCGCCTGCACTGAGGCGCGCGGTGATCTTCCAAACACCGAGCGTGATCGGAGTACTGCCGGCGCTCTTCCTTGGTCCGGGGCGTTTTATGGAGAGCCTCGGGGCATGGCAGAGGGTCGACCCCACCGCCGCAACGTTGATGGTGTGGGTCCCGCTCGCTCTTCTGTTCTGCACCGCGCGAGCGCGCAACGGTTTTGCCGGCGTGCACGATCTCGCGAGTGGCACGCGCGTCGTGCGGCGTCTCGAGCGCAGCGCCCGATCGGTCTTGCCGGTGGGCGATTCCCCGCCGGTCGCTGGACCGGGTGGGCGACGGTTCGGGCCGTATGAGGTCGTGGGAACGCTGGGCCGGACGGATGTCGGCGAGGTCCTGCTGGGATTCGACCCCGGCCTGCGCCGTCACGTTTGGATCCACAGCCTCCCGCCGGGATCCGCGGCCGTGGGGCCCCTCATCCGCGATGTGAGCCGCGCGGGCCGCTTGCGCTGGCTGAACGGACGGAGGTCCAACGGCGACGCCTGGGATGCCTACGAAGCCTTGGATGGCGTGCCACTCGCCAGCGTGCATGGCGCGGGACCGCGGTGGCGCCTGGTGGGTCCCTGGCTGTTGGATCTCGCGCGAGAGATTGACGCGGGACTCAAAGACGGGTCGGCCGCCACCCTGACGATCGAGCACGTGTGGATCACTCGTGACGGGTACGCCAAGCTCCTCGATTTCTGCCCGCCTGGCGTGCGACCTGCCGCGTATCAGGCACAGCCCGCGACGCTGGAATCGGGGCAGACGTTTCTCTCATCGGTCGCACGCCACGCGTTGGGCGGATCGCCGGCTGACGAATCGGGCGCGACCGTTCGGCGATCTGTCGGCCGGCTCTGGCGGTGGGCCCACGGGTCCTCAGGTCTCGCGTCGGGCACCGCAGCCGTGCAGGCTCGCGAGCCGTTGCCGCTCTCCGCCTCGGCGACGCTCGAGACGTTGGCGCGGCACGGCTTTGCCACCGCATCGGACGTGGTCGCCCGCATGACCGCGCTGCTGCAGAGGCCCGATCGCGTGGGACGCTGGCGGCGGGCCGCGACGGTCGTCCTGTGCAGCGCTCTGCCGGTAATGTCAGCGTTCAGTGCGTTGGTGTTCCTGCCGGTCATGTCGCGAGCGTTGACACCGAACGCGATGGCGTTGAACAACGCGCTGACGCATCTGTCGAGCCTCTCGCGGAACTCCAGCGGCGAGCGCGCACAGGAGCGGGCGGCGCTCGAGGTGTATATCGCGGTTCGATTTCGACCGATGATTATCGACCCACAGACATGGACGACGCCGCCTCTCATCACGGGAGTTCTTGGACGGTGGCGCGGCCTGGCGGAGCGAGTCGTTGCCGAGCACCCGAACGCTTCCCGGGACGAACTGGCTCTGGCCGAAGCGGCGCTCGGCCCCTTCCTTCGCGACCAAGAGCAACAACGTCGCGTCAACTTTTCGAGATACCAATGGCGACCGGCGGCATTCGCACTCGGCGGTAACCTGACATTCATCGCCCTGTGCGGGGTGGTCTGGGCGTTCATCCTACGAGGCGGCTTGCTCCTCCGTGCCTGTGGCGTCGCCGTCGTGACGCGCGATGGGAAGCCGGCCTCGAGACCCCGCGCCCTCTCGCGCGCGTTGATCGCCTGGAGCCTGGTGCCGACCGCGTTCGGGGTCGCGATTCGTGGCGGCGTCTCGCCCGGTCGCGTGGACACGTTGGGCCTGGAGGTCGCGACGGCGCTGTTTGTGGTCGGCGTGATCTGGGCCGTCCTGCATCCGAGGCGCGGGCTGCAGGATTGGCTGGCCGGCACGTGGCTTGTGCCGCAATGACAGGTCGGCGCGATCGTTGTCGAACAGCCGGGGGGGCTCGAATTGCCAATCTTCGGCAAGCATTCAGGTGGCGACGGGGCGGAACCCGCATGCCAGGACCGGAACGCCTGATCGCGCAGCGCCCGCTCGACATACGGTGTTGCAGAGCACGTCGCGTTTCATCGCCGGCGGCGCGTCATTCATCCCCATCCGATGGATTGCCCGAACGTTCGCACGGCCTGATTGAAGTTCTCTGGCTGGTCAAGGTTGCACGCGTGACCAGCGCCCCCCACGTGCCGCACCCGAACACGCGGTGACATGGTTGCGCATCTGGCTTCCCCCATTCGGGGGAGCCAGTCCCGCTCCCCATTGAGGATGAGCGTGGGCCCAGAAAACGCGGCCAACGCCCCGACAAAATCTTTGCCAGCCATTTCTCTGAATGCAAACCCCACCGGTTTCGGATAGAACCCCGCGCGCCGCTGCGCCTCGACGACATCGGCTTGGTCGGGTGAGGTGCGCAGCGCCAGGAGCGGCACTCATCCGGGTAGCGCCTTCCCGTGTGGGAGATCATTCCCGCCAGTTCATCCTCGCCCACGCTCATCGACCGCCAGCGCTTCACGGCCTCCGCCGCGTCGGATCGCGCCAGCCTGGAACGCGTCTGTCACTCCCTCGCCATTGGCTGCGGCCTACGCTGGCGGCCGCCTCGCTGATTTCCGGCGTTGACGGGCTCCTTGTTCTGCGAAGGAGCCGCGATAAACGCGGACCACAAAGGAAGGCGAGGACATCATGACCGTCAAGATCACTCCGAACGACAAGGGCAATCCCGTTGGCAAGCTGGCAGACGCCGAGCTGCACTTCACCGACGGCCCGCTCGAAGGCCTCAAGCTGATCGGCTTCAGCGTGTGGGAAACCCGCACCGGAGCGCGCCGCAACGTCACCTTCCCCGCACGTCAGTACAACGTCAACGGCGAGCGGCGCAGCTTCGCGCTTCTGCGGCCGGTTGCCGACACGGCGGCGCAAGAGCGTATCCGCGACCTGGTGCTCGAGGCTTACGCGGAATATAAGCAGGAACTCGCGCGCACGGCGTGATCGTCAGGCCGGGGCGCCGTCGCTGGCGCTCCGGTTTTTTCCTCGACTCAATGTCACGCGGCTCTACCCGGTGCCGATGTCATTCTTATTCGAGGCCGCGAGCCGCGCGTCGACGTCCAAGGTTGACAAGGCCGGATGTCGGTGTTGCCGCCAGGGGACGCAAGTCTTTCAGGTCGACACGATTGATGTCGTCGAAGATCTTCGCGAACGCCTGGGTGGCCGTTCTCAGTCCGGTGGCGGGCACGACGTCGACCGTGTCCGCGCTGGCGTGGTAGTACACGCCCTTGTTGTGGAGATAGAAGGACGGCGCATCGAATTGGACGGCCCGCAGTTCGCCGGCCGAGCCACCCTCGTCGATCTGCGTGGGGACCCCGAACATCGCGAAGCCGTTCTTGATGATGTCCGCCAGGCGGTCGCTACCGTTTACTCCCCACCACGACGCGCCGAGCTGGTTCGTTCGAATAAGCTCTGGCCGGCCCTGTGAACCCCATGGGCGATCCCACACCGGCTCCATCACCGCGACGTGCTCGGCATTGAGCACCACGGCCGCCTTCGAGAGAACCGGCTGCATGTTGTCGTGGATCCACCGGCCCCCAGCGTCGCCGCCGTGGTGGTCCGGCGTCGCGATGAAGTACATCGTTCTGCGGCGCTGCGCCTTGGGAACCTTCGCGTAGTATTCGGCGAGGCCGACCAGCGACGACGTTCCCGCGGCGTCGTCGTTGGCGCCTTCGAAGTAGCCGTCGGTGTGGGCGATCATGACGATGTTCTCGTCGGTTTGGCCAGGCAGCGTCGCGATCACGTTCGCGGCCTTCAGCCCCGTGAATGTCTTGACGTTCCAACTCACGTGGGTCATGAGGCCGCGGCCCGATGCCACCGCGTTGAGCAACTCGACCGACTCGCCGTCGTTCAATCCGACCGTGAACACCGGCAGCTTCGAGTCGTTCGAGAGCCCCTGGACGTGGCTGACGAAGGACATGTTGCCCGGAATGGCCAGAACCACCATCACGGCTTTGGCACCGCCCTTTTGCGCTCGTGCAAGGCCCCCCATCCAGCCTTCCGATTGGATCAGGGAGCTCGGCGTCGGGATGCTGTAGATAAACACGGCCTTCCCGCGGACGTCCTTGCCGACGAAGTCGGACGCCATCCCGAGACCGACCCAGACGGTTTCGAGATCCATGTTGCCCTCAGGACTTGGCATCGATTGGGCGAACGAGATGATGGGCGAGGCGCTCGTGAGCTTGAGGTTCTTGCCACCGCCGGCGACGCTCACTTCCCATGACTGCGGCAAGGACTGGGGCCGCATTTCGTATTCCTCGACGCGCACGTCGAGGCCGGCTTGTCGAAACTTTGTCGTCACCCATTGCTGCGTCTCGAGGCCAGACGGCATTCCAGCGATGCGCCCCCACTGCTGATATCCCGCAGTACGGCTTTTCCGCGCGATGGCCGCGAGCTCCTCGACGTATCCCTTCATATGCTGACCGTCGATCGCGACGTACGCCTTCGCCGCCGCCGGCAGCGGCCACAGGAGCTCGGCATCCGCCTGCACTTTGGAGAGCGCACCCCGGGCGGCCGCCTCTTCACCGCGTCCCCGTCCGCGCCCCTCTTGACCGCTGCCCTGCCCGACGCTGCTGACCGCGAACACGGCTACCAACGAGATCTGGGCCAAAAACCCTCCACGCATATCGATTTCCTCCCTGACAATGCAAGTGGTCCGCAGTGAAGCTGCCTGCGTAAGGCTGATGTTAATTAGACCCCTGGGGGCGCGTAAGTGCTGGACTATTCGGATCCAGCCCTGTGCGTCTCGAATCCGTAATTCTCGCCCTGATTCTTGGATTCGGCAACGTTGAGTGTCACGCGGCGTCTGGCCTGCGCTGACTCGCGCATGACGGGCTTCCGGCTCAGCCCGCTGCACCTCGCGGTCGATCCGTACGTCGAGCAGTTGTTGGCGTTTCGTGCCCACGATCCCGAGCGGAAGGTCGGCGGTTTGGTCCTGGAAGTGAAGGGCGACTTCTGTCAGCACGTTCGCCGCCTCCTCGAGGA
>JBDTVS010000139.1:0-12079 GCA_040007095.1 Acidobacteriota bacterium
TCCGGGCGCATCGTCCGCCTCGGTGCGACGACGGACTTTCACCACGGGCTGCTAGACCGTCGGGCGGCGACCCTCAAGGGGTCTGCGTCTCGGTTGGCTCGAGCGGGGCGCGCACGTGAAAGGTGACGAGCAGCGACCCGATATGAATGGCATCGCCATCGGCGAGGTGAATCGGTCTGGTGACTTGGTCGCCGCCTCGCAGCGTGCCGTTCTTGCTGCCGAAATCCTCGAGCGTGACACCGTCATCGGTCACCACCAGCTTCGCGTGACGGCGCGACACCGTCGACGCGTCGAGCCTGATCTCCACATCGGGATCGCGTCCGATCACGTGTTCGCCGCTTGACAGAGGAAAACGGCGGCGGCCCCATTCGAGCCAGCAGAGTGGTCGATCGAGCGCCGTGTCACGTGCGCCCGTCGTCGTCGTGGCCGCCCCGGAAAACGCATAGCCAAACCCGTGCGCGGTCCGGATCCACACCGGCGCACGGCCCGGGTCGTCGAGCGCTTCACGAATTTCAGCCACAAGGTTCGACAGATTAGCTTCCGCGACGAACGTGTCCGGCCAGAGACGTTCCTGCAGCGCAGCCTTGGAGAGCACTTTCGGACGATCGAGGGCGAGCACCACCAGAAGGTCGAACGCCTTGGGGGTCAGATGAACCTGGCAGTTCTCCCGCATCAGTTGCCTGGTGTCGAGATCGAGGCTGAACGGGCCGAAGCGAATCTTCAACAAGGGCTCTTGGAGAATACCTGCGAAGTTCCTGGAAGTCCCCTGAGACTCACGCGTTGGTGGTCGCTATCTTACTCCCGAAGTTGCAGAGCAGGTGGTCGCGTGCCTCTTCTGGCTTTCCTGCGATCGCTGTCGCTCGAGCGACGCTTCACATTGGCGCCGGCCGGCCGGCGAAAGGAACATGAAGATGATGCGCGTCCTTTATACCCAGACCAAGTTCAAGATCCTCAGCCTCAGCCTCGTGGTGCTCGCCGCGGCTGTTTCGCCCGCGGCCGCGCAAACGGAAGATCCGGGCAAGTGGGAGATAGAGTTTCACGGCGGGGGGATGTTGCCCACGAATCTTACGGCTGGTACGGTGAGCCTCCCGGGGCCTGGCCAGGCTTTCTCGACGGCGGCCATCTACCCGCCACAATCAGTGATCACCGTTGCATCCTCTCGTCGCGAATCGTCCTGGTACTTCGGCGACGGGGCCATCCTGTTTAATCAAGCTGCCAAAGCTCTGGAGACAAGCCAGGTGGGAATGTCAACGCCGTTTCCAGGTCGGATCGTCACGCTCGATTCCGTGCTTGCGACGTCGCTTGGCCAGCGGCGGCGTGCGGGAAGCATCGGCGCTCGCGTCAGCCGCGTGCTGAGTCCACGGATCAGCGCTGAGCTGAGCGTCGACTACGATCTGGCGCGACTTCAGATCACGCAGGGTAACATCGACTCGATCGAAGCGACGCGGGCGAGTTTCATCGCCGCCTTTAACGGGTTGATCACAGCCAACCCGGGCCGCGTGCTGAAGAGCCTTACCTCCACCGCAGCGATCGACAACGGCAGCGCCCATCAGCTTTTCACGAGCGGTGCGCTCACCATCAATCTGAGAACGACCGGGAAGGTCATCCCGTATGCGACCGTCGGTGCGAGCCTGATCTCGACCTTCGGCAAGAAGCCCAGCGCGACCCTGGAGGGCAACTACCAATTCCTGAACCCATCAGGCTCCCCGATCAACGAGACCGACCACGTGACAGTCAGGGACGCTCGCGACGACCACACAGTGGCCGGCATCCTGGGGGGCGGCGTCAAGTACCACGTCTCTCCACGTTGGGGCATCCGGCTCGATGCCCGCGTGTCCCTCATCAAGAACTCCGCAAGCACAGTCCTCGACGCCACTCCCAACGTAGCGCTCGGACTACTGCCGGCTGGGCGCCTGGTCTTAAACGCGGATCCGACGGTTGTGTTCAGCAACAACTGGTCCGACCCTGTGACCGCGCAGAGTGTGACAGCAGTCGCGGCCTCGACTCTCAGCGGCCCCGCAATGAGCGGCGTTCGCACCTTTTCAGGGAGCGGTGTAGCGAGTGACACGAACATCACTGCCGGCATATTCTGGCGATTCTGACCGCGACGGGTGTTTCGAATCACCGCCCAACGTCGAGGACGCGTCGACCGAAGCTGTGCCGAAGACGCGTCATCTCAGCCACACTTGCAGGCCGGCTCTCGCCGCGCGCGGCAACCCGGTCGTGAGAATGGGCGTGCGGCCGACGTCGTACTCATTGTCGAACAGGTTCTCGACCGCGACAAACGCGGTGAGCTTGCCGAACAGCCTGCGGCTGCCGAACACGTCCAGAACCGTTGCTCGGCGGAGCGTGAACAGATTCAGGTCGTCCTCGAACTGCGCTCCCGTCACACGAAGCTGACTCGAGGTCGTCCAGGCGTCGTGACTGAAGCGGATGTTCACGCCGACGTTGTATGAGGGCACCTGCGGCACGCGGTTGTCTCGCAGGCTGGTGTCGCCGTTGAAGCGCGCGTTGACGACCGCGCTCGAGAAGCCGACCGACAGCGAGGCGGGCAGCCGCAGGTCGCTTTCGACCTCCAACCCGGCCGACCGCATCTGGTCGGCGTTGGCTCGCTGTTTGGTGATGAGCTGCGGGGTAATGGACAGCGTGATGTTGGTCGTCGTGTCGTCCAGCACGTTCCAGAATCCGGTGATGCGGGCAGACAGCCGTCCGCGCGCCACGGCCACTCCGCCTTCGGCGCCTTTCAATCTCTCCGGCAGGAGCGCTTCATTGGGGTTGGTCTGTGTATTCCCCGCACGAAACCCTCGATAGAGCTCGTTGAGCGTCGGCGCCCGAAACCCTCCATACGCGGAACCGCGGATCGACACTCCGCCGCTCATCCGATACGCGAATGAGGCTCGCGGGTTGAACGACCCGAGCGTCTTGCTGTAAGGCGTGAACTGCGACTCGGTGTGCCATCCGTCGCCATGGGCGCCCGCCACGACGGTGAGCCGGTCGGAAACCAAAAACGTGTCCTGTACGAACGCGGATCCCGTACGCTGCGTGCCGCCGCTATCCGTCGCGCCCAACACGCGGCCTCTCGCGAGCTGGGTTTCCTAGGTGTCGCCCTTGATGAACTTGCCCTCGCCCCCGAACAACGCGGTGTGGCGTCCGAACGAACGAACCCACTGCACACTCGCCGCCGGCGCTATAGCGCAACCCGCGCGTGCGGCTGCCGCCAAAGACCGACACGCGACCGGTGCCGAGCCCGCCGCCTTCCGCCAGCGCACGAACGGACGGGCGCTCCGGGCGCAGTGTCAGCAACTGCACTACGCCGCCGAGCGCGTCGGCGCCGTACAGGTCGCTGCCACTGCCGCGCATCACCTCGATCCGCTCGACGGCGACCTGCGGCACTTTGTCCCAGTACACCCACCCGCCGAACGAGTCGTTGAGCGGGACGCCGTCGACGAGCACGAGCGATCGGCTCGAACCGGTGCCGCCCAGGCCACGCAGCGTGATGCCCTGGGCGGGCGGGTTCGACGCGCGGGACGATGTGCGGCGGAACAGCGTGAAACCGGGCACGAGCTTCAGCGCATCGTCGATCGTGGCGGGGCCGCTCGTCATCAGGTCCGCCGAGGAAAAGATGGTGACCGTCTGGGTGGGATCCGCTCGCGGCACGTCGCTTCGCGACGACGTGACATTGACCGCTTCGAAGAAGGGCGCCACCTGCAGCGTGATGCGCAGGCTGGTGTAGTTGTCCGACACTGGCTCGACCGCCTGCGCGAAGCCATCGGCCCTTACGACGATGCGCGCCCCGCGCGGAGCGTTAGCCTTCAGTTCAAAGCGGCCATCGCTCCCTGTCCCGGCTTCGGCCATCGTGGCGCCGGACACATCCAGCCGGACGGTCGCGTTCGGGATGGGCGCTCCCGAAGAATCGACGACGGTGCCGGTCAGGAGACCGGCTTGGACGGTCGCGCCGGTGTTCAGAAGAAGGGCGAGAACGAAAGCCTGCACAAGGAGGTCTGCCATTGTCGCCAAGCGTAGCTCAAGGACAGACCAGGGCGAGGACGAAGCGTGGTCGCACCTGCAATGGGTAAAGTGGTTCTCGGTTCGCAAACCGGCGCTCGATACCGCGGTGATTCGCGCCGAATTTCGTGCAACGTTTGTGCGGGTTCAAGAAGGCCTGGTCTTGCGCGGCCTGTCACACGGCCACGCCGAACGTCACCTTCATCGACTCGAGCGCGCCGGCCAGCTCGTCGCGGCCGCGCGCGAAGCAGAAGCGCACGTATCCCTCGCCGTGAGCACCGAAGTCCACGCCGGGCACACATCCGATTCGGCCATGGCCGATCAAGTGCTCGACCATCCGCCACGACACCGACCCGGGTGACGAGGCGCCGCCGGTCCATTGCCGGTCGATGCGGAGGAAGGCGTAGAACGCGCCCGCCGGCCGGCGTCCGGTGAGGACCCCGGCTGCGGCGCTGCTGACGCCTCGGTAGAACAGATCTCTTCGCGCGCGCAGCTCCGTCCGGAACGTCTCGACGCAGGCCTGCGGTCCCTCGAGCGCGCCGATGCCGCCCCATTGCACCACCGACGCCACGTTGCTGGCGGTGTAGAACAGGAGCTTGGTCGCACGGTCGCGAATCGTTCTATCTCTGATCGCGACGTACCCCAGACGAAGCCCGGTCATCGCGTAGGTCTTGCTGAAGGTATAGAGGGGAATCGTCCGCTCGTACATTCCGGGCAGCGACGCGATGCTGACGTGCTCGCCCTCGAAGATGACGTCCTCGTAGGCTTCGTCCGAAATCACCCACAGCCGATGGCGGGTCGCGATGGCAGCGATGCGTTCGATGTCGGCTCGGGTCAGGACGCCGCCGGTCGGATTCTGGGGTGAGTTCAGGTACAGGATCTTCGTTCGCGGCGTAATCGCGGCTTCGAGCTCTTCGAGGTCGTAGCGCCAGCCGATCTCTTCGTGCAGCGGCACGCCGATGGGCACGCCTTGCGCCGCCAGGATGTTGCCGGCCGCCGGCGGCCACGCTGGATCCGGAATCAACACCTCGTCGCCGGGCTCGAGAATCGCGCGGCAAATCAGGTAGAGGCCGTGAATGCCGCCGTTGGTGACCAGCACCTCCGCCGGATCGTCGACGGGAATGCGGTTCTTGTCCCGCAGCTTCCCGGCGATCAGCTCGCGCAGCCGGGGGATGCCTGTCGTCTGGACGTAGTGCGTGTGATTCTCGACAATCGCCCTCGACATCGCGTCCTTGACGCTCTCCGGGCAGTCGAAGCTGACGTCGCCTTGATCGAGCCGATAGGGATCGGCGACCGAATACATCATGTCGCGGATGCGGATGATGCCCGAGAGCGGAACGGAGTCAAGGTACGACGCCATGACGAAGTATCCTACTTTCGCAGCAACACGTAGACGGCCCCATCGCCACCGTCGCCGCGTGGAGCATCGGCATAGGCGAGCACCGCCCGATGTGTCCTGAGGTACGCCCGCACGCGCGTCTTCAGGATCGAGACGTTCGCCTCTGAATGCAGACCTCGCCCGTGGATGATGCATACGCACCGATGGCGGCGGTGGCCATCGTCGATGAACCTCATCACGCCCGCCACGGCTTCGGCGGCGGTCATGCCGTGCAAATCGAGCCGTCTACCAGCGGGGTAATCTCCGCGCTTCAGCTTTCTGAGCTCGCGGCGATCCACGCCGGGTGCCGCGAAGCCAGCCTCTGAATGCTCGATGGTCTCTCGCGCGGTCGGCGACGGTGCGGACGATGCCGCGCGCGGTGGGCGGATGGGCGGAGCAACTGGAACGTGCCCGCGCGGATCCTGCGCGAGACGGACAACGCCGGTCATCGCTGTCAGGAAGTACTCGACGTCCGCGTCGGCGGCGCTGGTGTCCAGGGTGCCGGCGTTGTCGCGTTTCTCACGACGCCTCTTCACCCGTCGATTCTACCGACCACCGGCGCAAGGGCGTTACTGCAGAATGAAGGTGGCGAAGCGGACGCACGACGTTCAGAGCGCTTTCCACTTGCACTACGTCCAAACGAAAAATGCTCTTGCCTCGACACAATCCGCCGAAGGACCAGGGAGTAGACTGACACGATTTTATCGGGACGCACCTGAGCCGCCAGACTTTCACCACGGGCTGCCCAGGTTGTCAGTTCTTGGCAAGACCGTAACGACGAGGACCGTATGCAGAAGATCGCGATAGCGGAGGTGGCGTTGGCGCTTCCGGCCCACCCGGTCAGAGGCTGAGAACACGGCGCAGGACGTCAGCGCCGCCCTCGGAGCGGCCGTCGCCGCCATGGGGACGACCGGCCTGGAGACGACCAGCCGATCGCGCAAGATCCGACGGCCGTTGTTGTGCCAGAATGGCGAGGGTTGCTGGCTCGATCACTGTTCCATTCATAAAGGTATCCAACACACATGGCCCGGCTTCATTTCATCGGCGGGGAAAAGGGCGGCGTCGGCAAATCCGTCGTCGCGCGCGTACTCGCCCAGTACTACATCGACCATCAGATTCCGTTTCTCGGCTTCGATACCGACAAGTCGCACGGCTCACTGCTTCGCTTCTACGGGGACTTCGCCGCGCCGGTGGTGATCGATCGCTATGAAGGGCTCGATCGCATCGTCGAAGCCGCGGCGGAGCAGCCCGAACGACGCATCATCGTGGACCTCGCGGCCCAAACGCACCGATTCCTCGCGCAGTGGATGGAGGAGTCCGGACTGCTCGACATCAGAGACGAACTGGAGCTCTCCATCAACTATTGGCACGTGATGGATGCCGGGCGCGATTCCGCGGACCTGCTGATAAAGGTCCTCGATCAGTTTGGCGGCCGCCTGCCGCTCGTCGTGGTGTTGAACGAGGTGCGCGGGGCGGATTTCAGCATCCTCGAGGACTCGGGCGCTCTCGCCCGGGCGAAAGAACTGGGGGCGACCGCGATTACGCTGCGTCGCCTGCAGGACACCACGATGCAGAAGATCGATACGCACAGCACGAGCTTCTGGGCGGCGAGCAACCGGGGAGGCAAGGACGGGTCGGCGCTCGGCCTGCTCGAGCGTCAGCGGGTGAAGAACTGGCTGCACAAGGCCTACGAGGAAATCGCCCGCCTCGACCCATGATCGACCGGGCGCGGACCACGATGCAGGCGAGACGAGCGTTGTGATTCGGTAACGGGTTCTCAGGGAGCCTTGCACGAAAAATTCGCCGGATCGCCCGTGCCGCCTGACCCCTTGTAGATGGAAACCTTCGGATAGGCGCACACGAGCCGTTTCCGCTCTTCCTGGCCCTTGGTCGTGACGACGATCTGCTCCGGCGCCTTGCCCGTCGTCTTCCACTGCTTGAGGAAGGCGACGGCGTCGAAGCTGACGGCGTAGACGGTCGGGTATTGCGCCGTGGGTCCGTACGCATCGCCCAGACAATGGTCCATGCCTGGCACCATGAACAGGCGGACCGAGTCCCGCACTCTTCCGGCTCCCAGCTTGGCCACGACGCTCTCGTAGTAGTGCACGTTGTTCCCGGGGCCGAGCGTGTGGTCGTTCCATCCGCCCATCAGCAACAGCTTTCCACCGCGTGCGATGAACTTGCTGATGTCGGCGTTGGTGGCATTGATGGGGAGGTTCTCCGGCGCATCCGCCAGATCCACATCGGTATCGAAATTCACCGGTCGGGTTCTGTAGTCCCAGTTCGGATCTTTGAACACCTGGTCGCGGTAAAACGGCACGGCAAACGGATACGGCACCGGACCGATCATCTCCTCCCATCCGAGCTCGCTGCCGGGCGGCATCGACCCATACAAATACTGCTTGGTGCGCGCATGGACGGGCGTCGTGTAGATAGTGCGCACCGCTTCGACCTGCGGCGCGGTCAGGCAGTTGGGACCGTCGCCGGTCTTGCACAGCAATACCACCGGATCGAACGCGCAGTGCGCGGGGTCTTCGATCACGCCGTCTTTGACGCCGTCTTTGGCGTCGCAGGCATCGAGCGCGCCCTGATGGATGACGGGCAGCTTGCTGGCCGGGATGTAGCTCTCCGGACTTTTGTGGGTCGCCTGGTACACCCACATCTGCGCGATGCCATGGTGGGTTCCGTAGTTGGTGAAGCCGACGGCATTGGCCATGTCGAGATCGGCGGGCCAATCCTGCACGATTTGGAGAGCGTCCCGGCTGCCGGCACCTCCGCATTCGTTCATCAACGTGAATTTCGGCCCCTGACCGTAGAACGCCCGCACGATCGCCTTGCCGTGATCGACCATCAAGTGGTACGGCAGACTCGCGACGTCGGATGATTTCCAGCGGCCGGCCGGCGCGTCGTGTCCGCGGTTGGTGGCGGCCGTTGCGGCGCCGGTTCGAATCATCTGGCTCAGGCCTCCGTAGCCAATCGCTCCGCCGCCGAAGCCGCTCGCGGCAGGCTGGAAGTCGCCGTTCCATCCTTGGCTTGGCATCCAGACTTCGATCTTCACGTCCGTGTCGCCGGCTCTCTTCACCGTCGCCGCCACTCGACAGAAGGAGGGGAGATCCTTGAACGGATCCGCGCCTCGTCCACGTCCGGCCGCGGGAGGCTGAAACGCGCCCGCCGCGACGGTTTGCGCCGCCGCGATGGTGGTGTTGGGCAGCGCCAGCGAGGCGAGGCTCTCGCACGACGTCGCTGCCGCCAACTCGGAACCTCTGCCGCAGATAGCCAGCACGACAAGCGTCGCGACCGCGCGCAGTGTCGTGTGGGACACTCGTGACCGGTCCAGCTGGTTTGTCGACTTCAAATGCAACCACGAACACACGAGAACACGAAAGAGATTCAATTTCCTGGAAGCATTGACAGACATGGGAAGGCCTCTCGGAACGGGCGTTCGGAAATTGGGTGCATGCTACAAGAACGATGCCCGCAATACAACGACATGTAGTATCGTTTCAAGGATCTCCCGCGAATGAGCTTTTGAGCGAAGCGCCGTGGACGCAACAAGTTACAGAAGCTCTTGAGACGGCCCTTACCGATGTTCGATTCCCGTGTCGCGGTGGCTCTCGTCGGTGTGTGGATCGCGGCCGTCCCGCTGCATGGGCAGCTCGTCGCCAGCACGCCGGGTCCTGCGCAGGATCAGTCCAGTAGCGTCGCGTCCGCACCCACCGTTCGAGCCAGTCTCAACAAATACTGTGTCAGTTGTCACAATCCCCGCCTGAAGACCGGTGGCCTCTCGCTCGAGGCGATGGACTTCGAGAATGTGGCTCGCGGCGCCGAGGTGTGGGAAAAAGTTGTCCGCAAAGTGCGCAGTGGCGCGATGCCGCCACAAGGCGTCTCCCGCCCGGATCGCCTGACGGCCGATTCGATGGTCGCCTGGCTCGAGGCGATGCTGGATCGAGCGGCCGCGGCGGCGCCCTCTCCGGGTCGTCCACTCGTCCACCGGCTGAACCGCGTGGAGTATGCCAACGCGGTACGCGATCTGTTGGCGGTCGATGTCGATGCGGCGGCGCTTCTTCCACCGGATGATTCGATTCAGGGCTTCGACAACATCGCCGACGCGCTGGGCGTTTCGCCGTCGCTGCTCGAGGCCTACCTCGCCGGGGCGGCCAAGATCAGCGCGGTCGCCGTCGGCGATCCGTCGATCGGGCCCACGTCTCAGACGTTTTACGTCCGCGGCGATGCGTCGCAGACCAGCCATCTCGAAGGCCTCGGCCTTGGTACCCGCGGCGGACTGCTGGTGCGCCAGACGTTCCCGTTGGACGGCGAGTACGTCTTCAAGGTCAAGCTGCTGCAAACGAACCTCGGCGGCGTGCGAGGTCTCGAGTACGAGGACCAGCTCGAAATTACCGTGGACGGCGAACGGGTGCATCTGGCTCCGACCGGCGGCGTGGCGGATTATTCGGCATCGCCGGACAACGCCACCGAGGTCGCGATGGCATTGGACGCCCGACTGCAGGCCAGAGTGAAGGTCACAGCCGGCCCACGGGTCGTCGGCGCCTCGTTTCTCCAGAAGTCTTCAGCGGAGGGCGGCAATCGACTTCAGTCGTTCTTGCGCAGCACGCTGATTGCGACTGATCACACGGGACTTCCGCACGTGGAGAGTCTGACGATTGCCGGGCCGTTCAACCCGACGGGGCCGGGCGCCACACCGAGCCGCGCCCGCATCTTCCAATGCCGCCCGCCGGCGGACGTGAAGAGCGGCGCGAAGAACCGCGAGGAGGCGGCGTGCGCGAAGAAAATCGTCGAGACGCTGGCGCGGCGCGCCTTCCGGCGGCCCGTCACGCCGGCTGAAGTCGATCGGCTGTTGATGTTCTATCAGGACGGGCGCCGAAACGGGACCTTCGACAGGGGCATCGAACTGGCGGTTCGTGCCGTCCTGGCCAGTCCGAAATTTCTCGTTCGAGTCGAGCGCGATCCCGAGAGCGTGGCACCGGGCGCCGTGTACCAAGTCGGGGACCTCGAGCTCGCGTCCAGGCTGTCGTTCTTCCTGTGGAGCAGTATTCCGGACGAGGAACTGCTGGCGTTGGCGGAGCGGCACAAACTGCAGGATCCGGCGGTGGTGGAGCAGCAAGTACGGCGAATGCTGGCCGACCCGCGCGCCGAGGCGCTGGTCTCCAACTTCGCAGGCCAATGGCTGTACCTGCGAAACGTGCGGACGACCACACCGGACAAGAACGAATTCCCGGACTTCGACGACAATCTCCGCCTGGCGTTCCAGCGCGAGACGGAGCTGCTTTTCGGCAGTATCATCCGCGAAGACCGCAACGTGATGGATCTGCTGACGGCCGATTACACGTTCGTGAACGAGCGGCTGGCACGGCACTACGGCATTCCCAATATCTACGGCAGCCATTTTCGACGGGTCACGGTGCGTGACGAGGCGCGCAAGGGTCTGCTTGGCCACGGCAGCATTCTTCTCGTCACCTCGCATGCCGATCGCACGTCGCCGGTCGTGCGCGGCAAGTGGGTGCTCGACAACCTGCTTGGTGCGCCCCCGCCGCCCCCGCCGCCGGACGTGCCGGCACTCAAGGACAGGACCGACGATGATGGGACGCCGCACTCGTTGAGGGAGCGGATGGAAGAGCACCGGGCGAATCCTGCGTGCGCAAGCTGTCACAAGGTGATGGACCCGATCGGCTTCGCGTTGGAGAACTTTGATGCGGTGGGCGCCTGGCGTACCCGCGATGCTGGAGCAGCGATCGACGCGTCCGGGCAGCTTGCCGACGGCACCCCGGTCAACGGGGTCGTCACTCTGCGCGAGGCGCTGTTGAAACGCCCCGAGATCTTCGTCGGGACCATGACGGAAAAGATGCTGACCTACGCGGTCGGCCGCGCGCTCGGCTACGACGATATGCCGGCCGTCCGCGCAATTGTGCGGAACGGGAGCCAGACCGGCTACCGCTTCTCGTCGTTGGTGATGGGGATTGTCGATAGCGTCCCGTTTCGAATGAAGACGAAGGCGCTGACGGCGAGCAGCACCGTGCGCGCAGAGCCGGCAGAGAACCTGTCTCCGGAGCAGCGCTCACTGCGCTCTCAGCCAGCGCTGCGTTGATTTCGTGCCTGGAGCCGACTGATGTTGATCTCAAGAATTTCAATGCCGCGCCGGATGTTTCTGCGAGGCGTGGGTGCCGCGCTGGCGCTGCCGTTTCTCGACTCGATGGTGCCGGCGTTGACGGCGACGGCGAAGACGGCCGCCAACCCGAAGGCTCGGCTGGGGTTCGTCTACATCCCGCACGGCGTCATCATGGACGACTGGACGCCCCAGATCGTGGGGGCGCGCTTCGAGTTCACGCCGATTCTCAAGCCGCTCGAACGGTTCCGCCAGTCCCTCGTCGTCGTCAGCAATCTGGCGGCGCCGCTTCAGAACAGCGGCAGTCACGCGGCGGCGGCCGGATCGTGGATCACCGGCGTTGGACCAAAACGGACTGACGGTCCCGATTTCCAGGCCGGCACGACCATCGACCAACTGGTCGCCAAGCGGGTTGGACAGGACACGACATTTCCTTCGCTCGAAGTCGCCACGGAAGACTTCACCGGTCTGGTGGGCGCGTGCGATCCGGGCTACAGCTGCGCGTACATGAACACGCTGGTCTGGCAGACGCCGACCACGCCGCTGCCGATGGAGATCAACCCGCGGATTGTGTT
>JBDTVS010000140.1:0-30738 GCA_040007095.1 Acidobacteriota bacterium
ACGCCCGGGATTCGCAGGCAACTCATCGACGGGTTTCGTCGTCACATGCTTCTCGCGCGCCCGGGGCTCCGCGTTCCAGCGGGGTCCCGGGCATGCGGAAGTGCCGCATGAATGCCATGAAGGTTGGCAACCTGTGGTAAAAGTCCGGCTGCATTCGACGGGCGATGCATCCTCGCTGGCTGCTAGGATGGAGCACAAGAGAGGGCTCGAGGACCATGCTGACGAACGTCTCTTCGGCGGTTTCGGTATCGGTCGCATTCCTGGCGTTTGCGGGGAGCACGGGCCGCGCCGCCGCGCCGTCGCCTCCTGGCGCGGCGGCCTGCACGGCCCTCGCGGCCGAGACGTTCACGCCTCCGGCGCCGATCACGACGACCTACGACGGCGGTTCCGCCTCGCAGCCGGCCCATTGCGTGGTGCGCGGCGCCGCGGCGCCGCACGTGGGCGCCGACGGCAAGGCGTACGAGACACGTTTCGAGCTTCGCCTGCCGACTGCCTGGAGCGGCCGGTTCCTGTACCAGGGCGGCGGCGGCAACGACGGCATGGTGGCGCCGGCCGTGGGACGCAATACGGGATCGTTTCCGGACACCGGCCTGCAGCGCGGGTTCGCGGTCGTGACGACGGACGCCGGCCACCAGGGCGTCACGCCCGAGTTCGGCCTCGATCCCACCGCCCGCGTCGATCACGCGTACGCGGCTCACGAACGGACGTACGCAATAGCCATGGCGATCGTGGCGGGCTATTACGGCCGGGCCCCCGATCGGAAGTACTTCGTGGGCTGCTCCGGCGGCGGGCGGCAAGGGATGATGTTCGCGCAGCGATACTCGGCATACTTCGACGGCGTCGTGGCCTGCGCGCCGGCGATGAGCGTGTCGAAGGGCGCGACGATTGCCGCCGCCTGGGACACGCAGGCGTATCTCTCCATCGCCCCGGCCGGTGCAGACGGGCAGCGCGTGCTCAGCCGGGCGTTCAGCGACACCGACCTGGCACTCGTCGCGCGCGGCATTACCTCGGCGTGCGACGCCGCCGACGGCGCGGCCGACGGCATGGTCCAGCGTCCGGATGCGTGCCGCTTCGATCCGAAGCGCCTGCAGTGTGCCGGTGTGAAAGACGCGAACTGCCTCGAGGCGGAGCAGGTGGCGGCGCTCGAGCGGGCGTTCGGCGGTCCCCGCGACTCGTCGGGACGGGCACTCTACGTCGGACAAGCCTGGGATCCCGGAATCGCCGCGCCCGGCTGGCGGCAGTGGAAGCTCGGCTCGTCGCAGACGGGCATGCCGAACGCGGCGAACACGACCCTGATGGCCGGCGCGTTGGCCCACGAGTTCTTCACGCCGCCCGATCCGGCATTTGCCATCACGCAGTTCGACTTCGACCGGGATCCACGACGGATGGAGGCGTTCTCGGCGATCTACGACACGTACCGCGATGCGACGCTGGCCGACTTTCACGCACGCGGCGGCAAGCTGCTGATCTTCCACGGGACGGCCGATCCCATCTTTTCCGCGCTCGAGTCGATCGACTACTACCAGCGCCTCACCCGCAACAACGGCGGGCCTGAGGCCACGGCCAGGTGGGCCCGTCTCTTCCTCGTGCCGGGCATGAACCACTGCGCTGGCGGCCCCGCGACCGACAGCTTCGACGGCCTGGCCGCGATCGTGGACTGGGTCGAGAAGGGTGCCGCGCCGGCGCGCATCGAGGCATCGGCCCGTCCGGGCACGAGCTACTTCCCGGGGCGGACGCGCCCGCTCTGCCCGTATCCTTCCTACGCGCGCTACACGGAGACCGGCAGCCTCGAGGACGGCACGAACTTCACCTGCGCGGCGCAATCTGATCGCGTACCGGCGCGGGCCGCCTCACCCGTGCGGGGCATCTTCAACTGGATTCACGGCTCAGGCAACGCCGAGCGCGCCTTCGCGTTCTATCGCGACGTCTTCGGCATCCAACTCGCGCGGTCCCCATTTGCGGGCCCGGCGTCCGCCAGCGCTGCCCCCGAACCGATCCGGCCTGCCTCCGACGCCGGTTCCGATCCGCTCGTGTGGGATCTGACGAACACGCACGGGTCGCGTTTTCGCACCGTCTTCATGCGGGCGGCCAACACGCCGTTTGGACTCGAGCTGTCGGAGTTCTTCGACATTCCGCGCGGCGAACGGCAGATCAACGCGTGGGATCCGGGCGCCTCGAAAATCATCTTCACGGTGCGAGACCTCGACGCCGTGGTGAGCAGATTGAAGGCCCGCGGCGCACCGGTCGTCACGCTCGGCGGCGGCGCCGTGAACACGACGAACGGCCGCGCGATTCTCGTTCGCGACGCCGACGGCGGCCTCGTGGAAGTGAGGCAGGCGTCGCCGGCTGCGGTGTCGAAGGCGGCGACGGGGGGCGACGTGATCGAGACGTCGATCGGGCTTTCGGTCGCCCGGCGCCAGCGGGCGCTCGAGTTCTACCAGACGCTGCTGGGCTTCGGCGTGGGGAAAACGCGCACCGCCAGCGCGGCGGCACTCCGCCTGCACGGCCTGGCCGCCGGGAAGCTCACGGAGACGGTCATGACGATCCCCGGAACTGCGGTGACCGTCGTGCTGTCCGAATTCGCGCTGCCCGCTGCGGCGGGCCAGGCAGCCAGGCCGTTCGAGTGGCGGTTGCAGGACGTGGGCTCGCCGCAATTCCAGCTCGAGGTGAGCGGCCTCGACGAGCTGATCGATCGCACGAAGAGCGCGGGGTACCGGTTCCTGAGCGTCGGGGGCAAACCCATTCAACGCGCGTTCGGACGGTTCGTGTTCGCGATCGACCCGGACGCCGTCCTCGTGGAGTTCGTCGAGCCGGCCACTGCCACGCGCTGAGGGCGCCCGGCACGTCAGCGGGGAAACCAGGTGGCCGTATTTCGTTGACTTCCCGTCGCTGCCTGTGCTGTCATCCGAACGCATTTCTGGCGGCCGGACCTCCGCGAGGCATCCATGACGAACATGAGTCGCACACACAAGAAGACACCGGCCGGCTGGGTCGCGCTCGCGGTCGTCGCTGGATTCAGCGTGGTGAGCGCGCAGGCCCCCGCGCCGGGCGGCGGGCGAGGCGCCGCGGCGCCCGACACTCTCACGCTGGCCGAAGCGCCGTTTCGGATCGTCAAGATGGATCCGGGGCTCGACTCGATCATCGCGCCCGACGCCAAGCTGGAAACGATGGCGGAGCACATCGGGATCTCCGAGGGGCCGCTGTGGGTCTCCGAGGGCCGTGGCGGCTACCTGCTCTTCAGCGATTTGACGGCCAACAGAATCTACAAGCGATCGGAGAACGGCGCCCTCTCGGTGTTCCTGGACAGGATCTACGACGGCCCCGATTTCCTCAACGCCGGCCAGCAGACCGTGAGTTCGGGGGGGATGGCGGTCATCATCATCGGATCCAACGGCCTCACGCTCGACCCTCAAGGGCGGGTCGTGATTTGCTCGGACGCCGCCCGAAAGCTCATACGGCTGGAGAAAGATGGTAAGCGGACCGTCCTGGCCGACCGCTTCGAAGGCAAGCAATTCAGCGGCCCCAATGACGTCGTCGTGAAATCGGATGGCGCGGCCTACTTTACCGACGGAAATTCCGGTCTTCGCGGCGGCCGCAGCAGCCCGCAGCGCGAGCTGCCGTTCAATGGCTTCTACCTCGTGAAGGACGGGAAGGTGAGCTATCAGGGGGGCGACCGGGAGCCGGGCGGCGCGGCGCCCAATGGCATCGCGCTCTCCCCGGACGAGAAGCACCTCTACGTCAGCGCCGGTCGAACGGTCATGCGCTACGACGTGAATGCGGATGACACCGTCAGCAACGGGAAGGTGTTCATTGCCGACATGGGCAGCGACGGCATGAAGACCGATCTGAAAGGCAATCTGTACACCACAGGTACCGACCAGGGCCGGGCGGGCGTGCGGATCACCTCGCCCGAGGGGAAGACCCTCGGCATGATTCAGTTTCCCGTTGAAGTGAAGGAGCCACGGCCGAGAATCGTCGCCACCAACGTCGCCTTCGGCGGCCCCGACGGCAAGACGCTCTACATGACGGCCTGTTCATACGTCTACAGAATCCAGTTGAAGGCACCCGGCGTCCGTCCGGGGCCGAAGACGGCGCTTTGACGCGCGCGTCCACGAGGGCGCACGTCGGACATCGGAGCGTTCGTATCGCCCGGTGTGGTCGCGATCTTCGAGGGCAACAGCGTCCCGATTCGCGGTTCGGCGGTACTACCATCCGGGCCGTGTCCAGATGAATGCGCTCGTTGGCGCGGCGATAGGTTCGTGAAGGAGAGAGTTATGCTTAGACTGACGCGACTGGCGTGGTTGATCCTCTCGAGCGTGGTGCTCGTGCCGGCGATCGCCTCTGCCCAGGCATCTATTGCTGGCGTCGTGCGCGATACCTCCGGAGCGATCTTGCCTGGTGTCACCGTCGAGGCATCCAGCCCGGTCCTCATCGAAAGAGTCCGCTCCGTCGTCACCGACGGAAGCGGTCAGTACAAGATCGTGGACCTTCGCCCCGGCACCTATTCGGTGGTGTTCTCACTGACGGGATTCAACACGGTCAGACGCGAGGGGGTCGAGCTCACCGGCACGTTCGTCGCCACGGTCGGCGCCGAGCTGAAGGTTGGCTCGATTACGGAGACGGTGACCGTGACCGGCGAATCGCCGATCGTGGACGTTCAGAGCACGCAGCAGCAGCGCGTCCTCGGCAAAGAGGTCATCGATGCGCTCCCGACAGGACGAGGCACTGCCGGTCTCGGGGTGCTGATTCCCGGGATCTCGGCCCTCGTGCCGTCCAAAGGTGCGGCCAACCCGATGGATGTCGGTGGCACCGGCAACCTGCAGAACATGTACATGACGATGCACGGGAGCACGTATCTGGACCAGCGCCTGTCGATCGATGGGGCCCAGGTTCGCAACATCCTTGGTTCGGGCAATGCCAACAACTTCGTGCCCGACATGGGCAGCATGCAGGAAGTCACCCTGGATTTCGGGGGCGGCTCGGTTGAGCAGATCACCGGGGGCGTGCGCATCAACTACATCCCGCGAGAGGGCGGCAACTCCTTCAAAGGGTCGTTCTTCGGCACGGGCGTGAATTCCTCGTTTCAGGGGAGCAACTACACGGACGCCCTGAAGGCCCAGGGCCTCATCGCGCCCAACGCCCTCATCCATCAATACGATCTCAACCTGTCGGTCGGCGGTCCGGTGGTCCGCGACAAGCTCTGGTTCTTCTCGTCGGTTCGCGCGCAAGCCAACCAGAACTTCATCGGGATCCAGCAGAACCTCAACGTGAACAACCCGGATGTCTGGACCTACGCGCCCGACCCCAACAACCAGGGGCGTTTCGGCACCATCGACCGCAGCGGCAACAGCCGTCTTACGTGGCAGGCCACGCAGAAGAGCAAGGTCAATCTGTATTGGCATCAGGCGAAACATGATTGGGTGGACGCCCGGCCCTTGATCTCGCCGGAGTCCTTCAGCTACACGCGGTTCCCGCAGAAGCGGTTTGCGTATGCCAGTTGGACGGCCCCGTTGACCAATCGCCTGTTGATCGATGCGCGCATCTCGACGCACGGCGAAGATCAGGACAATTCGCTGCCCAACCAGCAGATCATCGTGGTCGAACAATCAGGACTGATTCCGGGCCTGACGTATCACGGCTCCACGTTCTCGCGCACCGATCAGCCCAACATCGTCGAAGTCCAATCGTCGGTGTCGTACGTCACCGGCGCGCACGCGCTCAAGATCGGTTTCACCGACACCACGGGCACCCTTCGGTCGAATCAAACCGATCCGTTCGGCGTCAGCTACCGGTTCAACAACGGCGTGCCCAATCAGCTCACGCAGCGCGCGGCGCCGAATCCGCGGACGAACTACATGAACGAACTGGGCGCCTACGTGCAGGATCGGTGGACGGTCAAGCGGCTGACCGTCAACGGGGGGGTCCGGTTCGACTACTTCGGTACGGGGTTCCCCGAGCAGAACATCGGGCCCGTGCTGCTCGCACCCAACCGGAACATCACGTTCCCCGCCAACGATTGGTACAGCCTGAAGGATCTGTCGCCGAGGTTCGGCGCGGTCTACGATCTCTTCGGGAACGGCAAAACGGCGCTCAAGGTCAGCCTCTCCCGGTACGCCGCCGGCAACGGCGCGGTCAACGGCGACGGCAATCCGGTCGGCACGCTCGCCAACTCGGTCACGCGTACCTGGACCGATGCGAACCGCAACTACATCCCGGATTGCAACCTGCTGAACCTGCAAGCCAACGACGAGTGCGGGCTCGTCTCCGATCTGGCCTTCGGCACACCGAAACCCACCACCTCTTACGACCCGGCGACGCTCTCGGGTTGGTACCGCCACCTCGCGAACTCGGAGTTCACGCTGGGCATTCAGCACCAGTTGATGCCTCGCGTGGGCGCGACGGCGTCGTATGGGCGCCGCTGGTATGGCAACTTCAACGTGACCGACAATCGGGCCACGGCGGCATCAGATTACAGCCCATTCGTTGTCACCGCACCGCTCGATCCGCGGCTGCCCGGCGGCGGCGGCTACGTGATCAGTGGCGTGTCCAACCTCAACCCGAACAAGGTCGGCCTGGTCGACAACTACGTGACGCCCGCCAGCAATTACGGCAACATGTACCAGCACTGGAATGGGATCGATGCCGGTGTAAACGTTCGGGTCCAGCAAGGCCTGATGCTCCAGGGTGGGGTGTCTTCGGGGAAGACGTTCACCGACAAGTGCGAGGTTCAGGCCAAGCTTCCGGAACTCCAGGTGGGTTACGAGGCACTGTCGCTCAATCGCGATGCCGTGAGCATCGGTGTCACGAACAACGCGTTTTGCCGCAACGAGACGCCGTTCCTCACGCAACTCAAGCTGCTCGGAGCCTACTCGATTCCCAGGATCGGCATCCAGTTCGCCGCGACGTACCAGGACGTCCCGGGACCCGAGATCCTCGCCAACTACACCGTGTCGAACGCCCTCGTGCAGCCGTCACTCGGCCGTCCGCTTTCGGGCGGCGCCGCCAACGTGACCGTGCCTCTGGTCGCGCCTGGAGAGCTGTATGGTCCGCGTGAAAGGATGCTCGACCTGCGTCTTGCGAGAACCTTCAAACACGGCCGGACGCGGACGACCATCAACCTCGATATCTACAATTCGCTGAACGCGAACGCAGTCACTTTTCTGAATCAGAACTACGGCGCCACAGGCGTTGGCTGGCAGGCGCCAACCGCGATTATCGACGCCCGGCTGTTCAAGATCAGTGGGCAGTTCGAGTTCTAGCGGGCCTCCGGCCCCTCTGGGGCCTCGGCCCGCTATAGGTCACTTGCGAGCCCCGCCACTTGACCCGCTGAGTCAAGTGGCGGGTTCTCAAAGGTTCTAGGCAGTGGTGGGGTTGCCGCGCTTCAGACGGGCACGACACCGTGCCGCCGAAGTGTCGCTGCACGGGCACAGTGGCTTGACGCGAGTAAGATGTGACCATCTGAGGAATGGACCATCATGAAGACAGCCGCACTGCGAACGCTCTCACTCATGCTCGTATTCACGGTCGTGGCTGGGGTTGGCCTCTGGCGTCGCGTCCTGACCGCTGCCCCGGCCGGCGGCGCGGTCACGGCAGGCGAGTTCCTCGTCGATCCGCCGACGCTGATCAACCTCGGCTTCGAGTGGTTCATCCAGGGCGACGACAACCGGAACGCGTCGGTCGACGTGTCGTATCGGAAGCAGGGCACAGCCGACTGGAAACAGGCGCTGCCGCTGCTGCGGCTTCAGGGCGAGCGCATCAAGCAGGGCGAGCAACTCGACGTCATCTCGCCGAACATGTTCGCCGGCAGCATTCTCGATCTTCAACCGAATACGGCCTACGAAACGCGGTTCGTGCTTCGCGATCCCGACGGCGTGAGCGGGCAGGCCACCAAGACCATCACGGTGAGGACGCGGCCCGAACCGATGCCGGCGGCGGGCGGCCAGGTCTACCACGTGTATCCGCCAGGCTATAAAGGCACAAAGAACGAGCCGTCGTTCGAAGGCCTGATGTGCGCGTACAACCTCACCTGCGCCGGCACCGACTGGGCCACGGCAGGCCGTCCGCGCGTGAAGGCCGGCGACACCATTTTCGTGCATGCCGGCGTCTACAAATACAATCGCTACGAATATACGAACGACCCTGCCGTGAATCGCACGACACCGCTCGACGGGACGTACTACCTGCTGGCGAAGGGCACGGCCGAGAAGCCGATCGTCATCAAAGGCGCCGGCGACGGGCCGGCGATTTTCGACGGCGCCGGCAACTTCGCGCTGTTCGACGTCCGTGCCGCAGATTACACCTACCTGGAGGGACTGACGTTCCGGAACACCGACTACGCGATTCTCGCCGGCACGCAGTTCCTGGCCGGCGCCAAAGGCATCACGGTGAAACGCTGCCGGTTCGAGGACATCGGCGCCGGCGTGTTCACGAACTACGCCGGATCGAGCAACTTCTACATCGCCGACAACTACTTCATCGGGCGGCACGATCCCAACCACGTCATCGGCTGGGCGGGCGAGTTCTGGAGGAAGTTCGACGGCAAGGACGGACAGAAATTCCCGCCGGTGATGGGATCGTACATCGCGGTCAAGGTGTACGGTCCCGGACACGTCATCGCGTACAACTACGTCGCGAACTTCCACGACGGCATCGATACGGAGACATACGGAAATCCGGACGGCTCGGCGGCGGTCGGCGGCGCGAAGTATCCAACCCGCGAATATTTCGACAAGCGCACGGTCTCGATCGACTTCTACAACAACTACATGACCAACTTCCACGACAACCCGTTTGAAGTGGACGGCAGCATGCACAACGTGCGGGTGATGCGGAACATGATGATCAACTCCGCGTCGCATGCGTTCTGCAACCAGCCGGCGATCGGCGGGCCGGTGTACTGGATCCGGAACATCGCGTATCACCTGCCGGGTGGGTCGACGAGGCTGACGGGCGGCTCGGCGGGCGCGGTCTTCTACAACAACACGGTGCTGTCGGAGACGCAGGCGCAGGGCGCGTCGAACGTCCACTGGGCGAACAACCTGTTTCTCGGTGAAAACTCGACGCCCGCGATTTTCGCGATGAACACCTACACGAACTACACGTCGTCAGATTACAACGGCTTCAGGCCGAACCCCGGCGCGCCGTATTCGTTCGCCTGGAACTCGCCGCCGTGGGCGACGGCGGCCGACTATGGTCCGTTGCTGCGTGGACGCGGCGCGGGCCCCGCGCCCGCGCCGTCGTCGCTCGAGACGCGTCAGTACAACACGCTCGAGGAGTACAGCCGTGCCACGCATCAGGATCAGCACAGCGTCCTGGTCGACTACGACGTGTTCATGAACGTTCCGAGGCTCGACGCGCAGGACGTCGCGACGGTCCAGAAGGTCTACCAGGCGGAATCGTTCGACTTCAGACTGAAGCCTGGATCGGCCGCCGTTGATCGCGGCAAGACGTTGCCGAACGTGACGGATGGATTCGCCGGCGCGGCCTCCGACCTCGGTGCGATCGAACTGGGTCAGACCGCGCCGCATTACGGGCCGCGCGACTGACGGCCAGCGAGAGGAGATGGCGATAAGGGAGGAAAGCTTGAACCACTGCGCCTTGAACGGCGTGAGGACTCCCACGACTACCGCGATCGACGAGGCAATGACTACAGGTCTCCATGTTCGGCCCACCCAAGCCCCCCTGTGACGATCACTTGCACGTGACATTGCGTGCGTCGTCGGTGCGGCCGGTGCGCTGGTAGGTCGCGATCTCCTGATCAGGGCGTGACCTGGACGTAGACGAACCAACGTTAAGTCCGGTGAAACAACGCACGGCCCTGCGCTTCGCGTGCATCGACAGATGCGATGAGAAGTATCGACGTGCCTGATAGTTGGGGATGTTTAGTTGCGCTGAACGATTTCGCGTAAGCTTTGGCCTGGGTTCTCATTTCCGATCGAGTTTCGTTCGCATGAACGGGTCGATCGCAACGGCCTCGGCATAGGAGAAGTGCGATGTACAACAGACTCGCCGTGTTCACACTGGCAGTGGCGACCTGTGGGGCGCTCGTCATTCGGCTCGCAGGCCAGGGAGGCAGTTCAGAACTGCAGCTCGTGACCCGGAGCGCGGATGCACTCGGCGGGCGCGACCGGGTGATGGCGCTCAAGACATTGCAGATCGTCGGCTACGGCGAGTTGGCGTATTTCGACGGCGGCGGCAACATTACCGGCGACCCGGCGGCGCCTCAGAAGTGGCAGAAGGCGCTCGAATACAGGCGCACCATTGATCTCGAGCACGGGCGCACGCGCGTGCAGCAACGCGTGAAAATGGATTTTGTCTTTGCGTCGACCGTCGGGCAGCTTGGGCTCAATCGAACCAACGAAACACTCGATGGCGATGTCGCCTACAACATCGGTGGCGGATTCCTGGCCAGTCCGCAGACGGGAACGGCTCAGCCACAGCCTGCAGGGACTGCGGCCGCACGGCAGCGACGAGTCGAACTCCTCGCCCACCCGATCACCGTCGTCCGGGCCGCGCTCGACCCCACGACCAAACTGTCGAATCTGCGGAAGCAAGGCAACCTCCAACTGGTCGACGTGACGGTGCGTCAGGGCGATACGCTGACCCTCGCGGTGAACGCGACCTCGAATCTACCGGAGTGGGTGAGTTATGTCGGACCGCACGTCAACCTCGGAGACGTGACATATCGAACCAATTTCGTCGGCTACGTGCCTGAAAAGGGCATTCAGCTGCCAACTGCCTACGCGACGACCATCGATTGGCGCAATGTCGTGCACAGCAAACTCGACGTCGACCGCAACATCGTCGACGAGCCGATTGACGATCTGAGTGCGCCGGCGGCGGTCCGATCGGCGTCGCCACAGGGCCCGCAAGGCGGAGGCGGGGCCAACCTGCAGCCGATCAAGGTCGCCGATCACGTCTGGTTCATGAATGGCAACGCCTTTTTCGAATTCGATGACCACCTCACCATGTTCGAGGCGAACCGGCAGGATGCCGCGCTTCAGGCGATTCTCAAGGTGGTCAACGCGCTCGTCCCGGGCAAGCGTGTGACGCAGGTGATTCAGTCACACCATCACTTCGATCACACGGTCGGACTTCGGGCGGCCGTGGCTGAAGGGTTGACGATCATTGCGCATCGTGGCAACGAAGGCATCTTCCGCGAAATGGTCGCGCGTCCCGCCAAGCTGTTTCCGGACGCGCTGGGGAGGAATCCGAAACCGCTGAAGTTCATTCCGGTGGACGATCATCTCAAGCTCAAAGACTCCACCAACGAAATCGATATCTACCATCTCATTGGCAACTATCACATGGCTGATGGCGTGATCATCCACGTGCCGGCGTCGAGAGTGCTGGCCGAGGGGGACCTCACCACCCAGAACTGGGACTACAACTGGTGGGGCGACAGCGTGATGAACAACATCGACTACCGCAAGATCAAGGTCGACACGCATCTGGCCGTCCATGGTCAGAAGCCGCTCCCGCTCGCGGAAGTCGTCTCGGCGATCGAACGGCAGGTCCGCAATACGCAGGCCTTCTGCCGCCGGGCCGCCGAGGCTCAGTTCTTCCAGTTGGGCTGCCCGATCCAGTACAACCGTCCGTTGCCGCCGGTGTCGAACTGACCTGAATTGGACTGTTCGGACATTACGACGGCCGCTCGCTGGCGCCTGAACCATCGGTATAATCGATGCGCGAAGGAGCCGGGCCGATGCATTTGTTCCGCTTCGATTTGAACCTGCTCGTGACTCTCGACGCGCTGCTGACGGAGAAGAACGTGACCCGCGCTGGCTTGCGGATGAACCTGAGTCAGTCGGCGATGAGCGGCGGACTTGCCCGGCTCCGCGAATTCTTTCAGGACCAGCTGCTCGTGCCGATGGGACGGCAGATGGTGCTCACACCATTGGCGCAGGATCTGGTGCAACCGGTACGCGACGTGTTGCTACAGGTGCAGCAGACGATCGTCACCAAACCGCGTTTCGAGGCGGCAACGTCGGCGCGGCATTTTTCAATCGCCGTGTCGGACTATGTGACGAGTGTGCTGATGGTGGAGGTCTTACGGGAGGTCCAGTGCCAATCCCCGTCGATCACGTTCGAGCTCCGGCCCGTAGGCAGGCGCGCCACTGAAGATCTCGAATCGGGTGCGCTCGATTTTTTGATCGCGCCGGAGTTGTACGCCTCTCTCGTCCACCCGAAGGAAACGTTGTTCGCAGACACGCACATGTGCGTCGCGTGGAGCAAGAACCGGGCGATCGGCACCACCATCTCCGTTGAACAGTATTTGACGCTTGGCCATGTCATCGTCCATGTCGGCGAGCTCGGCTCGGCCAATTACGATGAGCGGATGCTGCGCGCGGTGAACTGCAGACGAAACGTCGAGGTCGTGACGGCGAGCTTCGACCTGGCGCCGCAACTCGTCATCGGCACCGAACGCATCGCGACCGTTCCGGCCAGGCTGGCTCGCAAATATGCCGAACTCTTGCCCATCAAGCTGCTGCGAGTGCCTGTCGATATCCCGCCGATCGTCGAAGTGTTGCAGTGGCACCGGGCGCACGAACGCGATCCAGCGCACCTGTGGCTTCGCAGCCAGCTCAAGGCGGGCGTGGTTCAGCTCGAACGTGCGGTCGAGGCCTCGGCGTCATCCGCAACCATACGTTCGGGCAACCACCGCCGACCCTCACGCGCAACTCTGCCCGCCGTCGGTACGGGTTTGTGACCGTCAGGAGATTCACTGTCTCTCGCGGGAGGAGTAATCCGATGAGAAAGACGTGTCTGATCTTCGCGCTTTCCCTTGCGGCGGCCGGCAGCGTGAGGGGACGGGAGGCTCAACAACGGCCGAATGCACCAACTGCGCAAGCCGGTCCCACGGCCCTGGTCGGTGGGACGCTGATTGACGGAGTTGGTGGACCCCCGATCCGCAACAGCGTCGTACTGATCCGCGGCGATCGGATCGAGAAGATCGGAGTAGTCGGATCGCTCGCCGTGCCGAGCGGGTACGAACAGATTTCGACCGATGGGATGACCGTCCTGCCCGGTCTGTGGGATCTGCACGTGCACTTGCTCTATGGTGGCCACCCCAACGCCCGGTACTGGTTCGAGACCTATGCCTCGCAATTCGAGCGGGTGACGATTCCGGCCTCGGCTGAACAGATGTTGATGGCCGGCGTCACCAGCGTGCGCGATCTAGGCGCACCCAAGGAAATTCTGTCGGTCAAAAAGCGGATCGAGAACGGCGAGATTCCGGGCCCGACGTTGTACGTGGCGGGACCGGTTCTCGTGAAAGGAGGCGCCCCCTCGGTCCACCTCCAGAGTGTCGCCGGGCCGGACGATGCTCGCACCAAGACGAGGCAGCTCATCGACGCAGGAGTCGATTGGATCAAACTCATCAACGCGGAGCAGTGGACTCCCGAAGAGCTGAAGGCGGTCGTGACCGAAGCGCACCTCCGAGGTCGCAGAGTCGCTGCCCACGCCTTCACGGACTCGGAAGTACGGCTGGGTCTCGCGGCTGGCGTCGACGACTTTCAGCACCTTCGCACGCAAACACCCGAGTATCCCGCCGACATTGCCGCGAGCATCCGTGAGCGCGTGCGAACCGGTCCCCCGCTGTACTGGACCATTACGGCCGGCGGCAACGGACAGTTGAATGCGGCGTACCTCGCATCTAATCCGGAATTCCTCGACGATCCGGCAAACTTCATCGGTCTGCCGAAGGCCATCGCCGACGATGTTCGCCGGGGCATTGCGGGCAGAATCAGCGACGTCGCACGGGGAACGACGCCTGGCGGCGGAGCAGCGGCCGGCCGGGGGCGCGGGGGCCAGACGCAGGAGGACATCAACGCGTTCGTCAAGCGCAAAGTGGCGCAGATCCGCCAACTTGGAGTGGAGATCGTGTTTGGGACCGACATCGGCAGCTGGGGTGAGGTCACGGGACAGGCGACCTGGATGGAAGCGGACCTCTGGGTACGCGAGCTTGGCATGGACCCCATGTCCGTACTCCGCAAGATGACGCTCGACGCGGCACGGGTGATGGGCGCCGATCACGATTCGGGATCGGTCACCGAGGGAAAGTACGCCGATGTCATTGCCGTACGAGGTGACCCTCTGCGTCATATCGACGTACTGCGGGATCCAAAGCTCGTGATCAAGCATGGGCGCCGCTACAAGTAGCGACGGCAAGGGAACATGGTGGCAGGGGGCCGTCTCGTCGCTGAGACTACGGAACCAGGCAGGCGTGATGTCGTTCGGAGGCTGGCGGCCGCGCGAGTTCAGGGCGTCCCGCAGCGATACGATGACGCCGACCCTTCCGGCCCGCTGACATACTTCGGATAGGTTGGATAAGAACACAGCGGCAGGCTCTTCTCTCCCGCCGACACCGTGATCGACATGCCGGGCGCCATGCCGCGTTCGACCCAGTCGAACAGCAGCGCGAGCCGATCCCAGGTGTTGGGCACCGGCGTGACCGCGGGTGTTCTGCCGTCGCCGCTCGTGCCGTAGTTCGTGCCGGTGAGACCATGGCCCGTCTGCGGCATGACGAAGAACCGGGCGAAGCGATCGACCTGCGCCCGACCCATCCTGTCGATGACCGCCTGGTAGTAGTCGAGCTGCGAACCCGGTGACGCCAGCGTGTCGTTCGTGCCGATGGCGACAATCAGCTTTCCGCCGCGCCGCGCGAAGGCGCCGAGATCGGGATTCGTCGAGTCGAGGATCGCCGACAACGCGCGCCGCCGCTCGTTGAGCGGGCCGCCCTCGACGTAGTCGAGCGGGTTGGCTGTGACGTCCTTCATCAGGAAGCCCGTCACCCCGAGGACGCCGAGGTGCGCGTGCATCGGCGCCTCGGCCGCGGCGCCTTCCTGTCCTCTGAAGCGTGCCGGCAGAATCAGTCCGCTGCCCGACGGATCGGTGTTGGGCGTCCACATGCCGAACTCGCGGACGCCGTTCGCGAGCGGCGTCGCGAACTTGTAGTGCGAGTAGACGAGCTCGAGCGTCGAGATCTGCCCGTCGGTGAGGCACGCGCTCGCGCTCGTGTCCGCCGGGTTCGGGTCGACGTTGCCCGGGCAGCGCCTGGCCGTCCACGGATGCCGGTTGGCCGCACCCCGGCTGACATCGAAGATGGCGCGGCACGCCATGTAGTTGTTGTTGATGCCGTCCGTCAGGCCGTCGAGCGCATCGCACTGGCGGATGAACTCGCCGCGAATCGCGTTGATCTTCGCCGGCGTCACCCAGTTCGCCTCGGGCTTCTCGTGAATGCGGATGAGCTCAGGGGCCAGCATGAGCGTCGAGAAGTTCACGATCGGCACGTTGGCCGCGACGCCGTCGTAGTCGGCCGGATAGCGCTGCGCCACGGTCAGGCCTTCGCGCCCGCCCTGCGACGTGCCGATGTAGTAGTTGAAGCGCGGCCGCTCGCCGTAGATGCGCGTGATCAGCACCATCGCGGCGTCGTGCGTCTTCTTCATCTGCGCGTAGCCGAAGTTCCTGATCGCTTCCTCGTTGAGAGCCCAATCCTGGTCGGGCGGCGCCGGAGGCGGGCCGCCGCGTCGTGGACCAAAGGGCGGCAGCTGATGGCCCGAGTCGCTGCCGTAGGTCGCGACGCCGCGCTGCAGCAGCGACGGTCCGGCCGCGCCGAACTCCGCACCGGTCAGGTTCGGGATGATGCCGTTGATCCCGCCGCCGCCAAGTTGAGCGGCTCGGCGATTCCACGACGCCGGCAGGATCACGCGGAAGTTGATCGGCCGCGCCGTGGAGGCGGTATCCACCGGCGCGAACACGCCGTCGACGCGGCAGTGCGACGGCATCGCGTCGGCGGCCGCGACCCACGCGGCCTGCACCGTGACGCTTCGCACCGGCTCGCCGATCTGCTTCGGTGCGATCGACGCGACCAGCGAGGGCGCCGTGCAGTCCGCCTCGGTCACCATGCGGTTCGCGCTCGTGGCCGGCGCGACTGCTTGCGGCGCGCCCGTGATCACGGCCGGAAGACCGGCGGCCGCCACACACGCCCACGCCAGCACCTGCGTCGCCGATTTCCTTGGAACTCTCATGCTAGACCCCCTCACCGCACATCCCCTTACCGCACATCCCCTTACCGCACATCCGCCTTGCGCGCCCCATCGATGAGTTCCAGCAGGCCGCGCACGATGGACGATTCCGCGCAGCCTGGCTGCAGCCGCGATGACAGTACCTCAAACGTGTACTTGCCGTACGACGCATCGTCGGGAATGTAGCCGGAGCGAGCCGATCCGTTCGTCAACGTGGCCATCATCGTCGCCTGGAACGGCGACCCACGCTTCAATCGCTGCGCAATCGGGTTGAACACCTCGGCATTGACCGCGCCGATCATGGCGTCGCCGACGCGCAGCAGTCCCAGCCTGATCTCGACCGGCCCCGCCGCTTTGTAGGTGCCTTCGGACCCGGCACGTCCCTCGTTGGTTCGCTCGCGGCCGGGGCAGCTGATCGTCGTCTGACTGCCATACAGGCGAACGTCGGTATCGGTTCGTTCGATATTCCGCATGACGTACAGCACTTCCTCGCCGAGGAACTGGCCCATCGACGTGACCATCTGCCGCTGCTGGTTCATCAACCTCGCGACCGCCGGGTTGTTGCGATCGAGGCCTTGCCCGCCGGGCGGCATCGCGTTGCTGATGTCGAGGCCGCGCGTCGCGTAGTCCTTGATCCGAATCTCGCGCAGATCGTAGGTCTGCTGGAAGTAGATCGGGTTTTGATCGCCCGACGCGCCCGTCGACCAGACGGCGACCACGTCGCCGCCAAAGGCATTCTCGACGTAGCGCGAGCTCGCACCGGGGATGTCGCCGCTGATCTCGTCCAACTGGCCGGCAATCACGCCGTGAACAGCATAGTTGTAGTACACCGCGAGCGGTTCGCCGCTCAGGCTCTCGAACTTGAGCACGGCCACGGTCTTGTCTGACGGCCCTTCCCGATTCGGCCCCTCCCACCACTTCCCGGTCCTCGGATCGGTGATCTGGCGGTTCACGTTGATGAAGGACTCGCCCGTCCCGTAGCCCGCTCGTGCGGGTGTCAGCTTCTCCTGCGCGCGCCGCACGGCGTCCACGATCTTCTTTGCGTAGTCGGCCCCCGGCGGTCCGGGCGCGCTGTGCGTATGCGTGGCCGTCAACAACACGTTCGCTGATGGGATCCGAAGCTCCGTTTCCACCTGGCGTGTCACGGCCTGCCAGATCGCGTCGGAGAGCCCTCCGGCATCGACGGTGATCAGCGCGGCGCGTGCGGCGCCGTTGTCCAGCACGATCGCGCGCGCGTACAAGCGGTCGAGCACCCCCAAGTACGTCTGCGGAAGTGCCGAGTCGGCCGGCGTCACGTCGACCTTCGCGGCTCCCACCCGCAGCGGTGCCGCCGCGCGAACATCCTGCGCGGCGGCGGCGCAGGGAATCGCGGTCACGACAGCCAGGGTGGTGATGAACATCGCGAGACGGGCACTCATCTCTGGTCTCCTTAGGACCCGTAGATGAATAACGTGTGCAATTCTGGACGTCGAGGCGCCCGCCCGGCAAGGCGCGAGGAGCGCGCATACCGGGCGTATGCAAGTGACGAGCAACGCAGCCCGGCGGGATGCATCGGCGGCCAGAATGCGCACGTTATTCATCGACGGGTCCTTACCTAATGCCGGAAGATGGACGCGTCGATTGCCGCCGCCATCGCGCGGTTTCCGGCATCGTTCGGATGCACGTGATCGCCGGGATCGAAGTCGGCGCGCAGCCTGCCCGGGCGGGCGGGATCGCGTACCGCCGCGTCGAAGTCGATGACCGCGTCGTAGGCCTTGCCGGTCCGGATCCATCTGTTGACATCCTGACGAATCCGCTCGCCGGCGTCGGTATAGGTATTCACGCCCTCCACCGGCATGATCGTGGCACCGGCGACCTTGATGCCGTGGCGATGCGCCCGCTCGATGATCTGCTGCAATCCCCAGATCAGATCATCCGCGGTCACCGCTTCATCTGGCGACGCGCCGGGCACGGCCGGAAAGGTGATGTCGTTGATCCCGAGCAGCACGGTCATCCAGCGCACGCCGGCCTGGCCGAGGACGTCGCGATCGAAGCGCGCCAGCGCGCTCACGCCGAACCCCGGCCGCAGCAGGCGATTTCCCGAAAGCCCGACGTTGACGACGCTGCGCGCGCCGGCGGGATCGCCGGCCGCCAGGGTGGTGGCGAGCAGCGACGGCCAGGCGCGATCGCTGTCGGGCGTCGCGCCGACGCCGTCGGTGATCGAGTCCCCGAACGTGACGAGCGCGCCGGCCTCGGCGGGCGCCAGCACGTCGACGCTACCGAGCCAGAGATACGCCGTCGTGGTTGCGTCGGCCTTCAATGCGGCGCTGCCGGTCGCGTTCCCGCTCGTGATGTAGGCCGTGTGCATGCCGTCGGGATGGACCGTCGGCCCCCCGGTCTCCTCCGGCAGATACAGCGACACAGCCAGATCGGCGAGCGCTGGCACCGTGAGATCGACCGGATCGCTCACCACCATCGTCCCCGGAGGGACGACGGTCGATGGCCGGCCGCCGAATGTCAGCGCGCGGTCGGAGGCCGGCACGATCGCGGCCCCGGTCGCGCGCAGCGCGATGTGCGCGGCGCCCACTCTCAGCGTCGGTCTCTCGAGCGCGTTCGCCAGTGACACGCGGACCCGCCTGCCGCCCAGACTCGCGTGCGCGATCATCCGTACCGTCTGATCCTTGAGCGCGGCCGGTACCCGGGCGGCCGGCGGCGGCTGTACCAGCTCGCCGCGTCCGAACGGCAGACGCGTCGGCGCCAGCTGCTGCGCCGTCGCCCACGTCGTCACCCAGTGCTCGTTCGACCGCGGCGACGATCCAGTCTGCGCCCGCAGCGCCGCGGGCGCGTGCAGCAGCACGAATGCCAGCACGACCGCCGCCGCGCGTTTCTGCCCCTCGATCATCGCGACTCCCCTCCGCCCCGCACCGGCCGAAACAGCATCGTCGTCGACTCGCGCAGGAGATGCCGCCACACGCTGAACACGTGCCGCCCCGGATAGTCCGACCAGCGGGCATTGATCCCGCGCTCCCGCAGCAACCGGACGATCCGCTGTCCCGGCGCGAGCATGCCGGTCTCCTGCTGGCCGCAGCCGAGAAACAGCATCTGCAGGCGCCTGGTCGTTCCGGACGGGTTCGCCAGCAGTTGCGCCCACGGCGCCTGCGTCTCGATGGGCGCGGCGGGCGGCTGCGATCCAAGGGATCCAAAGCCGCCGCTGTACGCCAGCACGTATCCGAAGAGCTCAGGGTGGGCGAGGCCGATTTCGAGGCTCTGAAATCCGCCCATCGACAGGCCGCCGATCGCGCGGTGTGCGGGATCGGTGTAGACGCGGTAGCGCCGGTCCACCAGCGGAATGATTTGATTGAGCAGATCCCGGGTGAAGAGCGTGAAGTTCAACATCCCGGGATCGCCGCCGTCAGGGGGCACCACGACCGCCGGTCCGACCGACGCGCTCTGGAGCGGATGGCCGTGCGGCATCACGACGATCATCGGGGCCGCCTCGCCCGCGGCAATCAGGTTGTCGAGGATGAGATTCGCCCGTCCGTTTGCCACCCAGCCGCTCTGCGTCTCGCCGTTGCCGTGAAGCAGGTAGTAGACCGGGTAGCGGTCCCTGGACGTGTCGTAGTTCGGCGGCGTGTAGACCCAGAGGTAGCGGCTCACACTCATCGCCTTCGATTCGTACAGCACCATGCGCACGTCGCCGTGCGGCACCGGACGAGCGTCGTAGAACGCCGCGTCATCGCCGGGCACCTCGACGAAGCTCGAGATCGCCGTCCCTGCCGCGCGCGGCATCTGGCTGATGTTGGCCGGATCGGGCAGATCGACGCCCTCGATGCGGAAGTTGTAGATCCAGATCTCCGGGGGCAGTGGACCAATCGTGATGCTCCAGACGCCATCCGCGTCCTTCGTCATCACCTGCGGGCCCTTCCCCTGCAGCACTTCGCCGACCAGTTCGACGCGCGCCGCCTCAGGCGCGCGCAGCCGGAACGTGACCCGGCGGTCGCCGTGCACGTCGGGCGATCGCAGCGCGGGCGGCGGGCCCTGCGCACCGGCGCGCGCAATGAGGATGAAGACGGCGGCGACGGAAGCCGCGAGGCGAAAGATGGGCAAGACGAGTCGGATCTGTACTAACGACGGCTCGAGATGTCAACACGACAGGGTCAACCTGTATTATCAGGATCGTGTCCACGCCCCACGCGCAGTCAACCCTCACACGAATCCGGCAGTCCTTGACCGACCGGATCGCGAGCGGCCAGTCGCCCGGCGTTATGGTCACCGCCGTCGCCACCGGCAGGGCCGGCGCCGCATTCGCGGCGGCATTCGTCCACGGCCTCGCGGCCGGCTGGTCGGCCGCGAAAATCGCGGGCTTCGCGAATCGTGCCGGGGCGGCCGTCCGCGGCGCCATTCCAGCGCGATGAAGAATCAGGCGCACCTCATCACCTACGTCGACCGGCTGTCTGGCGGCGGGCTCCGCGACCTCGCGCGGCTGCTCGACGGCCCGCTGCGCGGTGCATTCGGCGGCGTGCACGTCCTGCCGTTCTTCTATCCGATCGACGGCGCCGACGCCGGCTTCGACCCGATCGATCACACCCAGGTCGATCCGCAGCTCGGTTCCTGGGAGGACGTGCGGACGCTGGCGTCGCGGACCGAGATCACGGCCGACCTGATCGTCAACCACATCTCCCGCCGGTCGCCGCAGTTCATCGACTTCGACGCGCACGGGGACGCATCGCCGTACGCCGGCCTGTTCCTGACCTTCGCGCGCGTCTTTCCACGCGGCGCCACCGGGGCGGATCTGCTCGCGCTCCACGCGATCCGGCCCGGGCTGCCGTTCACGCAGCACCAGACGACCCACGGCGAACGCGTGCTGCTCTGGACGACATTCACGGGCGAGCAGATCGACATCGACGTTCACCACCCCGAGGGCCAGCGATATCTCGACGCGATTCTCGCGCGCTTCGAAGACGCTGGCCTCCGCGCCATTCGCGTCGACGCGGCAGGCTTCGCCGTCAAGAAGGCGGGCACCAGCTGCTTCATGATCCCGGAGACGCTGGCGTTCATCGCGGCGCTGACCGCGCGGGCGCGCGCGCGCCGCCTCGAGGTGCTCGTCGAAGTGCACGGGCACTATCTCGATCAGGCGCGGATTGCCCGGCAGGTCGACTGGGTGTACGACTTCGTGCTGCCACCGCTCGTGCTGCACACGTTGTTCACTCGAGACGCGACCAGCCTGCGGCGATGGATCGACGTCAGGCCCGGAAACTCCGTCACCGTCCTCGATACGCATGACGGCATCGGCGTGCTGGACGCCGGCCCGGATCGGGACGGACGCCCCGGCCTGCTCATGCCCGCCGAGATCCGTGCGCTCGTCGAGGAAATCCACGATCGCAGCGGCGGCCAGAGCCTCGAGGCCACCGGCAGCGCCGCAAGCAATCTCGACGCCGATCAGATCAACTGCACGTTCTACGACGCGCTCGGCGGTAGAGACGAGGAGCACCTCGTCGCGCGGGCGATTCAGTGTTTCATACCGGGCATCCCGCAGGTCTACTACGTCGGGCTGCTGGCCGGCCGGAACGACATGACGCTCCTCGCCCGCACCGGCGCCGGCCGCGACATCAACCGTCACTACTTCACGGCCGAAGACGTGCAACAGCAGCTCGGCCGGCCGATCGTCGAGCGGACGCTGGCGCTCCTGCAACTGCGCAACACGCATCCGGCGTTCGCCGGCGTCTTCGACGCGAGCAGCTCGACACGTGACCGCCTCGTCCTGACGTGGTCGCTCGAGCGAGACTGGATCAGCCTGGACGTCGATCTCACGCAGATGCGCGCGGCCGTCGCCAGTTCAGCCGGCCCGGATCCGGTCTGGCAGTCGGGCCTCGGCAAATTTCAGGCAAAGGATGCGCGACGCCCTCGCGAATACCCGCCCGGGTCATAGAATTGACTCATGACAGCGAGGACGACTCGAACGATCGCCGCCAGCGTGTTCGCGATGGCGGTGTCGGCGCCCCTGATGTGGACCACTCACGCGGTCAGCGCGCAGACCAGGAGCGACACGGCGTGGCGCGCGCGCACGCCGTGGGGCGATCCCGATCTCCAGGGCGAGTGGACGACCGAAGGTGAATACGGCGTGCCGTTCGAGCGGCCCGCGCAGTACGGCGCACGGCGGCTCCTGACCGACGAGGAGTACGCGAAGCGCATGCAGGACGTCCGCGTCCGCGATGAGCAGGACCTCGAGCCCGTGGACGTCCTGTCCGGCCCCGTGCGGGGCGCGAACGCCCCGATTCCGCACTGGCGCGAATACAACACGACATCGCGGCGCACCTCGCTGGTGATCGATCCGCCCGATGGCCGGCTTCCGCCGCGCACGCCGACGGCCCCGCCGATTCCCGTGCAGCGGTGCGGCAGCCTGCTCGGCGGCGAGCCGTGCGACTCGTACGCCGAGTACGGCCTCGGCGTCCGCTGCATCGTCCACGGCGGAGGCTTTCCCGACGCGATGATCCCGGCGGTCTACAACGCCAACATGCGGATCACGCAGAGCGCGGGCTACGTCGCCATCTCCTACGAGCTGATTCACGATACCCGCATCATTCCGATCGAGTCGCGTGCGTCGGAACGTCCGCCGCTGTCGCCGAAGATCCGCATGTACATGGGCGACGCGCGCGGGCGCTGGGACGGGACGACGCTTGTCGTGGAGACGACCAACCTCAAGGCGGCCAACCGCGGGTCGTCGCCGGGCCTCCGGCTGACGGAGCGGTTCACGCGCACGAGCCGCGGTGCGATGCAGTACCAGGTGACCTTCACCGATCCGGCGACGTGGACGGCGCCGTGGACGGCCGCGCTCGACATGAAGTCGCGGCCGGACGACGCGGGCGTGTTCGAGTACGCGTGCCACGAAGGCAATTACGGCATGAGCAACATGCTCTCCGCCGCGCGGGCCCTCGAACGAACCGCGCGTTGACGACGGCGTGTCAGTGCGTGCTCGCGGCGCATCGCGCCCGTCTCAGGTCACCTTCCTGCGGGCGAGATTGACCCCGGTGCAGCCCTCCATCACGTCGAGGAACTTCTGATACGCCGTGCGATCGACCACGAAAGGGTTGGCGTCGCCCCGCTTGCGAGCGGCCAGCGCATCCAACTTCGGCTGAATCGGATCCATCAGCATGTGATTCTGCAGCAGGACGTCGACCTTCGCTTTCCGGGTCGCTTCCTTGAAACGCTGAACGGACGTCTGGAATGTCTGGAGCGCATCGTCGCTGAGAATCTGCGGAGTCAACCACACGCCGCCGAACAGCGCCGCCATGTGCCGCCGCCCGTTGTCATGCACTGGGAAGATGAAGCCCATCGAACCCGGCGTATGCCCGGGTACGGCGACCGCGGTCAACCGCAGATCGCCGAGTGCGATGGTGTCGCCGTCGTGGAGGTCGGCGTCGTGCTTCGGGAGCGGTGTCGGTGCACCAGCGGGTCCGCGACCGCCACGACCGCGCGCCGGCGGATTCTCCATGAGATTCCAGTCTGCCACTGACACATATACCTTCGACCCGAAGTGTTCCTGAAAATACGACGCGCCACCGAAGTGATCGGCGTGCCCGTGCGTCACGAGCACAATCTTCACCTGCGACGGATCGAGACCGAGCTTCTGAAAACCGGGCAGGAGCTGCGAGTCCAGTTGTGCCGCCGTGGCCGGCGCATCGCCCGCCCCGAGCGCGTCGATCATCATCAATCCTCGCGACGTTCGCAGGACATACACCGTGGTCCCGCTATTGCCGATTGCGAACACGTCGTCGAAGATCTTGGTCGGCGCAATCGGCGGATCGTCGGGTCGGTTCGCGCGCGGCTCCTCGCACCAGAAATGCACGGCATTGGCCCAGCGGGGACCGACGTTCTGCTTCAGGCGCTCGATCGTGCGCGTGATGTCGGGGGTGTCCGGCTTCGCGGCCGGGGCCGTCTGCGCCGAAAGCACGGGCAGTGTCACCAGGCAGAACACCGCAGTGGCAGCATGGAGTCGCATGTCTTTTCTACTTTCGTGGTGAGAAATCGCGATACACGGCGTCCACGAACATTGGTGCACTGTATACCGCGCCTTGCCGGACGCCCCCCAAATATTTCTCCTGATGCCGCGAATCAGCCAAGGCGATGCCGCCGCCTCCCTGCCGGCCAGCGGCGAACGCGGCGGCGACGGCGCCTCAGCTGCGATCGCCGCCACGGTTCGAAGCGCGGCTCGGTCGCAATCGTCGCTTGAAGACGCCGGCGGCAGCCGCTCACGCGCTCGGTCGATTGCCATTTTGTCATCGGGCCCTTATTGTTATGCGGCTCGAAGATGGAACGCCCGCCCAAAGATCGCTCACACCTCGCCGTCGTCAAGGCGCTGACCTACACGATGTTCGCGATGTTCGCGATGACGACCGACTCAGTCGGCATCATCATCCCGGAAGTCATCAGGACGTTCCGTTTGTCGCTGACGGCGGCCGGGAGCTTCCAGTACGCGACGATGGGCGGCATTGCGGTCGCTGCGTTGCTGATGGGACAGCTTGCGGACCGCATCGGCCGGCGGCGGACGGTCATCGCCGGCCTGACACTCTTCGCCGTGGCCTGTTTCCTCATCACCTCCGGCGACTCGTTCGTGTTCTTCGCCGCCATTCTGGGGCTGTCGGGGATCGCGATCGGCGTCTTCAAGACCGGCGCGCTCGCGCTCATCGGCGACCTCTCGTCGTCGACCACCGAGCATACGTCGATCATGAACATGCTCGAAGGGTTCTTCGGCATCGGCGCGATTGTCGGGCCGGCCGTCCTCGCACGGCTGCTCGGGGCGGGTCTGCCGTGGACGCGGCTTTACCTGCTCGCGGGCGGCATCTGCGCGGTCCTGATTGCTGTCGCCTCGCTCGTCCAGTATCCGGAGGCTTCACGATCGACGGCGGGCAGCGGCAACGGCGGCATCGTGGCCACCGTGAAGAACCCCTACGTCCTCGCGTTTTCCGCGCTGGCGTTCCTCTACGTCGGCGTCGAGGCGGCGGTGTACGTCTGGATGCCCACGTTGCTCAAGAGCTACACCGGTTCGGCCGCGGTGCTGGCGACGTACAGCGTGTCCGCCTTCTTTCTGCTGCGGGCCGCCGGACGGTTCCTCGGCGCGTGGCTGTTGAACACGTTCCAGTGGCAGGCCGTGCTCGCCCTGTTCAGCGGCAGCATCCTGCTCTGCTTCGTGCTGGCGGTGACGGGAGGCGTGCCGTGGGCGGTGTACGCGCTGCCGCTGTCCGGCCTCTTCATGTCGGTCATCTATCCCACGATCAACTCGAAGGGGATTAGCTGTCTGCCGAAAGCCGAACACGGCGCCGGTGCCGGCGTGATTCTGTTCTTTACGTGTGTCTCAGCCGTACTGGCCCCGCTGGCCATCGGCGCCGTCAGCGACTGGTTCGGTCAGATTGCGTACGGCTTCTGGCTGGCCACCGGGTTCGCCGCGCTGCTGTTCGCCGGCCTGCTGCTCAACTGGGTCGTGAACCCGACGCGCGACGTGCTGGAGCAACTCGATCTCACTGAGTACCAGAAGGGCGCCCTCTAAATTGGGGATCCGAAAAGATGATGGGCATGTCAGCCCGGTCCAGGAGCCACGCCCTTCTGTCATTCCAGGCCAACAAGCTCATCTGTTAGAATCACGCACGCTCTGCCCTGCTGGTGGGCACTGACGGGTAGCCGCGACTGGGTAGCGGCCCGTTCGGCATGCTGGTAGTGCTGATCTGGGGGCCGTGAATGTGAACACCCGCGAGGGTTTGGACACCCGAGCTGGCGCCCGCACATCTCATCCAGCGCCTTGCCACTGCTGCTAAGAGTCGCTCCAATGCCACCAACGGATGCCGTTGTCCCCGAGGCGCAGCACTTCATCACATCGCGCCTGCCGCCAAGCACGGCGCAGAAACAGCTGGCTCTTGTCGTCTTGCTCGGCATCTTGGTCGTCGTGTTCATAGCCACCGGACCACTCTCGCACTTGCGGACGTCACCCGTCCCCGCCTTCCTTCCGATTTATGTGACGACAATGATCGCGACCGATTCTATAACCGCAATTCTTCTATTCACGCAATTTGCCATTCTGCGGTCCCGTGCCATCCTCGTCATTGCAATCGGCTATGCCTTCGCTGCGCTGGTTCTCATCCCGTACCTGTTGACGTTTCCAGGCCTGTTTGGTCCAACAGGCGTAATCGACGGTCCGCTGAGTACGGCGTGGTTCTTCATTCTGTGGCGTACTGGTTTTCCCATTTTTGTGATCGGTTATGTGTTGTTGAAGGATGCAGATGCCGGGAAGGCATACTGGCGGGGCACGGTGGGAGCGGCCGTCGCCATGAGTGTCACCCTCGCCGCCGGACTCGTCGTGGCATCGATATGCTTAGAAATATTGGGCGAGTTATATGTGCCCCACATCTTCTTTGAACGACTCAGTGCCAGCGCGCGGTATCCCTATTTTGTTGGGGGCCCGGTGCTAGTGATGAGTAGTCTCGCCGTCATTGTCCTGTGGTTTCGGCGAAGCTCAATGCTTGATCTTTGGCTGATGGTCGTGATGTGCCTGTTCGCGATGGAGGTGCCACTGAGCTTTTGGCCCAATCCGACCCGCTTCAGCATCAGCTGGTATACATTCCGTGGCATCGGCATCGTCGCGAGCAGCCTGGTCCTGGTCGTTCTGCTGTACGAGATAACGACTCTCTATGTCCGATTGCTTCGGGCCATCAACGCCCAGCGTCGCGAGCGCGAAGCGCGCCTGCTGACCGGTGATGCCGTCGCAGCCGCGATTGCTCATGAGGTCAGGCAACCGTTGAGTGCCATCGTCACGAGTGCAGGTGCCGGTCTGCGATTTCTTGATCGCTCGACGCCCGCTCTCGACAAAGCCATGGAGTCTTTCCGACGCATTGCCGCCGATGGCCATCGTGCGGACGAAGTGATCGAAAGCGTTCGCGCGACATTCAAGAAAAGCCTCAGGGAAAAGATGCCGCTGGACGTCAATCAGATCATTCAGGAGGCGCTTGCATTCGAGCATGACGATCTTCGCAAGCACAAGATATCGGTGCAGACGGCGCCGACAGTACGACTGCCGAACGTTCGCGGCGATCGCGTTCAGCTACAGCAGGTACTTCTAAATCTGATTACGAACGCGATTCATTCGATGGCAGCAAGAGATGAGCCGAGAGTCCTCAGCGTCAGATCCGAGGCATACAAAGAGGGAGGGGTACTGGTATCCGTTGCCGACACCGGGCGGGGAATCGATCCGCACGACGTCACTCGCATATTCAATCCGTTGTTCACGACAAAACCTGATGGCATGGGAATGGGCCTGGCGATTTGCCGTTCCATTATCGAGGCCCATGATGGTCGGTTGTGGGTGACCCCCAATACGCCGCAGGGCGCAGTATTTCAATTTACCCTGGGCGTAGATTACGAACTATCCACCAGCGCGTGAGGCGAAGCGGAATCGACCTGCCTATCTGTTACCGTTGGTGATAAGTGTGATCGCCTCTGATTATGCAGCACCTCGCCCGTGCCTCAGTGTTGCAGCGCCGATCGCAACCCGAGGCGCGCGGCCATCGTGACCAAGTCAGGAAGCGAGTCGGCCTTCATCTTGCGCATCACCTGACCTCTGTGCGCCTTGACAGTGATCTCGCTGATGCCGAGCTCGCCTCCGACTTGCTTGTTCAGCAGCCCTGATACGACCAGCGGCATGACCTGCCGCTCGCGCGGGCTGAGTGATGCGTGACGGTCCCGAAGCTCCCGTATCGCGGCCTCGTCGTCAAGCATGCTTCGACTCCGCTCGATGGCCTGCCGGATGGCGCCCACGAGCACGTCACCCGCCAGTGGCTTGGTCAGAAACTCGACGGCTCCAGCCTTCATGGCCTGGACCGTCATCGGCACATTGCCGTAGCCCGAGATGAAGATGATCGGCATGTCAGTCCGGTCCGGAGCCACGCGCTTCTGCAATTCGAGGCCATCAAGGTCCGGAAGGCCTACGTCGAGTACCAGGCAGCTCGGCCCAACGACCCGCGGGCGGTGCAGAAACTCCTGCGCGGACGGGAAGGTTTCCGACCGCCAACCCGCGGAGTCGATCAACAATTCCAGCGACCTGCGCACGGAGACGTCGTCGTCAACGACGAATACGACTGGTGTGGCGTGCAACATGACAACGACCTCGACACATTCTCGTGCGATTGCTCGTCCTGGGGCTATCACATGTTTCTGTTACAGACGGCCCGCGCGTCGATCTGCCAGAATTCCTGCATGGCCATGACCGACCAGCGTCCCCACTCCGTCATTGCCGTGGTCGACGATGATCAGCGAATTCTCGAGTCGCTCGCCATTCTGCTCGACTCTGCGGACTATGACGTACGCCTATTTTCCAGCCCCACGGCGTTGCTCGAGAGTGGTGGACTCTCGGAGATTGACTGCCTGATCTCGGACGTCGCGATGCCCCTCATGGATGGCTTTGAACTCGCGGGGGCCGTTCACGCGGCGCGGCCCGGCTTGCCAGTGATATTGGTCACCGGTCGCCCGGACCTGTTGCATCGGGCGCCGCTCGATTGGCCGGGTCTCTATCGTGTGTTCAAAAAGCCGTTCGATGCGCAGGAACTGCTCACGGCCGTCGCCCTCATGCTGCGGAGTCCTCGCCCGCGCGCGTCCCGGTCGTGACTATCAATGTGCCACGCGAATATCGACGCACACATCTCCGGTTGTGCGAGGTTCGAATACTCCCGTGAGGCGCCGTCACTTCGATTTACCTTGCTCGGCTGAGAGGAATCTCGAGCGTCGCAGCCATTCTCACCAAATCCGCCAGCGAGCCTGCACCCATCTTCTTCATGATCCTCCCCCGATGAATCTGGACGGTGATCTCGCTGATGCCGAGCTCGCCCGCGGCCTGCTTGTTGAGAAGTCCCGACACCACCAGCGGCAGGACCTCGCGCTCGCGCGGCGTGAGAGAAGACAGGCGCCCACGCAATCCGGCCAGTTCGGCCCTCTCCTGCAGGCCGATGCGATCCTTCGCGATGGCGTCATGGATGGCTCGAATCAAGTCTGCTTCCTTCAGCGGTTTGGTCAGGAAGTCGACCGCGCCCGCCTTGATCGCGCGCACCGAAGTGGGAATATCGCCGTGTCCCGTGATGAACACGACGTGTGGGTGCGGTCGCTGGCCGATCTGGTCCAGCAGGTCGAGTCCGTTGACGTCCGGAAGTTCCACGTCCAGGACGAGGCAAGCCGGTACATCTGGTTTCGGATACGCGTTGTATTCCGCAGCCGAACCAAACGTGACGACGTGCAAGTCGTAGGTCGACAGCAGGTCGGTCAGCGCCTCGCAGATCCGCCGGTCATCGTCCACGACGAGAACGATATGCTCGTGGGTCACCACTCACCACAGAATGCGCCACTCACGGACAGAAGTCCATCAGACGCTGGCGTGCGATTCACGCGAGGGCCGCCAGGAAGACGAGCCGCGAGTGCTCTGCGTAAGGACCCGAGGCGCACCAGGGAGGCTACGCCGTGGTGTCGAGTGCGGACACCGGGACAGCAACCAGCTCGCGTGCCTGAACCCGAAGCGCGTCCTGCCCCCTGACGATTGAGCGTGCACATCGACCCATACGAAGGTGTCGTCGATACCTTCGTCCAATGAATCCCACGCGGTACGTATGGTTTCATGTGTTCAAGGAGAACAGCATGAACCGATTTGAACGACTCAGCCTTCAGTTGACCTTCCGAGCCGCGCTCATCGTCTTCGGTGTAATGGTGGTAGCGCTCTCGTCGACGTCCGCTCGCCGAATCGGGCTGGCCGTCATTGCGGCGAGCGTCGTCGGCGTTCCGTCGGCAACGGTGGCCGCCGCTGCTGAAAGCACCGACACGGCGATCCGGCCGTTCCACGTCAAAGTAGCCGACGCCGATCTCGCCGATCTCAAGCGGCGCCTCGCGGCGACCCGTTGGCCCGACAAGGAGACCGTCGCCGATCCGTCGCAGGGCGTGCCACTCACACTGCTGAAGGAACTCGTGGGCTATTGGGGCAAGGACTACGACTGGCGAAAGGCCGAGGCGAAGTTGAACGCCTTTCCGCAGTTCATGACCAGGCTCGACGGGGTGGACATCCACTTCATCCACGTTCGCTCGACACACCCCAACGCGTTGCCGGTGATCATCACCCACGGGTGGCCGGGCTCCGTGTTCGAGCAGATCAAACTGATCGGTCCGTTGACCGACCCGACCAAGTACGGCGGACGGGCCGAGGACGCCTTCGACGTCGTCATTCCGTCGCTCCCGGGCTACGGCTTCTCAACGGCGCCGACCGAGGCTGGCTGGGGGTCTGAGCGCATCGCTCGCGCGTGGGATGTTCTCATGAAGCGGTTGGGCTATGCGCGCTACGTTGCGCAGGGCGGAGACTGGGGCGCGAGCATTGTCCAGGCGATGGGACGTCAGGCGCCGGCCGGTTTGCTGGGCATTCATACCAACTTTCCCGCGACCATACCGAACGAGGTCGGTGCCGCGCTTGGCGGCGGGCCCTTGCCAGCCGGACTCTCCGATCAGGAACGCGGGGTGGTCGAGGCGTTGAAGACGTACGGCGCGAAGGGCGGCATGGCGTACGTGCAGATGATGAGCGCCCGCCCGCAGGCCGTCGGCTACGGAATGACGGACTCGCCGGCAGGCCTCGCGGCGTTCATGCTGGTGCACCCCGGGTTCGCCGAATGGTCGTACGGCAAGGATCCCAAGCAGACGCCGACGAAGGATGAAGTGCTGGACA
>JBDTVS010000141.1:0-6470 GCA_040007095.1 Acidobacteriota bacterium
TCCATTTGTCGCGTGGCACTCGCATCGAGAGCGGTAAAACCTGGGGGCCGCTAGCGAGCTGAGGCGTATCGTGGACCGGAGCTCCATGCCGGAGGTGCACGATGCAATCGACTGTGAAGGCCGAGCTGATTCGAGACGATGGCACCATCGAGTCGGTCCAGTTCGGGTGTGCCTGCTGAAAAGGCCGTTCTTGCTGTCGCAGTTGTGTTGTAGTCGTCGCCGGCTACGCTTCGCGTCATGATATCGGTGCTGCTGTCGCTCGTCCTAACCCTGCGAACATGGGCGCGGTCGCGCGCCGCGCTTCAGCTCGAAGTGTTGGCGTTGCGGCACCAGTTGCAGGTCCTGCAGCGCAGCCGGCCGCGGCGGTTGCGACTGGCAAGGGCAGACCGTTGGCTGTGTCTACCAAATAGTGCGTCTCGTTGTTGCAGTTGATGTTACGGACGAGCGCGGCTACGCCTCGGGGCATGATGTCGGTGTTCTTGGCTGTCCTCCAGACCCTGCGGGCCTGGGCGCATTCGCGTGCCGCACTCCAGCTCGAACAGGTTAATGCAGGTTGCCCATCTTGTTGCCTCCTCAGTGGTTTAGCTGCCTCCTGATGGATGGTTTTACAGGGTGTTTGGGCCAGGATTGAACGCGAATTGAACGCGATTTCATTCTGCGGTCGCCCTCTGTTCCGGTGCGTTCCCAGGTGCCATTGAGGGGGGCATGCATACGCCTTTGGCCTTCGCGAGTGGACGACGGGGCCGACCTGAATCATGCAAGCTGGCCTCCCAATACAGGACCTCGTGCAACTCCAACTCGGGGCCCGACCACAAATCGAGACGGACAAGCCACGTCCGAGACAATGCTAGGGAATTTGGAATTCGCCGCGCACACCCACGTGCAACGATACAAGCGAATCTCAGTACACTAACGCCAACGACGCTTCGGGAATCTGCAGCTCACGAGATGGTAATATGCTGGTATTACTATGCCAACCATCACCGTGAAACTCGACAAGAAGCGTGCGGCTCGTTTGACACGTTGGGCACGCCATAGGAAGGTGCCGAAATCCGACGTGATCCGGGCCTTGATCGATCGAGCGGGACCGATCGAGACAGGCGAGGATCTGATTGAGTGGGTCGACGCGGCGGAAGGGAAAGGCCTAGGACTGGCGCAGAAGAAGTCGTGAGCCGTCTCCGTCCGGTCCTGCTGGATGCGTCGTTCCTAATCGATCTGGAGCGGGACACCGCCAAGGGCGAGCTGGGCCCGGCGCGACGCTTCCTTCCCTCGCTACGCGGGCGCCCACTTACGCTGTCGATTGTCACCGTCGAGGAGTTGCTGGAGGGAGCGGCCGACCAAGCCGCCGCCTTGGCGTCGTTGCACCGGTTCTCGATTCAGGGCTTGCATCTGGCGCAGGCGCGGCGGTGCGCACTCCTGCAGCGTCGCGCGACACGACGGATGGGCGAGAACGACGCCTGGCTGGTTGCCACGGCCGAGTCGATCAACGCGGACATGGTGGGAGCCGACCGAATAGCGTTTGAGCGTCTCGGGGCTCGATACCTGCGGTATCGGTGACGCGCGACCATGCGGGACAGGTCGCGCTTCGAACCTAGACCCGGCCACGTGCCCTGCCGAATTGCCAAATCATTGAGCATTTTGCAATTCGCCATGCACAGGATGATCGAGAAGGCCAGACAGGGTCACTGGCCCACCGTCGCGCCTGTCGGATACGTGAACAACCTGGTGTCGCATCGGATCGAACCTGATCCCGAGCGCGCGCCGATCATCGTCAAGCTCTTCGAGTGGTACGCCTCAGGCGAGTGCTCGCTGAAGGTTCTCACCAAGAAGGCCGTGGCTGCAGGCCTGACGAACCGAACCGGAGGCGGCGCGCTTGCGCGGTCTCGGATCCACCAAGTCTTGCAGAATCCGATCTACTACGGCGAGTTCAACGCGGCCGCCGCTTACGGCCAGACGGATCTGTTCCACATCGGACAGCTTTTGACGGTCGCTCCCGGTCAGCTGCGGCACTCGATGTGGCCTCGCGGTCGCGGGCCGCGGGAATCCACTGTCCTGTACAGAGCAAACCGCGGCGAGTTGCTGGACCGAGTCTGTTCGACTGCCGCGGAGGTCGACGGCCGTCAGGCCGCGCAGAAACGGGGGCAGCGCCGGCTTCGCCGCGGCGCCGGGCAACCAGACCAGCACGACTTGTTGACCGCGCCGGATAAATTCGCGGAGGACTGCGGCGATCGTAAGATCCTGCCACGGCCCGGCGCCGCTGCCGACCAGGACGACGGCAGTACGGGTGCGTTCGAGCGCGTTCTCGAACTCCGTCTGCCAGCGCCGCCCCGGCACGAGCTGTTCCGCGTCCAGCCAAGTCCGGAGGCCGCAGCGTCGCAGCTGCGTCGATAGGTCGCGCGCCGTGAACCGCTCGCGCCGGTCGTAGAGCAGCAGCGCGTCGTAGGTGCTGCCCCCGCGGGTTCCTACGGACTGCGTCGCGGCTTGCTCGGCGACCGGCTCGTCGTTTAACGAAATACGGGATCCGCAGTTCTCGCAGTAGATGAACGGCAGCGCAGCAGCGAGTCGAGCGCGTGTTGCCGCGTCGTTCATCCGATACCCACATTTCGGGCAGACGAAGGAGCGCAGGCGCTGGACGGTGCCAGGCACCGCGCGGCGGTCTACGTGCCTGGCAACAATCTGCTCGAAGAGCTCACGCGCCGGCGTCTCGGTGATCGCGTCGAAGAACACGCCGACGGAGCCGTTGTCCTCTGCCAGCTCGCGCAGCACGAGACCGCAGCGGCCACCGCCCGGCCAGGCGAATGTCGCCAAATTCTTGAACAGCTCGAGGCGCCGGAAACCCTCGCTCTGAGAGAGCCTCACTCTCAGCGTGGCGAATACGTTGGCGACCAGCCCCTCGAACGTGAACCGGACGTAGGTCTCGGGGAGATCGCGATCCGATCGCGTGCGCGACAGCTCTGATGGGAAGACGAGCATCGTGCCGGTATCGGTCGCCTCTCGAAGGACCAGGTTGTGACGCAGGAGATCTTCCACCGTCGCGTGGAGCAGTGCCTGATCGTCCGCTTCGAGTGGCAGCCGCTCGTCGGGTGATCGCCTGAATCGACCCGTCAAAACGGTCTTCTCTGGGATGGCCCCGAGCCCGTCGGGCTCGTCTCGAGCGGCCGCGATCACCGCCGACGCGTATGTGTCGAGGTACGCTGGCTCGATGAGCACGAAGTTGCCGAAGGACAGGCGACGAACGAGCCCGTGCGTCTCGAGCGACGCGAGCGCCGCGTCGAATTCGGCGCGCGTGGGCAGCGCGTCGGTGTCGCACTCCTCCGACAGCAGCTGGAACCACACGTGGGCCGGTCTGAGCAGTTGTCCGAGCGAGCGCTGCACCAACACGAATGCCCGAACGCGCTTGAAGGCCGCCGAGGCTGTCGTGCGGGGCAGGCGGTCCCACGGCACAATCGCCGTCAGAGCATCGCGCAGGGCCGCGACTCCATCACCGGTGACTGCGCTCGTCTCGAAATAACCGTCGAAACCCAGCTCGCGCACGATGGCGTCGATCTGTTCGCGGTTGCCGGCCGTTCGCCCCCTATCGAGGCGCGCGGCGACGAGCAACTTTCTGGTGGGTGGCGCACCGGCGGTCATCTGCTCGTCCTTGCACAGCGCTCTGACCCAGTACCGCACGCTCTGCAGCGCATCCTCGCCTCGCGACGGGTCGAATAGGATGAGCGCGGCGGCGGCGTCCTGCAGTTCCAGCTGGTGAACGAGCCTGTAGCTCGGCTGTCCCGGCAAATCCCATAAGAGGATCTCTCGGCGATCGTCCGCCGCCTCGGTGCGGTCGAGCGTCCAGATCCTCCGCGCGTGCGACGAAGCCGTCAGCTCGAATCGATCAATGGCCAACCGGCCCGCCAACCCGGATTTGCCGACGCCGGTGTCGCCGAGCAGGACGACCTTCGCGCTCGTCCTGACCATCACGGGACTCATCGGCTGTCGCAGACGCTCGATGTCCAGCTCCCACACCTGCACATCGCGATCGCTGTTCGTGGCCAGTATGGGCCGCCTGGGATTGAACGCCAACGCCGCCGACTCGTTCCCTGACGAGATGTCGAGTGAGGCGACGGTTGACAGGCGTCTACTCGCCAGATGCGGACCGACCCTTTAGAGTCCGCCGACGCGAGGAAACCACCGTCGGCCGAGAAGCCGAGCGAGGCAACGCTTGCGAAGTGACCTTCGAGAGCGACCGAGAGTTCGTGGCGTTCTAGGTCCCAGACTCGAACGGTGCGATCGGCGCTGCCGAGCGCGAGCAGGCGGCCGTCAGCTGTGAACGCCAGCGATGTGATTGCAGAAGGTCCGGATAGTGGTTCTGGCCAGGGCTTCAGAAGCGATGAGCTCCGACGGATAGAGAAGATTTCGACCGTTCCGTTCTCGCCGCCGGCCGCGAGGCGATTGGCCGCGAAGGCGAGCGTGGGCCGTGAACCCGTCGAAACCGAACGCTGCTCGAACCGCCTCGGAGCCGCATCCGACCATGGAACAGGCTGCCCGTAGCGCGCGCGGTGAAAACCGGTCCGCCTGGTAGTGCGCGACTGCGGCGAGTGGTTCTGACGGATCGGGACTACTCCAGAAAGGCTGTCCCCATCCCTTGTGATCGACGCTCCAGACGATGGACGATCCCTCAATAGTCGCCAGACAGCCGGCGTCCGTCGAGAAGATCAACGATGTGATGGGTTCTGGCGATTCGACGGTGCCCCAATGTTCGCCGGTCGTCGCATTCCAAAAGCGGATCTGTGAGCCAGAGGCGCACGCAAGCGACTCGCCGTCCGGCGACCATGCGATCGCCGCAATGGGATCGAGGCCAGCGGTCAGGGTGCGGCTGAGACGAAGGCCCGGCGGCATCCGACGTTGTCTGGACGTGGGCGATGCCATGCGGCTGAGCACGACGCGTGACGCGTCGGCTAACGGAACGATACAGGAATCGGCGCCACCGTTCTAGCGGTGTTGTCCTTCGCCATAACAGGACCAGTGCCTGGCGCCCCCCCGGTCCAAATGGCGCGGGACTGGTTCTCACGGTTCCTACCCGTCGGGCCTGACGCCATCCCCGATGACGCTCGCGATCGACTGGAGATCTGGATACGTGAGGCGCGGGCCGCGGAAGGGAAGGTCTGGTGCGCTCGTCCTCCGCAGGCATTGCCAGAGCTTGGGGAGCCATCGCGCGAGACCAAGGGAACGGTCAGGCGGCGCGCCGTTCATAGCGATGGTGGAGGCCGCCGACCTCTGAAAACACCATCACCTCACCGTCCGTGACCGCCGGTACGGGTCGTGGCGTCGGCGCGTCTTTCGCCAGCGAAAGGTGAGTCCGGGAACCGTGATAGTACGAGACGTATCGGGTGACCATGCGCCGGAGATGGGTCTCACTCAGGACGATCACGTGATCGAGACACTCGCGACGCATGGATCCGATCAGGCGGTCAACATAGGGATTTTGCCAGGGGTTCAACGGGCTCGAGATGACCTCGTTGATGCCCATGCCGGCGACTCGGCGTTGGAATGTGCTGCCATACATCGCGTCGCGATCGCGCAACAGCCAGCGCGGCGCCGTATCGTTGGGGAAGGCTTCAATCATCTGCTGGGCGGTCCAAGCCGCCGTCGGGTGGTCGGTCATGTTCACGTGAATGATCCGCCGGCGGTGATGGTGCAGCACGACGAAGACAAACAGGATGCGGCCGGTGAGCGTCGGGACCGCGAAAGAAGTCCATCGACACCAGGGTGCCGACATGATTCGTCAGAAACGTGCGCCACGTTAGGGACGGCGGCCGCCGTGGCCGCCGTAACACGCGCGAGACCGTAGGTTCTGAAACCTCGATGCCCACTTGGCGCAACTCGCCATGGATTCGAGGAGCTCCCCAGAGGGGATTGGCGGCCGCCATCTGGGACACGAGCGTGCGAATCGCGACGTCCGTACGCGGGCGTCCCACACCCGTCTGCGCCGAACGCCGCCTCCAGCGGCGGCGTAGCCATTCGCGATGCCATCGCACCACGGTATCCGGCTGGACCAGCCACGAGTGCCGTGCGCCAGCGCCGCCAGGTCTTGGCCAACACGATCCAGAACAGCCGAGCTCGCCCGTCGAGACGAGGCCGTGCCCCCGTGCGACTCAACGCCTGGAGTTGCTGGCGAAGCGCGAGGTTTTCGAGCACCAATTCCTGATGCCCACGACACGCCAAGGCCAGCGCTCGCGCGATCAGCACAATCATTGTCATGACACCGTCGATCGTGTCCTGGGCGGCGTGTGAAATCAACCGGCACAGGCACCGGATTTAATTCTGGCGAGGCACACGAATCCGTACTCGTCAAGCAGCAGTTGTCGGCGAGTTGCGGTTCGTGCACCAGACTTGACAGTGTGAGACGCAGGGTAATACGGTATTACCTATGACCACGCTGACGTTCAAGGTCACCGATGAGGAAGCTCGGCTGATCCGTTCCGGGGCCC
>JBDTVS010000142.1:0-26523 GCA_040007095.1 Acidobacteriota bacterium
ACCTGATCGGGCTTGGCTTCGGCGGTGAAGTTGATCTGGCCGGGCACCCACTCGCCGTGTTCGTTGACCCAGGCGGGAATGGGACCGTGGCAGAAACCGTTCTGATACTTGCCCGCGCGTTCCAGCAGATCGAGCTGAATGGTCGCGCCCCTGTAGCGGATGCCCAGTCGATGGAAGCTCTGCACCCAGCGGCGAAGCGCCTGGGCGAACGGCATGTACTCGTCCATCCGCCGCACCACGTCCCCGGCGGCAAAGAAGCGCAGGTTCCACGGCTTGAGCGCGTGCTCGCCGTGCCTGGCTTCGAGCTCGGCAAGGCTGCGCGCATTGGTCGCGTCGGTGCGCGCCACGAAATCGTCGAGGATGCGCCAGAGTTGCTCCGACGTCATGCGTTCGTTCTTGAGCAGCTTGAAATCGAAGTAGTTGTCGAAGCCGAGGGCGCGGGCAAAGCGGTTGCGCAGCTTGACGAGGTCAAGGAACCCGTTCTCCAGCACCCACCGCTCGATCTCACGGAAGGCTTCCAAAGAGCTGCGGCGCCGCTCTTCCACCGGGTTGGTGCTCTGATTGGTGGCCAGCATGCCGAGCGTCGCGACCTCCGACTCCCCGTGCTCGTTGATGTGACGCGGTTGCAGTTCGCGCTTCCTGGCAAATAACTCCGACTCGGCTTCGACAATCGCGCGCATCAGCGCGCGACCTTCGTCGCTGTCGATGATGTTGGCTTCAAACAACGCCCGCCATCCGTTCAAGCCGTGCACCAGGGCATCGCGCGCCGCGCTGGCCGGCACGGCCTGCAGACGCGCTAGATGGTCGCGTGTCGCCTGCAGATTCGACGGGTCGGAGATGAAGTCCTTGTAGGCGTTCTCCGCGCGGGTAAAACCTGCGCGGTCGTCGCTGATGGCCATGTAGGTGGCCCAGAACAGATCTTCCTTCGCCTTGTGGACAGCGTTGTAGGCGTGGTTCAAGTGGTCGAAAAAAGCGCGGGCGTGTTCCATGGCGTCGATTTTACCTATTGAACCTTGACGTATTTCCTCAAGTTGTTCAGACCGACGTCGGCTGCGTAGATGTTGCCCCGGTCGTCTGCCGCAATGCCCGACGCCGACGTTCCCGTATCCGTCATCTTGCTCAGATCGCCCGGATCGGGAATCAAGTACTTGAGCTCGCCCGTGAGGGCGTTCCCGACGACGATCGCCCGGTCATTCGCGCCCGTGGTCGGCCCGGTAACCGATTGACCTCGAGATTGAGCGTCGGCGCTCTGGTAGATCGCGCCCACGAAAAGGTTGTCGCGCTTGTCGACATAGACCGAGCTCGGTTGACCGAACTGCTTCCATGCGGCGATGAACTTGCCATCCTGGTCGAACACCTGGACGCGATTGTTCTGGCGATCGGCAACGTACACATACCCTTTGGACCCGCCGACGAAAATATCGTGCGGCTCCCTGAAATTGCCTGGCTCCGATCCGAGGCGCCCCCACTCCCGTATGAACTTGCCCTGCGGCGAATATTTCACCACCCGCGCGCTGTTCGACTTGTTCGGCGCATGGCCATCCGCCACGAACACGTCGCCATTCGCCGCAACCGCCACGCCGGTCGGCCGGTCGAACGTATATGGTCCATTCCCTGCCACGCCTTCCTGGCCGATCGTCATCAACACCTGGCCGGTCGGACTGATCTTCAACACCTCATGGCCCATCGTCACGCCCTTGGCGTTCTTGGCGGGCATGCCGAGGATCGTCTCGGTGTCATTGGTGTCAGTCGCCCACAGGTTCCCGTCTTTGTCGACGGTAAATCCGTGTGGATGCGCGAAGAGCCCCACGCCGAAGCTTTTCAGAAGCTTGCCTGCCGGACTGAATTCCAGAATCGGCGGGTTCGCCTCACCTCGATTGAGACACGTTGCATCGCCTGACGGCTTGTCGTGGAAACACCGGTGAAACACCCAGACATTGCCGTTGGGCGCAACATGCACCCTGATGACCTCACCCCATTGATGTCCGTTCGGACCCTTCATGCTCGCCGGCAGGGTCGGCCAACCCTGCTCGAGACGATACGGATTCGGGAGCGCGGATGGTTTGGGGTACGGCGTATCCCTGGTGCCCTGGGCGTGCGCGGCGAGAGCCAGAGCGGCGACGACGGCACTGACGGCGAGCGGCGCGCTCATGCGAGCTGCGGATGGCATCGTGATCTCCCTCGGAGCTCAATTCCGGCGACCCTGCCCTACTGTCCAATTTGCCTGCTACCACCGAGACTGCTCCGTTCTTCTCCGCGGTCTGTGCGGTCTCCGCGGTGAACGGTCTTTTTTCGCCTCGTACGTCTCAGAACGTCAAGCGGAAGCCGACCTGGGCGGTGCGATTCGATCCCGACGTCGCCTGGCCGTACTGCGGACTCGTCTCGACCGTGGCGATCGTCCAGTTCGGCGAATTGAACGCGTTGAACACCTCGGCGATGGCGTCGAGCGAGATGTGATGCGGCAGCGGAATTCGCTCCTGAATGCGCAGATCGATTTTTCGCCGCGGCGGCTGCGTGAAGTCGTTGCGCCCGACGATGGTGCCATCCGGACGCGCGCGCAGCCGGCTCGACGACTCGGGACCGCCGACACCGGAAATCACCCGCACGTCTGATCCGTAGGTGGTCGTCGCCCGCTCGCCGATCCCGGTGTAGAAGATCCCGCTGATCTGGAAGCCACGTCCCACCAGCCAGATGCCGTTGAACACCATCCGGTGGCGCATGTCGCCCGACGACAGCGACCATTCGCCGCCGAGGTCGGGAGCAGTGGCAAACGACACCGGCTGGACGCCGCTGAATGCCGACGGATACGCATCCCACAGTCCCGACAGCGTGTAGGTCGCCGACCCCTGCCAGCGATTCCCGAGCCGCTTGGTGATCGCCGTTTGCAGCGCGTGATAGCTGGACTGGCCCATGCGAACCAGCATCGAGATCGAGCCGAAATCAGGATACGCCCGGCGGGTGATGTCCGAGAACGGATAGTTCGTGCCGGTGGCGGGGTTGAACGTCAGGTTCATGTTGGAAATGATGTCCTTCTCGTTCCGGCCCTGCGCGTAGACATAGTCCGCCTCGACCGCCACCGTGCGGCCCAACTGACGCTCGAAGCCGAAGGAGGATTGCCAGGTCCGCGCCAGATCCGTCGAGTAGTCTGCCGGCGCCACCAGTTCCTGCAGCGATCGACGCAGGCACCCGGGGACGTTGCGGACGTTGCAGAATTGCTGCTGACCCTGGGCGACGCTCGGCAGCGGCTGCCCGTTGGTCGGGTTGGCGGCGAAGTCGGGCCGGCCGTCATTGGTGTACTGCACGACGACGAGCCGATCGATCTGGGCCATGAAAAACGTATCGATCTGCAGCGGCGTGGAGAAATAGACGCCCGATCCGCCGCGCAGCACGGTGCGATCGTTCAGCCGGAAGGCAAAGCCCAGACGCGGTTGCAGGTTGTTCTTGTCGGCGGGACGCCCCGCCCCGACAAACGGCGGCACCGCGTAGTCGTTGCCGTTCGCGTTGAGGCTCAGGTCGTAGCGCACGCCAAGATTCAACGTGAGCTTCGACGCGATCTGCCAGTCGTCCTGAATCCAGGAGCCGAACTGCGGGCGGATATCGTGGGTCGTATAGTCGCCGACGCCGATGCTGTAGGTCCGCACGAGGGGCGAGATCGCCGCGAGGTTCCAGGTATCGGCGTTCCACGGATCGGGGAACCACGACTGAAGCTGCGTCGCGGTGGGCGTCCCGCCGCGGGCGTCGATCACGCCCATACACGACTGGCAGTTGTTCCCATCGTCGACCATGTAGACGAGATCGGCGCCGGCCTTCATGTCGTGGCGTCCGTGCGCTTCGTAGGAGAGCGCGAAGTTGTCGCGCACGCTCCAGTTGTCCTGCGCCCCATGCCTCGGGTAGAAGGTGTTGCCGCCGATTGAAAACGCACTGAACGTGATCCGCGGCGAACCCGTGGTGACGCCGTTTGGCGCCTGCCAGTGCTGCGACCAGTTCGTGAGGTTCGCGTTCCTGAAGATCCATCTGGTTTTTCCCGCGGACAGCTCGTTGACGGCGCGATGGTTGAGCACTTGCGTCAACGTGAACAGATACTCCCTGTTGGTCTCGAGGGTCGAGCCGGTGGCGGCGGGATGGTTGGTGTCGCCCGCCGTAAACGGCTGCCAGTGCTCGGCGTCGGTCACTTTGCCCATCAGGCGGATGCCCGGCGAGAACTGGAAGTCCACCCTGCCGCCACCCATCTTGACCGTCTCGCTGCCGTGGAGCTCGACGTTGAACGCTGGGTAGGGCGTGTTCCAGACGCTGGTCTTCGGCTCGCCTTCGTAGTCGTCGTGGACGAAGAAATGGAGGCGGTTCTTGAGAATCGGCCCGCCCAGGGTGAAGGCGAGCTGACGATTGTCGATCGGCACGACCCGGTGGAGCACCGGATCGGGCGCATTGAGGCCGCTGTCGCGGAAGTTGCCGCGCAGCGAACCGGCGAACGCGTTGGCGCCGGACTTGGTGACGGCGATCACCTGCACGGCCGACGATCGGCCCAGCGTCGCATCGAAACGGTTCGAGATGTACTGGAACTCCCCGATCGACTCCTGGCTGAATCGCGGTTGATTCCCGAAGCCCATCTCCGAGGTCACCTGCTGGCCGTCGAGGTTGAATTGGTACTGCCGGACGTCGCCCGAGGCGCCCCTGTTGGCGATCGGCGCGTTGGCCGTGTCCGACGTCATCCGGCTGCCCGGCGCCAGCATCGCGAGAGCCATCCAGTTCCGGCCCTGGACCGGCAGCTCCTGCACCTGGTGCGGGTCGATGTTGCCGCCGAGACTCGACGCGGTCACGTTGAGCAGCGGCGCTTCCCCACTGACCGTGACGGTCTCGGCGACGCCCGCAATCGCCATCTGCAGATTCACCACCACCGTCTGCCCGACGAGCAGCTCGGCGCGGCGGCGCTGCACCATGTTGAAGCCCTGGAGCTCCGCGCTGATCTGGTAGCCGCCAACCCGCGCGGGAATACGATAGGCGCCGCGTTCATCGGTCACCGCGACGAACGTGTTTCCTGACGCCTCGTGCTGCGCAGTCACGGTCACACCGGGCAGGACCGCGCCGGTCGAATCGGTCACCGAGCCGATCAAGGCCGCTTCCTGCGCCTGGGCCGTCCCGACAGTTGCCAGCACCACACCCACGAACACCAGCAATCGTCCCAGTCTCATGGCCTGCTCTCCTCCCCGCGAGATGTGACACGCGCGCTACGGAATGGTTTGGCAGCCCGTGGACCCGACCTCGAGCGAGACACACTCTACGTCCGAACCGGCTCTGGTGGAACGGGAAAGTGCGGCGCGAACAATCCGTCCGCGAAGTTCATCGGGCCGGGCATGGGAGCGATAATGTCGGCACGCCATCCGGTCTGACGGGAAGCGACAGGGAGCAAGATGATGAACATGCGGGCGAAGCTGCTGCTGACTGTGACCTTCGCGGTTGCCGCCGTGATGCCGAGTGCGCAACGAGCGGAGTATCCCTCGACGCTGATCCCACCGGGAAAGGGCCCGTATACATTCCCCGAAGGCTATCAAACGCCGTGGGACAGAATCGAGATTCGCGTCACGGAAAAGATGTCGCCGAATCTGTTCGTGCTGCACGGTTCGCAAGGCCTTGATCCGGCCCACCCCGATGCGTCGGGCGGCAGGGCGATGGCGCTGTTCGGGCCGGATGGCGTCCTGATGGTGGACACCCAGAACAGACAGGTGGCCGAAAAGACGCTGCAGGCGATCCGGTCATTCACCAACGAGCCAATCAAGGTGTTGGTCAACACCCACGTGCACAGCGACCATACCGGCGCCAACGCGTTCTTCGCCAAGCAGGGCGCGTTGATTTTCTCGCAGGACGATCTGCGCAACGAAATGCTGCGACCGCCGCCGCGTGCCAACGGCCAGCCCGGCGCGCCGCCCGATGCAGCCGGCATTCCGGTCTCGACATATCGCTACAACGCCGCCGCGCCGGGGCAGCCGGCGCTCACCTTCAACATGAACGGTGAAGTCGTGGACTTCATTCCGATGATGCCGTCGCACACGGCCGGCGACACCATCGTGCGCTTCCGCAACGCCAACGTGATCTACATCGAGGATTTCTACCGCAACTTCGGCTACCCCTTCGCCGACCAGGCCAATGGCGGCTCCATCAAAGGCATGCTCGATGCGGTGGATCTCATCCAGAAACTGGCTGGTCCGGACACGACGCTGATTCCCGGCCACGGCACGCTCGTGAAGAAGCAGGATCTGACCCCCTATCGCGCGATGCTGGTGGACGTCATGGCGAGGGTCAAGGCGCTGCGCGATCAGGGAAAATCCCTGAAAGCGGTTCTGGCGGCGAACCTGACAGCGCCGTATGACAAGACGACGCAGGGCGACACCCAGCAGAGCAAGGACCGCTTCATCACCGAGGTCTACGACGAGGTCAAGGACTTCCCGGCCATCGTGGACGGAAAACGGACGATGCCCGGTCATCCGTAAAGAGGATCCGCGCTCGAATCCACAATCGTGACTGGCGCGGCCTGACAGCCGTCGTGAAAGTCCGGCTGGGCTGGGCAACGCGCATCGGGGGGCCCGGGGCGCGCGTTGCCCGCGAGGCGAGCCTCAAGTTATGTCGCCGGATGTCGATTCATGGGGTAGAGGCGGCAACGCAGCGAACGCCTCCAATGCCTGTTTGGATCGACCATGCACCAGTGGACCGGTGCGTGCTCGACGGAAAGACACGAACGTGATGCGAGGCACGAGCCCAACCGAGACGACCGATGGACGGATTCTGCTGTTCTCGATGCGAAACCTGACGCGTCATGTCTCACGCTGCCCGGGGTACGAGTTCGAGGATGTCATCAGCGGCTGCGAAAGCGTCGATGTCATCGCTCCCCGACGGCCAGAGGACAGCGCATCCAGAATAGGCCGATCCCTCACGACAATCCTGCGGCGTCAAGCACCGCGGGTCGACGGCCCGATCCGAATCGGCCGGGAATACGATCTGTTCTTTGCCTTCTGCGCAAATCCTCGCGACTTGCGATACCTGGCGCTCGTCGAGGGTCTGCACGACCGCTGCCGGCGAACGGTCTGCGTCATCGAGGAATTGTGGCCTGGCCAGATTTCGGCCCACCGGCGGGACCTCGAGATCCTGCGCAAGTTCGACTGCATCTTTTCAACTCTGGAATCCAGCGTCGCCGCCATTCAGGCCGCCACGGGACGTCCCTGCCACTACCTGCCGCTCGGAATCGACACGGTCCTGTTCAGTCCGTATCCCTCGAACCCGGTGCGTCACATCGACGTGTACAACATCGGACGGCGGCACCCGACCATGCACGAGCGACTCCTGTCGCAGGGTGAGCGTGGGGAGATGTTCTACGTCTACGACACGACGACCGACTTTTCAGTCATCGATCCGCATGAGCACCGCGTTCTGCTGGCCAATCAGATCAAGCGCAGCCGATACTTCGTCGCCTACCCGCCCAAGTTCGAGTCGCTGGCCGAGACGGGAGGACAGCACGAGGTTGGATCGCGCCTGTTCGAGGGAGCGGCCGGCGGGGCCGTGATGCTCGGCCTGGCGCCATCCTGCGCCGCCTACGACCGCTCGTTCGACTGGCCCGATGCGGTCGTTCCGACACCGACCAATGGCGCGAAGATTGCCGCGGTCATCGCCGAACTGGAGTCGGCGCCCGTCAGGGTCGCCCAGATACGCAGGAACAACGTCGTCAACTCGCTCCGGCGCCACGATTGGGTCTACCGCTGGAAGCAGGTCGCGGAGCGCGTCGGGCTGTCGCCCTCGGCGCAGGTGGCCGCGCGCCAGCAACGACTCGAACGCATGGCCCTGTCCATCGCTGGAGACGGTCTCGAAGACTTCTTTCCCCTTTGCGAGGACGTCCCCGAGTACTCGGCAACGGGCTGATCCATTCGCACCGACGACTCGGGTAGCTGCCCGGTCCGGAACCAAATCGCGAGCCGGAGCGACATCGACGACGCGGCTATTTCTGGACGATCGATGCCTTCAGCGGTCCGAGAATCTGCAGCAACTCCCCTTTCTCTTTTGCCGGCACCTTCAGGTTGTCGAGCACGGCAATCAGATCCTGCACGACGGCGTCGAACGCCTCGCCGGTCACGGCCCGTCCTTTGTGGGCGGTGACCATGTCGCGACCGGTGTACTGACACGGGCCTCCGGTGGCCTGGCAGACGAAGGCGTACAGCATGGTCTTGTAGGCCGCGGTGTTCTCGGGACTGGATCCGGCGTGGGCAAACCACTTGTTCACCCGCGAATCCGACAAAATACGATCGACCAGGCCACCGGTGACGGCGCGCACCGCGGGCTGGCCGCCGAGACGTTCGTAGAGCGAGGCATCCACTCCGGCCGCCCGCAATCCCGACACGGTGCCGGCCGCGACCAGCAACGCTACCCCAAGCGATTTCCAAGACGTCGTATACATTGGTCTCCTCGTTCGCGGCGCCTCCCTCGGAGCACGCCAAAGTGGTATTTAGAATGATACTTTACGCATGCGCGGTGCTACCCTGTCAAGTAGTCCGCTTCACTGAAGGAGCCTCGTGCGTCTGTCCAAACACTCCGACTACGCGTTCCGGATGCTGATTCACGCCGCGCTGCGAGCGCCGTCGCTCACGACGATCGGCGAGGTCGCGTCCGACTTCGATCTGTCCGCGGCGCACCTGAACAAGGTCGCGCAGACGCTGGCGGCGCACGGCTACCTTCAGACTGTTCGCGGGCGTTCCGGCGGGCTGCGGTTGGCGCGTGAGCCGGCGTCCGTCCGATTGGGTCAAGTGGCGGCGATCACCGAGCCCGACTTCCAGATTGCTCCGTGCATGTCCCCGAGCAGCGAACACTGCCCCATCTACGAATCGTGCGTGCTCCGCGATGCGCTGTCCCAGGCAGCCAAGGCCTTCATCGCCGCGCTCGATCGCTGGACGCTGGCGGACCTGATCAAGGAGCGCCGGCCTCTCCTGCTCAGCCTGCATTCGGCAGGCCTGATGACCCCGCGCGGTGAACGAGCCGGCGCGCGCGGTTAGGGCTCTTAGAGCCCATTTCATTGGTCAAGTTTCAAGTCCAAAAGTTGGAAGTCTGCAGCCTCGGGACTTCAGGCTTGAGACTCACTTTCTCCACCATCCCTGCCTTCCCCTTGAGTTGAAACGGGCCACGGTCAGCGAGTCGGCCTTCTTCGAGTTGTTCCGTTCCCGTGGGGCGGTCGTTATACAGACAACGCCCGCTTCAACCTGAGGCGGCCGTTGCCGTAACGCACATCGCGACGCACCCACGTCGCGCAATCCAGGGAGAAGGCCATGAAGAAGGAACTGTTGGCAAAACTTCGCGAGACCAAGACGGTGACACTCTCGGGCGGAGTCGTCCGAGCCCTCGATGACTCGGAGCTCGCGGCCGTTGTCGGCGGCCAGCGGATGGCGGCGGTACGCTCGGACTCATGTTCGGGTGGCTGTGCGGACGACTGCTGCGACTGACTGCTGCGTGACCCGTCGTGCCCCTGTTCGGCCGGCGCGGCTGGCTGGACGGGGGCTTTCGCTCCGGCCATCAGGAGGTCTGCGTGCAGCCGATAGTCATCGAAGCACTCCTCGTCAGGGGAGAGAACGACCGGGTCCGGGTGATCCTGGGTCCATACTGCCTGGACTTCGAGGCCGACGACCTGCTCAACCTCGAGGAGATACCGTTGCCGTGCGGCCTCACCGAAGGCCACGCGATCGCCGCCCGAGTCACGCTCAAGCCAGGCGCCCGCCTGATGGGCATCGGCTCCGCGGACGTCTATCGGGATGTCCTGTGGCGCCGCGAGGTCCCCTTTTCGCTCGCCACGCGCCCGACGGCCGTTTTCAAAGCGGACGCCGCCATGAAGAAGCGCGAAGACGCCTTCTTCGCCGCGCGAGGATTCAAGGAGCGCCTGTCATGATCCTCATCGTCGCGCCGCGAAACGACGTCCACGCCCAGTGCGTCGCGCAGGACCTCGAGAAGATGGGCCAGCCGTTCCGGTTCGTCGACTCGTCACGATTGGCGAACGAAGGCCGGCTCCAGTTCCGCGCCGGGCAACGCCGCGGCAGCACGTGGACGTGCGTGGACGGGGAGCCGATTGCGCTGGACGCGGTGGACACGGTGTGGCACCGCCGACGCTTTCTTCCGCCGGTCGGGGCGCGACACCCGGTCAGCGATCAAACCTATATCCAACGCGAATGGACCGAGATGATCTCGGGCGTGTTCGCGTCGCTCGCCGGGGCATGGTTCGTCAACGATCCGGATCGGCAGCATGCGGCCGTGAAACCGCTTCAGCTCCGGCTCGCCGAAACGCTCGGCCTCCGCATCCCCGACACGCTCATCACCAACGACCCTGCCGCGGCCGCCGCGTTCGTCGAGCAACACGAGCACCGCGTGGTGCACAAGGCGCTCTCACCGCCGAGGCATCGCTTCCTGCCGACGAAGAAATGGTCGGCATCCGATCGCGACGTGCTCGACGACCTCGTGCTTGCGCCGACGATCTTCCAGGAGACGGTCACCGACTGCCGCGAACTGCGGCTCACCGTCATCGGCGAGCACATCTTCGCCGCCGAGTTCCGACCGGCGTCCGGCCTCATCGACGGACGGCTCGATCTCGAGACCCCCTATCGCCCGCACACGCTTCCCACCGACGTGTCGCAGCGTCTGCTGGCGCTCGTCGGTCAGCTGGGACTGGTCTTCAGCACGATCGACATGAAACTGACGGACGAGGGCGAGTACGTCTTTCTCGAGTTGAACCCGATGGGGCAATATCTCTACGTCGAAATTCTCACCGGCCTCCCGCTCACCGCAGCAATGGCCGAACTGCTCGGACGCGGACGCGCCGGCATTCACCGATCGCGGCCGTACCCTCGACCGAGCGCCCACTCGCAATGCTCGCTGCCGGGAACGAGCGCCGATCGCTCGTCCAGCGCCGGAGTCGCGAGTGCGCCGGAATGCGGTGACCGATGATCACCCGACTGCTGCTGGGCGCCGGCGCTGTCGTCACCACTCTTGGGCTGAGCGCGCCGGTCATTGTGTCCAGCCTAGCAGCCCGTGGTGAAGGTCTGGCGTCGCACCGAGACGGGCGAGGCGCCCCGGTGGCAAGGCGCGACGACCAAGAATATCGGGAATATTTGAGCGAGGAGCAACGCAGCCAACGAGGACCCATCGCTCGTCGAATGCAGCCAGACCTTTACCACGGGCTGCTAAGCCCGATACCCCACGCCGAACCCCGTCCGCCTGCAGCGTCAGAGAACAACAGCCCGGCCGCGGAAGGTCCTCGCCGATCCGAAGAGATCGCCGACGCCGGCTTTCTCGGTGTCGTGGTCGCGCTCCAGTCGGTCGAGCTCTCCGCCAGGTTCGACGGAACGCTTGAACGGTTGAACGTCCATGTCGGCGATCACGTCACGGGCGGAATGGCCATTGCTCAACTGGACAGCCGTTCGGTTGCACGCGATCTCGCGATGGCGGAAGCCTCGCTGCGAGGGGCCGAAGCCGAACACGATCGTTCGGTCGTCGAGCTGGAGGACGCGTCCGACCGGCGAGCGCGGCTTCACCTGATCCCGGAGCTCGTCCCGCGAGAGCAACTGACGGCCGCCGAGTCGCAGGAGAAAGTGGCGGCGGCACGCCTGCGGAGCGCGGTTGCGGACCTGGCCGGGAAGCGCGCGCGGATCGAACAGCTGAAAGAGACGCTGCGAGACACGCAGATCATCGCGCCGTTTGACGGCACGATCGCGGCGCGGTATGTGGATTCGGGCACCACGGTCAGCCGGAGCGCGCCGATCGTCCGGGTCATCAGTCAGGCCAGTCTGGTGATTCGGTTCGCCGTCCCAGAGGAGGAGGCGGCCGGCGTGGCGGTGGGCCGGGAGGTAGTCGTTTGTGTCGCGTCCGCCGGCGTCACGGTCGATGGCGTGATTGAGCGCATTGCTCCCGAGATCGACGCGGCGCTGCGGATGGTGGTCGTCGAGGCGCGGCTCACCGGCAACGCAGGCCGCACGGCCGCCATTCCATCCGGAGCGATCGCACGAGTCCTGCTGGCCGCGAATCCGAACCATCTCGGCCGCGGCGCCGCCAGCGCACATCCCAGCATCTCAGATCGCGACGGGGGGACCGGACATGATCGAACCATCCACTGAACTCTTTCGTGCGGAAGCACTCCACCATCACCATGCGGGCTACCAGGGTGGCGGCGACATCCTGCGGATCTCGCCCGAATGGATCCCGGCGGCGTATTGGCTGCTCCTGGTCGTGATTGGGGCGACTGCGGCGTACGCCATGTTCGGCACCATGACCGAGTATGCGACCGGCCCCGCCGTGGTTCGTGTCGAAGGCCGAACGTCGGTCACTGCGCCGACCGCGAGCACCGTCGCCTCGGTCAACGTCCAGCCGGGCCAGCGCGTCGCCGCAGGCGGGGTGTTGGTCACGCTGTACCTGGCCGACCGGGCCGCCGAGCTCGATCGATTGAATCGCGAGTTCGACCTCCAGATGATCAAGTTCCTCCGCGAGCCCGCTGACCAGGCCGCACGCGCCTCGTTGACGACGCTGCGCGCTGAACGCCAATTGGCGCAGAGTCGTCTCGAGGAGCAGTCGCTCAAAGCGCCGCACGCGGGCATCGTCAGCGACATTCGGATTCGACCGGGACAACACCTGACGCCGGGTGATCCGGTCCTGTCTCTTGTCGGCGACGACATGCGCTGGGTCGTGGTCGCGATGCTGCCCGGCCATGCCCGGCCGCTGCTGCAGAGCGGAACCGAGATGCGCCTGGAGCTGACCGGCTACCGATACGCCTACCGCGACGTCGTGATCCAGTCGGTGGGCGATGAGATTGTCGGACCAGCCGAGGTGCGGCAGTTCCTCGGGCAGGAAATAGCCGATGCCGTGCCAATCACCGGGCCCGCCGTTCTCGTCAAGGCGCGGCTGCCGTCGAACACCTTCCGGGCGGACGGCATGTCGCTGTCGTACTACGAGGGAATGCTCGGGACGGTCGACGCGCACTTGCGCCGCCAACCGATGATCCTGAGCATCATTCCCGCGCTGAAATCGGTGTTCCGTCATGTCGACTCGTAGGCCGTCCACTCATTCGCGGCTCGTGGAGGCATTTCCGGCGCTGAAGCGGCTCGGAGTGGCACGTGCACCCGGTCGAGTTCCGGTCGTGCGGCAGCTCACCGAGGCCGAATGCGGCACAGCGTGCCTGGCGATGATTCTCGCGTTTTACGGGAAAGCCGTTCGGATCGACGATCTGCGGGCGTCGCTCGGCGGCGGGCGCGAAGGCACCACGGCGCTGTCGTTGTTGAACGTCGCCCGTCAGTACGGACTGCGGGGTCGCGGCGTCAGAGTGGAGGTCGACGATCTCAAGTATCTGCCCCCGGGGTGCATCCTTCACTGGGATTTCAGTCACTTCGTCGTGCTCGAGCGTGTCGGCGGACGCGGCGTGCAGATCATCGATCCGGCGTACGGACGCCGTTCGGTCACGATCGCCGAACTGCGGCGATCGTTCACGGGCGCCGCTCTCGTCCTCGAGCCCGGCGAGACGTTTCAGCCGATGGCTGCGCCGCGCAAGTCGGCATGGCGCTATCTCCAGGAGGTGCTGGGCGAGTCCGGGCTGTGGGCTCGGATTTCGGTCATTTCGGTGCTCTTGCAATGCTTTGCCCTCGCGCTGCCGATCCTGACCGGTGCGCTCGTGGATCGCGTGGTCCCCAAGAACGACTACGGCCTGCTGGTGGTGCTGGGCGGCGCCCTTGCCGCGTTCATCGTCTTTCACTTCCTGGGGTCGTTGATCCGGGCGCATTTGCTCCTGCACGTGCGCACGCTGGTGGACGCGCGGATGACGCTCGGATTCGTCGAACACCTCGCCGCGCTGCCGTACGGCTTCTTTCAACAACGTTCGGCGGGCGACTTGATGATGCGGCTCAACAGCAACGCGAGCGTGCGCGAAATCATCACGGCGGGTGTGCTGTCGGCGTTGCTCGATGGCGGGTTCGTCACGCTCTACCTGCTGATCCTGTTTGCGATCAGCGTGCCGATCGCCATGGTGGCGTTAAGCCTCGGCGGCCTGCAGGCGGCAGTCGTCCTGCTGACCTGGCGGCGCCAGCGTGAATTCATGTCCGCGAACCTGCAGACGCAGGCGGCGGCGCAGGGCTATCAATTCGAAATGTTGACCGGCATGGAAACGCTGAAGGCGATGGGCGTCGAGCAGGCCGCGGTCGACCGCTGGTCGGACCTGTTCGTCGACGTGCTGAACGTGTCGATCGCTCGTGGCCAGCTCGGCGCGTTGATCGAGGCCACCACCAACGCCTTGCGGCTTGGATCGCCGCTGATCCTCCTCGGCTTCGGGGGACTGAAGGTCTTGAACGGCGAACTCACCCTCGGCACGATGCTGGCCGTCAGCGCGGTGGCGGAAGGATTCCTCAGCCCCCTGGCCACGCTCGTGACGACAGCGGGCCAGTTTCAACTGCTCGGCAGTTACGTCGAGCGCCTCGATGACGTCCTCGAGGCGCCGCCCGAGCAGGACGGCTCGAAGGTCCGGCAGCCCGACCGGCTTCGCGGCCAGATCCGACTGGAACACGTCGATTTCCGCTATGGCCAGGTTGGCCCGCTCGCGCTTCGGGATGTCTCGTTGGACATTCAGCCCGGCCAGCACGTGGCCATCGTTGGTCGATCCGGCGCTGGAAAATCGACGCTTGCCCGACTGCTGGTCGGCTTGTATGCGCCTGCCTCCGGTCGCCTGCTGTACGACGGGGCAGACCTCGCCGAATTGGATCTCCGCTCGGTACGTCGGCAGTTCGGCGTGATGATGCAGCAGCCCTATCTGTTCGGCGGCTCCGTTCGCTCGAACATCGCGCTCGGCAACCCGTCGATCGGCATGGAGGCGGTTGTCGAAGCGGCGACGCTCGCGCACATTCACGACGACATCGTTCGGATGCCTCTCGGGTATGACACCCTGCTGGCGTCGGGCGGCGCGTGCCTGTCCGGCGGGCAGCGTCAACGTCTGGCGCTTGCCCGCGTTCTGGCCAGGAAACCCTCGATCCTGGTACTGGACGAGGCGACCAATGCGCTCGACGCGGTCACCGAGGCTCACGTGAATCACGAACTGCGCGCCTTGCGGTGCACGACGATTGTCGTGGCGCATCGCCTGAGCACGGTCGCTGCCGCCGATCTGATCCTGGTGTTGGACAACGGCGAATTGGTCGAACAAGGCGCCCATCGCGAATTGCTTGCCAGCGACGGCGTCTACGCACGCCTTGTGCATTCGCAGGTCGACGGATCCAACCTGGGATGCGGCGGCGCTCGCACGGTCGGCATTGCGTGTTGATGTCGTCAACGCGTGCGTTTTCCAGTAGTACGTGGTGTTCCGGCTTTATGGCCGGACCGTGGCAGGTCCGCCTCGAGATCACTTTCTCGGTGATCTCGATGACCTCGGTGGTTGACGTAAGAAACTGAGTTCGTTACCGCTTCTGTCGCTTGATGTCGCGGCAGGGAGAGAGTCGACGAGTTGGTTACTTCACTTCGACCAGCTCGATCGCCTCCCGGCTGGGCCCTTCGACGAGTACGGCGCGCGTCTGCCCGAGCCGATATGGACTGCCCAGCAGCGTCACGCCCTCGTCACCGAGTTTCTTGATCCACGCGTCGAGATTCGACACGCTGAGCCCGACGTGATCCATCAAGTGGCCGCGCGTGCCTGCCAGCGGCGCGCCGCCCTGCCGCATGTACCAGTTCATCGCCACGTCGCCGAACAGCACGCCGGCCGACGGTGTGCGGTAGGTCCCCTCCACTTCAAGGGCCGGCCACGTGCGATCCGGCCCACGAGGAACCCGGCAGTTCGCGTCCGTGCGCGGGGCTTCAATCGGAGCGCCCGGCCGCGGCGGTGAGGCGGGCGCGCCGAAGTGTTTCTGGTACCACAGCTGGGCGCAGAACGGATCTTCCTGGTACATGTGGACGTGGTTGAAGCGTTCCGCCGGCATGTCGCCCTGCACTTCGATCAGTGCATCGTCCGGTCCGCGGATGTAGGCAAAGCCGGCCGTACCCGCCGGCTTGACGTTGGTCCGGATCGCTTCGGCAAGCTGGCTCTTCGTGAGACCGAGCACGCCGCCGCTGCCTGGGAAGGTATCGCTGCTGATAGCCACCGTGCCGCCCTCGTCGTTGGTATACAGCGGGAGGACGGTAACCCCGTCGGCGCGCATCCTGACGAGCGCGGCACGCTCGTTGACGACATGCCAGCCGAAATGCCACATCGCGGTTTGCGGCTGAGTGGCCGCCGGCTGATCGATCCTGGTGAACAGCACCAGCACGTTGTTGGGCGAGCGCAGGGCGGGCATGCCCCCCCATGTTGCGGTCGAAGTCGAGGGGAAGGTTTTCGTGTAGAACGTAATGGCGGCGTCGGGGTTGGTCGATCCGAGATGCAGGTGGTGGAAGCCCGGAGTCGCCAGGGCAGCGCCCTGACCCTCGGGGCGCGCGGAGGCCAGCACGGCGACCGCCGCAGTCAGCGCGGCGTAGAAGAACCTTGATCTCATGACAATGCCCCTACTCCCCCGCCCCTTTTGCCCATGGGCATGACTTGCGCGAACGCCGAAAACGCATGCGGGAGCCCAGTCGCTCGTCGTGGATTATAGGGCGCCGGCACGTAAGGCCCTAGATCACCGCTCTTGCCGACATCCCGGCAAGTGTCGGATAGTGTAGGCGCATCGAGCGGAGTCGGGCACTTGAGCAAGGAGGTCGGCATGGACAGGCATTCTTCCGGGCGCGCTTCTGGACGGTCTTCTGGACGGTCTTCTGGACGACGGGAATTTCTCAGGAAAATGACCGCACTTGGTGCGGCCGGTCTACCAGCGATCGCGGTGGCCTCGAGATCCCGCTTTGTCGCAGCGGCAGCAGCGTCTCCTGCGGCCGACGTGGGCGCCTCCTACGACCCCACGGCGAAGCTCGAGGTGACGGTCAGCGAAGTTGAATTGAGGCGCACTCGGGCCGGGCGGACGCTGATGGCCCGCATCTATCAGCCAAAGGGCGCAGGCCCCTTCCCGACCGTGCTCGATCTGCACGGCGGCGCCTGGAACAATAAAGACCGGCACGCCGAGGAGCCGATGGACCGGGCGCTGGCCGCCAGCGGCCTGCTGGTGGTCGCGATCGACATGACGCTGGCGCCGGAATCGCCGTACCCGGCGTGTGTGCAAGACGCCAACTACGCCGTCCGCTGGCTGAAATCGAATGCGCCCCGCTGGAGCGGCTTGCCTTCGAAGGTCGGCATCTACGGGAGCTCGAGCGGCGGGCACGTCGCCGAACTACTGGCGATGCGTCCGCGCGACGCACGCTACAACGCCATCCCGCTATCCGGGGCTGCCGCCAACGTCGACGCGACCGTGGCGTACCTGGCGATGCGCTCTCCGATCAGCGATCCGTACGCGCGGTTCCAGAACGCGGAAAAGATGAAGCGCGACGCCATGGTCAAGAACCACACCGTCTTCTTCACTCCCTGGGAGACGATCCACGAAAGCAATCCGCAGGAGATCCTCGAACGGCACGAGCCGATCACCATGGTGCCGATGCTGATCATGCAAGGCGCGCTCGACGACAACATGCGGCCGGCCGTTCAGGAGAAATTCGTCGCGACCTACAAGGCAGCCGGCGGCGAGTGCCAGTTCCAGGTGTTCGAGGGCTGCGAGCACGAATGGGTCGCCACACCGGGACCGCAGACCGACCGCGCTCAGGCCATGGTCAAGGCATTCATCGCGCGGCAGCTCAAGGCTAAGGACCCTGGCGGGAATTAAGCTGTCAACTTGGGCGTCGGGGCGCCCGCCCGGCAAGGCGTGAGGAGCCCGCATACCGGGAGTATGCAAGCGACGAGCAACGCAGCCCGGCGGGATGCATCGACGGCGAAGGTGGCAGCCTAATTCCCGCCAGGGTCCTTAGCAGCCGGGCGCGGCGTCCGCGTCACGACGACCGTAACTTGGAAAAAGCGGCGGCGATCGAGGTGGACGGGGCCGATTTCGACGCTGTTGCCGGCGAGCGCTGCACTCCCGGCCCACTGGTACCCGTCGCCGGCCCTCCCGTTTCCCTCAGCTTCATCGTCAGCGCGATGCGCTTGCGCTTCAGGTCGATCGCGACCACCTTCACCGTCACGATGTCGCCGGCTTTCACCACGTCGCGCGGATCCTTCACGAACCGGTCCGCGAGCTGCGACACGTGCACGAGGCCGTCCTGGTGCACGCCGATGTCGACGAACGCTCCGAAGTTCGCCACGTTGGTCACGACGCCTTCGAGCTGCATCCCCGGGATCAGGTCAGCGAGCTGTTCGACTCCCTCCTTGAACGAGGCGGTGCGGAACTGCGGACGTGGATCCCTCCCGGGCTTCTCGAGCTCCGCCAGGACATCTTTCACCGTCGGCAGGCCGAACTGCGCGTCGACGAACTCCTCGGGCCGCACCGCTCGAAGCAGGTTGGCCTGTCCCATCAACTCGCCAACGGCAAGGCCGGTTCGCGCGACGATCCGCGCCACGAGCGGATACGCCTCGGGATGCACGGCGGACCGATCGAGCGGGTTGTGGCCGTGGTTGATCCGCAGAAATCCGATCGCCTGCACGAACGTCCGCTCACCAATCCGCGGCACCTTCAGAATCTCGGTGCGGTCGCGAAAGGGGCCGTGCTCGTCGCGGAAGCCGACGATGTGCTTCGCCATCGACTCGCTCAGTCCTGAGATCCGCGAGAGCAGCGGCACCGATGCGGTGTTCACGTCGGCGCCGACCGCGTTGACGCAGTCTTCCACGACGGCGTCGAGCTTCTTCGCCAGACGGACCGGGCTCACGTCGTGCTGATACTGGCCGACCCCAATCGCCTTCGGGTCGATGCGAACGAGCTCGGCCAGGGGATCCTGGAGACGCCGCGCGATCGACACCGCGCCGCGCAACGAGACGTCGAGCGCCGGAAACTCGCTGGCCGCGAGCTCGGAGGCCGAATAGACCGAGGCTCCTGCCTCCGATACGACCACCCGCGTCAGCCGCAGGTCGCCATGGCGGGACATCAAGTCCGTCACGAGCGCGTCCGTTTCGCGCGACGCCGTCCCGTTGCCGATGGCCACCAACTCCACGCCGTGCGCGTGACACAGCCGCGCCAGCGTGCGCAGCGCGCCCTCCCAATCCTTCCGCGGCTCGTGAGGATAGATCACCGCGGTCTCCAGGAGCTTCCCGGTTCCTGCGACCACGGCCACCTTGACGCCCGTTCGAATCCCGGGGTCCAGCCCCATTGTCGTTCGCTGGCCTGCCGGAGCCGCAAGCAGCAGATCGCGCAGATTGCGCCCGAACACGCGGATCGCTTCGGCCTCCGCCTCGTCGTGCAGCCGGCGCTCAATCTCAGCCTCGAGCATCGGCAGCATCTTGATCTTCCATGTCGAGCGGACCGTCGCGACGAGCCAGGGGTCCGCGGGGCGGCGTCGATCGACGATACCGGCACGCGCCGCGATACGCTGTTCGGGTTCAGTTGGACCAACCCCCGGGTCGTCGTGCGGCAGGACGACCTTGAGGCGCAGGATGCCCTCCTCGCGGCCGCGGAACAGCGCCAGCACGCGATGCGACGGGAGCCGTCTCAGCGGTTCGCGCGCGCTGAAGTAATCGGAAAACTTCGCGCCCTCCTCCTGCTTGCCGTCGACGACGATCGAGGTCCAATCGCCGCGGTCCCAGAGCAGCTGTCGAAGTCCGCCGACCAGCTCCGCATCCTCAGTGAACGTGTCGACGAGAATCCAACGCGCGCCCTCGAGCGCGGCGGCGGCGTCGGGTATGCCTTTCCGGGTGTCGACATACGCCGCGGCTGCCGCATCGGGCGAGAGCATTGGATCGTGCAGGAGCGCCAGCGCAAGGGGCTCGAGGCCCGCCTCCCTCGCGATTTGCGACTTCGTCCGGCGCTTGGGCTTGTAGGGCAGGTAGAGATCCTCGAGCCGGGCCTTGGTGTGCGCCGCCGCGATCGCCTCCGCCAACTCGGGCGAGAGTTTGCCCTGTTCTTCGATGCTCTTGCGGATCGCCGCGCGCCGTTCTTCGAGGTCGCGAAGATAGTACAGCCGTTCCTCGAGAGTCCGCAGTTGGGTGTCGTCGAGCCCGCCAGTGGCCTCCTTCCTGTAGCGCGCGATGAACGGCACGGTGGACTTGGCGTCGAGCATCTCGATCACCGCATCGGTTTGCGACACACGGATGCCAAGTTCCTCCGCAAGACGGGCAGATATGGACGTCATAGAAGCGTGTCGATGAAGAGGCGATGCTAGACGGACACTTCGGAGTCCGATGAGTCATGGGATTTCGGCGAGGGAGAGAACGTCACGAAGGAGAGTGTAGCCTGTTGAAGCAAGCACGGGAAACACGTCGATCAGTGGCCGACGCACATGCGACGACGGCGACCGATCGACGCCCCGCGCCCGGCTTGGTGCTATCTCGTCCCATTGCAGGACGTCGTGATAGGCGGCCGAAGCGCCAACCCGCGCTCAACGTGGTCTTGCCGGCGCAGAAGCTGCGAGGAGCGTTGCACGCTCAAGGCGCCAGAGTTCGACGCCCAGTGAGAAAGTGCACGACCATCAGGACCAGGCCGACGATGAATAGTACCCAGGCGATCTGAGACGCGATGGCCGCTACGCCAGATACGCCGAGCGCGCCCGCGACGAGTCCGAGAACCAGAAAAACCAGCGCGTAGTAAAGCACGATGACCTCCTTGTCGCGCCAGAAGCGGCGCGTGTTCGGATGAATATTTAGCAGAAACGGTGCCACACCCAATGGGAGCTTGCGCCAGGGAAACGGGCCGTTTCTGACGATGCACACGTCGAAAGTGGCACGCGCTTTCTCATCGTGGGCATACGGCGACCCGTCGGTGACGATCAGATGGCTCCGGCGTTGTGAAGAAAGCGGAGGTAATGCGCGGCAGGCGTCCACCAAGCCGGACCGCAGGCGTCGGACGTGCCTGAAACAGTCGCGGGAGTGCGCGACGCGACAGGGACGCCGGTTGAGATGGCCGGCACGCTCGTGTGGGGAATGGCGCCGCCAGCGGCACGGTCGATGAGCGGAGCGTTAGGGCCCTAAAGTGACGGATGAGGCTAAAATATCGCGGCAGGTCGTTTTTCAACCGGTCAGCGAAGGGAGCCGTGCACGATGGGTCTCATGGATTTTATCAAGGGCGAGTTCATCGACGTCATCGAGTGGACCGATGATTCACGCGATACGCTGTCCTTCCGTTTTCCGGACCAGGACAAGGCGATCAAGAACGGGGCGCAGCTCATCGTGCGCGAATCGCAGGTCGCCCAGTTCCTGTACCTGGGCCAGTTCGGTGACACGTTTCAGCCCGGCAAGCACACGCTGACGACGGACAACATCCCGATCCTGACGAAGCTGAAATCGTGGAGCTACGGGTTCAATTCGCCGTTCAAAGCCGACGTCTTCTACATCGTCACGCGGCTGTTCACGGGCAACAAGTGGGGCACGGCCAATCCGATCATGGCGCGCGACGCCGACTTCGGCGTCGTGCGGCTGCGGGCATTCGGTACCTTCGACTTCAGGATCATCAACCCCCAGCTGTTCCTCAAAGAGGTCGCCGGATCCGATCAGCATTTCCGCCTGGACGAGTTCGCCGACACCATGCGGTCGCGCATGGTCAGCGTGTTCAGCGAGGCACTGGCCACCGCCCACGTCCCAGTGATCGACGTCGCCACACGCTACTCCGAGCTGGGCGAGGCGCTGCTGCCGGTCATCAATCCGGTCGTCGGCGCGAAGTACGGCCTCGAGATCGCCAGTTTCATCGTCGAAAACGTGTCGGTGCCGGCAGAGGTGGAAGCGGCCATCGACAAGCGCTCGAGCATGACGGCGATCGGCAACCTGAACGACTATGTGAAGTACCAGATGGCTGAAGGCATGGGCTCCGGATCGGGCGGCGCCGGCGGGACGGCGGCGGAACTGGCGGTCGGATTCGGCATCGCGCAGCAGATGATGCAGCAGGGCGCACTCAGTCCCGGCGGTGCCAGCGGTGCCGGACTGGGCGCGGCGGCGGCAACCGCACCGACGCCTGACCTGCTGGCGCCGGCCGACGTCGCCAAGCGAATCGGCGTCCCGGAATCCGATGTGATGGCGATCATCGAATCGGGCGAGCTCAAGGCCAAGAAGATCGGCGCGAGCTACCGGATCAGCAAGGCGGCGCTCGACGCGTACCTGGCGTCGTGAGTGACGCGCCCAGTCAGATCGTTGCGAAGGAAAAGCACGCGTGCCCGGCGTGCGGCGCGCAGGCCGAGTGGAACCCTGCCAGGCAGACGCTGTCGTGTCCGTTCTGCGGGACAGAGTCGCCGTATGTCTTGCCGAAGGACACCGGCGCGGTCGTCGAGATCGATCTCCTCAAGACGCTGAGCGAAATACCCGAGGAGCAGCGCGGCTGGAACACCGAACGGCGCAGTGTTCAGTGCCAGAGCTGCAAGGCCGTCATGGTGTTCGACCCGGCGAAAGTGGGTCAGAACTGCGAGTTCTGCGGATCGCCGGCGCTGGTCGCCTACGAAGAGATCAAGTCGCCGATCCGACCGCAGAGCCTGCTGCCATTCAAGATCTCGCAGGATCAAGTGCGCGATCGCATCCGGCAGTGGTACGCCAGCAAGTGGTTCGCACCCGGCGCGCTGCGGCGCAAGGCGCTGGTCGATCAGATCAAGGGTCTCTACATTCCGTACTGGACCTTCGATGCCCAGGTGCACTGCCGCTGGCAGGCCGAAGCTGGCTACTACTACTACGTCACCGAGGAATATCGCGACAACGACGGCCGCCCGCAGGTGCGCCAGGTCCGACAGGTGCGTTGGGAGCCCGCCGCCGGCGAGCTCGATCACTTTTTCGACGATGAGCCGGTGCCGGGAACGAAGGGGCTGGATCTCACGCTGCTGCGGGGTGTCGAGCCGTTCCCGACCAAAGACCTCGTGCCCTACGACACCGCGTTCCTCTCAGGCTTCGTCGTCGAACACTACCAGGTGGTGCTCGCCGACGCGGCTCAACGGTCGCGCGCCCAGATGGACCAGCACCTTATGACGCTCTGCGGCCAACAGGTGCCCGGCGACACATTTCGCAACCTTCGCATCGACCCCGACTACTCTCAACGGACCTTCAAGCACACGCTCGTACCCGTGTGGCTCCTCACCTACACCTTCGGTGCAAAGGTGTTTCAGGTGATAGCCAACGGCGCAACGGGCGCCATTGCCGGGCAATACCCGAAGAGTTTCTGGAAGATTCTCTTCGTCGTCGTCCTGGCGGTGCTCGCGGCGATCGTGTTCATCACCCTGTCGCAGCAACAGTAACCCGGCCGGCCGAAACGCTCGGATTCTCGAGCGCTCGAGGATCCTGGCGACGAGCGGCTTTGGCGCACCGGTCGAGGCGTTGCTCCTTCCTCTCGACCCCAACCGTTGCGGCGGTATGTGTGTTGCACGAGGGCTGGAGCGACCTTCTTCCGTACGTCGCGTCCGGCCCTCTCGCCTTCGCTCGGGCTTGCGCCTTCGCGCAGGGCTACGGCGGGCCGCCAGAGCTGTTGCGGAGGCTGGCCAGGCGGGCTGCCGCGGAATGAGCAGCCGCGAAATGCCCGATGCCATCGCGTAATTTGTTCTCGTCACCAGGTAGTTTTTTTCAGGTCGTCGAACTCATGTGAGAGGTGTCTTGAAGACACAGACAGGTGATCCGGCTGAACATCGTTTTGGCAAGCGTTTGCGCCTGGAGCGGGAACGCCGACGAATCACGCTGGATTCGATTGCCGCCAACACGAAGATCGGCCTTGCGTTGCTGAAGGGCCTCGAGCGCGATGACGTCTCGCGCTGGCCGTCCGGCATATTCCGGCGCTCGTTCATTCGCGAGTACGCCGCCGCCATCGGACTCGACCCTGACGAGACCGCGCGCGAGTTCCTGGAACGATTCCCCGACCCCGCGGAATCGTCGCCGAAGCCGGCGGTGGTGAGATCGTCGGAGGATCCGGTGCTGCGTCTGACGCTTGCCGACACCGGCGCGAGTTTCACGCGTGGGTGGGTTCTCGCTGACTCGTGGCGACGATGGGCAGCCATCGGGTGGGATCTCGCGGCGTGTTTCGTGATCGGCGGGGTGCTGTTCCTGGCCCTCGATCAGTGGTGGAAGCCGCTTGCCGTCACGACGATCGGGTACTACGCCGTTGGCGTTCTGCTGCTCGGGAACACCCCGGGAGTGTTCTTCTTCGGTCGGTCCCCAACGCGCCAGTCGCAAAGCGGCGACACCTCTTCGGGTCCGCCGCGGCGAAGGGCGTCGTCGCGGATTCGACGCAATCTGTCGTTCGCACGCATCGATGACAGCGCCGGCTACGGCAACCCGCCGGAGACACCGCTCTCTGGGGGAGCAGAGCACGTCGAGCCCACGCTGCTCCTTCGCTAGTGCGATGTCGTTCAGGCGGCCGCGGCCCTCCGCTTGGACGAGGCGAACAACTGCCGGGAGATCACCGCCACACTGAACAACCCGATACCGGATGTGATGAAGGCCGGTCCATAACCGGCCGTCTTCAGAATACCGCCGAGTAACAGCGGACCGGTCGCCTGGCCCATGAAGAAGAAGAACGCGAACAAGGAGATCGCGGTTCCGCGAGTCTCCGGCGCGAGCTCGGTGGCCCGGGTTTGCAGTGTCCCGTGCATCGTGTAGTAGCCCATGCCCAGCAGGATGACCGATGGAATGAACCATTCCCAGGCGGGCAGCAATCCGATGGCGACGAACGCCACACCGAGCAGCGTGCCTCCCAGAAGCAGAAGGCCAAGCTCGCCGAACTTGCCAACCAGTCTCTTCACCGAAAAGCTGTAGACAAGTCCTCCGACGCCGAATCCTGCGGCCATCAACCCGGCATACGCATAATTGACGTCGAAGCGATCGGTCAACGACGAGGCCAGGTAGGACAGGCCGCCAAACACAAACAGCCCTTCGAGGAGCACCGTACCGAGAACCAACAGGGCGTTGGGGCGCTTCAACAGGGTGCCGTACTGTGTGACCAGGGCGTAGATCAGGAGACACACGCCGAGACCTTCCAAGGCTCTCGATAGCGCGACCGAGCGTAGGCCGAGCATCCCAAGGAAGATCACCGACCCGCCGAGCGGCACCGCGAGCGTCGGGAGTCCAAACTGACGAGCGGTCTTGCGCGGCTCAGAGAACCTCCGCCCCTCCCGGGCAAGCAGACCCGACACGACGACAGACACGATGCCGAATACGAGAAAGATATTCCGCCAGCCGAAGTACTGCCCGAAAATCCCGCCAAGCGTGCTGCCGGCAATCTGACCCATCATCAGCGCGCTCATGAATCGTCCGAGAGCGATCTGGCGCGCTTCGTAGGGGAAGTTGTCCCCGATGTAACCGAGCGACATCGGAACGACGGCCGCCGCCGCGACGCCGGTGAGGAACCGCAAGACGGCAAAGATGGCCAGATTGGGCACAAAGGCGCAGGCAAACGTGCCGACGGCAAAAAATGCCAGACAGGCGGCCATCACTCTCAGCTTACCGATGCGATCCCCCAGCGGACCGTAGAACAGCTGGAACAGGCCGTACGGTAGCGCATACGACGAAATCACAATGGCTGCGCTCGGCGGAGTCGTTTGAAAGTCTTTGGCAATCACATGAAGCAGCGGATCGATGACGCGGGCGTCCGACTGCACCATGAACGCCGCCATGCCGAGCACAAACAGCGACGCACGGCCTGGGGACGAGACTCTGGTGGGTGCGGTGGCGTTCTGCAGGCAGGTATCTCCGACGATTACGCCGTCACTTGGCAGGGCGTATCGAGTCCACCTTGATCGTCTTGGTCTTGGCATCCAGCGTGCCTACCACCTTGACTTTCTGTCCGGCGAGCTTCTCGGGCATCCGCTGATCGCTCAGCGTGTAGACATTCTTGCCGTCAACGATCACGTAGCTGGCGCCATGGGCGCCGACACAGGCAACGGTGCACTCCGCATCGGTCGGGCCCATGCGCATTTGAGCGTGCCCACCCCTGGCGCACATGTCGTCCGTGATGGTGCCGGTAAACGTCTGTGTGCCCGGCGCTGCAGACAGCGCCGTCACCGCGAGAAGGCACAGCGTCAACTGCTTCACGTCTTCTCCTTCACGAGATTGACGGTGCGTAGGCACCTGGCGACAGGCCGCGGAGCGCGTACAGTCGAGCGCTTCTGCTGGTTGGGCGGCGCCGGGATCGAACGACCCCGGCCCTCCGCGTCTTTCCCGCGCTCACCCAGAGCAATCGGGACGCTTATTCTCCAGGCGTCATGATGTGCGCGGTCGTGGTGCCCGCGTTCATGATCCACACACCACCCTGCTTGTTGTTATCGGGCAGGCCGGTGGATTGCGTGGTGGCTCCGGGCACGGCAATGGTCACGTGCGAGCGGGGGTGTTCCTTGTCTGGGCCCATCAGGTGGTACCACACCGACCCGTATTCCGGCTTCACACGCGTGCCGTCTTTTTCGGCGGCGTCGAACATCGCCTGCTTCTTGTCGCCCATCGCCTCGAACTTCAGATTCTGAGCGGCCCGATCCAGGTTGGCGATGCTGGTGCACTCAATCGAG
>JBDTVS010000143.1:0-35042 GCA_040007095.1 Acidobacteriota bacterium
GGCGGGATGCCCCGCCCGGAAGACGTCCTAAAGCGTCGGACGCAGGACACTAGAGGTGAATCCTGTAATGGGGTGAGGGGATGATGTGATGATGGCGTGATGTAAAGACGGCGTGATTACATCACCCGCTCACCCCATCACCCCATCACCCCATTCCCACGCGTCCCCCTACTTGATCTCGTAGCTCATGTCGGGCAGCTGCTCGCGATGCGCCATGTGGCATCCCCGGCAGGTGGCGCCGATTCCGCGTTGCGCCATCGCGATGCCTTCGTCGTTCTTGGCTTTTGCGGCGGTGTCGAGATCGGCAGCGCCCTTCAACCCGTCTTTCGAGAGCTTCATCGCATCTTCGGCCTTCTTGCCGGTCCAATAGGCGTCCGCCACCGTGAACGACGCCTTGTAGGTGGCTGCGTGTTTCTCGATCGCGGCGTAATCCTTGTTGGTGACATCACCGCGCATGCCCGCGTTCGCCGTCCCGAGGTTCTTCATCGCCGTCTGGTATTCCGGGGACGGTTTCTCGTTGGCCATCGCGGTAAAACCGACGATCACCGCCGCGCATACTGCCGCCGCTTTCAATTTTCCGCGCATGCTTCCCTCCTGAAATTCGAATAACGCTGCCCGTTGCGTGCGAATTGTCCAAAGAGTGTAGACGATTTCCCGTAATGACCCGCGAATTTCCTGCGTGTTCAGAGCTTGAGAAACCGATCGCGCAAGGCGCGCGACTGAAGCCGGCTGACCTGCAGCTTCTGCCCGTTGCTCAGGACCGCTTCGTGGGTGCCGCCCGGCATCACGCTGACTCTGGCAATGAGGTCGATGTTGGCCAGGGTGCCCCGGCCCAGCCGGATGAATCGCGCCGGATCGAGACGGTGCTCAAGGTCTTGCATGCGGTAGGTGATCGTATGGCGTTCCTTCTGCACCGTCGTGATGTTGAGCAGTTCGCCGTCCGCGACGATGGACGCGATCTGAGCGACGGGCACAATCACGACCTCTTCCCGGCGGCGGACCTGGATCCGTTCCAGATACGGCGATTTGACGGCTGCCTCGTAGAGCTCGGCGGCTGCGCTGATTCGCGAGGCCTGCTCGGCGACGATTTCGGCATGTTCCACCAGCGCCTGAGCGCGATTCAACGCCTCCCTGAGGCGGGTCTTCTCGACCGGCTTCAGCAGGTAGTCGACCGCGTTCACCTCGAACGCGCGAACGGCGTATTCATCGTACGCCGTGACGAAAGCAATCAGCGGCACCAGCGGCTTCTTGAGCGCCCGCACCACGCCGTACCGTCGAGCTCCGGCATCTGCCAATCGAGCAGCGCCAGATCCGGCCGTTCTTTTTCGATGAGTGCGACGGCGTCGCCGCCCGACGCGGCTTCGCCAACAACCTCGATATCCGCGAAGGACCGCAGCAGCGCGACGAGAAACGAACGCGCCGGCCGTTCATCGTCGGCCACCACCACTCGGAGCCGCGCACTCACTGCCCCACCGCCTCCAACTCGGGCTCGGTCGCGGGGTTCCATTCGACCGGCAGCCGGATTTCGACCGTCGTTCCCTCCCCGGGAGCCGTACGGATGGACAGCGACGCGGCCGCCCCGTATGCAAGCGATGGAAGTCATCACCGGCGTGGCCCCCGCAGAGTACGGCGACAAGAGCAGCCTCATCGTCCACATCGTGACCAAGTCGGGCCTCGGACAGTCAAAGCCGACCGGCAGCGTGTCGGCCTCGTACGGATCGTTCAACAGCCCGTCGTTCGAGGCCAACGTCGGCGGCTGGTCGCACGCGGTCGGCAATTTTCTGTCGGCGAGCGGCCTGCGCACCGATCGCTTCCTGGATCCGCCGGAGCTCGTCGCACTGCAAGACACCGGCGACAGCCAGTCGATTTTCGACCGCCTCGACGTCCATCCGAACGACGCGAATACATTCCATCTGAACCTCCAGGCCGCGCGCTCGTCCTTCGACATCCCGAATACGACCGATCAGGCCGCTGCCGGACAGGGGCAGCACCAGGACATCAACACATTCAACGTCGCCCCTGGATACACGCGCGTCGTCGGTTCGAAGACGCTGTTGAGCGTGAATGGATTCCTTCGGCAGGACCGTGTCACCTACCTGCCAAGCGCCGATCCGTTCGCGGATACGCCGGCCACCGTCGGCCAGGGGCGACGCTTGACGAACATGGGCGCCAAGGCCGACCTGGCGTACACCGCCGGGCCGCACAACGTAAAGGTGGGCGGAACCCTGAGCGCAACCCAGTTGGCGGAGAACTTCACTCTTGGCTTCACCGATCCGGCCGTCAACTCGCCGTGTCTGGACGTGGACGGCAAGCCAATCGGCAACCCCTCGTTGCGCACCGTCAGTCAGTGCGAAGGCGCACTCGCGCCGAACCCGGACTTCAGCCCGAATCTGATGGCGTTCGACCTCTCGCGCGCTGGCCGTCTGTTCGCCTTCAACGGAGCGGCCACGATCAAGGAACAGGCCGCCTACGTGCAAGACGACCTCAAGAGCGGCAACGCGACCTTCAAGCTGGGACTGCGAGTCGATCACTACGACGGGTTGAGCACGGCGTGGCTCGTGCAGCCGCGCCTCGGCGTGTCGTATGCCGTGCCGGTCAGCGGTACGGTGCTCCGCGCATCCTACGGCCGCACGTTGGAGACGCCGTACAACGAGAACCTGCTGCTGTCGAGCAGCGCCGGCGCGAGCGGGCTCGTCGGCTCGGCGCAGCCCCTGCAGCCGGGCAAACGCCAGCAGGTAGAGGTCGGTGTTCAGCAGGGCCTGGGGCGTTGGGTGGTGGTCGATGTCGGATATTTCGTCAAGCGGACCGACAACGCCTACGACTTCGGCGTGCTCTACGATACGCCGATTGTATTTCCCATCTCCTGGGATCGGTCACGGATCGATGGCTTCACCGGACGAATCAATCTGGTCGAGCACCGCGGCTTCAGCGCGTTCACCGTCTTTGGCCACACCAACGCGATCTTCTCTCCTCCAGGCAACGGCGGTGTGCTGCTTGAAGAGCCGCCAGGCGACTTCCGGATCGATCACGATCGGAAATTCCAGCGACCACCAACCTGCAATTCGTCTTCAAGCGGACGCGGCGGGGGCGTGGGCGGCATTCAGCTGGCGCTACGATTCGGGGCTCGTGGCCGGTTCGGTACCTGACTACGCGACGGCGTTGACGCTCACGGCCGATCAGCAGACCGCCATCGGTCTCTTCTGCGGCAGCACCGTGGCCACGCTCGATGCCCCGATTGCGTCGTGCTCATCGTCGAACCGCGGTGCGACACGCCTGAACATTCCGGCGGACGGCACCGAGGACGCCGTCAACAATCCAGCGCGCATTGCGCCGCGCCATCTGTTCGACCTTGGGCTTGGCGTCGACAACCTGTTTCATTCGGACGGTGCGAAGGTGCGCATCCGCTTCAGCGTCGTCAACGTGCCGCGCGCCCTTCAGCTTCAAGTCGGCGTGACGTTCTAGGCTTTTCAGCTGTGGGTAGTGTCCGGCTTCAGCCGGACCGGAATAGTCCGCCTGACCAGCCTTCGCCAAGGCGACGGCGATCCGCCGAAGCTTCAGCGAAGGCGGGAAGGCGGACACTACGTCCAGAACCAAGCAAACGCGCGACTCAGGTCACGGACACGATGTCCAGCCGGATTCAACACCCGGCTGGCGCAACCTATCGGTGAAACCGGGCGACCAGCACCGCCTTGCCGAGCACGTGGCCGTCCATGGCATTCACGACCGCCGTGCGCGTGTCAGCGGCCTGCTGCGGTGTACCTTGCGGAACGTCGAGCTTGGTGTCCAGGGCGTAGAGCTCGAACGTGTAGTGATGGTATGGCCCGGCGGGCGCGCCAGGCCCCATGTAGCCGTTGCCACGGAGACTCACCTGACGGCTGCCGTCCGGCAGTTCGCCCTGGGCCACCGCTTCCTGGAGTCCGGTCGAGGTCGGCGGAATGTTCCAGATCAGCCAATGCGTGATGTCCATCTTCGATCCCTTGTTCAGAACCGGTTCCGGATCATGCAAGAGCAGCGCGAAGCTCTGTGTCCCTGGCGGCACCTGCGTCCACTTCAGTTCCGGCGAGACCGCCATCGGGCCGGCCGCCTGCGTGTACTTGTCGGGGATCACGCCGCCGTCTTCCCATGCCGACGTGGTCATGATCAGCGGCGGCGTCTGGGGCCCTCGTCCGCCGCCGCCCCCGGCTCTGCCCTGACCTCCGGCGGCCCCGCCCGCGGGCGCTTGCGCGGTCGGCAATGCAATACTCAGCGACAGTACCGCCGCCACAACGAAGGGCACTTGCAGAGATCGCACGAACGTTCTTGCCATGTTGTTTTCTCCTCGCGTCATCCTGTTTCCTCACACTCCAGCCACTAGCCACTCATCGTACCGAGCTGACATTCTAGTGTCCAGCTGCTCCCACCGCCGAGCGAGCGTCATTCTGAACCGTCGTCGAACGACGGCAGCCTTCTGAGATAGCATCTCAAGCATCGATCGGCTTCCCGATTCTTCGTCCACGTCGCTCTTGCGATGGTTCGTCGCTGGCAGGTTATGAACTCTTTATCGAGCGATTTGCTTCCGATCGGCGCACCGCAGATTGTCGTTGGCCGGGGGACGGCACTGCCGTTCGGCGCCTCACTCGTCCAGGGCGGCATCAATTTTTCGGTGCTCTCCCACCACGCCGAGGCTGTGACGCTCGTGCTCTTCGGCAGGGGCGGAGGGCCACCGCTTCACGAAGTGCCGCTCGATCCCAGGGTGCACCGAACCGGCAGTGTCTGGCACATCTTCATCGCCGGCTTCGGCAACGGGACCGAATACGGATTTCGCCTGAACGGTCCCCGCACCGTGGGCCACGTGTTCGATCCAACGCTGATCATGCTCGATCCCTACGCTCGGGCAGTCGTGGGCGGAGAGGAGTGGGCGCGGCCGGTTGCGGCTGGCCGGCGAGCCCTCGTGACGGACGCGGATTTTGATTGGGGAGCCGATCAACCGCTGAACATCCCGCTCGCCGCTACGGTGATCTACGAGTTGCACGTCCGCGGATTCACGCGCGACCCCTCGTCCGGCGTGCTGCAGCCCGGCACCTTTGCCGGGCTGGCCGAGAAGATTCCCTACCTCAAGGCGCTGGGAATCACGGCGGTGCAGCTCATGCCGATCGCAGAGTTCGACGAGCTGGACACGCCGTTATACGCCAGCCGGCTCGGCCCCGGGGTGTTCGGCAATGTGTGGGGCTACCATCCGCTGGCGTTCTTTGCGCCCAAAGCGTCGTACGCCGCTCGCAACCACGCCGGTGGTCAAATACGAGAGCTGAAGCGCCTGGTGCGCGATCTCCACGAAGCGGGTATCGAAATCATCCTCGACGTCGTCTTCAATCACACCGGAGAAGGCGAGATGGTTGGCCCGACGTCGTCGTTTCGAGGCATCGACAACGCGACCTATTACATGATGGATCCCGCGTCTGGCGCCTATCGCAACTACACGGGCTGCGGCAACACGGTGAACTGCAACCATCCGGTGGTGCGCGATCTCATCCTGGACTGTCTCCGGTTCTGGGTGGTCGAGATGCACGTCGACGGTTTTCGATTCGATCTGGCCTCGGTACTCGGACGCGGACGCGACGGGTCGGTGCTCGCCAATCCGCCGCTCATCGAGCACATCGCGGCCGATCCGGTATTGGCGCACAGCAAGCTCATCGCCGAAGCCTGGGATGCGGCAGGGCTCTATCAAGTGGGATCGTTTCCAGCCTGGGGTCGATGGGCGGAGTTGAACGGCCGCTTCCGCGACGACGTGCGGCGTTTCGTCAAGGGCGAGGCGGGCCTGGCGGGTTCAATGGCCACCCGGATGGCCGGCAGCCCGGATCTGTATCGGACTGAGGGCCGATCCGCACATCACAGCATCAACTTCATCACCAGCCACGATGGCTTCACGCTGGCCGATCTGGTCGCGTACGACCGCAAGCACAACGACAACAACGGCGAACAGGGACGCGACGGCACCGACCAGAATGACAGCTGGAACTGCGGCTGGGAGGGCCCGAACGCGCCAGCCGAGGTCGAGCGGCTGCGCCGTCGGCAGACCCGCAACCTCATGACCATCCTGTTCCTGTCGCGGGGCGTGCCGATGATACTCGCCGGCGACGAGCACGGGCGGACCCAGCACGGCAACAACAATGCGTACTGCCACGATTCGCCGGTGTCCTGGGTCAACTGGGATCCGGACGTGCAGGACCGTGACTTTCTCCGATTTGTGTCGCGGCTGATCGCGTTCCGCCGGGCTCATCCGCAACTGCTTTCAGGCGATTTCCTCGACGGCGCGGGCGGGGTGCCGGCCGTCGAATGGCATGGCCGGCAGCCAGGTCAGCCGGACTGGTCGCATGATTCGCGCCTGCTCGTCATGCAATTGCGCGGCGGATCGTTCGCCGACGACCTGTACATCGCGATGAACATGCACTGGGAAGCGGCGTACCTGAACTTGCCGGATCCGCCGCGCGGCCGTCTGTGGCGACGTGCAATAGACACCAGCCGCGACAGCCCGGACGACATCGTGGACACGCCCAACCAGACGAGGCTTGCCGGCGACGCCTACCTACTCGCGCCGCGAAGCGTCGTGGTCTTTGAAGCTTGAGAGGAAGCCTTCAACGCAACTAGTCTCCCAGGCTCGTGCCCACGGCCCGGGCCGTGGCAATCCACCCGTGGTTGAGCGGGACTTCCTTCCGCTTGCCCGCCACCTGATCGAGCGGCACCGGAAAAGTGCTCTCTCCTCTAGCCGCAACCATGACGCCGAACACCCGCTTCTGAACCAGGTCCGCACAGGCCGTTCCGAGACGAGTCGCGAGCAACCGGTCGATCGCCGACGGCGCCCCGCCGCGCTGCACGTACCCGAGGATGGTGACGCGGCATTCGAGGCTGGTCAGCCTCTCCAGTTGATGCGCCAGGCGCAGCGTGTTGCCTGCATGGTGCTGATCCAGTTCGGCGAGTTCGGCCCTCGCCTGGGCCAGGGCCGTCGCGCTCCTCGCCTTGGACTTGCGGGCCTTGACGGCGCGAAAGCGGGCCGCATATTCGCGGGACAGCGCGCCTTCTGCGATGGCGACGATACTGAAGTTCGAGCCGCCCTCGCTGCGCCGTCGAATCGCTCTCGCGATTTTCTTCACATCGTACGGAATCTCCGGAATCAGGATGACGTCGGCGCCGCCCGCAATGCCCGCACCAAGGGCCAGCCAGCCGGCGCGGTGCCCCATGATTTCCGTGACGATGATGCGATGGTGGCTGTGGGCGGTGCTGTGCAGCCGGTCGATCGCTTCGGTGGCGATTCCAAGGGCGGTATCGAAGCCGAAGCTGGCATCGGTCAGCGCGACGTCGTTGTCGATCGTCTTGGGCAGCGTAATGATCGGCACGCCTTTCTCGACCAGGCGCAGCGCGTTCTTCTGCGTGCCGTCCCCACCGATGCACACCACTGCGTCCAGGCCATTTTTCTCGCAGTTCCTGAGGACCGCGTCACGCATGTCGCGGACGCGCCCGTTGCGCTCCATGCGATGGGGCTTGACGCGGCTGGTACCGAGAATCGTCCCGCCCACGGTCAGGATGCCGGCCAGCGAGGTTTTATCGAGCGGCAGCATCCGGTTCTCGATCAACCCGAGAAAGCCGTCACGGATGCCGAGGGCCTCGATACCGTAGCGCCCGAGCAGGGCTTTCCCCACTCCGCGAATCGCCGCGTTCAGGCCGGGGCAGTCTCCGCCGGCCGTCAGAATGCCAACACGTCTGATCCGTTTCATCGGAACCTTCGACTAGCGGCCTCGGATCCGGTGACTCGGTGGGTGACCCGCCGTCGCGTCAAAAGACGACTTTGACACCGAAGTGCATCCGCTGGCGCTGTGGTGCGAAGATCTTCACCGTGTCCCCTCGCTCCGATCCACCCGGACGATGCCCCACGGACCGCGGCCCACTGGAATCTTCTTGGTCACCATTTGTGTCGCCGTATCGATCACCGACACATCGTTTGACGGGCCATTGGCGGTATAGAGCGTCTTGCCGTCGGGCGCGATGGCGATGCCCCACGGACGCGGTCCCGCTTCGATCGACCCGACCACCTTGTTGGTCGCGGTATCGAGAACCAGCACCATCTTGCTGCGGCCGGTCGTCACGTAGAGATGCTTGCCGTCTGGCGCCATCACCGTACCCATCGCCCGCATGCCCTTGCCGAGGTCGATCGTCTTCAATGGCACCAGCCGCTTTGCGTCGATCACCGTCAGCGACGCGCCGGTTTCCGACGGTACGTAGGCGCGGGAACCATCCGGAAGAAACGCCACCGTCCGCGGTCTCGGCCCCGTCTTGATCGACTTGACGACCTTGTGAGAGGCGAGATCGACGACAAACACGCCGCCTGCGTCCTCGGACGTGACCCATACGCGGCCGCCCGACGGTTCGACCGAGACACCCTCGGGTTCCTCGCCCACCGTGATGCCTTCCACGATCTCTCCACTGGCGAGGTCGACGACGCTCAATTTCGCGGCATCTTCGTTGGAGACAAACACCCGCGTGCCGTCGCGGCTGACCGCCAGCTGCTCGGGATCCGGACCGCTCGGCAGCACCTTGAGCAGCTTACCCTGCTGCAAATCGACCACGCCGATGCCATCTGCGCTGCGATCGGGCGGCGGCAGCGTTTTCTCATCGACGCCCGGCCCGGCATTCGGCGATCCGCTGAGCGCCACGAACAACCGCGTACCGTCCGGGCTGGCCGCGATACCGCGCGGCCGCTTACCGAGCTTGATCGTCGCGACAGACGTCAAGGTGACAGCGTCGATGACGCTGAGGTCGCCTTCGGTCTCGTTCGTGACATACAACCCAATCGCCGGGAGCTTCGGTGGTGCCGGCGCGGCGGGCACCGACTGCGACACCGGAGGCGCACCAGCCCTCGATGGCGCCTCGGAGCCACCGCACGCGGTCAGGGCGACGGCGAACAAGAGCGGCGACGCGATGCGAGTCGTTCGTGAAGTCATCATGCGCATGAACAAAACCTCTCAGCGTGAATGGCACCGCCCGAACACCATGATGCGAGCCGTCGAGATCGCCGGCGCCGCACGATGAACTTTCGAGAATTCCCCGTGGACTCCGCGAGCCTGGCGGTCACACGTTGGCTGGCAGGCCGCCACGACCCGCCGCAGATCGCGATTGTTCTTCACCATGAACCAGACTCGATCGGCCCCATGCGTGTGACGAACGAGACGAGCGTCAAAATGTGCTCCCGGCTCGACACGGCGCCGGCGCTGGTCCTCACTGGCCCATCGGTGTGGAAGTACTTCTTGTACGCGGCAATCCAGTTCGCCGCGATGTCCCGCTGCGCCGTCGCCAGGTCGACTTCGCCGCGGCAGACCAACTGCGGGAGGAGCTGCTCCAGTTCGTCCTTCACGCGGGCATTCCACACCCGCGCGCTGTACCGCTCGGGCCACAGATTGCGGCGGTCTCCGGATCCACCGAGCTCCGGCGTGATGAGGTAGTCGAGCTCGTATTCGTGCGCCGGCACCTCTTCCATGCGGTAGTCGCGCAACACCGCCTGCCGGACCGCCGGGGAAATCGGTCGCTCAGCAGATTCACGGCCCCCGCACAGCTCGTCCAGCTGGACGCGCCGGGTCGCACCAGGCGTCAGCGATCGGACGGGAAGCACACCGGGTTCGACGGCCACAAGGACATCGTCGGAAGCAGGAGCCTCGAGCCGGTGACGGAGCACCCCGGCAGCGGCGACCAGCGCGACCAGCGCGGCCCCGACGAGCGCCGCCCGCGGGACGGCGGCCACTCTCGGTACGAATCGATTCCACGCGGAACCGTCGAGCTCCCTCGACAGGCTCGTCACTCCCGCCTGCACTCGCTCGCGCAGCCGATCAGAAGCGGGCGTCCGAGCGGCCAGATCGTCGCGGCAGGTGCGCAGAAATTCGTCCCGCTTGAAGCGAAGCTCCTGCCGACGATCGCGGCACGGCTCGCAGTCGGCAAGGTGACGCTCGAGTCTGCTGAGCCGCCGTGGTGAATGTTCGCCGTCGACCGTGCGGAGCAGCGCGTCGTCCGATGGATGGTGGATAAAGTAAGCCATCGATGATCACCGTTCGCTGGCGTTCACGAGCCGCGTGATGGAGCGAGTCAGAGACTTGGCGACCGAACCGAGAGAAACTCCAAGCGCGTCGGCGATCTCGCGGTAGCGAAGGCCCTCGGCGCGCAGGACGATGCACCGCCTGTCGCGCTCCGGCAGCGCGTGCAGCACGGAGGTGAGACGCCGCCGGCGCTGGTGGTCTGCCAGTCGCGATTCAGGGTCTGGCGACGGATCGGCCTGCTGCGACACGGCGATCTCGTCCCACGATCGATTGGCCTGACGCTTCTGGAGACTGGTGCGCTGCTTCAAGGCAAGGTTGTGAGCCACCCGGAACAGCCACCCTCTCAAGTGACTGCGCGATCGGCCCAGACGGAGATGGCGGAACAACGACAGAAACACGTCCTGGACAACGTCCTCCGCCTCCTCGGTGCGCAAACCAAACGACGATACGTAGCGCAGCAACGATGGGCCGCATCGATCGAAGAGGAGCATCACCTCCTGCTCCACGGTGGCCGGCGAGATCCGCCGGTCGTCGACCGCGCCCAGGAGAGATAGGTCGATGACGGAGTCTTGACTCGACACAGGCATGCTCGATACAGAAAGACCGGATACAGAAATCAGCCGGCAGTGTCCCTGGATTCTACACGGTCGATCGGACGACTGCTCGACGATCTCACCGGCAACCGAGCTTGCAAACAATAGGGTAAACAAAACACCTGCATCGGGAATATGCGGGGTGAGGCGGAGCCCTGACTGGAGCCAAAGGCCCCAAGGGTATACACCAGATCAGGGCGGAGGCTGGTTCTCGTTCAGAGACTCTTGAAGCCGGACACGTCGTACAGGTGAGAGCTCTAGAATCTGAGCCGCAGACCGAGCTGCAAGGTTCTCGGATCACCGACGGCTGTGATCGCATTGAAGTTGGCGTTTGGATTCGTCGGGTAGATCCCGGTGCCGAAGTTGGCCTGTCGCGTCAGGTTGTTGACGCGATTCGTCAGGTTGAATGCTTCGAGCTGCCCTTCGAGTCGCACACTCTTGCCGAGGGAGAACATCCGGCTGAGGCGCACGCTGAGGCTGAAGAAATCGCTCCCCTGCCCGGCGTTGCGCTCGATGAAGGCGCCGTTGACGATCGGCCGGCCCGTCGTGCCCTGCACGGTGGTCACGCCCGACGTGATGTTGAACGGCAGCGCCGAATACGACTGCAGCATGCTGCTGACCTGAAAGCCATGGCTCAGTCGCTGCCAGGCCGTCGTCGCGCGCTCCATCGAGGAGTTGACGGAGCCGGACAGCACCAGCCGATGATGCTGATCGTCATCGGACCGGCCCCAGTCCTTCGACAGATCCAGCGGGTCGATCGGCGAACTGAAAAAAGCTTCCCCGACGTTGTTCGTTGACTGCGAGTAGGCGTAACTGACACGGTAGTTGCCCCACGTCGTCGGCCGCTGGACGAACGACACATGCAGGCCGTGATAGGTGGAATCGGCCAACGGGGAGTACTGGCTGTTGTTCGCATAGGTCGAAATCGGACGGCAGCCGTTGTTGGTGCCGGCGGCCACGCACGTCGGCACGTTCTGATTCACCGAAATGATCAGGTTCAGGCCTCGTGTGTACTGGTAGCCGACGCTCACCGTGCTGCCAAGCCCGAGCTGCTGCTCGATCTCGAGGCTCGCCTGCCGGGAATACGCGTTCTGCATGTTCGGATTCATCGTTGTCAGGTTGAACGGGGCCGCCGATGACACGGCACTCGGCAGAATATTCGGGAAGACCGGAGCGCCGGCCTGCGCGGGTGACACGCTGACGCTGATCTGGTGCAGACTCGCGAGGTCGGTCGTGTTGTTGGCCGACAGAATCGCGTTCGCCACCGCGCGGAGAGGCACCCGGTCGAAGTACAGTCCCGCGCTGCCGCGCACCACCGTGCGCCGCGAGTCGAACGGCGACCACGCCAGACCCACCCGCGGCGACACGTTGTTCCGGTCCGTGTTGATCGTTTCGATGAACTGCAGGTCGTAGCGCACACCTGCGTTCAGCGTCACGCGCGGGCTGACCTTCCACTCGTCCTGAGCGTAGACGCCGACGTTGGGATTCGTCTGGGAGACCACCGTCGTGCCGAACGTCTGGGTGAAACCCGCATTGTTGTAGACGCCCGTCAGGAAGGTCGCGAGCGACGAGAAGGTGTAGGCGCCGCGGATGGACCGTGGATACGTAATCGTGTCGCTGTTGTACAGGAAGTCCACGCCCACCCGCAGCGCGTGCGCACCCGCTTGATGCGACAGGTTGTCGACCACCTCGAACATCTTGTTGAGGCGTCCGGTGGGACTGCCCGAGAGCGTCCCGAACGCCGTGACCCCCAAGATGCTGACAGACGGCCCGATCGGATCCGTGGGGAGCGCCTGCAGATGGCCATACGAGAACTGCGCCCGCGTTTCATTCACGGTCCGCGCCGAGAGGGTGATGGTGTTGCCGAAGGCGAGAGCCTGATCCGTGTTCTCCAATCCCGCTGAAGCCGATGGCGCACTGGTGCCGCCGGCGCCTCGGGAGTTGCTGGAGTTGACGTTGTACAGACTGTAGCGAACGCTGAACTGGTCCTGGCCGCTGATCTGGTGGTCGAGTTTCCCCAGGAAGTTGGTGCTGTTCACGGGGTTGGGATACTCGCCGGTCGACACCAACGTACCCGGATAACCCACGGCGGTCAGCCGGGCGTTGATGGTGTCGACGATGGCGGGATCCACGACGACGAGCCCGGATTGACTCAGCTTGCGCTGCTCGAAGTTCGAAAAAAAGAAGCTCCGGTCGCGCACGATCGGTCCGCCGAGGCTCGCGCCGTACTGCGACTGGCTCATGGGCAGCGTCCTGCCAGAGAGCGCATTGGGGGCGTTGAATCGGTCGTCGCGTCCGTAGTCGTAGAAATCGCCGCGGGTGGCGTTGGTGCCACTCTTGGTCACGACGTTGACGTAGCCACCCAGCGCGCGGCCCAGTTCGGCCTGACCACCCGAGGTGACCACCTGAAACTGCTCCACGGCGTCCACGCCGTACGGAATGCCGCTCAAGCCGGCGGCGTCGTCATTCGCGGACAGGCCGTCCACGATGAAGCTGTTGGAGAAATTGCGCTGACTCCCGACGGAGATCCCCTGCCCCGGCACCGCCGATGTCTCGGCGAACAGTTGCGTGCTGCCAACATTGGTCGGAGACACACCCGGCACCAGCAGCGCGAGATCGAGAAAGTTGCGGCCGTTCATCGGCAGGTTCCTGACCTCGGCCTGGGAGATCGTACCGGCGATCTGACTGCGCGCCGTTTCGATCACCGTGGCCTGGGCAGTCACGTTGATGTTCGTTTCGACGGTCCCGACCGTGAGCGACACCGGCAGATCGAACGCCGCGCCCAGCGTGAGCGTCAGCGGCCGAATGACGTCGGCAAACCCCGTTTTCCGGATGGTGATTTCATACGGCCCCACTTTCAGGTACGGAAAACGGAAGCGGCCTTCCCCATCGGTCTCGGCCGCGGCGGTGAGATTGGTCTCGGTGTGTCGCGCGGTGACCTGCGCCCCGGTCACAACCGCCCCTGACGGGTCCGTCACACGTCCGCTGACGCTGGCGTAGTTGATGGTCTCCTGCGCCACGGCGCGGCCCGCCGAAGCCACGGCACACACCGACACCAGGGCGGCTATGACGGCCCGGCCCGACCACATCTGCAATCGATTTGTTGCCTTCACGCTGTTCATCTCCCCTGTAGGACAAAACCAATCAATCCCTGTGATCCCGCCGTCGAACCGATCGGGATCGGAAATGAATGAAAAGACCTACGACCTGGGGGGAGGAGCGAGGGGAGAGCGAACCGCAACGGGTAGCACTGCCGCCACCAGGGTCATGCCCTCTGACGCTTCAGCCGGCGCAATCACCCGATGACGGCTCGATGGCAAGGCGCCCGACGCGGCGATCAGCGTCTGGATCATCACGTCGGTCCCGTCGCCGCACCCGGCACACCAGTGCGGCCGGCTCGAATGCGATCTGCTACTCGGCGTCCTGGTCCCGTGCATCGGACAGATCCCGCCGTCCGCGTGATCGCACGTGCACGCGGCATCCTCGGTGGCGCCGTTCGTGGCGTTGACCGGGCACAGCGCCACCGGCGCAACGCACACCACCGCGGCCTGCCAGGCCAGCAGGACCAGCGCCACGGCGACGATCCGGGAGCGAATCACACCCACAGGCGTCTTACGGCACGCGGCGGAAGCGGACTACCGACGCATCCGGCGGGCCGGCCGTCCACGCCAGTGCAACACCATCCGTCAGGGCGGCGACCACGGGATACGCCGCCGCCTTTTCGTCGAGAATCTCGCGGGTGAATCGCGCTGGCCCGCCGCCGCTGACGACCGCACGTCCCACCACGACGCGGCGCGTCCCGTTCGCCTGCTCGTCCCAACTCGCCACGAGCGTCCCGCGAGCATCGATCGCCAGCTGCGGATGCCGCGGCAGACCCTCGGTGGGAATCCGCTCGCGCGGCGTGAACTGACGGCCGTCGCTGGAGGCGTAAAACAGGCCCAATGTCGGTTCGCTTGCAGGGGTCGAACCGGTCACGAGCGTGGGCCAGACAATGTGCGCGCGGCTGCGTCGGTCGACCGCCATTGCGGGTCCGTTCTCGGGACACCCATCGAGAACCCAGCGATCGTCGCTGACCCGTGCGGGTGCGGCAAATGTCCGGCCGCTGTCCCGCGACACCGTGAACGCGATGTCACGGATGTTCCCGGGATACACGTGCCGCCACGCCGCGTACAGTGAGCCGTCGGGCCCCGAGGCGACCGCCGTCTTGCAGCAATAGCAGACGCCGCCGGTCAGGGCACGTGCCTCGCCAACGCCATCCAACCGCGAAAAATACAGCTTCGACAACTGCGCCTTTGCAGCCCCGTCGATCCCGGGCGCCGCGTGCCCTGTGTGCTCTGATCCCTCGTGGTGCATCGGGGCAGCCGCCTTGCCGGCCGCCGCGGCTTCCCGATGGTCGAGCCACACGGCGACGACATGGCCGTCGCCATCAATAGCCGTCGACTCCCATCCGCGGCTGCCGGTCGCATCGCCGCCAGGCAGCGCGATGGCGCGGCTGAATGAGATGCCGCCATCGTCGGACCGCGCGTGCAACAACCGCGTGCCGCCCGGAGCTTTCGAGGTCCAGACGACAACCACCGACGGAGGCAGCCCGCGGCGGGGCTCGAGCGATACGCGCGGCGGCTGCTCGCCCGAGAGTCGGGCGTCGCCAATCACGTCGTTGGCGCGGACCGGGGCACGGAAGAGACGACCGGCATCCCCGCTGACGGCCACGAACACGTCGGTCGTGCCCTCCTTGGTTGTCGCACCCCACGCGACGGCGACGAATTGACCACGCGCGTCGATGGACGCGTTCGCGTTCGCGCGGCCCTTCACGGCGAGATCGACCGACTCTCCGGTGCGGACAGATGGCGCGGCGGCGCAGACGATCGCCACGGCCATCAGGCCTGCTGTCACGATCACAGGAACCTTCATCGAACACCCTCCTCAATCCTCGGGCTCGGCTGCGATCTTGGGCAGCCTGGCAGGTCATCGCCGTGACCTCACGAAACACCGATCTTGCAAAGTGCGAGCCTCAGGGGAACACCGAAACAATCCGCCGGCACTGCAACGACAATGCGTCAGGCGGTGTGCCCGAGAGACGAGGAGATTGTGGGAGAGAGTTACGCTCTGGGGGGCGGTGCGTCGGGGACGTACGACTCAGCGATCTCGGCGGGAGCTGAAATGGAGACGATCGCACCAGGATGGAAAAGGCTTACGGACGCCGTAGGTCCTGGGAGGATCCCGAAACCGCCCCACTGCGAAAACAACGCCTGATCCGAGGCCGGGAAAGCGTTACGCATCTTGCATGTCGTATCGTCGTGCTTGCCGCTTCGATGCATGGGACAGGCCTGCCCGGGCGCCACGGGACAATCGCAGGCTCCGCCGTCGTCGGATACCGTGACGTGCCACAACACGACTGGCGCGGCAACGACGCTGGCGAGTTGGCAGGCGAGCCAACCACAGACAACCCACGCCAGACGGCGACGGAGATCGAGCATCGACCGGGTTACGGTATCACACTCAACAGCGGCGGCAAGGTGCGAAGTCGCGTCCCCGAATCGAGAAGGTCATTTGAACGTCGCACCGACCCAAATGTTCGTCGTTCCCCTGCTTCTGGCCACGTTCTCGATTCCGACGGGTGCTCAGGAACCAGAGCACCCGCCTGAGCACCACCACCAAACCGAGCCAACCGGCGCCATTGGATGGTCGTGGACGACCGACGCCAACCTCTTCATTGGCTACGGCAAGCAGCAGCGTAAGTACGCCGACTTTTCCGCGTGGGAGTCGCAGAACTGGGCAATGGTCGCCGGCACCCGCGCGCTCGGCGCAGGGACCCTGGCGGTGCAGGGGCATGCTGTCGCTCGAACCGTTCACGATGCACGCCGGCAGGTCACGCCAGCTGTTCCAGACGGGCGAAAGCTACCAGCAGACCCCGCTGGTAAATTACCAGCATCCGCACGATCTGCTGATGGGGCTTGGTGCGACGTATCGCGTCGAGCGGCGGGGAATCGCCTACCTTTTCGGCGCGGCGCTGGTGGGCTCCCCCCGCACTCGGACCGACGGCGTTCATGCATCGCGAATCGGCGAGCGACAACCCGCAGGCGCCGCTCGGACATCACAGCATGGATTCCACGCACATTACGCCTGGCGTCGTGACGTTCGGTATCGCCGCGGGTCCGCTGACGGTAGAAGCCTCAGCCTTTCGCGGCGAGGAACCGGACGAGCACCGGTTGAACGTCGAGCGCCCGAGGTTGAATTCCTGGTCGAGCCGCATCAACTGGCGCCGTGGTCCCTGGGATGACGCTCACCCTCTACGGGCGAGCCGAGAACTCCACGAAGCAGATCCTGGGGCTCGGATTTCATCCTGCCGGCTATACGCACCCCATTCCTATTCGCACGTCCAGGCGCTGACCCTCGGCGCCGTCCACGACTTTCCGATGATCCCTTGGAGCCGACTCGGCGTCGGCGCGGACGTCACGATATATGGCGCCTCGCCCGAAATGAACGATCTCTACGAGGGGTCGCATTCGTTTCACGTGTTTCTTCGCTGGCGCCCTGCCAAGCCGCTGTCGGTCACGTTCATTGAACCGCTGCTCACGCACGGTCCTGACGGTTTCTTCGCATGCTCGGTCCGTTCGGCCACGAGATCACCGAGAAGAAGGCCGTTCGGATGCGGCCCCCGGCCGGCTGCCGTGAACGACCGTCGGAATAGGGTTATGCTTGACGCATAGCGTGATGAGCCTTCGCGGGGACTCTGGTCCATGTCCATCGTGGCCTTGTCGGAACTGCTCGGCGCGAGCGTGCGCGATGTCAGCGGCACGGTCCGCGGCCGTGTGCGGGAAGTGGCCATCGTCCCGGAAGAGCACCTCACTCGGATCGCCTTTCTCGTCGTTCGCACGGCGGACGGCGAGCGCATCCTCCCGATAGGCGCCGTCAAGTCGTGCGGCGCGAAAGTGCGCGCCGACACCGACGCCGGCACGTGGGATCGCTTCACACCATCGGACGGCGTCCTCCTTCTCAAGCGTGACCTGCTGGATCAGCAAATCATCGACGTGCACGGCCGAAAGGTCGTGCGCGTGAACGACGTGGAGATCGACTCGACGCCGGTCAACAGCCATCTGCTGCTGAATGTCCTGGCCGTCGACGTCGGCGCGCGCGGCGCGGTTCGACGTCTCGCCAGCGGCGTCGTGCCGGCGTTCACGCTCCATGCGCTGCTCGAGCGCATTCCTCCACGCGTCATCCCCTGGCATTTTGTCGACCTTCTCGAGACCGACCCGGCGCGCCGCGTCAAGCTGAAAATCGAGTACGAGGGCCTTTCGAAGATGCATCCGGCGGACATCGCCGACATCGTCGAGGATCTCGCTCCGGCCGAGCGCGAAGCGGTGTTCGAAACCATCGACGAGGAAGTCGCCGCCGAGGCGCTCGAAGAGCTCGAAAAGAAAGTGCAGGTATCGGTCGTCGAATCGCTCGAGGCCGACCGCGCCGCGGACATCGTCGAGGAAATGGATCCCGACGCCGCCGCCGATCTGCTCGGCGATCTCACCGAAGATCGTTCCGGCGAGATCCTCAGGGAGATGCAGCCGGAGGAGCGGCTTGAAGTCTCGCAGTTGCTGGAGTTCGGCGAGCACACGGCGGCGGGCCGCATGACCACGGACTTCATCGCCGTGTCGGAAACCTCGGTCGTCGACGATGCCATCGATGCGCTCAAGAGCTTCGAGGGCGGCTACGAGGCGCTGGCGACCATCTACCTGCTCGATGACAGCAAGCTGACCGGCGCCGTGCCGCTGGTGAAGATCGCGACGTCCTCGCCCGCCGTGCAACTCTCGACGCTGAGCGAGCCCTACATAACCTGCGCCCCAGACACGCCGGAGGACGAAGTGGCCGAGCTCTTCGACAAGTACAACCTGCTCACGCTCGCGGTCGTCGACGAGCACGGACGCCTCGCCGGCATCATCACCGCCGACGACGTGATCGCGATGCTCCGGCACGGCTGAGCGGACATCGCCGATGCTGTTCCGTAAGGGCTGGAAGGCTCGTCTCACGCTCCTGCTCGCGGTGGTCGGTCCGGGATTCATCACCGCCAACGTCGACAACGACGCCGGGGGGATCTTCACCTACTCGCTGGCCGGTGCGCAGTTCGGCTACTCCCTGCTCTGGACGATGATTCCGATCACGATTGCGCTGGTGGTCGTCCAGGAAATGGCGTCGCGGATGGGCGCGGTCACCGGAAAGGGTCTGAGCGATCTGATCCGCGAGGAGTTCGGCTTCCGGGTCACGTTCCTGCTGATGTTGGCGTTGATCGTCACGAATTTCGGCAACATCGTCGCGGAGTTCGCCGGCGTGGCCAGCAGCCTGGAACTCTTCGGCATCTCGCGGTTCATCGTCGTGCCGCTGGCGGCGGCCGCGGTGTGGCTGCTCGTGGTTCAGGGCACGTACGCGAGCGTGGAAAAGATCTTTCTCGCCGCGTCGGCGTTCTACGTCTGCTACATCATCGCCGGACTGCTCGCCCATCCCGACTGGAAAGCGGCGGCGGTCGCCACCGTGAGCCGTCCCTCCGTGATCGGCATCCAGAACTACAGCTACCTCTTCATGGTCATCGGCCTGGTCGGCACGACCATCGCACCCTGGATGCAGTTTTATCTGCAGGCCTCGATTGTCGAAAAAGGGGTCACGGCGCGCCAGTACCGGACGTCCCGGTGGGATGTCATCCTCGGCTGCCTCTTCACCGACATCGTGGCGTGGTTCATCATCGTGGCGTGTGCGGCCACGCTGTACGCCACCGGCCATGCCGACATCAAGGACGCGGCCGACGCGGCTCAGGCGCTACGGCCGTTGGCGGGCCAATACGCGTATTTGCTGTTTGCGGCCGGCTTGTTCAACGCGTCGCTCTTCGCCGCGTCGATCCTGCCGATTTCGACGGCCTACGTCGTCTGCGAAGGGCTGGGCTTCGAATCGGGCCTCGACAAGAAGTTTCACGAGGCGCCGGTGTTCTATTGGCTGTATACCGCGCTGATTGTCGCCGGAGCGGGCGTGCTGCTGGTCCCGAGGTTTCCGCTGGTGCACGTCATGGTGCTGTCGCAGGTGGTCAACGGCGTGGTGCTGCCCTTCGTGCTGATCTTCATGCTGCTGCTCACCAACGATCGCGAGCTGATGGGCGACCACGTCAACTCGCGAGCCTTCAACATCGTGGCGTGGGTCACGGTCGTGGTGATGATCGTGCTCACGCTGGCAATGGTCATCACCCAGGTCGGCAGCGGATCTTGAGGCGCCGCGCAGGTCGCCTCTACCGCTGATCGGGGTGCTTCACACGCCATTCCTCACTCTGGCGAATGGCGCTCTCGATAGCCTGCCTGGCTTCCGCGTCGGTGCGTCCCTTCAGCCGGCTTGACGTGTAGACGTCGAGAATCCACGTCGAAATACCCGTGTAGTCGGGATGACCGTCGATCCAGAGGCCTTCCGGCCGTTGCAGCCCGTCTTTCGCCTTGTAGTAGTTGTGGAGCCACTCGAGTGCGTGCCCGCTTTCCTCGATCTGTGTGCCCAGCCAGTCCGCCACGACCGCTTTCGCGTTGGCAGCGGCCCGAACCTGGGCGTTATCGACGTCGCGGCGAAGCGCCTGGATCTGACGGTACTCCTGCGCCGAAAACGCGGCGAGAATCACGGCGATGACAACCAGTATGCGTACAGCCATTATTCCCCGGCTCCTTTGAACTGATCGTCCTCCTCGGCGAAGAGCACGTTGAAGCTGGTCAGCGACCCGTAGCAGCCGCTCACGTAACTCTGCAGCTTCACTTTGACCTCGTCGGGAAGGTCGGAGGCGTTGACCTGCTGCTCGAGCGTGCGCAGGCGATTTCGCAGCATGACGACCTTGTGGAAGAAGGTCTCGATCGGCCAGCTCTTCTCCTGCAGTCCCGGCGCCCCTGGCCGGAGGACGAAGGTGCCCCCGCGCCACTTATCCGCCGGGACGACGGGCGAAATTCCGGTCTCCTCGCGGATGATTCGACGCAGCAGCAGTTCGAGATCGGCGGGGTCGGACATGCTCATGGACGGTGCCACCTTTTCGCGGTCGCTGACGATGGGAAACGGCTCCCGGTTGGACGCTGGGCGACGGCTGCGAGCGGCGGACTCCTGGGGCTCGGCCGCCCGGCCGGCGTGGACCCTGGGCCCACCGCGATAGTTGTGCTCGCTGTGGCAGAAGCCGCAGTCGACGCGGATCGGCCTGTCGTCCGCGTCCACGACGATGACGGTGTGCATGCGGTCCGTGTTGCACGCGCGGCAGAAATCCTCGATGGACTGGCCGGCTCGAAACGTCCGATCTGGTGTCATCGCGATGCTATGATCGCACGATGCAAGCATCCGAGAACATTCTGTTCAGTGGGGGTGCGCCTGGCGCGGAAGCGGAATTTGGCGCATGCGCCGAGCGTCATGGCGTCGAAGAGGTGAATTTCACCTTTGACGGCCACAGGATCGTGCGTCACCGCGGGGTCCGCGTGTTGAACCACGAGGAGTTGCAAAACGGCGACATCAGTCTTGAGTACGTGTCCCGCCTGATGCACCGGCGGTACACGGATAGCCCGACCATCCGGAAGGTGCTGCAGACCCTGTGGTACCAGGTCAACCACGGCCAGGAGGTGTACGTCATCGGCACCATTCTGGACGACGGCACCGTGCGTGGCGGCACCGGCTGGGGCGCGGAGTTCGCGAAGTTGTGCAACAAGCCGCTGTTCGTCTTCGATCAGGACAAAGACGGCTGGTCGCGATGGACCGGCAGCGATTGGGAGGTGCTGAGCGCCTCGCAGGCTCCGGTGATCACACACGCTCACTTCAGCGGCACGGGCACCCGGACGCTTCAGGACAACGGTCGCAAGGCGATTGAGCAGCTCTTCACCGCCTCCTTCGGCCAGGCGTAGTGACCCGGATCGGTCGGGCGTTGACATCGTTATCGTCGGCGCGGGGGCCGCGGGCCTGGCGACGGCGATCTTCGTCAGGCGCGCCAGCCCGGCGCGGTCCGTTGTCGTCCTCGACGGCGCACGACGCCCCGGGGCGAAGATCCTGGTCAGCGGCGGCACGCGGTGCAACGTCACGAACCGCGTCGTGTCCGAAGCCGATTTCTGGGGCGGCCGCCGAACGCTGATCAAACAGGTGCTCCGCGCGTTCACGTCCGACGACACCGTTCGATTTTTTCAAGAGCTGAACGTTCCGCTCCACGAAGAAGCAGACGGCAAGCTGTTTCCCAACAGCAATCGGGCTCGCGACGTGCTGGACGCGCTGCTTGGTGCGGTCGCCGCCGCCGGCGCCAGGCTGCTCACCGAGCACCGAGTCCTCGGCATCGCACCAGCCGACGGCGGTTTCGCGGTAGCCACCTCGCAAGGCGCGATTGTCTGCCGCCACGTCGTGCTCGCTACGGGCGGCCGGTCGCTGCCCAAAACCGGCAGCGACGGCGCGGGCTTTGATTTCGCACGGCAGCTCGGGCATACCATCGTCGCCACGACACCCGCGCTCGCGCCGTTGCTGCTTGACGAAGTCGGCGGGATGGCTGGGCAGCGGATGCTGTCGGGTGTGTCGCATGATGTCGAGCTGTGCGTCTGGGTGGACGGCCGCGCCACCAATCGGCGGACGGGAGCGCTGCTGTGGACCCATTTCGGCGTCAGCGGTCCGGTCGTCCTGAATGCGTCCCGGCATTGGCTGCGCGCGACGCTCGAAGGGCGCGATGTGAGGATGACCGTCAACATGTGTCCCCCGGAAACCTTCGACAGTCTCGAGCGCCGGTGGGCGGCGCCTGGGTCGGCGCGGCCGTCCGGCTCGATCGTGTCGACGGTATCCGCATTCGTGCCTTCGTCGGTCGCCGCCGATCTCGTGGGACGGTTGTCGATCGACCCTTCCCGGACACTCGCGCAACTGACACGTGTCGAGCGGCGGGCGCTCATCCACGCGCTGACCGAATGGCCCCTGGCCGTGACCGGCTCGCGCGGCTACAACTACGCCGAAGCAACGGCCGGCGGGGTGGCGCTGGACGAAGTCACGATGACCACGATGGAATCGAAAGTCTGCGCAGGACTGTACCTGGTCGGCGAGGTGCTCGACGTCGACGGGCGTCTCGGCGGATTCAACTTCCAGTGGGCCTGGTCGACGGCGTACGCCGCGGGGCGCGCGCTGGCGGAACGCTGACGAACGCGACGGTGAACAGGACGCCCTCACACGGCCACACCAATGGTCGGGGTCGCCGTGTAACCGGCGGAGGCGCTGCCGGTCAGGCTCGCAAGCTCAGTGCTCGTGCCGTCGGAAAGACGTTGTCGCCGGCGTTCGACGTGGGATTCTGCCCCTTGGCCGCGTACACGCCGGTGCCATAGACAGCCGCCGACGCACTTTCGGAAAAAGCAATCTGTGTGGCCTTCACCAACGGCCGCTTCGAAACACGTGACGTGAATGTGGGTCGCGCGTCCGGCGTACCACCCCGGATAGATCGCGAGAAGGTGACCTGGCCGTTCGCATCGGTCGTCTGCAGACCTCGCAGGAACGTCTGACCGGTGCCGTTGTAGCCCGGTCTATGCGGCAGGCTAAGACGCGGTCTCGCCGGGCGTCAGCTCGAGGACCTGCACGCCGGTGGGGGCGACCAGTTCCCGGAGACGATCAGGCGTGCCGGTGAGCGTGGGAAATGTCCCGTAGTGCATCGGCACGACCTGGCGCACGCCCAGGAGTTCGCACGCTTTCGCCGCCTGCGCGGGACCCATCGTGTACGTGTCGCCGATCGGCAGAAACGCAATCGTGGGGTGATAGAGATCCGCGATGAGCCGCATGTCGCCGAAGAGCGCGGTGTCGCCGGCAAAGTAGATCGTGACGCCATCCTCGAAGCCAATGACGTAGCCGCACGGGTTGCCGGCGTAGATCGCGCGGCCGTCCTCTTCCACCGAGCTGCTGTGCACGGCGGGCACCATGCTGATCGACAGACCCGCGGCGTCGATTCTGCCGCCCAGATTCATGGCGGTGACCGCTCGCAGCCCTTGGCGTTGCAACCAGGCGGCGAGCTCGTGCGGAGCGATCACCCGAGCTCCGGTGGCGCGGGCGACCGCGACCGCATCGGCGGTGTGGTCGTCGTGGCCGTGGGTCAGCAGCATCAAATCCAGCTCGCGGACGCGCTTGAACGCCTCCGGACACGCGGGGTTCGTCGTCAGCCACGGGTCGATCAGGATGCGTTGGCCTCGCGGAGACCGAAAGAGAAACGTGGCGTGGCCGAGCCACTGGAACGCGACGGCGGTCATGGGCAATGTGCTGGCATCTTATACGCACCGGCCGGCCCCGCGCGGATGAGTCTGAGGCTGTCCGCCTCTGCGCGCGGCGCCGGCGCCCGGCTTGCGGTAAAATTGAACGCTCGTTCAAACATCCCAGATGATTGGCGCATCCCCGCCCAAGCCCCGACCGATCGTCAAACGGCGCAAGAAGCGGCGGCGCCCGAAAGCGCCGGCCCAGAACGAGTCGACGCGCGTCCAGATCCTGCAGAGCGCCGCGGCGGCGTTCCGCTCGCACGGCTATCACGGCGCCACCGTGCAGCGGATCGCGGCCGCCCTGCGGATGGAGAAGGGTAACCTGTACTACTACTTCCGCAACAAGGAAGAGATCCTGTTTGCCTGCCACCAGTACTCCCTTGATCGTCTGATCCGCCTGCTCGACGAGATCTCCGAGAGCGACGAGTCGCCCGACGAAAAAATCCGCACGCTGATCGTCGCGCTCGTCCATACGATTGTCGACGAGCTCCATGGCACGACGCTCTTCACGGATCTGGTGGCGCTGTCGCCGGCCCACCTCAAGACCATCATCGGGCGACGCGATTGCGTCGATCGCGGCCTGCGCCGGATCATCGCGGACGGCATCGCGACCGGCGCCTTCGGCGATCGCGACGCGAAGCTGCTGTCATTTGCGATTCTCGGCGCGGTCAACTGGATTCCCCGCTGGTTCAAGCCGGACGGACCGGCGAGCTCGGCCGCGATCGCCGACGGCTTCGCGAGCTATCTCATTGCGGGATTGAGACAGCGCTAGACATCTTCTAAAGCCGGCGTCTCGCAAGATGAAGCAAGTTTTGCTCGGTTTGGCTTTGGAAGCTGTCTTAGCTGCGGCCGTTCAGCGGCCGCCTGGTCAAGATTCGCCGCACCCTGGTCCGTTCTTGCTGGTCGGTTTGAGGCGAAGCTTCACTGATGTCCCGAGTCAGAGATTCGGGACGCTGGTATCCGAGAGGCGAAACGCGACGCCGCAGCCCGGGCGACCCGACTCGTCGCCAACCGTCGTGCTACGATCGCACGATCAATGGACAAGATTCTTCCGCTCACACTGGTCGCGCCACGGGCACCGAAGCCCGAATGGCTCAAGGTCCGCGCGCCAGGGTCCCCCAGCTATCTGCGACTGAAAGAGCTCATGCGCGGGTTGAATCTGCACACTGTGTGCGAGGAGGCGCGCTGCCCGAATATCGGCGAGTGCTGGGACCACGGAACCGCGACGTTCATGATTCTCGGCGACGTCTGCACGCGAGCGTGCGCATACTGCGCGGTGTCGCATGGTCGCCCCGCGCCGCTCGATCCCGCGGAACCGGCGAAAGTGGCACAAGCCATTCACACGCTCGGCCTCAACTACGTCGTCATCACCTCGGTCGATCGAGACGATCTGCCGGACGGCGGGGCGGCGATGTTCGCCGACACCGTGCGGGAGACGCGCGCGCGCCTCCCGCACTGCCGGATTGAAGTACTGATTCCGGATTTCCGCGGCCACCCGGACGCCCTGCACACGGTGCTCGACGCGAAGCCGGACATCTTGAACCACAATGTGGAAACCGTTCCCCGCCTGTATCGGATGGCGCGATCCGGCGGACGGTACGACCGCACCCTGCAGCTGCTGGCCCGCTCGCGCGCGTACGCGCCGGCCATCCCGACCAAAACCGGGCTGATGGTCGGCCTCGGCGAAGAGCATGCGGAGCTCATCGCCACCTTTGCGGATCTGCTCGAAGTCGGCTGCGGCATCCTCACCATCGGTCAGTACCTACGGCCGACCAGCGAGCACGCGCCGATGGTCCGCTACTACCATCCCGACGAGTTCCGGGATCTCAAGACCACCGCACTCGAGATGGGCTTCATCCACGTCGAGTCGGGGCCGCTCGTGCGCAGTTCGTACCACGCCCACGAAACGGCCGATGCCTATCAGGCCGCGTCCGGCGCCTAGGGCCGTTCGCAGAGTCTCCAAGGGTATGGAGACACTTTCGTAGGACCAACAGTATCGATAGACCGTATCGTAGGAATCAGACGAACAATCCTGTCGTCGCCCGCCTCTCAATCCGCACGCATCTGGATTTTTTCTAGGGAAATCTGCCGCCTGAGCCTTTCCACCGAGGTGGTCCGCCTATTGCTATTGGAAGAGACGTCAGAGGAACGAAGAACACGCGAGGAGTCCGCTGAGGAATTCTGCTTCGCCCGGGCTCGCGCGTGGACGGCGGCAACACCAGCTTGGAAAGAGGAACGACCATGGAATTCGAAGCGATCGTGCGGCGCATCCAATGCGAGTTTGTCGAAATGCCCGGTCTCCAGTTGACGCCGGCGCAGGCCACGCGGCTGTGGGGACTCGAGCGCGACGCGTGCCACGCCGTGATCGACGCGCTCATCGCATCCGCGTTCTTGCGATGGACGCCGACGGGAGCCGTCACGCGAGCCGGGGCTTGAGCGAGCGAAGGGTGATGCCCGCCCATCGAGCTGGAATCAGGACGAAAACTCGCGGCTGCCCGCTCCGGGCCTCTCACTCCGCGGTCTTCGTCTTCGCTTTCCTGGGTTTGTAGACGTGGGTCGCCTGGCCAAAGAAAATCTCGGCCGACTCCATCATCGTTTCAGTCAACGTCGGATGAGGGTGAATCGACAACTTCATATCGGTCGCGGTGGCGCCCATCTCGATGGCCAGGACCCCTTCCGCGATCAACTCGCCCGCGCCTGATCCGACCAGCCCGACTCCAAGCACGCGGCCGGTTTGCTCGTCCAGCACCAGTTTGGTCAGCCCGTCGGTGCGATCGATCGAGATCGCCCGGCCGGAAGCCGCCCACGGGAACTTCGCCACGATGACCGCCCGGTTCTCGTTGGCGGCCTGCGTTTCCGTCAGCCCGCACCACGCGATCTCCGGATCGGTATAGACCACCGCGGGAATCGCACGCGGCTCGAACACGGCCTTATCGCCGACGATGGCTTCAACGGCAATGCGGCCCTCGTGCGATGCCTTGTGCGCCAGCATCGGTTCGCCGGCCACGTCGCCAATGGCGAATATCGACGGCTCGCTCGTCCGCCGCTGGCCGTCGACGACGATGAAGCCGCGCGAGTCGATCTGCACGGCGGTCCGCTCCAGGCCAGGAATCTCTGAGTTCGGCCTGCGGCCGACCGAGACGAGCACGCTATCGAACACCTCCTCAGACCGCTCGGCCGCCGGCCCCCCGTCGAGGACGACGCGAATGCCGTCCGACACTTCTGTCATGCTGGCGACTTTCGTGTTGAGCAGCGTGCGCTTCACCATCTTCGCCACACGCTTCGCCAGGATGTCGACCAGATCGCGGTCCGCGCCGGGCAGGAGACCGGCGGTCATTTCGACGATCGTCACCTCGCTGCCCAGTGTCGCGTAGACGCTGCCAAGCTCGAGGCCGATGTAGCCGCCGCCGACGACGAGCAAGGACTTCGGCACGTAGGGCAGGTCGAGCGCTCGCGTGGAGTCCCAGACTCGCGGGCTGTCGAGCGCCAGGCTTGGCACGCGTGTCGGCCTCGACCCGGTCGCCAGGATGGCGTGCTCGAACTGGACCTGCTCGTCTCCCCCGTCTTTCAATGCGACGCGGAGACGCTGTCGATCGACGATCTCCGCCATGCCCTGGAGATGCCGGACCTTTCGATATTTGACCAGCTGTCCGGTTCCGCTGGTGAGCCGCGCCACGACCTGCTCTTTGAAATGGCGCAGCTTGTCGATGTCGATGGTCGGCTCGCCGAACGCGACGCCCCATGCCGCTGCGTGTCGCGCCTCCGAAATCACCTTCGCGACGTGGAGCAACGCCTTCGATGGAATGCAGCCCCGATAGACGCAGACTCCGCCGGGGTTCGGTTCCGGATCGACGAGTGTGACGTCCAGGCCCATGTCGGCGGCGAGAAACGCCGCCGCGTATCCGCCCGGTCCACCGCCGACGACGACGAGTTGAGTAGAAGTCATAGAAAACCAATGCAACCACGACAACACGAAGACGCGAAAAACGGTACTGCTTTTCCTTCGTGCTTTCGTGCTTTCGTGGCCAAAGGCACGGGCGTCAGCAAGGACCTTGCGATCTAGCCCTGAAGACTGAGCAGGAACGGCTGTTCGAGCGCTTCGACGACCCAGCGCAGGAACCTGATACCCTCGGCCCCGTCGACGACGCGGTGATCGTAAGACAACGAGAGCGGCAGCAGGAGCCGCGGAACGAGCGCGCCTTCGCGATACACCGGTTCCAGGCGCGCGCGCGAGACGCCGAGGATGGCGACCTCCGGCGCGTTGACGATCGGCGTAAACGCCGTGCCGCCGATGCCCCCGAGATTCGACAGGCTGAAGCAACCGCCCTGCATCTCGTCGAGCGTGAGCTTCCGTGCGCGCGCCTTTTCCGACAGCTGCACGAGCTCCACTGAAATCTCGGTCACGTTCTTCGTGTCGGCATCGCGGAGCACGGGAACCAGCAGGCCGTGTTCGGTGTCGACCGCGATCCCGATATTGACGTACTTCTTGTAGACGATCTCTTCGGAGGCCAGGTCGATCGACGAATTCACCTGCGGAAACCGCTTGAGCGCAGTGGCCAGGACTTTGACCAGGATGGCGGTCACCGTGAGGCTGCCGCCGGCGCCCTCGACCGCTTTCGCGTAGTGCTTGCGCAGCTCGTCGAGCGCGGTGATGTCGGCGAGATCGTGCTGGGTGACGTGCGGAATGGACGCCCACGCGGCGGCGAGATGCTGGGCGGTCTTGCGCCGCACGCCCCGCATTGGCCGCCGCTCGATCTCGCCCCAGCGGCTGAAATCGGGCAACGGCTCGGCCGATGCCACGCCTGGGCCGGCGCTCGCGCCGTCGGTCTTTCCATCGCTCGTCCCCCCGACGCCGTTGACCAGCCGGCTGACATGTGCTTTGACATCGTCGATCGAAATGCGACCGCCCGATCCGCTGCCCGCCACGTCGTTGATGTCCACGCCCAGTTCTCGCGCCATCCGTCGGACCGAAGGCGCCGCCGGTGCGGGCGGCTGATCGACCGGCGCGGATGACTCGGCCGGTGGGCGCGAGCCGCGGCTGATGTCGACGACTTTCCGGCCCCGCGGTTGCTTGACGCCAGGCTTGTCCGGCTCACCCGACAGGTCCGCGTCCTCGGCGAAAGGCTGATCGATCGCGCGTTCTGAAAGACTTTCATCGGCGGCAGACGACGGCCGACCGGAGGCCGCAGCCGCTCCGGACGGTCCGGATTTGGCTGGCGCGGCGGCCTCCGATTTCGGCGTGGATGGCGCGGTCGCGGCCTGGCCCGGCGCCTCGACCGGGTCGACCACGCTCAAAATCGTTTGACCGACTTTGACAGTGTCGCCAGCCTTGACTTTGATGTCGGCGACCTCACCGGCCACCGACGAGGGCACTTCGATCGTCGCTTTGTCGGTCTCGAGCTCCAGGACCGGTTGATCCTTGCCGAGCATGTCGCCCGGCTTGACGAGGATCCGGAGGACGTCGCCGCTCGTGATGTTCTCGCCGAGCTCTGGCAGTATGAAGTCTGTGGACATCGAATCTCAGGCGATCGCGGGGTTGACTTTCTCCGGATCGATTCCAAGGCTGGCAATGGCTTGCTGGACGACAGACGTCGCGATCTTCCCTTCGCGCGCCAGGGCGCCAAGGGTCGCGACGACGACGTAGCGACAGTCGACTTCGAAAAAGTTGCGGAGCGCCTCGCGGGTCTCGCTGCGACCGAATCCATCGGTGCCGAGCGCGGTCAACGGTCGCGGCAGCCAGCGGTCGATGGAGTCCGGCATGGCCTTGACATAGTCGGACGCGGCGACAAGCACGCCGGGCGCGTCCTTCAGGCACTGACTCACGTACGGCTGGCGCGGCGGATCGGCCGGGTGCAGCATGTTCCACCGCTCGCATCGGTGGCCGTCGCGATACAGCTCGGCGTAACTCGTCACGCTCCAGACGTCGGCCGACACCTGGTAGGTCGTCTCGAGCATCTCCTGTGCCTTGATGACCTCGGGGAGAATGGCACCGCTGCCGAACAACTGCGCGCGAAGGGGTGCGGTCGGCGTCGAGGCCGCTCGAAAGCGGTAGAGGCCTCTGAGGATGCCATTGGCGACGCCCTCCGGCATGACCGGCATCGCGTACTGCTCGTTCATCACCGTCAGGTAATAGAAGATGCTTTCCTGCTCCACGTACATCCGGCGGATGCCGTCTTCGATGATCACCGCGATCTCGTAGGCGAACGCCGGATCGTAGGCGACGCAATTGGGATAGGCGAGCGCGAACAGCTGGCTATTGCCGTCCTGGTGCTGGAGCCCTTCACCGGCCAGCGTGGTGCGCCCGGCCGTCCCGCCCAGCAGGAATCCTCGTGCGCGCGAGTCGGCGGCGGCCCAGATGAGATCGCCGATGCGTTGGAAGCCGAACATCGAATAGTAGATGAAGAACGGGATGGTGTTGACGCCGTGCGTGGCGTACGCGGTGCCCGCGGCGATGAAGGACGACATCGAGCCGGCTTCCGTAATGCCCTCTTCGAGAATCTGACCATCGGACGCTTCCTTGTAGTACAGAAGCATGTCCATATCGACCGGCTCGTAGAGCTGGCCGACGTGCGAGTAGATCCCGACCTGGCGGAACAGTGCCTCCATCCCGAACGTGCGCGCTTCGTCGGGCACAATCGGCACGATCAGGCGCCCGACGTCCTTGTCTCGCAGCAGCTTCGACAACACGCGCACGGCCACCATCGTGGTCGAGGCCGTACGGCCCTCGGTGCCTTTGTGAAACTCCTCGAACACTTCCGGGGCGATCCGCTTGAGCGGTGCGCTGCGCGTCTTGCGAAGCGGCACGAACCCGCCGAGCGCCTGCCGGCGCTCCTTCAAGTACCGCACCTCGATACTGTCCTCGGGGGGCCGATAGAAGGGCGCTTTGGCGATATCCGCATCCGACACGGGAATCCCGAAACGGGTACGGAACGCACGCAGCTCCTCGTCGTTCATCTTCTTCTGCTGGTGCGTAATATTCTTGCCCTCGCCCGCCTCGCCGAGACCGTAGCCTTTAATCGTCCGCGCGATCACGACAGTGGGTGATCCCTTGTGCTCGACGGCGGCCTTGTACGCGTTATAGATCTTGATCGGGTCGTGCCCGCCGAGCGTCAGCTTTCTCAACTGATCGTCCGAGAGGTGCTTGACCATGTCCAGCAGCCGGGGATCGACGCCCCAGAAGTGCTCGCGCACATAGGCGCCCGATTCAACGGCGTACTTCTGGTACTGGCCGTCGACAATCTCGCCCATGCGCTTCACCAGAAGGCCGTCGCGATCCTTGGCGAGCAAGGCGTCCCAGTCGCGCCCCCAGAGCACCTTGATCACGTTCCAGCCGGCGCCGCGGAACGCCGCTTCGAGCTCTTGAATGATCTGGCCGTTGCCGCGGACCGGCCCGTCGAGCCGCTGCAGGTTGCAGTTGACGACGAAGATCAGGTTATCGAGCTTCTCGCGCGCCGGGAGGGTAATGGCGCCGAGCGCCTCGGGCTCATCGGTTTCGCCGTCGCCGAGAAACGCCCACACCTTGGCGTTCGACTTGGCTTTGAGTCCGCGGTCTTCGAGATAGCGCGTGAACCGCGCCTGGTAGATGGCCATCAACGGGCCGAGCCCCATCGACACGGTGGGGTATTCCCAGAAATTTGGCATCAGCCAGGGATGGGGATATGACGACAACCCACCGCCGGCGTTCAGCTCCCGGCGAAAGTTTTCCAGGTGCGACTCGTCGAGGCGGCCTTCGAGGTAGGCGCGGGCGTAGACCCCAGGGGCCGCATGCCCCTGAAAAAACACCACGTCGCCATCGTCGCTGTCGTGTCCGCGGAAGAAATGGTTGAAGGCGACCTCGTAGAGCGTGGCGGCCGACGCGAACGTGGAGATGTGCCCGCCGATCCCTTCCGCCGCCTTGTTGGCCCGCACGACCATCGCCGCCGCGTTCCACCGCACGAGACTCTTGATCCGGCGCTCGAGGTCGGGGCTGCCCGGCATCAGCGCCTGGTCGTCCGCGGGGATGGTGTTGATATACGGCGTGTTGGCCGTGAACGGCAGCGTGACGCCGCTCTCAGTCGCGTGGAGCGTCAGTTCGGCGAGCAGCCGGGCGACTTTAGCGGGTCCGCCGGTTTGCAGGACATAATCAAGAGACTCGAGCCACTCACGGGTTTCAACGGCATCGAGCTCCGCTGCGTCTTTCGGAGCAATGTGTCTCACGGAACCCTTGTCCCTTCCGGAAAGATCGGCCCGACATCATCGGCGCTCGCGGACCAATCAGATATTGTAATCGTAGTCTCGAGCGAGGGTAGATTGAGCCCTACATTCTTGACAGTCATTTTTGTCGGGCATACGCCTTTGTCGGCGTCCGTCGCCTCCAGGCGGCCACCGAATCACACCCGAACGTGCGGAAAAAACCGGGGCTGCACGCAGAAATGCGTTCACCGCTGCTGAAGTGCGAGCGTTCGACACAAACCACGTGCAATAGGCCAGCCACCGTGATCAGATTTAGCCTAACCGCCCTCCGCGATCAAATCGTCACCTGCGAGCGCTGCCCCCGCCTGCGCGCTTACGGCGCCCGCATCGCCCGCGACAAGCGGCGCGCGTATCGCGACGACATCTACTGGGCGCGCCCCGTTCCCGGCTTCGGCGATCCCGATGCGCGACTGCTGATTGTGGGGCTCGCGCCGGCGGCGCATGGCGCGAACCGCACGGGCCGCGTATTTACCGGCGACGGGGCGGGTGGATCGGGTGATGTCCTGATGGCGGCGCTGCACCGTGCCGGCTTCGCGAACATCCCTACGTCACAGTCTGCCGACGACGGGTTGACGTTGCGTGACGCGTACATTACCGCCGCGATTCGGTGCGCGCCGCCCGACAACAAGCCGACGCCTGACGAGATTGCCAACTGCCTGCCGCATCTCGACGCCGAGGTCGACGCGCTTCCCGGAGTGGAGGTGGTCGTCGCGCTCGGAAAGATCGCGTTCGACACCTACCGACAACTGCTCAAGCATCGCGGTCTGCCGCTTCGTCCGCGCGCGCAGTTCGGGCACTGCGTGAGCCAATCCCTTCCAGACGGACGGACGCTGATCGGCTGCTACCACCCGAGCCGGCAGAACACGAGCACCGGTCGGCTCACGCCCCGGATGATGGACGACGTGTTCCAGCTCGCGCGTCGCGTGATGGCCGGCGGCAAAAATCAGGCGACGGCGTCCGTGTAGACAGCTTTCACCAGGCCGTCGCTCGATATTCAGGCAGACCGCCGCGTCCGCACCAGCGGCGCGATCAGGTCAGGACGATCCGTAATCAGCCCGTCGACGCCCCAGTCCAACAGGCGCCCCGCATCCTCTGCGGTATCGACCGTCCACACCTGAACGCCAAGCCCGGCGCGATGGGCATCCGCGATGAACCGCGGCGAGACCACGCGGGTGCGGCCCGCCCGCTCCGGCACTTGATAACCGTGGTAGACGACATGGGTCACCGGCCACCGACACCACGATCGATAGAGCGCCCAGCGGACGTCCTCTCGCGCGGCGCTTGTCGCAATCGCCGGCGCCATGGCGCGCGCCGCCCGAAGTGCCGTGCGGCCGAACGACCCGAGGCAGATGCGATCGACCGCACCCGCGGCGCGAGCCACGCCCACGACGGCACGAGCCATCTCGGGTGTATCGACCTTCAATTCCACGATGATCGGCACGTCACCGCATTGACCGAGCACGTCGATCAGGGCGGGTATGCCGACGCCCCGGCCGCGACACGGAAAGCCGGCCCCCGGCGAGAAGGCGTACCCGCCGTCGGCCTGTGCGAGTTCCTTCGCCGTCCGGTCGGCGATTGGCCCATGAAGGTTCGTGGTCCGGTCGAGCAGGCGATCGTGGTGGACGACCACCACGCCGTCGCGGGAGAGATGGACGTCCAGTTCCAGACCGTCGGCGCCCTCTGCCAATCCGCGCGCGAACGCGGCCAGGGTGTTCTCGGGCGCGAGCGCGCTGCCGCCGCGATGCGCGAACACGAGCGGACGCTCGGAAAAGAAGGGATGTCGCACCGAATTGTGTAGTCTAACGATGCCGCTCGCCCGCCGCAATGAATCGGATAGAATCGGTTCATGGCCGCACTCATCCAGACCCTCGGCGATCTACGCGGACAGTCAAACCGCATGCGACCGGTGAAACAGGAGATTCGCGACAACCTGGTGCGCAAGCTGAAAGCAGGGGACCCGCTGTTTCCGGGCATCATCGGTTACGACGAAACAGTCGTCCCGCAATTGATCAATGCGATTCTGTCCCGGCACAACTTCATCCTGCTCGGGCTGCGCGGTCAGGCAAAGAGTCGGATCCTTCGCGGTCTCATCGACCTGCTCGACGAACAGATTCCGGTCGTGCCCGGCTGCGAGATTCACGACAACCCGCTGGCCCCGCTGTGCTCCTCGTGCCGCGCCCGGGTGGCAAAGCAAGGCGACAGCTTGACGATTGGCTGGCTGCCGCGCGACGCGCGCTTCGTCGAGAAGCTGGCGACCCCTGACGTGACGATCGCCGACATGGTCGGCGACATCGATCCGATCAAGGCGGCGCAGGCCGGACTGAATCTGTCTGATGAGCTGACCATGCACTATGGCTTGCTGCCCCGGGCGAACCGCGGCATTTTCGCCATCAACGAGCTGCCCGATCTGGCCGGCAAGATTCAGGTCGGCCTGTTCAACATCCTCCAGGAAGGCGACGTCCAGATCAAGGGGTATCCGATCCGTCTCAAGCTGGACGTCATGCTCGTGTTCACGGCCAACCCGGAAGACTACACGGCGCGGGGCAAGATCATCACGCCGCTCAAAGATCGAATCGGGTCGGAGATCCGCACGCACTATCCGACCACGCGCCATCACGCCATGGCGATCACGAGGCAGGAAGCGTGGACGGAGCGATCTGACGGCTTGACGCTGCAGATTCCCGAATACGTCCGCGAGGTCGTGGAAGAGGTGGCGTTTCAAGCGCGCGCTGATCGCAAGGTCGACAAGCGCTCCGGCGTCAGCCAGCGACTGCCGATTACGACGCTCGAGCTGGTCGTCTCGAATGCCGAACGGCGCGCGCTCCAGAACCAGGAGACGATCGTGGTGCCCCGCGTCACCGACTTGTATGCGGCGCTGCCGTCGATCACCGGCAAGTTCGAGCTCGAGTACGAGGGCGAGCTGC
>JBDTVS010000144.1:0-12889 GCA_040007095.1 Acidobacteriota bacterium
TGGGTGTAGGCATGGCCAAAGCCTACCGTTCACCCCCGACTTTCTGCTGCACTCCAGCTTCCGCTCGCCGGCGATCGCCTTCAACATGGCGTAGTCCTCCTCAGTCACTTTCGTGCCGATCGACTTCGTGAGCACGCGGGCCATCGTACGCATCTCCTTCACAGCGCGAGACTGGAGCATTCGACGGGCGGCGACTCGTCACCCGCCACTCAACGACGGATGGACGCGAAACCAGCCGTTCCCCGCGAGTACTCCGGGCGGTGCTCGCGAGCACTCGCGGTTACTCGGCAGCACCACCCAGAGGGGGTGACGTGTACAGAGTCTTCCGATGCCGCAGGCATCGCGTTCGGTCATTTCGGTCTTCGGTCTAGTTGGCGATGCGCTCGCTGCTGTCGTCCGCTAGAGACATGGCCTGCGGCGAGCGGCCGGCCATCCACTGGCGTGTCCTCCGACGGTCGACGAGATGGGGTTCTGGTGTCGAGCGCGTTCCCGTTGACCGTCGTCGCGCAACCCCCAGAGCCACGTGTGGGCCTGCTGTTCTGGCGCCAGAGGCGCTGCGCCGGGTGCGCGACAGACTTTCGGCCGTGACTCGGTCAGTGCTGGAGTGTCGGCGCCGCAGAATCGCAAGACTCGGGACGCGGGGACCGGGCGACCGCGCTCATTGTTTGGTGAGCACGAGTTGGCCAGAGAACGTCATTCGCTGGCCGGTTGGATCCGCGCAGTCCAGCCCGCCGATTTGCCCGATCGCGAGGGTGTCCGTGACCTGGCTGACCGTCGTGAACTCTCCCGCACACTGCCGCGGGGATTGGTAGCTCCCCGAGGTGGACATCTGGGACGGCGGCGTGATGGTTTCCATCGCGGCGGTCGTGGTGGTGGCCTGCAACGGGAGCCAGCCATTCGTGGTGTCCCACGTGATCCGGAACTGCTGGCCATTCGTGCCCGGCACCAGCACGACCGTCCAGGTCAGCGGCCCCGACACCGGGCTCGCATCAGGGACGGTGATCGTCATGGTGCCGCGCCAGACGCCAGTGAAAAACGAGTGCTCCACCGGCGTACTGCCGGTCGGAGAGGTCGGCGAGGTGCCTCCACACGCGGCCGCGAGCAGCGCACCGGTCACTGCCACAATGCCGACATACATGTGCGAGGCTGTCTGTGCATTCATGACCGCACGTCCTAGCAGAAAAAGAAGGGAACGCTAACACAACGTGTACGCGTCTTGCGTGACAAATCGCTCAAGTCTTGCGTCGAATTGTTCGATGGACAGGATGTGCGACACGCGCCGAGTCCCGACGTCCGAGCGCGTGATATGTACGACCATGTGAATGGCCGAGGCGATGGCTTCTCGGACCGCCGCATGCGGCAATCCGACGCCGCCACGGGCGACACAATGCGCCACTCTGGTGAGGGCTTCCGGCGCGGAATTGGCGTGGACCGTCGTCAGACTGCCACGGTGCCCGGTATTCAGCGCCTAGAGGAGATCGAAGGCCTCGCCCCCTCGCACTTCCCCGACCACAATCCGGTCGGGGCGTTGTCGCAAGGTCGCCTTGAGCAAGTCGGCAATCGTGACGGCGTCCACGGCCGGGACGTCGTGTGACGCCGGCCGAGCACGACGGGCTTCGAAACTCAGCACGTTCTCCCGTTTCCCTAGATGAATTTCGGACGTTTCCTCGATGACGACGAGCCGGTCTCCCACAGGAATCACAATCGCGTCTCGTCCCCGCAGACGATGCACGCCTTGGGCCACCAGGTCCCGTTCTCACCGAGGTCCACACCCGCGCGATCGTCTTCGAGTCGCGTGCGCTGCTGCGCCAACGCCTGGAGGCGTCGCCGCTCCCGTTCGTCGTGATCGCTCATGCCGTTCTCCACGTCTCGCACGCCAGCGCCGGTCGAACCAAGGTCGGACCCAAGGTCGATAGATCATGTCCTCGGCGTGCACATCGTCAGACGACGTGTGAGGTGCCATCTGCCGCGCTGGTGAGTCCATCCAGATGGCATCCGCCACTCACCGCGGGCCCGCTGGCGCGGCGGCTCGCCTCCGGCGTCGGCTGGTCGCGAGCGAGTGTGTACCGATCGATCCACATATGCCGGCGACGTCAGACGCCCGACCGTCTCAAATGACTGGCGACGCGACCGCTTACGTCGGCACGACGTGCCTGGGGGAGCACTCCCCTGCCCATAGGCACCCAAAATCCTGATGGTCGTCCGTCGGGCCGCCGATTCGTGGTCCGGCCCGCCGGATTCGCGACCAACACCCGCTGTGAAGGCAGCCCGACCAGCACCTCAGAGTCGTAGGTTGGCGTTCGCCCTCACTCAGAGCGCGTGCCACCGCGGGGATTGACGGGCTTGTCTGCCCTGCATGTGCCCGCGATTGGCGACACGACGAGCGCGGTGTGTTCATGGTCGCGAGCGATCTTGAGTGGACGTTCCACCGAGCCATTCGTGCAACTTCGACCACCGCCGCCGGCCCGACACATTCCGCACCGCCATCGCGAGCGCCTTCTGCTGGCCGACCAGGACCACCAGTTGCTTGCCTCGGGTCACGCCTGTATAGAGCAGATTCCGCTGCAGCATCACGTAGTGCTGCGTGAGGACGGGGATGACCACCGCGGGATATTCAGAGCCCTGCGATTTGTGAATCGTCACGGCGTAAGCCGGCATCAGCGTGTCCAGCTCGCCGAACGCGTACGTCACGGGACGGCCGTCGAAATGCGCCGTCAGTTCGCCGGCGTCGGGATCGACCTCGTCGATATACCCAATATGCCCGTTATACACCTCCTTGTCGTCGTCGTTCTCGATTTGCATGACCTTGTCGCCGGGGGCGAAGGTCCAGCCGAACCGCTCGACCTTGGGCTCGCCGACGGGACTCAAGGCGGCCTGCAGCGCAATGTTGAGAGAGCGCGCGCCGACGCCGCCTCGATTTATCGGGCACAGCACCTGGATGTCGCGCATGGCGTTGAGGCCGAAGCGCTGCGGGATCCGTGTTTTCACCACGTCGACAATGCGCCGCGCCGCGGTCTCTGGATCGTCCGCCGGCACGACATAGAAATCGCTATCGCCCTCGGGTTTCCGCATCTCGGGCATGACGCCCTGGTTGATGCGGTGCGCGCTGACGATGATCTGGCTGCGGGCGGCTTGACGGAACACCTCGGTGAGCCGCACGACGGGCACCGCGCCGGACCCGATGATGTCGGCCAACACCTGGCCGGGACCGACGGATGGCAGCTGGTCGATATCGCCGACGATCAGCAGCGCCGCGCGTTCAGGCACCGCCTTGAGCAGCGCGTGCATCAACAGCACGTCCACCATCGAGGTCTCATCGATGATCAGCAGGTCGCTTTCGAGCGGGTGGTCGCCGTCCCGTTTGAAGCCGCCCCCCTTGGGATCCACTTCGAGCAGCCTGTGGATCGTCTTGGCGTTGTGACCGGTCGTCTCGTGCAGCCGCTTGGCGGCACGGCCGGTGGGCGCCCCCAGCAGGATCGTGACGCGCTTGGCGGACAGAATGCCCAGGATCGCCTTCACGATGGTGGTTTTGCCCACCACCGCCCGCCCGTGATCACGAGCACCTTGCTCACCAACGCGAGACGTACCGCCGATCGCTGAGTCGCGGCGAGCCCGAGGCCGATCCGTTGTTCAATCCAGGGGACGGCCTTGTCGACGTCGATCGGCCTCCACGGCAGCGGGGCGCGCGCCAGCGCGAGCAGGCGATCCGCGATGGCCCGCTCGGCGCGATAGAGACTGGACAGAAAAATGCACGCGGACTCCCCCACGCGATCCGCCGTGACGGTGCCCTCCGTCAGTTCAAGCGCGAGGGCCGTGCCGATGCGATCGGCCGGCACGGCGAGCAGCCCTTCCGCCAACGGCATCAACTCGGTCGTGGGGAGCCCGCAGTGGCCGTCATCCATGGCCTCGGTGAGTGCGTAGGAGATGCCCGCTCGCACCCGAATCATGGCGGTCTTCTCGATGCCCAGCTTCATGGCGATGGCATCGGCGGTCTTGAAACCGATGCCACGAATGTCGCGCGCGAGACGGTACGGATTCTCCGTCATGACCTGGACGGCATCGGTGCCGTAGGTCTTGAAGATGCGGACCGCCCGTGCCGTGCCCACGCCGTGGCTATGCAGGAAGATCATGATCTCGCGGACGACCTTCTGCTCGGCCCACGAGCCGGTGATCCGTTGCGCGCGCATCGGACCGATCCCGGGGACCTCGCGCAGCCGCTGGGGCTCCGCCTCGATGACGCCGAATACGTGCTCGCCAAAGGCACGCACCAATTTCTGCGCGTAGACCGGGCCAATACCGCGAATCATCCCAGACGCGAGGTATTTCTCGATCCCGTCGATCGAGGTCGGGGCGGACGTGCGCAGGAAGTGCGCCTTGAATTGTGGCCCGTGCGTGCGATCGTTGACCCAGGCACCGGAGGCGGTGACCCACTCCCCCGCCGCGATCACCGCGGCGTGACCGACAACGGTGATCAACTCGCGGTGTCCCCGCGCTTGGACGCGGAGCACACAAAAACCGGTGGCCGGCTGGTGGAAGGTGACGGCGCTCAACCAGGCCGGCGAGCACCTCCTGAGCCAGCGGCGCGCGCGGCTCACTCATCGGCATTCGACGGCACCTTACGGTCGCCGCCGGCCGGCGTGCCCGCGGGCAGCCAGCCACGAGTGGGCGCGGTCACATATAGCAGCCCAAGGACGATGTCCGACACATTTGCGGGGAACCACTCTCCCTCCGAGCGTGTCGGTAAGCTCGTGTGTTCATGAGCGCCCACCGAGCAGGAACATTCACGATCACGCCAATGCGTGGCGAGTACCGATTCGCTCACGACCCGGGGACGACAAGCAATGCGGATGTCGGCCGTTGTGGCGTTCCGGCCCATCAGTGTCGTCAAGCGCGTCCTTGACGTCAACGACTGGCCTGCCGTTGATCGCTTCGACCGGTTTCAATGCGCGTGGGTATTGTCACCTGGCGCACCTCGACACAGTGCCAATGGGTTTGGCCTCACGGAGATCGAGCGCATCTTCAATTGGCGATCCGAGAGTTGGCGGGCGGCGCAGCGCCAGACCGGACTCCAAGGGAAATTCTGATGGTTCGCGAACACAATTTCCCATCGCTAATGGACTTCGACCCGCCATCACAACCGTTGGTGGCGCCGCGAGCTTCCACGCGCACAAGCCGTCGGCGTGGTCTGAGCGTCGACGGATCCGTCACCATTCCGCGGCCGCCTGGGTGGTGGACGTGTGTTGCCTGCGGAGCCAGCGCGGGCTGCCGCGCGATAGCCTTCATGCTCGAAGCGGGCGGCGGCGTGGCGTGCGAATGTCCCAGAGACGCTCGGTCGGTAAGGCAGTGGAAATAAATTAAGTACCAATATCTCGTAGAGTGTACTACGCTGCCTGTGCGTGACGAATCTCGCCCAACTGACCGCCAAGTTTCAGGCCGTATGGCCGTTGCTGGATGAACGGTCGCGCCGACTGATGGCGGCAGGGGAAGCGACCTCGCTGGGCCGAGGCGGCGTCAGTGCGGTGAGTCGCGCCTGTGGGCTCTCGCGTCGGGCGATTACCAAGGGGATCCAGGAGATTCGCGCGGGCGTCGTGCTGGCACCCGGCCGGATCCGCCGGCCGGGCGCGGGCCGCAAAGCGATCGGCGTGATGGATCCCGGCCTGGTCGACGCGTTGAACGGCCTCATCGCGGATGACACCCACGGAACGCCCACGTCGCCGCTCCGGTGGATCAATCAGAGCACCCGCACGCTGGCCACGACGTTGACCCGTCGGCGGCATCCCGTGAGCCACACCAAGGTCGGACACCTGTTGCACGATCTCGGCTACGGGCTGCAGCGCAACCGGAAGACGACGGAGGGCGCCGACCATCCCGACCGCGACGCCCAATTCCGCCACATCAACGCCATGGTGACGCGGGCGCTGGCGCAGCGGGCCCCGGTGATCTCGGTCGATACCAAGAAAAAAGAGCTCCTGGGCGCCTATCGCAACGCCGGCGAACGCTGGCGTCCCGCGCACCAGCCGACCCGCGTCCGCGTGCACGACTTTCCGTCGCCGACGGTCCCGCGCGCGTATCCCTACGGCATCTATGACATCGGCCGCAACACGGGCTTCGTCAATCTCGGCACCGATCATGACCCCGGCGCATTCGCAGTCGCCTCGATTCGGGGCTGGTGGCGGCACGAGGGCCGGCGCCTGTATCCGTCGGCGCGCACCCTCCTCATCACCGCGGACGGGGGCGGCAGCAACGGCTGGCGCTTGCGCCTCTGGAAGCTGGAACTGCAGGCGCTCGCCGATGAGACCGGCCTGCAGCTGGCCGTCTGCCACTTTCCGCCGGGCACCAGCAAGTGGAACAAGGTCGAGCATCGCCTCTTCTCGTTCATCTCCTCGAATTGGCGCGGGGAACCGCTGCGGGACTACGAGACCGTCGTCCACCTCATCGCCAACACCACGACGGCGAGGGGCTTGACAGTCACGTGTCGCCTCGACCGCCGCCGGTATGCCACAGGGCGCCGCGTCACCAATGACGAGATGAAACGGGTCAATCTCCACCGAGAGGCCTTTCATGGCGAGTGGAACTATGTCATCCGCCCTCGTCAGTCACTATCGCATAAGTCTGATTGACATACTTATTTCTTTCCACTGCCTTAGCGCTACAGCGCCGGGACATCGATCGACGGCGGTCGCTTACTGGGGGTCCGGTTGCGACAGTTTGCGCTTACTGACCGTCGGCGCCGGGTGGGAGGACATGCGATTTGCAAAACGCCTGGAAGGATCGCAGCGGCACTTCCGAAGCGACACTGTTGAACAGTCTCGTCTCCGCATGATGTGCGAGTTGTTCCTCGCTCGCGAGGTGCCTTAGGCGGGGGTGCTCGCTGAGCAGTTCCGCTCTTGCGATCGAGAGAAGTGCTTCGTGCCGATCCGGAGACAAAGCTTCCACGTACCTAGCGATTTCTTTCTCTTGATAGTCCCTATAGGCGTCTTTGAGTCGATCCTGACGACGCTGCTCGGCGGCTCTCGCTGTCTCGCGTTCGACGCGCTCACCTCTCTTGCGCGTCGTTTCGAAACTCTTTGGGACAGAAATGTTGTCGCGAACAAATGAAATGTACAGGCCTGCCGGATTCTGAACTTTTGAGGGATCTCGAGCGATCACCGTGTCGCCCCACTCGAGTTGATCGAGCACGGGTTGGTTCGCGTCCACGCTCAAGAGGAGTCTCGATGCGTGTTTCCTGGTGACACCTCGCGCGATCAGCGCCTCTAAGCGGGTGTCAGCTATCGACTCTGAATCTCTAGTGCCAGATTCGTCGTCGCGCGATTGTGGTTCTTCAGGCTCCGGCAAAACTTCTGGAGCGGTCTCCCCCAGCCCCAACCGTCGCTGGCGATCGCGGTGAAATTTCTCGCCGTGGCGGAAAATGATCTTGTAGTTCTTCCCGTCAGTGGTTCGCTCGATACTCCAGCTGGCCAGGTACCCGTGGGACTGAAGTTCGTTGAGCGAGGGCCCGAGTTTTTCCGTGATCTTTGAAACGTGTTGATATTGGCGAAGATGTAGCACCTGACACAGCTCGTCGTATCGCTTCGTGTAGGCTCCGTCGTCACGAGACGCGTACAACCAAATTTGCAGGAGGGGAACTAAGCCCTTCGCGATGTGGGTCTTGAGCTCGCGGTACGTGTCGAGATCGACGGGGAGCAAGTGGTTGCTGTTGATATTTTCGAGTTGCCAATCGGATAGCCAAACGTAGTTGCGGTCCGCGATGGAACCATCCGGCAGTTGCTTGCCCATGCTGACCGCTCGATCGAAGCAATGGAATGCATCCGAAATCCACCGTTTCTGATTCGCGAAGAACACCGTGCCCTCTGACACGATGGTGGTGGCCGTCATGACCTTCAGCCACTCGGCCACGTCGCGGTAGTTTTTGCCGGCGTCGTTGACGCGGAGGATTTTCAGTAGGTCGGCCGTGGAGAACCCGATCGGATTGGTGATCTTTCCGTCGCGGCGCTGCTGGTCATTCAGCAGCTTTTGGAACGCCAAATATTTGTCTTGATCGGCCGTGATCGGGAGTCCATATAAGGTGGCGGGGGCGATGATCGCCTTCGCTTCTATCCGCTTTCCGTCAATGACCTTGATGAACGTGACGTTTTTGGATTTCTCATTCCGGACACGTTTGCTCGATGGAGTAAAAAACCCCAGCGACGCCAAGTTTTTCTCGATCTTGACGAACTCGACCTTCGACAGCTGTGACGGTCGAGGCCGAATGGCCTCGAGCTGCTCATCGGCAGGATTGCGTCGTTTAGCGATGTTCGTCTTACGCACGATACCGAGTGTCAAAGTTGGCGTTTATGCGACGTGCGAGAGTATTTTCCACAAACCAGGGCGAACCAGCAAGCATTTACCAACAACATGTGGGTCTCAGCCGACTAATGGCTACAACATGTTGTTGTTCAAGTACATGTGTACGTACATCGAAAAGATGTTGAGCAGCGCAAAGTCTGAGTGGGTCCCTACGATTTAGGCCTGAATTCATTGGGAAAAGCCGCGATTTTTTTCCCTTCCGGTACGGTCGGATTTCCCTTGGAGTACGGTCCCCCTTCCCTTCCAGTACGGACTTGCTTCCCCTGCAGACCGGGAATTCTTCCCTCCCAGTACGGTTTTCTTCCCTCGGAGTACGGCGGAGCTCCGTTCAGCGGCCACAGCGGATTTCCCTTGGAGTACGGAGGAACGCGCAGGCATTTCCCTTCGAGTACGGACGCCATTCCAGGACAATCCTCATCCCGTCGATGTCTAGATGTCTAGATATCAAGATGTACAGCTGGTTTTCCGTGTTTTTCAAATAGCAGGTTCAGGGCCTCCGCGATGAGTTTCACCCCCGCATTTTTCCGATCATCGCCAGCGAGCTCGGCCCGCAGTACGTCAAATTGCTTCAACGCGGCGGGATGTACGAGGAAGCCGGCTTTTTTGAGTTTGACGACCTTGGACTTCGGCGCTGCTTGAGGAGTCGGGCCGCCCAACGAGAGACTGCTCAGCGGCGAGAGCGTGCGGCCCGGGCCTGGATCGGTGTCGGCTGGTTCCGAGGCGTTGACGAGTCCCCCGAGATCGACGACGGGTTTTCTAGACATGGACCGCAGCCTTTACTGGAGGGTTGGAGTGCGTCGATTCGCCGCTCATTCGTCCGCGAACATAGGCCCAGAGGTGATCCATCTCCTCGGCGCCCTTTCCCTTCGGATCCACTTCTTGGATGGTTCGCCCATCCGCCATCGCGCCGGCGTAGTCGACGCGGTTAAAGACAATCGTCGTGGCGACAGGCCCGTGCTGCGACAACACGAGGGGTGTCTGTAGAGTAAGTTTCGTGCCGTGGACTCCGCGGGTCACGACGAAGCAGAAATGCTCCCGGCCGACGCTTCGGACCGCCTGGAGAGTCCGTCCAACGGCCCGCAAGTCGTTCGGGGTGGGCTGGACCGGAATCACGACAAAATCGACAGCGTCGAGGAGGGGCTGCATCTCGGCCGCTTCGAAGCCAGGAGTATCGATGAGCAGGACTCCCGGCTTGTCTCTGACGGCGGCGAGCCGGTCCGCCACCTCGGCGACCGGAAACTGTGCGAGCTTGAGGGCGTCCTGAGGACGGGCGTCCCACCACGCTTTTAGATTTTGTTGAGGGTCCAGGTCAACTATGGTGACGTCTTCCCCGCTGGTCATCGCCTGCACCGCAAGGTGCGCGAGGAGGGTTGTCTTCCCCGAGCCGCCCTTTCTCGATGCGAATAAAACCGTCTTCATGTCTAGATATCCGCCTGTCTATATATCGCGATGTCTAGATGCTCAGGAACACCGTGGTTTCTTGGAGCCGACACAATTTCATCCCAACTTCCCTTTTGGCCTGGCCCCGTTTTGTTGTCGTGGCGGGGACGGTCGTCCAGATGTCTCGACATCTGTATATCATGTTACGCATATATCAAGACGTCTAGATATCGAGACATGCGGTCGATTACAGTCTTCGGTTTGAAGGATTCGCGCCTGTTTCACGAGAGGACTCTCAAGATCGTGACCTTTGCGCAATGTCTTGACGTCGTAATGTCTGCCTATCGCGATGTCTAGATATCAAGACATCTCAAAGTCGCGTCGGATCGCAATTCTCACCGCGGTATTCGACATCGTCATGGCTGTATATCGCGACAGACTATCATCGTCTTGTCGCGATGTCTAGATATCTAACGACGACGCGAAGTGCGGATCTCGTTCGAACCGCGCGCCTTGGGTGATGAGCCCAATGGGCCTTCGAACCGCGAGCCGTAGTTGATCTGCGCCGAAGTGATCTGATGGGGCAGTCGTTGCCTCGCGTGCGGAGATGGGTGCCGAGTTCCTGTGACCAGCCCGACGCGATTCGGGAGCGGGGGAAGTCAACGACGTCGTGCGGTCGTCTGATGGCTGTCGAGTCCACGACGTTAGGTTTCGTTGGGTTCGTCGTTCGCTTCCGGTTGCAACCGCTGCCTGGCCCCATGACGAATGTGCAGGATGTAGACCGTATCGAGCGTGATCGTGAACAGCACGCGATAGCGCCCGTAGACCAACTGCCGAATCTCGAGCTCTGCGCCGCTCTCTGGGGCGAGCGGCACCGCTGGGGAAACTGCTCGAGGGCCTGCGCTGCCTGCAAGAATCCGCGACGCCAGTCAGCGGCGCGCGCGGGGGAGTCGTCCCGGATGTGTTGATAGATGGCTTGGAGATCGGCGTCCGCGAGCGCGGCGATCTCAACCTTCATGACGGCCGACGAGCTCCGCGAGCGCGTCGGCGAGGGGGCGCGTCCGCCCGGCCTTGACGTCCTCGAGGCCACGGCGAATGCCCTCGAGCGCCTCCGCGCGATCGACGGTTTCGAGCAGTGCCTGATACGCCTCGGCGTCCTGGACGACGACTTCGGCGCGGCCGTTGACGGTGAGTACTTGGGGCCGGCCGGTCTCCTTTAAACGCTTCAGGTGGGCCTTGGTATGCCGTTGGAAGTCGGTGAGCGGGTGGATTTCTTTAAGGTCAATCATGGATCACGCTCTTTCGCATTGAATTGACTGCGAATAAAATGGTGACAGAAACGGCCTGGAAACGCAATTCGCACGTTGCTATGGGATGAGATCGCGGTGCGGTCAGGAGTGGGCGACGGCATCACAGCGGGAGAGGTGACGCGATGACGACCGAGAGTGCGATGACGGTCGTGCGCGAGGCGCAGCGCGTTGTTCGGGAGCGGCCGGCGGTCGCACCGCCAGTCGAATGGGACATCCTCGCGACGGCCGCCCAGACCTTGGCGGCACAGATTGTCGAGCAGGACGCGGAGTGGGAACGGGAGCGCGACCGACAGGGTGGGGTAGGCGGGTTGCCGACGGCCCATTTCATCCGTCCGTCCGAGCCCCCCATAACCCGCGTTCCGGGATCCACTGGGCACCGCCTCACAGCCGCACTCGCCTATCGTGGTAACTCACACTTGTACAAGGCGTTTCATCCCAATTACACTGACGGGAAATGTAGGAGATTGCCTGTGCAGTCCGGATGGTGATCTTGGGTTGTCCTGGACGCTATCGGCGAGCAGCAGGCGCCCGATCGCGAGTTCGTCACTCGCGGCGTTCACCTCGTCATTCCGCGGGAGGCGCGGATTGCTGGCCTGCGCGCTTCTGATGGACACGATGTCCTCGGCTTGCCGCGCGCGTAACGATAGAGCCCGCACCGGCTCGCCGCATCGACCTCATGCGCTGTGCACGGGAGTGTCGGCCCAGGAGAGGCCACCGGATGACCGAAGGCTTGAGCCGCCGTGGAGGAGTGCCGACGCTCACGGCAACTGGGGCGATCACGCTGCCGTCGGTCATCGTGGACGCAGGGCCGATGGCCAGCGCGCGCTTCCTGGAGTTCTTCGCCGGCCAGATTGCGAACGCACAAACGCGCGGCGCGTATGCGCGCGCGGCCGGCCAGTTTCTCGCGTGGTGCGACGAGCGCCGGCTCAGGCTCCGAGATATCGGCCCACTCCACGTCGCCACCTACATCCGCTCGCATTCGGGCGCAGCCCCGACCGTGAAGCAGCATCTGGCCGCGATTCGCGTTCTCTGTGATTGGCTCGTCGTCTCGCAGATCCTCCCGATAAATCCGGCCGCGTCGGTCCGGGGCCCGAAGCACGTCGTGACGAAGGGCTCGACGCCCGTGCTGACCGCCGCCGAGACGCGCGCGCTCCTCGACGCCATCGACACCCGCACGGTCGTCGGCCTGCGCGATCGCGCCCTGATTGGCGTCATGGTGTACAGCTTCGCGCGCGTGAGTGCGGTCCTCGGTATGCGCCGTCAGGACTACTTCCCGCAGGGAAAGCGCTGGTGGCTTCGTCTGCATGAGAAGGGGGGCAAGCGTCACGATGTGCCCGCGCATCACTTGGCCGAGGCCTACCTTGATGCGTATCTCGACCGCGTCGCTCTCCCCGATCCGAAGCGGCCGCTCTTTCAGAGTGTCGATCGCGACCGGCGGCTCACGGGGCAAGGCCTGGCCCGTCGGGAGGCACTGGCGATGGTCAAGCGCCGTGCGGCCGCCGCGTGCCTGCCACCATCAATCTGTTGTCACACGTTCCGCGCGACCGGCATTACGGCGTACTTGTCCAACGGCGGTACCCTTGAGCACGCCCAGCAGATTGCCGCCCATGCTTCTCCCAAGACGACGAAGCTGTACGATCGGAGGGCGGACACCATCTCGCTCGATGAAATTGAGCGAATCCTGATCTGATGCGTCCTGCCGGTCCACCGGTCACGCTTTGCCGCTCAGACGATTCCAAGGCGCCCGCTCGTTGGCCTCTGACGCCGGAGACCGGTTTTTCAGTAAACACTGGCCGACCTGGAACGAAGCCGCTAGCGCGGCGGCCGACGAGCAACCGGGTGACTCGTAGCGG
>JBDTVS010000145.1:0-22609 GCA_040007095.1 Acidobacteriota bacterium
CGGCGTTGCCGCCGAGCAGAATGTCGGTGCCTCGGCCGGCCATGTTGGTGGCGATGGTCACCGACCCCTGACGGCCGGCCTGCGCCACGAACTCGGCTTCCTGGGCGTGATACTTCGCGTTCAAGACCACGTGCTTGTCGGCGCCGCCGCCGGTCGTCGTGCCGCGCTTCAGCCCGCGGCGATCGAGCATGGTCGAGATTCGCTCGGACTTCTCGATCGACACCGTGCCGACGAGCACCGGCCGTCCCTTGGCGTGCTCCTCGACAATCTCGGTCACGATGGCGTCCCACTTTTCCTTCTCGGTACGGAACACGAGGTCGGGATTCTCGACCCGCCCGAGGGGACGATTCGGCGGGATGACGACGACATCGAGCTTGTAGATTTTCGCGAACTCTTCGGCCTCGGTGTCGGCCGTGCCGGTCATGCCCGACAGCTTGCTGTACTTGCGGAAATAGTTCTGGAAGGTGACGGTCGCGAGCGTCTGATTCTCGCGCTCGATCTTGACCTTTTCCTTGGCCTCGACCGCCTGGTGCAACCCGTCGCTCCAGCGCCGCCCAGGCATCAAGCGGCCGGTAAACTCGTCCACGATGACGACTTCACCGTCCTTGACCATGTAGTCCACGTCGCGCTTGAACAATGCGTGGGCGCGCAGCGACTGATTGGTGTGATGGAGCAGCGGCATGTTCGCCGGGTCGTACAGCCCGCCCGGCTGCAGCCGGTGCGACAACATCTGCTCGGCTTTCGCCATGCCGCTTTCGGTCAGCGTGACGGTCTTATGCTTTTCGTCGACGATGTAGTCGCCGGTGGCCTCGAGCGCCTCGCGCTCCTCGGCCTTGGCGTCTCCGCGGGTGACCGCGCCAGGCTTGAGGCGGGGAATAATCCGGTCGACCTCGTAGTAGAGGTCGGTCGATTCTTCCGCGGGTCCCGAGATGATCAGCGGCGTGCGCGCCTCGTCGATCAGAATGCTGTCGACTTCGTCCACAATCGCGAAGCGATGCCCGCGCTGCACGTAGTGCGCGAGCTCGAACTTCATGTTGTCGCGGAGATAATCGAAGCCGAATTCGTTGTTGGTGCCGTAGGTGATATCCGACGCGTACGCCACCTGCCGTTCCGCGTCGTTCAAGTCGTGCTGGATCACGCCGACCGACATGCCCAGAAAGCGGTAGACCCGCCCCATCCACTCGGAATCGCGCCGGGCAAGATAGTCGTTGACCGTGACGACGTGCACGCCCTTGGCTTCGAGCGCATTGAGATATGCCGGGAGCGTCGCCACCAGCGTCTTGCCTTCGCCGGTCTTCATCTCGGCGATCTTGCCCTTGTGCAGCACGGCGCCGCCAATCAACTGCACGTCGAAGTGCCGCATGTTCAACACGCGGCGGCCCGCCTCGCGCACGACGGCGAAGGCCTCGGCCATGAGATCGTCGAGCGGCTCGCCCCGGGTCAGCCGGTCGCGGAACGCCGCCGTTTTGGCGCGCAGTTGTTCGTCGCTGAGCGCGCTGATCGTCGCCTCGAATGCGTTGACTTCGCCGACGATCGGACGCAAACGCTTGAGCTCGCGCTCGTTTGCAGTGCCGACGACCTTAGCAAGCAGTGTTTGGAGCATCTACGGCGTGGAAGAGACCCTGGGTATCCCCGCATTGTAGCATCTCGCCGGACTCGCGCTCCGGACAGCGGCTTCGGAAACCCCGCCTCGGTCGCCGCAGTGTGCGTGGGGCGGGCGGGAGGGCGGCGAGAGGCGAGGGGCTCGGCCGTTTCTCAACGAATCATCGGCCGCGTCAAGAGGTCCAGCGGATTGAGCACGCTCCCGTTCACGAGAATCTCGTAGTGGAGATGGGAGCCCGTCGCCCGGCCGGTCGACCCGACATAGCCGATGACCTGTCCGCGCTTGACTTCCTGACCGGAGTGGACCGCGTAGCCGCTGAGGTGACCGTAATGCGTGACGAGGCCAAAACCGTGCTTGATGACGATGAGGTTGCCGAAGTCGCCGGAGTACGACGCCGACTCGACCTTGCCGTTGGCGGTCGCGTAGACGGGATTGCCCTTCTCGGTCGAAATGTCGATGCCCTGGTGGAACCCGGATTCGCCGGTGAACGGATCGCTCCGCTTGCCGAACAGGTCGGTCAACCACCCCTTCACCGGCCAGAGCGACGGCGTCGCGGCGGCCAGCGCCTCCCGTCGTTCAACGACATTCCGAACGCTGCGCAGCCGGCTCTCGAGCCCGCCGAGTACCTCGCGGAGAAGGCCAAAGGTATCCTCAGGCGAGGTCAGCGATGCCGGAAGCATGTCGGTGACGGCGATCCTGCTGTTCACGCTTCCACCGGCGGCGCGAGCTTTCACGACGGCGGGCAGCTTCTGCATGGCCCGCGCCTGCTCCGGCTCGAGCTTTGCCCGCGTCCCGAGGTCGTTGATGACGCCCTCGAGCGATTGAATCTGAGACGTCAGCTCGCCGGTCGCCTCCCGATAGCTGCCGTTTTCCTCCTGCAGCGAGGCGTTGACGGTCCGAATCTGTTCCATCTCGGCTCGAGTGCTCCATTTGGCACCGAGCCCTATCAAGATCGGCAGCAACAGAACGGCAGTCACCGTGATGAGCGTCGGCCGCAAACTGATCGTGACGCGGCGAACGACGCCGCTCGATCGGTCAGCGATTAACACCGTGTAACGTCGTCCAGGCATTACTCTCCGCTCTCATCGGTCCGGGCCAACCAAATCGATTCGGCTATCCGGCGTATTGGTATAGGGTTAGGCGCAAACGACACGCCCAAGAAGTTAAAGGAATCTACCATAGTCAAGTCGGCGGCCCAAACATGAAACTTCAAACAGCGAATGTTCGGCGAAAATCCACGGACCTGTTTCTTGTCAGCTTTCTCATCCTGTTTCTTGAGTTGGCGTGCATCCGATGGTTCGCGAGCACCGTCGTCTTCCTGACGTTCTTCACGAACATCGTCCTGCTTGCGACATTTTTGGGGATGTCGGTCGGATGCCTCGCTGCGAAGAATCGACGCAGTCTTGTGGAAACGGTGATGCCGGCCCTGCTCGTGTCGGTCGCGCTCGCCTGGGCGGTGTTGTACGTGTACTCGCGCTTCGGGGAGGTGATGATCGACGTCGGGGGACAGGGCTCTCCGCAGCAGATCTATTTCGGCACGGAGTACCGCGCGCACGACGTGTCGCGGTTCGTGGTGCCGCTCGAAGCCGTCGCCGCGACGTTCTTCACGCTCGTCGCCCTGACGTTCATCGGACTCGGCCAAACCATGGGCCGGGCGTTCGACAGCGTCCCGGATCGCGTGACGGCCTACACCGTCAACATCGCCGGCAGCCTCTTCGGCATCGTGGCCATGGCGGCGTTGTCGTACCTCGAAACGCCGCCCCAGGCATGGTTCGCGATTGTCGTGGTGCTCTGTCTGTATTTCCTGCCGCGAAGGACGGTCTGGCAAGTTGGCTGCGCGGCCGCAACGCTGGTCATCATCACGCTGTCGGGGCGCACCGAGTCAGCGACGACCGTCTGGTCTCCCTACTACAAGATTCAGTATGAGAAAGACCTTCGCCGAATCAGCACGAACAACATCGGGCACCAGCAGATGGTCCGGGTCGATCGTGACGGAGGCGCCGGCTACTCGCTGCCGCATCTGCTGAATCGCGATGCCGGCGGCGCGCCGTTCGAAGAGGTCCTGGTCATCGGCGCCGGTTCCGGGAACGACGTCGCCGCCGCGCTGCACTACGGCGCGAAACATGTGGACGCGGTCGAGATCGACCCGGCCATCTTCAACCTGGGCAAGCGGGATCACCCCAACATCCCGTACGCCGATCCCCGCGTGACCGTGCACATCGACGATGGCCGCAGCTTTCTGCGCCGCACCCAGACGCGCTACAACCTGGTGATCTACGCGCTCGTGGACTCCCTGGTCCTGCACTCCGGGTACTCGACCGTGCGTCTGGAGAGCTTCCTGTTCACTCGAGAAGCGTTTGAAGACATCAAGGCGCGGCTGAAGCCGAACGGCGTGTTCGCCGCCTACAACGCGTACCGCCAGGGATGGGTCGTGGGCCGGCTGCAGACCATGATGACGACGGTGTTCGGCGATCGACCGCTGGTCATGGGGATGCCGTACGCGCCGAAAATCGCACCCGGCGATCCGCTGAACTCGATCACCTTCATTCTCGGGGGCGGAGCGGCATCGCCGCTCGGGACGATCCGCCGGCGCATCGAGGCCCAGCCCTTCTGGATCAACGACCAGCCTCGGCTGAACGAGCTGATCAACGGGTTCGGCCCGCGCGCGCCAGCGGCAGACGCTGCCGACCTCACCTGGCACCGGATCAGTCCGGCCGCGGTGGAGGTTCGAGCGGATGAACAGTTCCCGGTCGACGACTGGCCGTTCCTGTACCTGCGCGATCCGGTGGTGCCGACCTTGAACCTCCGTGGGATGGCGATGATCGCCGTCCTATCGGCGATCTTGCTCTACGCCTTCGCGCCGGCCGGGCGGCTCAGGCCCAACTGGCAGATGTTCTTCATGGGCGCGGGCTTCATGCTGCTCGAAACCAAGAGCGTGGTGCACCTCGCGCTGCTCTATGGCTCGACCTGGATGGTGAACTCGATCGTGGTGTTTGCCATCCTGATCATGATCCTGTGCAGCAACCTCTTCGTGATCGCGGTCAAGCCGGAGCGAGTCTGGCCGTTTTACGCCCTGCTGGCGCTGGCCCTCCTGGCCGGCATCGTCGTGCCGATGAGCACGTTCCTGAACCTGCCGGGGATGCTGCGGGTCGTGGCGTCCTGCACGGTGGTGTTTCTGCCAATTTTCTTCGCCGGGATCATCTTTGCTACGACCTTCCGCAGTTCGGCCGAGCCGGACATCGACCTGGGCTCGAACATTGCGGGCGCCGTTCTCGGCGGTCTGAGCGAGTCGTTGTCGCTGATGATCGGCTTCAACCACCTGCTGGTCGTAGCACTGTTGCTCTATGCGCTGTCGGCCCTGGCGGTCAGAAGGTCCGGGGGGCTGGCAAGGCCCGGCCTTCCCGTGTAAGGACCCGGAGAAATACGGGTGCCAGGCCCAGGATGGCGCCCTTAGTTCTGTTCAGGTCCAGTCCTGCCGCGCCGAGGAGCGTTCCGGCGTGGTGGCTTTTGGCTGTCGGCAATCAGCCATTACCGACCACGGGTTTCCCCCGGTCGTTTGCGGCCCCGGTGCGGTCCCTCGCAGCCGTGAGCCAGTTCCCGCGCTGATGTCGCATGACCGGGTATGACCACTTCATCACCGACAGCTTTCGTGGAAGCGACTCGCGACTCGACGAGCGTTCTGGTCGCCATCGAACGGCGGTGCCTGCGCTGGCTCGCGACGCGCGTGCCGCCCGCGATCAACTCCGATCATTTGACCGCTCTCGCCCTCGCCGCCATGGCTGGGGCCGGGGCCTGCTACTGGGCGGCCCGACTCAACCGGCAATGGCTTGCGGGCGTCGTGGTGTGTCTGGCGGCCAACTGGTTTGGCGACAGCCTCGACGGAACGGTCGCTCGCCTCCGACAGCATCAGCGGCCGAGGTACGGCTTCTACGTGGACCATGTCGTCGACTGCTTCGGGGTGGCGTTCCTGCTCGGCGGGCTCGGGCTGTCGGGGTTCATGAGCCCGTTGGTCTCGATGACGCTGCTCGCCGCGTACTTCATGCTCTCGATCGAGATCTATCTCGCGACCTACTGCCTGCGAGTCTTCAAGTTGTCCTTCGCGGGAGTCGGACCCACCGAATTACGTGTGCTGATCGCCATCGGTTCGCTGGCGTTGATCGGGGATCCGCATGTCGACGTGCTGGGCAGAACGTTCAAGTTGTTCGACGTGGGCGGGGTCGTCGCCATCGCCGGGATTCTCGTCGTCCTGTCCTGTTCCGTCGCGAGCAATGTGCGGGCTCTCTATAGGGAGGAGCCTATTCCCGCTGTTCCATCTATTCCGCCTGTTCCACGGTCGAAGCTGGCGGCCGGACGGGTGCCGGCCGGCAGGCGCTGGCTCATCTTCAACGCGGTTGGCGCGATGGGATTTGGGGTGCAGCTGCTGCTGGTGTGGGTCCTCACCTCGAGAGCCGGAATCAACTATCTGGCGGCGACGATCCTCGCCGCGGAGGCCGCGATCATCCACAACTTCGTCTGGCACTCGTCGTGGACCTGGTCCGACCGCGCCGCCGGCGTACGACAAACCATGCGTCGTCTCGCCCGGTTCAATCTGACCACCGGCCTGGTCTCCATTGCGGGCAATCTGGCGGTGACTTCAGTGCTTGTCCGTCTGTTCGGCGTTCACTATCTCGCCGCGAACGTCATCGCGATCGCCGCCTGTTCCGGCGCGAACTTCATCCTGAGCCACCGGGTCGTTTTCGCACCAGCGCTGGTGGTTGTGGCGATGCTGTCCGCCGGAGGTGGCGCACACGCCGCCGAACTCTCACCGGACGCGGCCGCGGCGTTCGACCGCAACGTCCGACTCGTCGAAGCCCGTCTGGACGACGAGCGCGCCAGAAAGGCACCGTTTCTCTGGATCGACCGACTGCCGGAGGCGGCGCGGCGAGAAACGGGCGCGCGCCTGGCGCGGGCCGAAGTCGTGGTGGAGAAGCTGCCGGCGAGCCCCGGCTCGTCCTGGCCTGGGGCCCTCTTTCATCACTGGATGGCGACCTCGCTGGTCGGCGGCGCATCTCTCGATCGGGTCGTCCAGCTGATGCAGGACTACGACCGATATTCTGAGGTGTACCGGCCGACGGTCAGACGGTCGACGCTGATCGCGCACGATGGAGACACGTTCACGGCCGCCCTCCAGCTCTTCACGAAAAAAGTCATCAGTGTCGTCCTCAACACCGAGCAGCGGGTGGCATACCTCAGTGTCAGTCCGACCAGGATGCAGGTCCGCAGCATGAGCACTCGCATCGCGGAGGTGCGAGATCCCGGCAAGGCGGGGGAGCGCGAAGTGCCGATTGGCCTCGACAGCGGCTTTCTCTGGCGATTCAACAACTACTGCGCGCTTGAACAACAGCCCGTGGGGACTTTCGTACAGTGCGAGACGCTATCGCTGACGCGGGACACCCCCACTGGCCTGGGCTGGCTGATCGGTCCCTTCGTCACGTCGATTCCGCGCGAGTCGCTCGAATTCACGCTCACAGCGATGCGAACCTCTTTGCAAGGCGGTCGGCGATGAAGCGAACCCTGGGCTTTGCCGTCGCTGTTTCCCTCGCCTGCTCCACGTCCATGGCCGCACAAATCGGCACGGGCGAACGCACGCACTCGCTGTTGGACGCCGTCGTCGCGGAGGCCAGCACTCAGGCGCCCGCTCGCACGCGTGATTCGACCCGCGGGACGCGACCACCGCCCGGCTGGCAAGTGGTTCGCTTGATTGATCCCGGCGTGGAGATCTCGATGATCCTCGCCGGGAGCGGGCAGAGACTCGGACAATTCGTCTCCGCTACCGACGACGAACTGATCGTGAAGGAGCGACGCTGGGGACGTGACGAACGGATTGACCGCGACGACGTCCTGCGTATCACGGTCCGACGAACGACTCACGAGCGATCCGCCAAATTTGCTGCCGGCGGGGCGGCGTTGGGCGCGGTTGCCGGTCTGCTTTCATTTGCCTCGCTGGCGTTCAAGCAATGCGGTGGGTCGTGCACCGACGAAAAGATTCTGCTGGGCCTGTCGATCTTCGGGCTGCCGGTCGCGGGCGGAGTTCTGGGCTGGCAACTGTCAGCGACCCGGACGACGGTCCTGGTCTACGAGCGGAGTGCCTGAACGCGAGAACGCGGCGCCGGCCGTCGCCGGTTCGATGATCAGCATCGACACCGTGACAGCCACCGAGACAGCCAACAGCAGTGCGGCAACGGCTGAGTGGTCGCCGCTGATGGCCAGCGCGTTCAGCAACAACCCGATCGCAAAGACCGCGTCGCTCCATCGGGTCCACGGCCGGGCCCCCGCCCGCTGGGAAGCGAGCTGGGAGGGATAGGAGCGCGACGTGAAGTACAAGTGCAGCCGCACGCTGACGGCAGTGGCCGCAGCGGCCAGCAGCGAAAAGAACAAGATCAGGCTCCAGGGTTTCGGGATCCAGAGGCGGGAACGAAAAGCGGGGTAGACCATCAAGGCGTAGACGACCGAGGCAACGACCTGATGGCATTCCCACCACCAGAGCGCCGCGCGGTGGTGCGCGCCGGACTGGTGCGACCCGGACGCGTCCCCCGCGGCTGGTTGTGCGGCCGGTAACAAACCGCGCTGTAGCTGCTCGAGGTCCTGGATCAGCGCCAGGGTCGAATCGTAGCGATCCTCCCGGCGTTTGCGAAGGCAGCGAGTGACGACCTGCTCGACGCCAGCGAATGCGCCGGTGCCGGTGAAGTGGAGCGGCGCGGGTTCTGCTTCGAGAATCCTGGCGATCGACGCGGTGGCCGTTTTCGCGTCGAACGGGTTCGTTCCTGTCGCCATCTCGTAGAGGACCACCCCGAACGCGAAAAGATCTGCCCGGAAGTCCACGTCTTCGTGCCTGATTTGCTCGGGCGACATATAGCCCGGCGTGCCAATGGCGATGCCGGCAGCCGTCAACCGGGATCCGTCGAGGCTGGCGCCGACGTTCTCGATCCTGGCCACGCCGAAATCCAGGACTTTGATCGTGCCCGACGCAGTTCTGACGATGTTCTCGGGTTTCAGGTCGCGGTGAACCACGCCCTGCCCGTGAGCGGCAGCAAGCGCATGCGCCAACTGCGCGGCCAGATCGAGCACCAGATCGGCCGGCATCGGCCCCGAGTCGATGAGCGCGCGCAGCGTCGGGCCGGCCACATACTCGCAAGCCAGGTAAAGCTCGTCGTCTATCTCTTCGATCGCGTACACGGTGGCGATGCCCGGGTGCGACAGGGCCGCTGCGGCGCGGGCTTCCTGGCGCAGGCGTTCGCGTCGCCCGTTGTCTGACTGAAATCCGGGCGCGATGGCTTTCAGGGCGATTCGCCGGGACAGCCGCGTGTCGTCCGCGAGGTACACCACCCCCATCCCGCCGCGGCCGATCTCGTGACGCACGAGGTAGGGACCGATGGACCTGCCGGCGAGAGTGAAGGTCGGGTCGGCGAGTAGCTCCGGTGCGACCTCATAGACAGGCGATTCGATGAAGTCCCCGGCACCATCGTGCGCGGCGAGCAACGAGGCGACCTCGGCGCGCAGGACCGGATGTTCGGCACACTCACGATCCAGAAATGCGGCGCGATCGGCCACGTCGAGTGCCAGCGCTGAATCGAAAAGATCGCGCACCCGGATCCAATCGTGCGGCGTCACGAGATCCTTTTTGGGACGTCGGTATTGAGCGGGCCCGGTGGGGCGAGCTCACGCGCCAGCCACGCCCTGGCGAGGGCCCATCGGCGTTTGACCGTCGCGGGGGAGACACCAAGCGCCTCGGCTGCCTCTTCAATTGAGAGGCCCCCGAAGAATCGGACGTCCACCAGATGTGCGAGGTCCGGGTCAAGCGCGGCAAGGCGAGTCAAGGCTTCGTCGAGCGCTTCGAAGTCGAGCGACCGGGAGTCAGCCGCAATGAGACCAGCGTCGAGCGTGACCCGGACCCGGCTGCCGCCGCGTTTGGCCGCATCTCGGGCTCGGGCCCGCTCGATGAGAATCTGCCGCATCGATCGAGCGGCGATGCCGAAGAAATGGGCGCGGTTCTGCCACGACAGCTTCGAGTCCTGCAGCAGTCGCAGATAGACGTCGTGGACGAGCGCGGTCGCCTGGAGCGTCTGACCCGGCCGTTCGCGACGCATGTGGCTCGCCGCGAGCCGGCGGAGCTCGTCGTAGACCAGAGGCAGCAGCGCCGCGAGCGCCTGCTTGTCTCCGCCACGGGCACTCTCGACCAATGCCGCCACGTCGGGCACGCGATCAGTCATGGCAGGACACGAGCATGAGGGAGATTATCGGCGTCGCCGCCGACGACAGCAAGAAAGGAGTTGTCGATAGAGCCAGACATCAAACCGAGAACGACCGTCTGGATGTAGCGCGATGTCTCAATGCACGCAGTCCGCACGTCTTGACCGACCTTCGACCGCAGGTGCATTCGCTGCCCTTTTTGTGCGGCATGGCTGGAAAATCGTCGTATACTGGCGCACCTGCTTTTCTGAGCTCTGCGACCCTTCCGGCTCCAGCCTCATCAAAGCCTCACTCTGAGCGGCGATACGTCAACGGAGTCAAGATCCGGCGATCGGCGAGGTAAGTGACGAAGCGTCTATTTTTCGATCTGGAGGCGACGACATGGCTGAAACAAAGGGCAGGATCAAGCGACTGGTCAGCGCGAAGGGCTTTGGCTTCATTGCCGCGGATGACGGCAATGAGTATTTTTTCCATCAGTCGGCGTGCGTCGGAACGCCCTTCGACGAGCTTCAGGAAGGGCAGGCCGTCACATTCGAGCGCGGCCAGGGTCCGAAGGGCCCTCGCGGTGAGAACGTCAGACCTGCCTGAGACGCCCCGCCAAAGTCAGGAGCCCACGTTCGGCAGCCACGCATTGCGCGGACAGCGTCCGGCTGACGTGGGCACCTCTTTTCGGCCCTTCAGACCAGGCGAAATTGCAGCGCTTCGGCGAGATGCCCAGCATGGAGATCCTCATCGCCGGCCAGATCCGCGATGGTCCTCGCCACTTTCCGGACACGATCGTACCCGCGGGCGCTGAGGGACATCTTTACTACGGCGTTGTTGAGGAGCCGAATCGCGGGCCCATCGAGCTCGCAATAGCGCGCCATCAGCCCGGGGGTGAGCTCGGCGTTGATCGAAATTCCGTCGGCGACATACCGTTCGCGCTGGCGGGTCCGCGCCGCGACCACGCGCTCACGCACACGGGCCGATGACTCGCCGATTCCCGTTGTCGTCAACGCCGCGAGCGGAACGGCGGGCACCTCCACAATCAGATCGAGCCGGTCGCGCAGGGGACCGGAGAGCCGATCGCGATACCGGGCGACCTGTTGCGGCGTGCACCGGCACTCGCGGAGCGTATCGCCCAGGAACCCGCAGGGACAGGGGTTCGTCGCCGCCACCAGCATGAACCGGGCGGGAAAGACGGCCGTGCGCGCCGCCCGCGCGATCGTGACCCGGCCCTCCTCGAGCGGTTGTCGGAGCACCTCGAGCACGCGTCGGCTGAACTCGAGCATCTCGTCGAGAAAGAGCACGCCGTGGTGGGCGATGCTGACTTCGCCTGGCCTGGGATGGGTGCCGCCGCCCACGAGCGCCGCTTCCGAGATGGTGTGGTGCGGGGCACGAAACGGCCGGTCCACCAACAGGCCGACGCCGGGCGCCAGCAGGCCCGCGACCGAGTGCACGGCCGTCGCCTCAATCGCTTCCTCGAAGGTGAGCAAGGGCAGGATGCCTGGGACCCGCCTGGCGATCATCGTCTTGCCCGACCCGGGGGGCCCGACCAGCAGCAGATTGTGACCGCCGGCCGAGGCGATCTCGAGCGCGCGGCGGGCTAACAGCTGCCCGCGTACATCGGCCAGGTCGGCGTTCGACGATGCCATTGCCGGCGGCGGCGCGGCCGCGACGGGGACACAGGTCGTCGGCTGGTTGAGCGCCCGGACGGCATCGACGAGCGACGCGACAGGAAAGACGTCCAGTCCGGCCACCACGGCAGCCTCGCCCGCGTTGGCGAACGGCAGGAGAATACCCGCCAGACCTTCACGCCTGGCAGCCGCGGCAATCGGCAGGACGCCGCGCGTCCCGTGAATGGAACCATCGAGCGACAGCTCCCCAAGGATCACGAGGTCGGCGACGTGGCGCCGTTCGACGACCCCTTGCGCCGCGAGCACGCCGAGCGCAATGGGTAAGTCGAAGGACGCGCCCGCCTTGCGAACGTCGGCCGGTGCCAGATTCACCGTGATGCGGTGTGGAGGGAACTCGAAGCCGGAATTGCGGATCGCGCTGCGCACCCGGTCGCGGCTTTCGCGCACGCTCGCATCCGGCAGTCCGACCATGGTGAAGCCGGGCAAGCCGAACGAGACGTCCACTTCCACCTGCACCGGACACGCCTCGACCCCGAAGACCGCGGCGGTTCTGAGACACGCGAGCATGTGAAAGGCGATGCAATTCTCGTCGCGCTGGCGCCCCCAGTGTGTTTTCAAGGGGTTAGGCGATTGGGGGTTCAGGGATTGGAGGTTCTTGCCACATCCGTTCGACGGATCGTGTGCAAGAAGGGCTGCACTCCGGCGTTCTACCTGCCGATAATGCCTTATGCTACGAGCCCGACAGGAGTCGGGCCGAGCGCGCATTCCCAACATTCAGCTGCGGGCCAGTGGTTCGCAAGTCGAGAGCCTCCCATGCTTGATGCCTTCAAGAACATGTCCGGTAACAAGGGCAAAATCGTCGAAAAGCAGAGGAGCGAGCTCGAACTGCTCGTTGCCACCGCCCGCGAAGAACGCAGCGCGATCAGCGCCATGCTGACGGCCCTCACCACGCGCAGCGCCAAGCTCACACCGATCACCCAATCGATGGAGCAGGCGGCGCAGATGGCGACGACCGTGACATCCCGTCTCGACGGGATGTCCACCCGGCTGGAAACGATCGCTGGACGGCTCGATGCGATGGACGATCGGACCAAGGAGCTCCAGGGTCTCGACGCTCGCATCAAAGCCCTGAGCGCTTCCGCCCTGCAGGCGGAGCAGACCACCCAGAAGACGATCGGACCTGACGGGGAGCTGCAAAAGCATCGTGAGGCGGTCCTGCAGCTGTCCTCGCAGGCGCTCCAAACGCAATCGACCATCGAGACGCTGAAGAAGGAGCGGTCGGTACTTGAAGAACTACGCGCGCAGGTTCGCATCGCGCACGTCGAATCGAAGCAGTCCATCAGCCAGGCCGGCGTGCTCAAGGCCGAGCTCGACCAGGTCCGCGCGATGTCGTCGTCCTTGACCCAGGACTACGCGAAAATCCGCGACACGTCTCGCGAGGCGCGCGATCACACCACCGCCGCGATGGCGACGGTGAAAGAGGTCGAGACGAAGATGAGCGGCCTGGGTCAGCTGCAGGAGCTGAGCCGCGGCATCGAGGAGCGCCTGAGCTCGCTGAACGCCCTTGCCGAGCACGTCTCTCGAAAAGGGAAAACACTCGAGAGCCAGCAGCAGGCGGTCGAACATGCCGTCGTGCAGGCCAACCGCGTCAACGAAATCGTCTGGGCGATGGACGTGCAAATCGCCAAGATCAACGAAGGGATGAAACAGACCACGCGGACGGAAGAGACGATCGGGCGCATCGAAAAGATCTCCCAGGAGACAGGCGTTCAGCTCGAGACCGCCGCCAAGACGCAGCAACAGGTCCAGCGCGACACCGACAAGCTGGTGAAGGAGGCCGTCGCGTTGGGGGACTCGGTCCGGGGGCAGGTGGATACCCTGGCCGTCCGCAAGCGGGAGTTCGAAACCTTCGACGAGCGGGTCCGCGCACTGCTGACCTCGGTCGGCGACGCCGAAGCGCGTATGGACGCGCTCGGAGCGAAGGACAAGAACCTGCTGGAGCTGGCACAGAAGCTCGACCTGTTGACCAGGCGGATCGATTCACTGGTCGCCCAATCCGACGAGCTGACGAAGAAGCAGCTCTCGCTCGAGTCGCTGCACGAGCGCCTCGGACAGGTGGACGAGCTCGCCAGGAAAACGACCTGGCAGCTGGACGCGCTGCGGCAGAGCCGCACCGACCTCGACGTCCTGCGGAAGGAAGTGCAGGATTTCTACAAGTCGCACGCGGAGATCGCGCAGCTGCGCGACAAGCTCGGCAGCGATCGGGTGGCCCTCGAAGCCTTCGGCGACCGAGTGACCGCGTTGTCGGCGCGCGCGCCGGAGCTCGAATCGAAGATCGACGCGATCCTCGGGAAGATGAAACTGGTGGAGGATGGCGCCCAGAAAGCCACGCGGCTCAACGAGTCGATCGCCGAGCTCGACGCACAGGTCTCGCGCGTCGGCGCGCGCGTCGTGACCGTCGAGAAACTCGAAGGGCGTCTGGATGCCCTGAACACCCTCAGTCAGGACGTCGGTCAGCGGCTCGAAGCGCAGCTCGCACGCCGCGCCGAGCTCGATGCGCTCCAGAGTGCGTGCGACGGCCTTGGTGCGCAGATGGGGGACGCGCAGCACAAGCTCGAGTCGCTCCGGGCGCTTCAGCAGCGACTCGCACCGGTCGGCGCCGAGGTCGAGCGGCTCAAGGGAAGCATCGAGACAGCCGGAGATCGGCTCGAGAGCATGAAACTGGACCAGGCGTCGGTGGCGGAACAGGAACGCCGCTTCGTCGAGATCACGGCGGCCAGCCGCACCGTCAACCAGGAAGTCGCCGATCGAACGCGCCAGATGCAGGCACTGTCCGAGTCGATGGCCCGATCAACCGTGATGAAGGACGAGCTGCTCGCCGAGCTGGAGCGGGTGCAGAGCCGACAACGCGATGCGGCCGGCCAGGTTCAGGCCTCGGAAGACCAGCTGTCGCGCGCCGAAACGATGCTCAAGCAGCTCGAACAGCGGCGGACGCAACTGACGTTCGGTGAGAAGAAGCTGGCGGCCATCGAATCGCGCCTGGTCGAAATCAAGCAGGTCGCCGACGATCTCGACAAGAGTATCCAGGTCATCGCCGGCCGCGAGCATCTGGTCGCCGCGGTCAAGGCCGAAGTGCAGATCGTTCATGAAATCGGCGCTCGGACCAAGGCCGACCTCGCGCACGTCACCGAGCACCGATCGGAGATCGCCGCCCTCAAGGGCCGGGTCGACGAGCTCCTGTCCAGGATCGGGGAGACCGAAGAGCGGATCACGTCGATCGACGCGCGGCGGCGAATCGTGGACGAAGTCCACACCAAGACCACGGCGGTCGTGCACATGCTCGATGATGTGCGGATCAACCTGGAGACGCTCGGGGAACACAAGGCGGTCATCGACCACGTGGCAGAACGCGTACAGCAACTCGAGTTCACGCTGCAGGACGCTCGCAACACGCTGCGAACCCTGCAGCACGAACGCGAGTTGGCCGAGCGGATCGAGCGCGGCATCAAGCAGCTGCGCGCTGCGGGAAAAGTGGACGAAATCGGTAAGAGTGCGTCGGCCTGATTCCAACTGATCACGGGAGCGGCCGGTTCAAGGACTGCCGGCCCGGAGTGGCGATAGCGGGCGGCGCCCGCACCGGTGATCACACGTCGCGGGGACGATCGTTTCGCGGGGTCAGTCAGCGGGGACTGCGCGAGCGGTGTAGATCGTCAGTCGATCGCCGGTGGCGATGAAGCTGCCCTGAATCCTGTTCCAGGTCTGCAGCGACGCCACGCTGGTCCTGAAGATTTTGGCGATCGACGACAGCGTGTCTCCCTCGCGAACCAGATACGACACCTTCACGCGGTTGGAATTGGTGGAATTCTGCGCCAGCAGGGGAGCCTGCGTGGAAATGGGCCGCGAATCGGCCACCGGGACGGTGCGTTCGGTCCGCGCAGCCATCAACACCGTCGCTTCGCGCGGCACCAACAGCTTCTGGCCGGCGGCGAGACGCGCATTGCTTTTCAACTCGTTGGCTTCGGCGAGATCCGACTGCGCCACGCCGAGCTTCCGGGCCACGGCCAGCAACGTCTCGCCCTTCTTGACGGTGTACCACTGCAAGGAGACCAGCTCGAGCGGTGGAGCATCCTGCAGCCGCGCCGTCACCAGTTCGCCGGTACCGGCAGGGACCTTCAACTCATAGCTCGAGTCCTTCAGCGGTGTGGTCCACCGTCGAAGCTCCGGATTCAGGGCCTGAATCTGGTCGATCGTCGTGCCGGCCCATTCCGCCACGCGCCGCAGGTCGACAGGATGCGACAGTGTGACCGCCTCGCTCTCGGGCAGGACCTCCGGTTCAACCTCGAAGCCGTATTGTGCGGGGTTGCGGGCGATGATGATCGCCGCCAGAATCATCGGCACGTACTCGCGCGTTTCGCGGGGAAGCACGGTCGGGTTGTCGGCGAGCGTCCAGAAATCGTCGACGCCGACGCGCTTGAGGGCCTTCTGCACGCGGCCCGGACCGCCATTGTAAGACGCCAGCGCGAGGTGCCAGTCGCCGCTGAAGAGCGTGACGAGCGTTTTCAGGTATTTCGCCGCCGCAACCGTCGCCTTCGCCGGGTCCGATCGCTCGTCGATATACCAATCACTGCGGAGTCCGTTTTCGAGGCCCGTCCCGACCATGAACTGCCAGACACCTTTGGCTTTCGCTCTGGACAGTGCGTTCGGGTTGAAGGCGCTTTCGACCAACGGGACGTAGGCCAGATCGAGCGGCAGCCCTTCGGCGCGAAACACGCTCTGAATCATCGGCAGGTACTTGCTGCCCCGCTTCATCCCCGTTTCGATGAAGTCGTGGAGCCGCCCCTGAAAGAGGGCCACATACGAGAGGACCCGCTGATTGAGCGGAATGGAGATGTCGTGCCCACTCGACGCCAGGTCGGCTTGAATCGCGCTGCGAAGCTCCTGGGCCGGCAGCGGAACATCGAACGTCGTCGACAACGCGAGCAGTTCGTCAATCGTGGCCGGTGCGGAGCGCTGCTCGGTGAAGCCATCGCCTTCGGTGAGCGCCTTCACCTCGTAGGTGCTGATTCGATCAACCAAACGATCGAAGTGCTCGCGGATTCTCGGTTCCGTCCGCCCGCCGTAGGGCGACTCCATCAGCAGGTTGAGCGCCCGATCGAACTCCTGCTTGGCCGCCACGGCGTGGCCGAGCGCCAATTCGGCCTGGCCAGCCTTGAAATGCCGATCGGAATCGGCAATCAGGGCGAGCGCTGGGTCTTCAGCCGGCGGTGGCGCGGGTTGTGAGGGAATGCCTTGCACGTGGGGCGGGCCGGCCGGCGTGACCACCGGGGTCTTGAGACTCGAGCCACAAGCGACCCAGGTCAACGCGAAGACGGTGAGCAGGGCGACTGTGAATCGCGACGGCAAACGTTGGACCATCCGGGCGCTCCGCGACCGCGCCTGACGCCTTCGCGTCCGACGCATCGTAAGTCGCCCCCTTCGGCGGGGGCGGCACGTCCTTTTCGAGCTCAGTGTTCAGAGATCGCGAAGGCCGTGTTCGTCACGCGGGAGGTGAAACCCCCGCCTTATCATTCCGAGACCAACGCCTCGAAATGCCTATGGGTTGACGCAGTCTAGCATCGCCTCCAGGGACGGTCAACACTAAACCCAAGCAGTTCAGTGTTTAGTGCCCACATGCCGGGTTCAAGCCCACCGGATTTCAGCCGGTCAGCTTTCCTGCTCCGACCGGCCGCGAGAGACGGTTCGCACCAACGAGCACGTGGGCATCGTGCGATCAGCCGCGCCATGGCGCCACCGTCAGTACCCCATGCTGTTCGGCGAGATCGCGCGCCGCCGGTGTGACGATCGCGCGTTCAGCCACCAGCAACTTGTGTCCCGCTCGGATTGCGAGTCTGACGTCTTCTTCACAGACGAACTCCAGCGCGATTTGGTTGGCAGCTTGGTTGGCCGCTTGGTTGGCCGCTACGGGGCTGGCAGTCTGTGTGTCCCGCGGTTCCGCACGAAATCCTCTCGACCCGAGGAAGTCGTCGATGCGCCGGGCCAGGGCATCTGCCGAGATGCCGGCCTCTGCCGACGGCCGATTCGAACCAGCCGGCAGGCGAACCCCCGCCGCGTTGTTCGCCGGACGCTCGACGTTGGACGCTTCACTGCGCGACGCGGCTTCGAACCGATTGGCTACCGATATCACTTCATACGCGAGGCGCTTGACGTTGAGGAGGTGACGCGGGGAGATATTGTCGGACGTGATGTTCCCGCCGTAACCTCCGCAGCCAAGCGTCATTGCCGGATCGAGACCGGTGGTGAGTCCGATCGACCCGTGCGTAGTCGGCGAGTTGACGATAATTCTGAAGGCGGGCTTCTTGAGGCCGAATTCCAGGATCACCTGGTCGTTCTGGGAATGGATGGACATCGTGTGTCCCATTCCCCCGTATCGCAGGATCTGTTTGCAGCGCTCGCAGCCCTCGTGCCAGTCCCGGACCACGTAAAAAGACAGAACCGGACAGAGCTTCTCGATCGACAGCGGATAATCCCGGCCGACGCCGTCGAGCGGAGCCACGAGAATCCGCGTGGAGGGCGGCACCGTGATGCCGCACTGCGCGGCGATGAAGGGCGCCGACTTGCCGACCAGCGTCGGGTTGGGCAGCCGCTGCGGGGTGACCAGAACCTTGGCCACGGCTTCCATTTCGGCCTTCGACAGGAAGTAGGCGTCCTGAGCCTCGAATTCGCGCTTGACGTCGGCGGCAATCGGCTCGTCCACAACGACCGAGTTCTCCGAGGAGCAGAGCAGACCGTTGTCGAACGTCTTCCCGGTGACGACGTCGCGGACGGCTTTCTTGATATTTGCGGTCCGCTCGATGAAGGCGGGCGCGTTGCCAGGGCCGACTCCGTACGCCGGCTTGCCCGCACTGTACGCGGCGCGCACCAGCCCCATGCCGCCGGTCGCCAGGATGACCGCTACGTCGCGGTGCTTCATCAGCTCCTGCGTGCCCTCGAGCGTGACGGTCGTCATCCAGTTGATCGCGCCGGCCGGGGCGCCGGCGCGGCGCGCCGCCTCGTCCATCACCTCCGCCACGCGAGTGATGCACTTGACCGCCGAGGGGTGCGGGCTCAGCACAATCGCGCATCGGGCCTTGATCGCGATGAGAATCTTGTAAATCGCCGTCGAGGTCGGGTTGGTGGACGGCACCACGCCAGCGACCACGCCGAATGGCTCCGCGATCTCGATGACCCGCCGATCGTCGTGGCGCGCGATGACGCCAACGGTCTTCATCGGCCGGATGAAATCGTACACCCGCTGCGCCGCGAACAGATTCTTCTGAATCTTGTCGGCGACCACTCCAAAACCGGTCTCTTCAACCGCCAGCCGAGCGAACGACTCGGCCTGACCGGCCGCCGCGGCCGCCATGGCATCGACGATGGCATCGATGTGCGGCTGATCGAATTCGGCGAGTTGCAGCCACGCAGCCTTCGCCCGGCGGGCGAGCGCGCGAGCCTCGGCGATGGACGCCAGGTCCCGGTCGGCTGGAGCCGATGAGCTTCGCTCGGCCAACTAGAGGCCCACCATTTCTCCGGCCGCGACGACGGCGCGACCGCTGGTAGTCCCGAGGAGACAGTCCACTAGGGGGCCTTTGGCAGGATCTTCTCGACCTCTGCGTGCGGACGGGGAATCACGTGGACCGCCACCAGCTCGCCCACGCGGCGAGCGGCGGCAGCGCCGGCATCGGTGGCCGCCTTCACCGCGCCGACATCGCCCCGGACCATGACCGTGACATAGCCCTGACCGATGTATTCCTTCCCGATCAGAACGACATTGGCCGTCTTGACCATGGCATCGGAGGCCTCGACGGCGCCGATGAGGCCCTTGGTTTCAATCATGCCGAGCGCGTCAAGTGACATCTGCCGCGAACTGTAGCAGATTGGCCCGGCTGGAAAAAGGGGTACGATGGCGCCCATTCGATGAAGCCGTTTCGGTTGTTGACTCTCGCGGTCTTCGCGGCGGCAACCCTGCCGCGCCTCGCGCATCGCGGGATGTTCGTCGACGGCGTCACTTACGCATCGATTGCGCGCAATCTCGCGCAGGGCCGGGGCAGCTTCTGGTCCCCCGCGTACACCGCCACGCTCTACCCGCAGTTTCACGAACACCCGCCGCTCGGCTTCTGGCTCCAATCGCTGTGGTTTCGCGTCTTCGGCGATCACTTGTTCGTCGAGCGGTTGTATGCGCTGATGGTCGGTCTCGCGACAGCCGCTCTGATCGCGGCGATTTATCGCCAGTTGCACGCCGACACCTTACCCGAGGCATCACCGCTCGGCGTTGGCAACGAACTTCCAGGGCCGGGGCCGGAAACGCGTGCTCAGCATCGAAGCGGAGCCGGCGTCGGTCCGTCCCGTTCGAAGATGAGACGGGATGAGCAGCGTCTGGCCAGCGCTGGGAACCAGCGCAATCGTCATGGCAGTCCGCGTCAAGCGGCCGACCTGGCTTGGTTGCCGGTCCTTCTCTGGATCGCGGTGCCGGTGGTGTCGTGGGCAATGGTGGGCAACATGCTCGAGACCACCGTCGCGCTCTTTACGACTGCCGCCGTGGCGGCCGCGGTGAAGGCGGTGCTTCAGAGCGGGAGTGGGGCAAGGCCCCCTGCATCGGCGGTAGCCTGGAGCGTACTATCGGGATTGGGCGTCGTCGGCGCCAGCCTGACAAAGGGCCCGGTAGGACTCTTTCCCCTCGCGGCACCGGCCATGCTCTTGCTGCTGCCGAATGGGCGTCGCGTCTGGCGTCTTCCGCTCGTGCAATGGACCACGGTAATCGTGTGCGCGTTGCTGTTATGGGAGTGGGGCACCGCACGGGCAAGTCTGACCGAGTACTTCAATCAACAGGTGATGGCGGCGCTGGCCGGCGAACGCGAGGTGAGCCGCAGCTCGTTCACCATCGTGAAGGCACTATTACAAGGGGTGATGCTGCCGATGCTTGCCGCCGGCATGCTCGCGGTGGCGGCGGCGGGGCGGTGGGTTGCGCCGTCGCACGACGCTCGGTCCCGAGCGGTCGTGTTCTTGCTCATGGGTTTGGCGGGGACGCTGCCAATCCTTGTGAGCACCAAGCAGGCTGGCCACTATCTCGTGCCGGCCGTGCCGCTGTTCACGTTGGCGACCGCCCTTGCCGTCGGTCCGACGGCGATGGCGGCCGCACAGAGGCTCGGCACCCAAGGGTGGCGGACCATATTGAATATCGCGACCGGACTCGTCGTGCTCGGCACGGTGGCGGGGTCACTTGCCCCCGGGCTGGGGCGAGACCGCGAGAGGCTTGCTGACCTCGACGCGTTGGCAGCGGCCGTGCCGCTCGGCCAGATCGTCGGCCTTTGTCCAGAGTCGAACAGCGATTGGGGGCTGCATGCGTGGTTTGAGCGGCAATTCCGCGTGAGTCTGGACGCGGCGGACGGTGCGCGACGCGACTGGTTCCTCGAAACGGAGCGGGCGAAGGGCGCCTGTGTTCCAGCTGCCTGTACCGCCGCGACCGACCCCCGGCGACCGCTCGTCCTGATGAAGTGTCGGCGAGCCGACTGATTGAAGGTAGTCTGACCGTATAATGGACACGTTCCAGTGACGCTTCGCCTCAAACTGACCATGAACATCACGAAAGCGGTTGTTGTGCTCGTTATCGCCGCGGCGTCGGTCGCGAGCTGCCGGCGTAAGGAAGCGCCGCCGCCGCCCGTCGCCACGCCCAGCGTGACGCTCAGCCACGACAGAGTGCCGCTCGGCAGCCCGGTCGACATCACCTACCGGTTTGAAGTGGCGCCAGACGCGCCCGCGTTTACGGAGGATTTTCGCGTCTTCGTGGGCGTGGTTGATCCGGACGAAGAGTTGATGTGGACCGACGATCACGATCCGGACGTGTCGACCAGGACGTGGAAGCCGGGGCAAAAGCTGGAGTATACGCGGACAGTCTTCGTTCCGGTCTACCCGTATGTGGGCGATGCGTCGATTCACATGGGGCTGTATTCGCCGACCACCAAGAAGCGCTTGTCGCTTTCAGGTCAGGATGTAGGACAACGCGCCTACAAAGTGGGGAAGCTCCAACTGCTGCCGCAGACCGAAAACGTCTTCACCGTCTACAAAGAGGGGTGGCACGGTCCCGAGACCGCCCTCGACAACGCGGCCGTCGAATGGCAGTGGACCAAGAAGACGGGGACGCTCGCGTTCAGAAATCCCAAGAAGGACAGCTTGTTCTACTTGGACATCGATAATCCCAGCACGACTTTCCCGGACGGACAACAAATCCAGGTCACGCTCGGAGACCAGGTCGTCAGCGACTTCATGCTGCCGCCGGCCAGACGGTCGCTGCACAAGATTCTGTTGTCCACCACACAGCTTGGCACAGAGGACATGGCCGAGTTGCGGATTGGCGTCGACAAGACATTCGTGCCGGCACTTCAACCGGGCTCGACCAACAAAGATCCCCGCGAGCTTGGTGTTCGGGTCTTTCATGCGTTTATCGAACCCAAGAAATAACGAATACCTCACCAGGTATTTCGTCCGCGCCTCACTGATTGTTGCTTGCTTGATCCTGGCCAGCCCGGCGCGAGCCGAGCTCGTGTTTTTCGAATCCGGTCGCGCGCTGTCGGTCAAGTCATACACCGTCCAGGGCGCCTCGTTGATCCTGACCCTTCGGACCGGCGGTCAGATTATCTGCGAACGGGCCGTGATCACGCGCATCGAGCCTGATGAAGTGCCGTATCCCGAGCCGGAACCTGAAGTCGAGCGCCCACCCGCGTTGGCGCCAGTCGTGTCGGTCGCCCCCATCACCGCGCCGTACGGAGAGCTCATCGCGCGATTCGCTTCTGAACAACACGTGTCGGCCAGAGTGGTGCAGGCGGTGATCAAGGTCGAGTCCAACTACCAGGAGCGGGCCCGTTCGCGGAAGGGCGCGATGGGCCTGATGCAGTTGATGCCCGAAACTGCACGCCGTTACGCAGTCGTCGACCCTTACGAACCGCGCGCGAACATCGAGGCGGGCATCAAACATCTCCGCTCTCTTCTCGACCGGTTCGAGCTGCCGCTGGCGCTCGCCGCCTACAACGCTGGCGAAGCAGCCGTGTTGCGGTTCGGCGGTATTCCTCCCTATCCCGAAACTCAGAACTACGTTCGACGCGTTCTCTCCAGCATCCTGCCCTAGCCC
>JBDTVS010000146.1:0-4851 GCA_040007095.1 Acidobacteriota bacterium
TCGGCGAGCGCTGCATCCCGCCTCGCGGCGTTGCTCACCGCTCAAATACTCCCGGCATTCTCGCGGTTCGCGCCTGGCGATCCGGGCGCATCGCCCACCTCGGTGCGACGACGGACTTTCACCACGGGCTAGGCTGTGCCGCGCTATCGCTTCCGCGATTTCATCCTTTCGCCGCGGCGCCGCATGCTCGTCCACGGCGGGCACGAGCGGCCGCTGATTCCGCGCTACTTCGATCTGCTCGTCTTCCTGATCGAACGCCGGCACGAGGCGGTCCATCGCCGCGATATCTTCGACCGCGTGTGGAACGATGTGATCGTCTCCGACAGCGCACTGAGCCAGGCGATTCGCACCATCCGCCGGACGCTCGGCGACGACTCGCGAGCGCCGCGCTTCATTCGCACGGTGTCCCGCCACGGCTACCGCTTCGTGTTTCCCGACGTCTTGGAAGAGGAAGACGACGACGAGTGGCCGCGCGCGGCGGCGCGCACGTCACCGGACCCGGATCCGGCCGAAACGACGACGGTGGACCCGTTCGAACCTCTCCTTCAGCGCGTGACCAGTGTCGCGATCAGCGCCGCCGGCGAAGAGGACCAACGCGAAGCCGCCGAGGTGTTGCATACCCTCGGCACCTCGCAGGCGCTCCAGCGCCTTGGCACCCGACCGCGGCACGCGTTCGCGCGGGCTCTCCTGCGTGATACGCGCTGGGAAACTCCGGACGCGGGCGTCGTGCCAATCGTGGGACAGCCGGCGCCAATCGCCGCCGCCACAGCATTGGTCAGGCTTCGAATGCGGCGGGCGGCGCGGATCGCCGCCGCGCGGTGGGTCGGCGCGTCGATTGGCGGCGGGCTCGCCGGTCTCATCGGCGGCGCGGCAGGCGGGCTGATGCTCGTCGTCGCGCCGGGCAGCGCGGCGCCAATCGCTGTCGCCGCCGTGCTCGCCGTGATCGGAGCAGCCTGCGGCGGCATCGGGGGCGCGGGCGTTGGCGCGGGCCTATCGGTGGCAGAAGCCATTGCACGATCGCACCGGACTATTTCTCTCGTCTGCGGCGCTGGCGCCGGCGGGGGCAGCGTCGGTCTGGCGGTTCAGTGGTTCAGCCGGTGGAGCCTGTCGGCACTCGTCGGCTTGCACGTCAACACCGGCGGCGGCCCGGAAGGCTTCATCATTGGCGGCGCGGCGGGGCTCGGCTATTCGGTGGCCACCTCGCAGGTGGGCGGCGGCCTGGCCGCTCCCCGCGGTCGCCGGCGGTTGATCGTCGCCGTCATCGTGGCCGGCTTTTGCGGTCTGAGCGCGCTCGGCATGTCTCTCATCGGACGCCCCCTGGTCGGTGGGACGGTTCACGCCGTGGCTCAATTGTCCCAGGGCTCCCAGGCCACGTTGACACCGCTTGGCGCACTCATCGGAGAACCGGATTTCGGCCCCATCACCCGTGCCGTCATCGGGACCGGCGAAGGCGCCCTGTTCGGCCTCGGCCTGGCGCTGGGGCTCACGCGCCGACCTTAGCCCGTTTCATTGTCTGTAGTGCTCCGGGTCTCTAGCATCGGCCACCACCGAGGCCACCGGGATCACCGAGAGGAACATTCCACATGGGGCTCGGTGTGCTCCGTGCTCTCGGTGGTTGGGACGGTAGCGCTCTGCGGGCGACAAAACCCGGAATTCCGCCGCAAACGGGCCTCTGTCACCGATATCTCACGTATTGCTCACCAACTCCTGAAGACTTGGGCGAGTGAGCCGACGATGCTTCTGGGTGTGCACGCTGCGCCGCAGGATCGCGGCCGACGCGATCACATTGGAGGAGATCGATGGAGACGCTCGCGCCCACTTCCACCTGCCGACATACCAGGGTCCGGATCGACACCGAACGTCCAACCGAGTTCATCGACCTGACCGACCGCCTGGAGGCGCTTGTTGCAGAGGCGGGGATTCGCTTCGGCTTCGTCAACCTGCAGACGCTCCACACCACGACGGCGATCGTCGTGAACGAGCGAGAACCACTGCTGTTGACCGATTTCGCGACGCTGCTCGAGCACGCCGCGCCGCGCGGCGCCGATTACCGGCACGACGACGTGACGGTTCGCACGGTGAATTTGACGCCCGACGAACGCATCAACGGCCACGCACACTGCCGCGCCCTGCTGCTTGGGCCCTCGGCGTGCCTCAATGTCGTGGACGGCCGGCTCCTTCTGGGACGCTGGCAGCGTGTGTTCATGGCGGAGTTGGACGGACCGCGCTCGCGCGACGTCTCGGTTTTGGTTCTCGGGGAGGGACCGCAATGAAGGTGAAGATGATCCTTCCCGCGCTCACCGAAGCGTCGGGACCCTTCTGGCGGCCGATCAAGTACTCGCTGTTTCCGCCGCTCGGGTTGGCAACACTGGCGGGGTACCTGACCGACGACGATGACGTCGACCTGCAGGACGAGCATGTGCAGAAACTCGACCTGGACGATACGCCAGACCTGGTTGTGATCCAGGTCTACATCACATCTGCGTACCGTGCGTACCGGCTCGCCGACCACTACCGCCGCCGGGGCGCTCACGTGGCGCTCGGCGGTCTTCACGTCACGTCGCTGCCGGAAGAGGCCGCCCCCCACGCGGACACGATTTTTCTTGGGCCCGGCGAGGATACCTGGCCCCGCTTTCTCGCCGACTATCGACGCGGCCGGCCAGAGAAAGTGTATCGGTCAGAGGTCCGCACGCTCGCGGGCGTTCCGCGGATCCGTCGGGATCTCATCAAGCGGCCTCTCTATCTCGTTCCGAACTCCATCGTCGTGTCGCGCGGGTGTCCGCACGTGTGCGATTTCTGTTACAAGGAGGCGTTCTTCGAAGGAGGCCGGTCTTTCTATACCCAAACCGTCGATGCCGCGCTCGCCGAGATCGCGCGCCTGCCTGGACGTCATCTGTACTTTCTCGACGACCACCTGTTCGGGGCTCCTCGTTTCGCCGAGTCGCTCTTCGACGGCATGCGCGGGATGGGACGCCTCTGGCAGGCCGCTGCTACCGTCAACGCGGTGCTCGCGCCGCGGCTTCTCGAGCGGGCTGTCGATGCCGGCCTTCGCAGTCTGTTCGTCGGTTTCGAGACGATCAACCCCGCCAACCTTCTGGAGCAGCGGAAGTACCAGAACCTGCGCCGCGACTACAGTGAGGCGATTCGTCGTCTGCACGATCTGGGCGTGATGATCAACGGAAGCTTCGTCTTCGGCATGGATGGCGACGATGGCTCGGTGTTCGAGCGCACCGTGGAATGGGCGATCGGGCAGGGTATTGAAACTGCGACGTTTCATGTCCTCACTCCCTACCCGGGAACCGCCCTGTACAGCCGCATGGTCGAGCAGCGACGGATCACCGTTGATGATTGGGACCAATACGATACGCGCCACGCCATATTCCGTCCGGCGCAGATGACGGCCGGCGAGCTCGAACAGGGATACTGGCGCGCCTACCGCGATTTCTATCAGTGGAAGTCGATCGTGCGCGGCGCGGCGGCGCACGGGAACGTCGGCGCCGGGTTGCGCCATCTGGCGTACGCGGCAGGCTGGAAGAAGTTCGAGCCGTTATGGGATCTGGTGATTCGCGCGAAACGCGCGGGGATGATGCTCCCGATCCTCGAAACGATTCTCAGCGAGTTCGGAACACGGGCGCCGAGTGTGGACGAAGGCGGGGCACGCGACGGCGCGCGGCCCCAGCGGCCGGACAGCCAAACGCCGTCATCAGAGCTTGTCCAGATTCAGCGCCGGCCGGTGTTGGCGAAACCAGCGGAGGCTCTCGAGTAAGGGTCCGGTCCCAAGCTACTGCGTGGGCTCTCCGGCAGGACCGGTGTCGAACGAGGATCCCGCGAACACCTGACGTCCGTCGGCGAGCGACACGGTGCGGGCGTTTGCGATATTCGCCTCGGTTTTCGAATGAAAGCCGTTGATCGTGACAACGTGTCCAGGCTTCAGCGAGCTCCTCGACCAGCCCCGGCGCATCAATCCGTTGGGAGGGCCGAGCTCGAAGTCCCAGTGCACGATCTTGCCGTTCTCGTCTTTTGCGTCGATGTACACGCGCGCGTGAGGGTTGGTCCACTCCACCTTGATCACGGTGCCGGTCACCGTGAGCGGTCTGGTCGCGTCGTACTCGGCGGCGAACGAATGGTGAGCCGAAACCGGAACCGCCGACACGGCCAGCCCGACGACGGCAGCGAGGGCGAACCGCAACTTAGGACCCTGGCGGAAATAAGGCTGCCAACTGTGGCCGCCGATGCATCCCGCCGGGCTGCGTTGCTCGTCGCTTACATACGCCCGGTATGCGCGCTCCTCGCGCCTTGCCGGGCGGGCGCCTCCACGCCCACAGTTGACAGCTTTATTCCCGCCTGGGTCCTTAGTGGCCCGTTCTGCTGGGTTGTGCGCTCCAAATGCAACCACGAAAATACGAAAATACGAAAGAGAATCCAGCAATGACGAATACACTCTACTGGCGTTCATTTGTTGGCACTCCAGAGTTTCGCGCTGAGGATAATACGCTGGTTCAAACCGTCGTACCACATCGGTCTCGGGCGTCCAGCCGCCCATCTTCAGCACAGGCGATCCGTCGTACTTCGTGGTCGCATCCACACCGGGGAGCGCGAGCCCGACCTTCGTGACAGTCTCGAACGCCTGCGCCGGTTGATGCGCTGCCGGTCTTCGCTTCATCGAGGCAAAGTATCCGTCCATTCGGGACCAGGCTCAAGCACGTTCGACGTGGAATCGGGCTCGCATTCGGTGAGCTCCCGGCCCTGCTCACCGTTGGGAACGGCTGGCTTGTATCCGGCGCCCGAGTTGGGGAGACTAGTGTCCTGCGTTCGACGATTTAGTACACGGCTTCCGGCGCGCGGCGCCCG
>JBDTVS010000147.1:0-15500 GCA_040007095.1 Acidobacteriota bacterium
GCGGGAAGTTGTAGTGGAGCATGAAGCTCTTCCACGTCTCGCCTTCGAAGCTCTCAATCTTTTGCGCGTCGTCGTCCGTGCCGAGCGTGCAGGTGACAAGTGCCTGCGTTTCGCCGCGTGTGAACACGGCCGACCCGTGCGTCCGGGGAAGCACGCCGAGCTCGATCCAAATCGGCCGCACTTCGTCGAACTTCCGGCCGTCCAGGCGCACCCCGTGGGTGAGCACCTCCTCGCGCAGGACCTTTCCCTTCAGCTCCTTGAAGATGTGCTTGGCCTCGACTTTACGCTGGACTTCGCCTTCGGGAAGCGACGCCACCAGGTCGTCGAACAGCTCGTCGACGCGGTCGTAATTTTCAAGCTTGCCGCGGATGCGCATCGCTTCCGTCAGCGGCACGAATATCTTCTCTTCCACCTCGCGGTAGAAATCGTGGCCAATCTCTTTCTTGGCGACCGCGGTCTTCTTGGGGCCGACCTGACGGGCCAGATCGTCGATCGCTGCCACGATCTGCTTGATGGCCGCGTGCGCCGCCTCGAGCGCCTCGACGACCTGCTGCTCGGTGACCTGTTTCGCCCCGGCCTCGACCATCATGAGGCCGTCGGCGCTTCCCGCCACCACGAGATCGATCAGACTGTGCTTGCGCTGCTCGAACGTCGGGTTGATGACGTACTGGCCGTCCACCAGGCCCACGCGCACGCCGGCAATCGTCTTTTCGAACGGGATCGCCGAAATGGCCAGCGCCGCCGACGCGCCGGTCAGCGCCAGCACATCGGTGTCGTTCTCCGCGTCGGCTGAAAGCACCAGCGCGATGATTTGCGTCTCGTAGCGCCATCCGGACGGGAAGAGCGGCCGGATCGGCCGGTCGATCACCCGACTGGTGAGCACTTCCTTTTCCGCCGGCTTGCCTTCTCGTTTGAAGAACCCGCCGGGGATGCGGCCCGAGGCGTAGGTGTATTCACGATAGTCCACCGTCAGCGGCAGGAAATCGATCCCTTCGCGCGCGTTGGCGGCGCGGCATGCAGTGACGAGCACAACCGAGTCGCCATAGCGGACGATGACCGCGCCGTCGGCCTGCTTGGCGAGCTTGCCGGTTTCGAGCGAGAGGGTCTTGCCGTTGATCGAGAGCTCACGGGTAATCGGTGTCGGTTTCATTTGCGGATATTCAGGCGCTTGATGAGGTCAGAGTATCGATGGGTGTCTTTGGTCTTGAGGTAATCGAGGAGCCGTCGACGCTTTCCGACCAGCATCAACAGACCGCGGCGTGAATGATGGTCCTTCGCGTGGGTCTTGAAATGCTCGGTCAGGTAGGTGATGCGCTCGCTCAAGATTGCGACCTGCACCTCCGGGGATCCCGTATCCGATTCGTGTGTCTTGTAGCTGCCAATCAGCTCGGTCTTGCGGTCTTTGCTCAGCGCCACGCGGCTGCCCTCCACGAGCGGCCCAGGAACCTATCCGGCACCAGGCACGCCGTCTACCAAGAATCCGTTAGTCGAACAAGCTCAAGATGTTAGATCAGAACAACTGAGGGATGCAAAAGACCGGAACTCGAGACCCGACGGCCCAGCCCGACCAGTTGACCTTCGGAAGCGAGCAGCCGCACCCAATCGTCGGACTCAGACGGGGCCGGGGACTCCAACTCGTGGCTCGCCCCACGCAGGGGAAACGCGAACTCGGCGGGACCCAACTCGCGGCCGTGTCGTGCGCGCGTGATGCCGTCAGGTGTCAGGACGACCGCTGACAGGCGAGGAAGCATGGACGCGAGCGGCACGACGCTCGCAACGGCGGCTGCGAGGTCGCGTTCCACGACGTCGATCGGGATCGCTTCGGTCAGTCCGTAGTCGCCGCTCCTGGTGCGCCGCAGACCCGAGAGGTGCGCTCCGGTTCCGAGTCGTTCACCGAGATCGTGCGCCAGCGAGCGCACGTAGAAGCCTGCCGAGCACTCGACGCGCAACACCAGACGCTCGGCCTCCAGACTGAGGATCTCCAGGCCATGCGCCGTCACTTCGACCGGCACCGGACGCCTGAGCGGCGGTTCAGTCGCCGTGTCGAGCGCCACCGACTCCACGCCTGGCGCCCTCGCCGATACGTCGGGCGAGGCGTGCGTCCTGCGGCGGGCTTCGGCTCTCGCCAGTCGGTAGCTGCGGGTTCCGTCAATCTTCTTCGCCGAGTAGAGCGGCGGCTGCTGCAGAAAACGGCCGCGGAAGGGACCGAGGCCGGCCTCGATTTCCAGGCGCGTCGGCCACGGCCCATCGTATCTGGTACCCACTGGCGCGCCCTGAGCGTCGGCGGTGTCGGTCGACGTCCCCAGATGAATGACGGCCTCGTACGATTTGTCGCCGGCCGTCAGAAAGCGCGCCAGCCGGGTGGCGCGGCCAAGCACCAGAGCCAGCACGCCACTTGCCGCAGGATCGAGCGTGCCGGTATGTCCGACGCGTGGCTCGCCAAGCGCGCGCCGCGCACGAGCGACGATGTCGTGGGAGGTCGGACCTGTGGGTTTGTCGATGACGAGAACGCCGTCCATAAAATTAGGGGGCCTGGAGCGTGCCAGGCGGAGCAGGCGGAGAACTACACGCGCTCCCGTTCCTTTTCCGTCTGGGCCAGGGTGTCCTGGCAATCACGCAATGCGACCGCCGCCTGGGTCTTGGCGACGAAGGTCTTCCGCAGTGAGTCAATGCCGCCCCGGACCGTGCACCCCGCGGCGTTCTTGTGGCCGCCGCCGCCGAACTCCTTGGCGACGGCGCCGACATCGATGTTGCCCTTCGACCGAATGCTCACGCGGTACTCGTCGCCCTCAGCCTGCTTGAAGAAGACCACGGCCTGGATCTCTTTGACGGTCAGGGGCATGTTGACCAGCCCGTCGGTGTCCTCGTACGTGCCGCCGGCAGCCTGCGCCATTGCCTGATCGAGAAACACGACCGCGACCCGTCCGGTGTCGTCCACCTGCATGGCGTTCAGCACCGCGCCGAGCATTCGCAGCCGGCCCATGCTGTTGCTGTCGTACACGCTGCGAGCCACGAGTACCGGGTCGACGCCGGCAATGAGCGCCTCGCGGCAGATGTCGAACGTCCCAGGCGAGATCCCGGAGTAGTGAAACGAGCCGGTGTCGGTGAGGATCGCCAGGTAGACGTGGGTCGCGATCTCGACAGACAGCGGGACCCCGAGCGCGCCGATCACGTCGTACACCAACTCGGCGCAGGCGGCTGCGGTCGCATCGAACCAATTGATCTGGCCGTAGCCGGAGTTGCCCGGATGGTGATCGATGTTGATCAGGAAATACTGATCGAGGCCTTCGACTCCCGTTCGAGCCAGGTCGCTGCACTCCATGATGATGGCGGCGTCGAACGCGCCGTCCACGCGCCCGGCGATTTCGATCTCCGGCACGCCGGGAAACACCATCATCGGTGCCGGCGCGGCGTCGCGGTTGACCACCGAGACGTGCTTGCCGAGCGCGCGGAGCGCATACGCCATCGCCAGCTGCGATCCGATCGAATCGCCGTCCGGCCTCGCATGCGAGCAGAGCACGAAGCGCTGCCGGGTGGCGATGGCGTCGACGATTTGCCCGACTTCGGGAGCGGCGGCTCTGCTCGAAATCACTGCCGGTCGCCTGCTGGTCGCGAACGATCGAGAATCGGTTGGTCTGTTCTCGCCAACCATGCGATGTCCCGGTTGAACGTCGTTTTTTTCACAAGGGTTCAGTGCTGGCTAGTGACGCGACGCTAAGTCTTGTCGTCATCGGGTGGCGGTGACGGGCTTTGATGAAGCTCGTGCAGAAGCTGTTCGATCCGATCCTGACCCGCAATCGACGCGTCGTAAATGAATGTCAGAGAGGGCACGCGTTTCAACCGCAGGTGGCTGCCGATCTGGCGGCGCAGGAATGGAATCGCGCGCTCGAGCGCGCGGGAGGTATTGCGCCGGGCGGTCTCGTCGCCGAGGGCCGTGTAGAACACCCGGGCCGATTGCAGATCGGGGCTCACCTGGACGCGCGTCAGGGTCACGAACCCGATGCCAGGATCGTGAACCTCCCGGCTGAGCAACTGCGCGATCTCGGCCCGCAGCTGATCGGCCACACGGTCTGGACGGGAGCCTTGAGACATCGTGAACTGCGAACGTCTGAAGTGAGAAGGCTGAAGCCTGACGAGCCCAGCCTTCAGCCTTCCAACTTACGCGGTCGTTAGTACCCGTTCCATCGCGAAGACCTCGATCAGGTCGCCGACGCGAATGTCGTTGAACTTGTCGAAGCCGATGCCGCACTCGAACCCGGTCTTGACTTCGCTGACATCGTCCTTGAAGCGGCGTAGCGAACCGATCTTCCCCTCGTAGATCACGACGTTGTCGCGAAGCAGTCTCGCCTGGCTGTCGCCGGCGCGGGTCATCCGGCCCTCGGTAACCATGCACCCGGCGATGGTCCCGAACTTCGGCACCTTGAAGATGCTGCGGACGGCGGCGACGCCCAGCCGGACCTCCTTGAAGGTCGGATCCAGCAGCCCCGTCATCGCCTTCTTCATTTCATCGGTGACGTTGTAGATGACCGAGTGCTGGCGGACTTCGACGCGCTCGCGCGCCGCAATCTCTTCCGCATTGCGGTCCGGCCGCACGTTGAACGCGATGATGATGGCGTTGGAGGCCGACGCCAGCAGCACGTCGGATTCGTTCACCGCGCCGACGCCGGCATGGATGATCCGGATCTTCACTTTTTCGTCCGACAGCTTCGCCAGCGTGTCGGCGAGCACTTCGGATGACCCCTGCACGTCTGCCTTGATGATGATCGGCAGCTCTTTCATGCCGCCTTCGGCAATTTGCGCCTGCAACGACTCGAGCGTGAGACGGGCGCCTTTCGAGCCGAGCGCCCGCGATTTCGCCTGTTCCTCCCGGAAGTTGGCGATCTGCCGCGCCTTGGCGGCCTCGGCCACCTGGAAGAGATCGCCGGGCTGCGGCAGCCCCGTCAGACCCAGGACTTCCACCGGCGTGGACGGCCCTGCAGACTTGGTCGGCCGGCCGCGGTCGTCGATGAGCGCCCGGACGCGCCCTACCACCGGACCGGCGATGAACGTATCGCCAACGCTCAGCGTGCCGTCCTGCACGAGCACCGTCGCCACCGGTCCGCGCCCTTTGTCGAGCTTGGCTTCGAGCACGGTGCCCGATGCGCTTCGCTTGGGGTTTGCTTTCAATTCGCCGATATCGGTGACCAGCAGAATCATCTCGAGCAGCAGCTCGATGTTTTGCTTTTTCTTGGCGGACACCTCGACGGTGACGGTCTTGCCGCCCCATTCCTCGGGCATCAGGTCGAGTTCGGTCAGCTCGCGCTTGACTTTCTCGGTGTTGGCGTTCGGCTTGTCGACCTTGTTGATCGCCACCACGATCGGCACCCCGGCCGCTCTGGCATGATCGATCGCCTCACGCGTCTGCGGCATCACTCCGTCGTCGGCCGCGACCACGATGACGACCAGGTCGGTCACCTTGGCGCCGCGGGCGCGCATGAGCGTGAACGCGGCGTGGCCCGGCGTATCGAGGAACACGATGTTTCGCTTGTTGATCGTGACGTGATACGCGCCGATGTGCTGCGTGATCCCGCCGGCCTCGCGCTCCGCGACCCGCGTTTCGCGGATCGCATCGAGCAGACTGGTCTTGCCGTGATCGACGTGACCCATGACGGTCACCACCGGCGCGCGCGTCACGACGTCCTCCGGACGGGAGTCGTCGGCGTCCCCCTGCAGCAGCTCCTGTTCGAAACTGCGCATTTCCACGTTGGCTCCGAATTCCCGCGCGATCATCATCGCCGTATCGGTGTCGAGCGTGGAGTTGATGGTCAGCATCAGCCGCTTCATCAAGAGCTTCGCCAGCACGTCCTTCACCCGGATATCGAGCTTGTCCGCGAGATCCTTCACGGTCATGCCTTCGGCCAGCGTGATGCTGCGCGTGACCGGCGGCGGCTCGGCCGGCGCTTGGGCGACTGGTCGCGGCGCATCCCGACGCGGTCCGGAGCGCGGTGCGAACGTCGGCCTGTAGGGCGGACGGTGTTGGCCGGGCCGCTGCGGATACTGTCCCGGTCGAGGAGGCAAGCCAGGCTGCGGCGGGCGAACGGGCTGAGACGGCAGCGGTCGAGGCCCGCCCGGTGGGGCCGACGGTCGTGCCACGCTCGGATAGCTCGAGGGCGGACGCGGCGGCCCACCAGGGCGCGCCGGCTGTACTGGAGGCCGTGCTCCGGATACTCCCGGTTGTCCGGGTGCGGCCGTGCCAGTGCCGGCACCAGTGCCAGGTCGTGCCGCCATCGGAGGGCCGGTTCTCGGCGGCGCCGGTCTGGGGATCACGCGCGGTGCGGTCCGGGTCACCGTTGGCAATGGGGCTGGCGGCGTTGTCGGCCGCTGCTCCTCGATACGTAGCCGCAACGTCGGCGGCACCAGGCGTCCAGGTGCGATACGCGGGACAACGGGCGGCGGCGGTGTGACGACGGCTTCAACGGCGGCCGGTTTCGGCTGCTCGATGACGACCTGCGGTGGAGGCGGCGCCTCGACAGGAGGTTCTTCGACGGGTGGGCTCACTTCAGCGACGGCAGCCACTGGCGGTGCGGGCGCCTCAACCGGCTCTTCAACGACGCTGACCTCGATCGGCGCCGGCGCTGGCGCCGGTTCCGGTTTCGCGTGGAGAACCGGCTCCGGGATCGCGATCGGCGTGGGCTCGGGCTCCGGCTCGACGCCCGGCACGACCTCCGGTTCGAGCGTCGGCACGGCGATGGTCACCGGTTTAACGGTTTTGACCAGTCGCGGAGGAGGCAACGGGGGCGCGACCGGCCTCGTCGGTTCGGCTGGCTTCTTGGCTGGCGTGCTGCCCTTCTTGCCCTTGACAACTGGAGCGTCCGCGAAGATGTCGCCTCCTGGCAGCGAAATATTGCGCTGGCGTGCGAGGCGCTCGACGAACTGGCGGGCAACGACTTCTTCAATCGTGCTCGAAGCGCTCTTGAGGTCAATGCCGTGATCCCGCTTCAACAGCGCGGTCACCTCCTGACTGGTGGTGCCGAGCAGTTCTGCGACTTTATAAATCCGGACTGTTGCCAAGCTGCGTCCTCTTTTGCTGTTGGCCGGGCCTTACCAGGCCCCGCGTGCACCGATGGACCTCAACGGATCCACCTTACTCGATTGCCGGTTCTTCAGTCTGGGCTTCGCCCTCCCCACGCGCGGCCGCGAGGATCTTTCCGGCGGTTTTTTCGCCAATCCCCGGGATCTCGGACAACTGCTCGATGGTGGCGATGGCCAGATCGTCAATCGATCCAAAGCCGCCGTCGACCAGCCGCCGCACTGTTTTCTGGCCTACCCCGGGAATCGTGTAGGGGAGCGGCGTCTCGTCGTCGCCCGCGGTCGACTCGTCCTCGTCCTCGTCGGGTGCGACTTCCAGGACTTCGAACTGGGCTTCCACCTCGCGACGTTTTTCTTCCTCGCTCTTGATGTCGATGCGCCAGCCGGTCAGTTTGGCGGCGAGGCGGACGTTCTGTCCCTTCTTGCCGATAGCCAGGGAGAGTTGCTTGTCCTCGACGACCACTTCCATGACCCGCTCGCGGTCGTCAACAATCGATACGCGCTGCACCTTCGCCGGGCTCAGCGCGTTGGTGACAAACGCAATGGGATCCTCGGACCATTCGACGATATCGATCTTTTCCCCGCGCAACTCGCGGATGATCGACTGCACGCGCGTGCCTTTCATCCCGACGCAGGCGCCCACCGGATCGACGTCGCGCTCGCGCGAGAACACCGCCACTTTCGCGCGGTCGCCCGCCTCGCGCACGGCGCCCCGGATCATCACGGTCCCGTCGTAAATCTCCGGCACCTCCTGCTCGAACAGCTTGATCAGCAATGCCGGGTCGGTGCGCGACATCACGATCTGGGGTCCCTTCGCGCTGCGGTTCACGCCTTTGATCACGGCGCGCACCCGGTCGCTTGGATTGTAGCTTTCCGCGCGCGACTGCTCCTTGCGCGGGATGACGGCTTCGTTGCGGCCGATTTCCACGACGATGTCGCCATTCTCGAAGCGCTTCACCGTCGCGTTGTGCACCTCGCCGACGCGCTGGCTGAACTCGGCGAAGACGTTCTCCCGTTCGGCTTCCCGGACCTTCTGAAAGATGACCTGCTTGGCGGTCTGGGCGGCGATTCGCCCCAGCACCTCGGTCGGCTTCGGAAACTCCATCTCATCGCCGAGCTCGATGCTGTTGGCCACCTCATCGCCGTAGAGCGGGCGGTACATTTCGCGGGCTTCGTCCAGCGAAATCTCGGTGGCGGCCGTCGTCACCTGTTCGACCACGGTCTTCAGCGCAAACAGGTCGACCTGTCCGGTTTCGGTGTTGAACCTGGTCTTCAGGTTCTCACCCGTTCTGTAGTACTTCCGCGAGGCGGTCGCGACCGCTTCCTCGATGGCGCTGATCACGACATCGGGCTCGATCCCTTTTTCTTTCGCGAGAGCCTCGATGGTCTGCTGCAGAGGATTAGACATCTCTTAAAATTCCACTTCCAGATTCGCCCGCGTGATGACGCCCAGCGGCACCCGGTGCTGCCGGCCTCCGTCGCCGTCGATCAGCACGTCATCGCCGTCGACCCCGCCCAGGATTCCCCGTACGAATTTCTGTCCGTCGACCGCTTCTCGCATGACCAGCTTCGCGCGGCGGCCCGTGAAGCGGCGGTAATCGTCGGCGTGACGCAGCGGGCGATCGAGTCCGGGTGACGACACTTCGAGTGTGTAGGCTATCGGTACCGTATCCTCGACATCGAGCACGGCGCTCAAATCCCGGCTCACGTGCGCACAATCCTCCACACTGACACTCTCTTCCGCCGTCGCCGACGGCCCCGGGCGATCCAGTCGAACCCGCAGCACCATGCCGGGACCCTCGCGCCGGAATTGCACGTCGAAGATCAACAGCCCGTGCGTGCCCGCGACCCGGGTCGCTACCTCTCGAACCTGCTCAACGATGTCGGCGGACGGCATGCGAAGAGGCCTAAAACGAAAAAAGTGGGCACTCGCCCACTCTGGTCCTCACACCAGGCCTTCGAATCCGTAACTGTATCACAGTCGCCACTTGATTGAGTCCGATCTGGCGTCCGGCCCGACGCCGGACGCGTAAACGGCCCCGATCACGTCAACTTCCGCGGCGGGAAGGACCGGCCGGGCGATTAAATCGTACTGCCGCGCGCCGACGATGTCGACGTCGATCAGGTCGCCCGATCTGACGCTTGACGGGTCGCACTCGGTGAGAAACACCGACGCGTCGATGTCGGGGGCTTGCGTCGCGAGACGTCCCTTCAGGACGAGCTCGTGTTCGCTGGCGGGACCGTCGATGAGGATGCGCGCGCGCTCCCCGATCCGCCCCTGATTCCGCTTGGTCACGAGCCGCTTCTGGAGGCCCATCACGCTCGCTCGACGCGCCGCCTTCGCCTTCGCCGGCACGTCGTCGTCCATCGCGAACGCGGACGTCCCTTCCTCGTGGGAATAGGTAAAGACGCCGACGTGATCGAACGCGTGTTCGGAGACGAATTGGCGCAGCTGCTCGACGTCGTGATCGGTCTCGCCGGGGAACCCCACGATGAACGTGGTGCGAAGCGCGACGCCGGGAACGCGCGCCCGAATGCGGTGGAGCAGCGCGTCGTACTTCTGCCGGCTGCCCGGCCGCTTCATCCGCGCGAGGACCGGATTCGATGCGTGCTGCAGCGGCAGATCGATGTACTTGCAGACCTTCTCGCACTCCGCCATTGCCGCGAGCGTCTCGTCGTCGATGGTGGTGGGATAGAGATAGAGCAGGCGGATCCACGCCAGTCCGTCGATCCGATTCAGCGCGCGCAGCAAACGGGCCAGCGCGCCGCGCTCGTGCCGGTCGATGCCGTAGAAGGTCGTGTCCTGCGAGATGAGCAGCAGTTCCCGGACCCCGCGTGCCGCAAGCGCACGCGCCTCCCGGACGATGGAATCGGCGGGGCGGCTGCGATACGCGCCCCGCAGCGTCGGGATGATGCAGAACGCGCACTTGTAGTCGCAGCCTTCGGCGATCTTCACGTAGGCGTAATGCCTGGGCGTGGCCAACAGCCTCGGCGTATCCGCGTCGTAGATGTACGAGGGTCGCTCCCGGTCGAAGGCTGGAGGTTGAAGCGCGGCGATCTCGCCCGAGCGGAAGAAGGGCAGCGGCGACGCCGAGCTGCCGCCGATCGCGCGCACGATCTCGGGGACCTCTCCTGTGCCGAGCACCGCGTCGATCTCGGGGATCTCCGCCTGCAATTGTTCGCGGTAACGCTCGGCCAGGCAGCCGGTGACCACCAGCCGACGGCACGCGCCGCTCTTCTTGAGCTCGGCCATCTCCAGAATCGCGTCGATCGACTCCTGCTTTGCCGAGTCGATGAACGCACAGGTGTTGACGACCAGCACGTCGGCCGTGGCCGGGTCGTTCGTCAGTTCGTGGCCGGCGTTCGCCGCCAGACCCAGCATGACCTCGGCGTCGACGAGATTCTTGGGACAACCGAGGGAGATCAGGCCAATTTTCATTCTAGGAACTGACCATTTTACCCTGTTTGGCAGCCGTGCTTGCGATGCGGCCAAATAAATGCCGACCCAAACGAGATACGCGCGATACCCACGCACTCGTCACCGATTGCCTCTGAACGGACCGTGGTCACGGATACAAGCGGTAGAGCATCCTCGGGTAGGGGATCGTCTCCCGCACGTGTTCGAGGCCGCAAATCCACGCGACCGCGCGCTCGATGCCCATCCCGAATCCCCCGTGCGGCACCGAGCCGTAGCGCCGCAGATCCACGTACCAGTCGAAGGCCTCTTTGGGCAGTTGATGCTCCTCAATTCGTTTCAACAGCAGATCCAGGTCATCGAGCCGCTGCCCGCCCCCGATGATCTCGCCGTATCCTTCCGGCGCGAGCACGTCGACGCCGAGCGCCAATTCGGGTCGTTCCGGATCCGGTTTCATGTAGAACGCCTTGATCGCGGCCGGATACCGGTGCACCATCACCGGGCGGTCGAAGTGCTGCGATAGGGCGGTCTCGTCCGGACCGCCGAAGTCGCCGCCCCATTCGAACGGCACTCCCATGTCGTTCAGAATTTTCACCGCCTCGTCGTACGTAATGCGCGGAAACGGCGACTGCACCAGTTCGAGCTTGGTGACGTCGCGCTCGAGGACGCGCAGCTCACGGCGCCGGGTCTCGAGCACGCGTTTCACGAGATACACCAGCAGTCCTTCGGCGAGCATCATGACGTCGTTCAGATCGGCGTACGCCATTTCCGGCTCCACCATCCAGAATTCCGTCAGGTGCCGCCGCGTCTTCGACTTCTCCGCCCTGAACGTCGGGCCGAAGCAATACACGCGGCCGAGCGCCATCGCGTTGGCCTCGTTGTACAGCTGGCCGCTTTGCGTCAGGTAGGCCGTCGTCTCCTCGAAGTACTGCGCCGGAAAGAGTGTGGTGGTCCCTTCGCACGCCGCGGGGGTGAAGATCGGCGTGTCGGCCAGGATGAAGCCCTGCGTATTGAAGTAGTCACGGACGGCGTTGATGATTTCGTGGCGGATGCGAAGGATCGCCTGCTGGCGCTCGGCCCGGATCCAGAGATGCCGTCGATCCAGCAGGTAGTCGACGCCGTGCTCCTTCGGGGTGATCGGGTAGTCCTTCGAGGCACCGACGACTTCAATCTGCTTGACGTCGATTTCGAATCCGCTCGGCGCCCGGCTGTCCGCGCGGACCGTGCCGGTGACCGTCAACGAGGTTTCCTGGGAGAGATGATCGGCGGCGCGGAACATCTCCTCTCCGACGGCGGCCTTCGAAAGGACCGCCTGAATGAAGCCCGTGCCGTCGCGCACGATCAGGAAGTGGATTTTCCCGCTCGACCGTTTATTGTGCAGCCAGCCCTTGAGCGTAATCTCTTCGCCTTCGTGCCGGCCGATGTCCTGGATGTACACATGCATAGGTGTCTCTCCGTTGCGAGGAGACAGCGACTGCTGGCCTGTATCCCATGAGGAGCAGCACTTGACCCCGCTCCTGACCGCAATATTCCGACTGCGACACGAAGCGGTCGCTGGTGGTGCCGAGGCGATAGTCCCTTAATCTGCCAGCAGCCGTTCAAGCTTCTCCCGCGCCCGCTGGGCGCGCACCAGCGTGTCGACCGGCGACCGGTGCGCCGCGATCTCGAACAGCAACGTCTGGTCGTAGCCGATTTTCTGCACGGCGGTCATCGCCGCCGGCCAATCAATCGTACCGTCGAAGGGCACGAGATGGTCGTCCGTCCGGCCGTGGTTGTCGTGCACGTGCGTGGTGATCACGTGGCCCGACACGGTCTCGATGGCGTCGAGCAGGTCGCCGTCCATGTGCGCATGCCCGAAGTCGAGGCAGATGCCGACTTCGGGTGCGTCGAGGTCTTCCTCGACGAAGTGCACGAGCGATCCGGCCCGGGACAGCTCGTTGGGAATCACCTCGACGGCGACGCGCACGCCGAGCGGCGATGCCAGTCGCTGCAGCTCTTCGACGCTGCGGCGCGCGCTATCACGATTGTTGTCGCCCGGCGACGGCGACTGCGTGCGCGGCAGACCGAGATGGACCACCAGCACCTGGATCGGGATCCGGCGCGCGATGAACAACGCCTGCTGCGCCTCGACCAGTGCGGCGGCCCGCGCCTCCGGCTCGGCGCTCGCAAGCGTCAGCGGTGGCCCCCAGCGGCCTCCCACGTAGCTGTCGGTCACCGGTGCGTGCACACCGTGAAGTTCGAGTCCGGCATCGGCCAGCCACTGCTGCAAATCCCCCACTGCCGTCGGGTTGTGGTAGTCGAAATGCGTCCTCGTCGCGAACAGCTCGACCGCCTCGAATCCGTGCTGGGCGATGGCGAGCAGATGATCCCGGCTCAGCCGTTGACCGTGATAGAGATGCGTCGACACCCCGAATCGTCGTGGACCCAAGGCCGCATTATCTCAGAGCCGGCCGCAAAAACCGACGTTCAAAACCCTCGCATTTTGGGCTCATGCGAGCTCTTCGATGTGTTCGGCGAGCACTTCACGCAAGCGGCCGAACCGTGGATACCTCTCGAGGTTGGTGCGCACATAGCGCAGCGTGCGAGGCACGTACTGAATATAGACGGGGTTGCCGCGGGCCACGGTCTGGTAGCCGAAGGTGCCGAGCGCCTTCAGATTGCGCTGAAGCGACATCAGGTCGAATCGACGGCGGAACTCGTCCGCGGGGACTGCCTGCCGACCTTTGAGCGCCAGGAAGTAGGCGATCAAATCCTCGACCGCGAGCTCGTCCACATCGACATACGAGTCGCGCAGGAGCGAGACAAGGTCGTAGGTTTCCGGGCCCTGCCTCGCATCCTGGAAGTCGATCACGTACAGGCTGCGCGCGTGCACCATCAGATTGCGGCTGTGATAGTCGCGATGACAGAGCACCCGCGGTTCGGCGGCGAGCTCGCTGGCGATCGACGAGAACTCTTCGTCGAGCATCGTCCGGGCCGAGCCCGACACCGCGGCGCCGCGGAACCCCTCGATGAAATGCTTGGCGAAGAACGCGAGCTCCCAGGTCAGCTTCTCGACGTCAAAAGCGATGCGATACGGGACGTGCGTGTCGTCGGCCAGCTCGGCCCCCCGGCGTTGGATCGTGTCGATGAGCTCGATCGCTTTGCGATAGAGGGCGGCGTGTTCCGCCGTCGCCGCCGCACCGAGGTGCGCCTGCAGTGTCACGTCGCCGAGATCTTCGAGCGCCAGAATGCCGAGCGGATCCGAGTGGCCCAGGATGTCCGGCGTGGGCAGAGGCATCTGCCGCAGCAACTCCGAGACCTTGACAAACGGCAGCGACGCAAACGTGATCGGCCCGCTGTGCAGCGCCAGGACGATCGACACGCCGTCTGGGCGGATCAGCCGGAAGTATCGACGGTCGGAGGCGTCGCCCGTGAGCGGGATCACCGAGGTGGACGGGCCGTCCAGGCCGTTCTCGCGCAGATACCGGTCGATGCGGTCGCGTGCGTCCGCGCTGTCGTCCGCTGACGTCGATGCCGTCATAAAACGAGCGGTAGCGCGTTCAGATCTCCGGCCTGATCGCGCAGCAGAATCGTTCGCCGATATGATGCGCCCGCCGGCAGCCGGATGCCGTCGGTGACCACGCACTCCTCGAGCACCACATCTCGCGCCACCTCGACATCGTCCCACAGAATGGAACGGAGCAGCCGCGCGGTCGGATCGATCTGGACGCGTTCGCCGTGCGCGCGGGCGCCCTCGGCGCCGCCGTCGATGAATGCCCAGGATGTGGACCAGTAGTCGGCCGTGGTGCCGACGTCCCAGAACGCCGCGTCGCAGACGACCCCGTGGACTGCGTCGGCATCGCTGCCAATCAAACGGTCGTAGGCGTCACCAATCGAGGCCATCGGTCGATCCGCCGGCAGCGATTGAAACACGTCGGCCTGGACCACCTGCACTCCGATGAAATGATACGACCCTTCGGCCTCACCTCGCCGGCGGAAGCCGGTCACGCGACCGGCGGCATCCAGGCGGACGCCGCCATAACGATGCGGCTCCAGGTTCGCCACCAACGCGAGCGTCACTCGAGCGCCTCGTCGACGATGCGCGTCGGTGAGCGCCGTGATGTCGAGATCGGTCAGCGTGTCACCGTTGACCAACAGGAACGTGTCTGCGCCGACAATGGCCAGCGCGTGTCGGGGGCCGCCGGCGGCCCCCAGGAGCACCGGTTGTTCCCAGCTGTAGCGCGCGCGGACGCCGAGATCGCTGCCGTCGCCCACGGCGGCAGCAATGGTCTCCGGCAGATAGTGGAGGTTGAGCACGATGTCGGTCACGCCGTTAGCGGCCAGCCAGCGGGCGATTCGTCGAACCAACGGCTCGCCGCCGACGGGAATCGCGGGCTTGGCCCGGACACTCGTCAGGGGCCGCAGGCGTGTGCCGAGCCCGGCCGTCAGTATCATTGCAGTGGCCAATGTGGTCATGTGGACTATCGGTGATCCGGTCGCTCAGTGATCATTGTGGACCAAGGGTCGACCCGCGCGTCTCTGCCGCGAGCGTGAGGATTCCTGGCTGGCCGGAGAATCAGGTGAACAGCATGTGCGTGGCGGCGACCCCGCGGCGCCGGCAATCGTCGCTGTAGAGCGCGTGGTACGACTGGAGCATGTAGTCTGCCGGCCCGCGGCCGAGCCTCTCGGCGACCGCGGCGATGCCGCGCTCGTCGCCTTCGATCTCCACGAATGTGCCGACCGGCGTTTCGTCCACGGCCACGACACAACCGCCGATTGAGAATTCCTCACGATACTTCTGATAGCGGAACCACGGGTGGAAACCGAGCTGTTCGAGCAGCTTGATCAGCAGCAATCCGTCGCCGACATCCGTCTCGATCTCGTCACGCACTTTGATCGCCGCCGGCTGCACCGGCCCCTTGAAGGTCACCAGGCTTCTGCCCGCTTCGATGCGAACACGCAGGGCGGATCGCTGCTGGCGCAGCATCATGCCGGCCGTATCCAGCAGGCAGTCGTTCTGGAGTCGCCGTTCGCGCAT
>JBDTVS010000148.1:0-24631 GCA_040007095.1 Acidobacteriota bacterium
GGGATGCCCCGCCCGGAAGACGTCCTAAAGCGTCGGACGCAGGACACTAGGCTCCGCCGGAGATGAGTCGCCCCAGGGCCTGCGGCTAATGCGATTCGTACTCGATGTCCAACGCCGAGTCCTTGCCGCCTTCGACGCGAACCTGCATCGTCTTGATGCCGAATCGCTCGTGCCAGGTCTGAAGGCCGTAGGTCCCTTCTGGCACGTCGTGAAGTGTGAAGCTGCCATCTGTGTCGGTGACGGCGAAAAAGGGATGGTCGACGACGCCGACAAACGCCACCATCCAGGTGTGCACGTCGCACTTCAGCTGCAGCATGCCCGGGTCGCGCGGGCGGAAGTCGTTCACCAGCCCGGCGATCGGCTGCGCGATGTTGAACCTGTCGCGGGCGGTCGAGACGCTGTGGACGTTGTGCAGCCCGTCGTCGCTGTTGCTGACCTTGAGCGTCTGCCCCAGGCGCAGGCCGACCACACGCGGACGATACACGCACGCGCGCTGATCGATCCTCACCGGATCGGCGGGCACGGCCGTCTCGGGGAACGTGCCGACCAGCTCGACAAACGCGTTGGCCAGGCCGCCGTCGGCCGCAGCGATCACTGCCTCGTACCGAATCGGCTGGCCGGCGCTGGCCCTGGTGCACATCGGGTCGGCGTTCATGCGGATCGTGGGGTTGACGGGCACCGGGCCGTTGAGGCGGACGTGTCCCCGCAAAGAGCCCCGCGCCACCGTTGCAGCCGGCGCGGCGTCGCTGCGCGCCGGCGCCTTCCGGCAACCGACCGTGGCAATCCCGAGCGCGACGAGGCCGATCAACAGGCAAGTCTTCATCACCAGTCACCATAGCAATTCGTGCGTCACCGTGTCACCGCGGGACGAGGCGGGGATGTCTCCGCGGGCCAGCCCGGTTCGACCGTAGCAGCCCGTGGTAAAAGTCCGTCTGCATTCGGCGAACGCTGCATCCCGCTTCCCACCCCAACGCGGGTGCCGCGTTGGGGACCCCGGGCCTCGCGGCGTTGCTCACCGCTCAAATACTCCCGGTATTCTCGCGTTTCGCGCCTGGCGATCCGGGCGCATCGTCCGCCTCGGTGCGACGACGGACTTTCACCACGGGCTGATAGGCGTCGTCGGCAAAGTCCTTGAGATCGACCGCTGATTCATCGATATTCTGGTGAGTGGGTGGAACTCACGATATGACGAATCCGTCGACTACTCATGCGGCGCGGGACCGTTTCCGCGGGCGACCTCTGCGGCTTGGCGACGAGCGGATCAAAATATGACAAGCGATCAGACTAAAGGCGTGTCGCTTCGGCAACCACTCCGGCTCTGGCCCGGCGTCCTCGCCGCGGTGCTGCTGTTGCTGCTCAGGTTCATCGTTCCAATGGCGGTGCCGGGGTCCGGGGGCACCGCGATCCTTTCTGGGCTCGTCGGCGGATTGGCAATCACCGTGTGGTGGCTGTTTTTCAGTCGCATGCCCTGGTCCGATCGGGTCGGCGCGATCGTCGTGATGGTCGCCGCGGTGCTCGCGACGTCGCGCGTCGTCCACGTGTCGATTGCGAGCGGCATGATGGGAATGATGCTCCCCATCGTCTCGTTTCCTGTATTGAGCCTGACGCTGGTCGCGTCGGCGGCGGCCAGCCGTCGCCTCTCCGATGGACCCCGGCGCGCGGCAATGGCCGCTGCCATCCTGCTCGCGAGCGGTGCGTTTACACTGCTCAGGACCGGCGGCATCACCGGCGACGGCGTCTCAGATCTTCACTGGCGGTGGACCACGACTCCAGAGGAACGGCTGCTCGCCCAGTCTGGCGCCACACTGTCGACACCGTCGTCGACCCGGTCGTCCACTCCGGCGACGGCCCCCTCTGCCAATCAGCTTCCGGACCAGGATCGCCGCGACGTGCCGGCTGCAACACCAGCGGACACGCCCGAACGACGACTCGTCGCCCCGGCGGGCGTCGAACTCGGGTCGATCCCGACCGCTCCGCCAGCCACCGTGACGGCAGCCGACTGGCCCGGCTTCCGCGGACCAGAGCGCGACGACGTCGTTCGCGGCGTGCGAATCAAGACCGATTGGGCCGCATCGCCGCCGATCGAGCTGTGGCGCCGGCCGATCGGCCCGGGCTGGTCGTCGTTTGCGGTTCTCGGCGATCTTCTCTACACGCAGGAGCAGCGCGGCGACGACGAGATCGTCACCAGCTACAACCTGACGACCGGTAAACCGGTCTGGATGCACCGGGATGCGACCCGGTTCTGGGAATCGAATGGCGGTGCCGGTCCGCGCGCGACACCGACGATCAGCAACGGTCGCCTCTACACATTTGGTGCGACCGGCATCCTGAACGCGCTCGACGCTGGCAACGGCGCCGTCATCTGGTCGCGCAACGCGGCGTCCGATACGGGTTCCAAGATTCCGGACTGGGGCTTCGCGAGTTCGCCCCTGGTGGTCGGCGACGAAGTCGTCGTCCACACCGGCGTGCTCATTGCCTACGACCGCGCCACCGGTAACCGGCGCTGGGTCGGCCCGGCTCGCGACGGCGGATACAGTTCGCCACACCTGTTGAAGATCGACGGCGTTGCGCAGATCCTTCAGGTGAGCGGAGCCGGCGCCACGAGCGTCGCGCCGACCGATGGCGCGCTGCTCTGGGAGCACTCCTGGCCGGGCACCCCGATCGTGCAGCCCGCCCAGGTCGCGGAAGGTGCGCTCCTGATCAGCACTGCCGACGCGATGGGCGCCAGTGGCACGCGCCTCATCGCGGTCGCGCACGGACCAGGCGGATGGGCCGTGGAAGAGCGCTGGACGTCGAACGGACTGAAGCCCTACTTCAACGACTTCGTCGTACACAAGGGCCACGCCTATGGCTTCGACGGCAGCATCCTCGCGTCCATCGGCCTCGAGGATGGCAAGCGCAAATGGAAGGGCGGACGCTACGGCAACGGCCAACTCGTCCTGTTGACCGACCAGGACCTACTGATGGTCCTGTCGGAAGACGGTGAGCTGGCGCTGGTCAAGGCGACGCCTGACCAGTTCACCGAGCTCGCCCGGTTTCCGGCACTCGAAGGTAAGACCTGGAACCACCCGGTGCTGGTGGGCGACGTACTGCTGGTTCGCAATGGCGAGGAGATGGCCGCGTTCCGCCTGTCCCTCGCGGATCGCTGACGTGAGTTCCCATATCGCGAAACGTCGGTTGCGCCCGCAAGGCTCCTCGCCTAATCTACGCCCATGCACAGGACGGCGCTGACTCTATCCCTCATGCTGGCGATGTACGGGCTGTCGTTGATGGCCCAAACGCCGTCGACGAATGCGGCTCAGGAGGTGAAGGCCGACTTGAACCAACTGATGCGCGGCGTTCTCTATCCCGCCGCCAACGTGGTGTTCTTCGCGCAAGCCGAAAATCCTGCAGACGTGAAACTCAACACAGGCCAGGACCCTTCGATGGCGACCGACCCTCTCACGAGTACCTTTGGGGGTTGGCAGGCGGTCGAGAACGCGGCACTGGCGCTCGCAGAGTCCACGAACCTGTTGTTGATCCCAGGGCGAGTCTGCGCCAACGGCGTGCCCGTTCCGATGACGGACCCGGCCTGGTCGACGTTCGTACAACAGGTTCGCGACGCCAGCATGAAGGCCTACAAGGCCGCCCAAGCCAAAGATCAGGACAAGATCATCGAGCTCTCCGAGACGCTGAGCGCTTCGTGCGCCGGCTGCCACCGCAAGTGGCGCGACCGCAAGACGCCCGCCAACCACTGTAAGTAGGACAGCGAGTGCGCCGAGCCAAACCCCTGAGACTTTCTCGGCGATCTCGGTGGCCTCGATGGTTGACGTTGAAGCTCAGACACTGCTGACAGGGGTAATTGACGGACGCCTCGGGTCTCGCCAATACGGCGCTGGCCGATTCTGTTCAGTCGGCGCCGCGTGAGGCCATTAGAGCGCCATCGGGGTTGAGGAACAAGACGGCGATGCGGGGGGGCGCGTCCGGGCGCTGCAAGAAACGTCAAGCGCCGCCGCTGTTACTTCGCCTATCATTTCGCGTCGATGGAAAGCCGCGCGTTTCTTTGCCTGCTGCGCGACATCGGTCGCCGCCTGGACGACAACCTTTCGTTGGAGGCGCTCGCCACACGCGCCGGATGGTCGCGATTTCATCTGCACCGCACCTTCCGCCGTCTTGCCGCTGAAACTCCGAAGGAGTATACGCAGCGCCTGCGGTTGACCCGCGCCGCCGCCAGGCTTGTCGCCAGCAACGCGTCTGTCCTGGAGATCGCGATTGACGCCGGCTTCGCCAGCCACGAAGTGTTCACTCGCGCATTTCGCCGGCAATTTGGCCGTACTCCAACGCACCATCGGCTGATGGCGTTCGAGGGCGTGTCGGACGCCGATCGAACACGTCATCTGGCGTTGACCGACTCGATCACGCCGTGCGTACACCTGTTTCACTTTCCAGTGCTGGACTCACCTGGGAGACATCCGATGCCCGTGATCTCGATCGCCCGCGAAGAGCGTGCCGCCCAGCCCATTCTCTCGATTCGCCGCCGGATTGCGAGGGCCGAGTTGCAGACCACGCTGGCCGAATGTTTCGGCACTCTGTACGGCCACGCTCAGAAGGCGGGGCTTGCGCTCGCCGGGTTCCCGTTAGCCCGCTACGTCTCGACGGGCCCCGGACTCTGGACGGTCGAGCCTGCGATACCGCTCGTGACTCCGGCGCCCGGCGAGGGCGAGATGCAAGCCGGCTTCCTGCCGGGTGGGCCGGTCGCTCTCGGCATCCACGGCGGACCCTATGATCAGCTTGCTGAAACCAACGCTGCCATCGAGCGGTGGATCGAAGCGAACGGTTTTCGGGTCAATGGGGCGCCTTGGGAATGGTACGTGACCGACCCGGCTGAGCATCCCGATCCTACCGACTGGCGGACCGAAGTCTATTGGCCGCTTGCGGAATGAGGTGCGCGTCAACTCGTGATGATGTGCGTACTTTCGCGGCAATCGGGAACTCACGTCGTCGACTGCGTCCACATGGAAAAGGTTGTGGTCAGGGGACGATGACACTGGTGCGGCGTACGGTGTCGTCGCCCTGCATCAACTCGGGCGCGTAGTTGTTTTCCTGGCAGACGTACTCGAAGAGGTCCGTTCCCGCCTCCCATTGCTTGGTGTAGCCGCTTTTCCAAGGCGCGGTGTACGCACCCGGATCGTCGATGGTCACTTCGTAGTTCAAGGTGTTGAAGTCGACCCGCGTGACCCGTTCGAGCATGTGGAGCTGATCGGTGTGCGGCATCCCGTAGCGATCCATCCAGGCGCCTTCGTTGAAGCCGACGGTGTCGATCGCCAGCGTGTCGCCCTCCCACCAGCCGATCGAATGGCCGAAGGGGCTCGGCTCCGCGTTCCTCGGATGCGTCCGTCCGTCCATGTAGATCACGCGGAAGCTGTGCGACCCGCCCGTCATGAACAGGAAGATTCGATCGCTGCCGGGCACGTTCAAGAGTTCCACGCCGTAGGCCGTCCCGAACGATCGCGGACCGGGCGACGGCTTGCAGCGGGTATAGGGCTCGTCGGCGAGGAACCTGGCGTTGCGCAGCGCGACCAGTGCCCGCGCCCATGGTTGCAGCGGCACATCCTTGATGTGGATCCGGCCGGGGCGCAGCCGCCGGCCGAGCTGCGCCTCGTAGTTGTTCGGATCCGTGACCAGTGGTTCCCCGCCTTCCCACTTCCCGGTGTCGCCGGCAGGCGCGCCGAGATTGATCGTGCCGTCCGGCCATCGTGGTGCTGGCCGTGCCGGTGGACGAGCGCGACGGGATTCGTCCTGCGCGGTCGCGATCGTCGCGAACAGGAACACGAGGACGGCGCTCATCTGAATTCGCGGAGATCGGAAGTGAGAGAACATGACGCACCATAGCACGCCGCCCTGATCGAGTCTGCCTTGCTTCATTCGTTTCCTGCCTTCGGCGATTCGAGAAATTCACGCACTCGGAACGGTGTGGCTGCGGGATACGGTTGTCGGTTTTCAGCAGGAAGGGACGATGGAGATTCACATGTGTAATGGTTTTCCAATATTATTGGAAATACAATATCTTCATGGGCAAAGTCACTGCAGGGATCCGGGTTGCTGACGAAGTGTGGATTGCCACAGCCTTGTTGCACCGTGAGCATCCGCGTGCGGCGGATTTCAGCTTGAAGGAAATTGAGGCGCGGCTGGCCCGTGAAGGATTGACGGATGAGAAACGGCCCGGAGTGTACCCTCATCTGTCGGTCCATTGCGTCGCGAATCGCGCACCCGTTGGGGGACGCTGTCGGATGCTCTTTGAGACCGCACCGTCACGTCGGCGCCTATTTCGTCCAGGTGATCAATTCCATCCCAAGCGGGAGACAGGAAAGATGGTACCGGATCGCGCAGAGATTCCGCCCCAGTACCATCATTTGCTCGACTGGTACGCACGTGACTGGGCGCCGGCATCGTCACGCGATCCTCTGCTGGAGCTTGCCGCACGATACCGCGACTTGTGGAAAGCCGTTGATCCGGATGAGTACGTCAGTCAGCTTCGCGAGGGATTCGAATGACGCGGGTGTTTTGGGATACCAACGTGTTCGTCTACCTGTTTGAAGGGGGAGAATTTGCGTCCCGCGTCAAGGAGCTGCGCTCAAGGATGATCGCCCGTGGCGATCAATTGGTCACCTCCGCGCTGACGTTGGGTGAGCTACTGGTCAAGCCCCTCGAGAGGGGAGAGGCGGCGGCTCAGGATCACGAGAAGACACTGCGACAAATCGCGACGATTCTCCCGTTCGATGCATCCTGCTCCAAGCGCTATGCCGTGATTCGCGCCGATCGCACGATCAAGGCGCCTGACGCGATTCAGCTCGCGTGCGCTGCCGCGGCAGGCACGGACTTGTTCATCACCAACGATGATCGTCTCTCACGGAAACACGTACCGGACGTGAAGTTCATCACCTCGCTCCAGCGGGCATATCTCTAAGAGCATCGGCAATCCGGCGACGTGCATTCCGCCGCCAAAGCGCTGAAGAAGCAGGCGCGATCGCAACGACTTCCCGGTGACGACCGGCGCGCACGTGCGCTGGCCAGCTTGTTTCAGTCCTTGATGTCCGGCGGCCCGTTCGGCGGGTTCAGATAGCCGTGCTTCGTCAGTTCCATGTCCGGTGCAAATTCGCAGGGGACGCAATTGTTCAGGAAGAACTCCGGCTCCCGGCCACTGACCGGATTCTTGTAGCCGAACCACATCGGCAGGATCTGGGGCCAGCGCCAGGTCTCCCCGGTGCCGCCGACGAAATGTTCCTCGCGCTTGCCGAGCGCCGAAATCAGAATATCGGGGGGATATTTCTTGATCAGGGCCTGCCCGGTGTAACGCTGCGGCTCGGCGGGAGCGGCAGTGGCGGCTCCGGCGGGCCGCGGCGGCAGGACGGGACGCGGCTGCCTCGGCTCCGGGGCACTGGCCCAGCCGCCTTTCCAGCCGCCGGGCATCGCCCACATCGGCTCGTTCAGCGACAGGTTCCAGAGGCGGACGATGCCGTCCTCCAGCACCAGTTGGTCATGCGGATAAATTGCGCCGTCAAGGGTTCCGGCTCGCTCCTTGTTGGTACCAGGCTGGAAAAGATAGGTGCGCATGTTAGCGGAGCGTCCGTCAGAGGCCACGTCGATCACCGGCTGGATGCGCCAATGGTACGAGATTCTCGCGCGGCCGCCAGTTTGCGGGGCGCCCCATTCCAGGTCCAGCGCATGGGCAATGCGCTCGGCGCCAAAGTAATAACCGACGAAGGGAATCTGCTTCGCCCCGTGCTTGCCGAAGATGCCGGCCATGATCGGCCACTGATAGTCGTCCAGGGCGTCGCCATAGGCCGCGGCCAGATTCTCCGCCGCGTCATACATCCTGGCGATCACCAGCTTGCGCGAGACTTCGTCCAGGCGCGCGCCCATGTCGGACAACTTGGCGGCGGGCGGCGGCGCGATCTTGCCGGTCAGGGGCGTGCTGGCCACAAGCTTGTAACCGGACGGCAGGGTCATCGGCTTTCTGGTGCCCGGATTGACGGAGACAAAGGCGGGCAGCAGACGATCCTGCTCGCCCGCATCGCCCGCATCCGACGCCGGAACCGGATGATCCGCCGCGGCGCCGTCGGGCTGGCCGAGGCGGCTCTTGCCCCAGCCCTGGCTGTATTCCGAGCGGAACATCGGGAACACGCGCATTTCGCGCACCTTCCAGATGCCCTTCTCCTTCACGAATCGATTGTCGTAAATGTTGACTTCCCAATGGGCCTGCCTCTTGGGGGTTTCGCCGACCAGGCCCAGCTCGATGCCGCGGACATGTGCCTCGACGCCGTTGGGCGCGATGCTGGCAATCGTGTCGAACTGCAACCGGTCGTTGAGCACGCCTTCGGTGAGGCCTGCCGGGCCCTGGCGCTCCAGCGCCTTGCGCACGCCTTTGGGGCCGTCGAACACGCCGACGCCGCCCAGTTCATAGACACTGTCGGCGGTGAACAGATCGGTGGCGTCGTCCCACATGCGGCGGCTGATGTAATAGCCATAGACCGCCTGCAGATTGCGCGTCAGGTTCTCGTCGTTCAGTGTCTGGGCGCGCCGCTCCAATTCCTCGAGCGTGGCCTTGGTGGCAGGCGCAGGGCCAGCCGGCGTGGGAACGGGCGTGCCGGCCTGATCGGCGGTGAAATGGAACGGAGTGATCGGGACGTCCTGCCCCTTCCAGTTGATCCAGCCGGTCTCGTAGGGCCCTTCATACTGCGGAAGAAAATTCATCGTCTGGATCCTCCAGACGCCGCTCTGCTTCACATAGACATTCTCGAAGACGCCGCCCTGAACGCCGGCCGCGCCCTTGCCGTCGGCCATCATCAGGAAACCGTACCAGCGCCCCTTGGCCGAGTTGCCGTCGACTGCGAGGTCGACAATGGACTGCTCGATCAGCTGGGCATGGACCGCACCCGGTTCCAGGCCCTGCTTGCCGTTGCCATACTTGCGGGTGAGGAAATCACCGATGGCCTTTGCGCCGTTGGCCTTGTCGTCGCCCCAGACATAGACGGCGTCGGCCGAGAACAGGCCGGCCATCTCGTTCCACAAGCCGAACTGGCCATATTGCGCGAAGCTGCGTTGCAGGGTCTTGACCGCGCGGATCCCTTCCGCCCGCTCCACGTCGCGCGCCAGCCCGTTGACGTCGGCCGGCGTCGCGGCCATCACACCCGTCGATGCGGTCAACCCGGTCGCCAGCATCACCGCCCACAGGGTCTGTTTTGTGGTTTTGCTTCCCTGAATCATGGTCGTCCCTCCAAATTCCGGACCCTTCACTTATTACCAGTTCGCGCCCGACGGTCTCGGGCAGGAACAGCGTGGTGACGCTTCCGTGACGGCGAAGTGTAGACCGATTCCTGGCCAGTCCTTCAGGGATTCATCGCCGTGTCGGGCGAGTGCTGGCAGGCTGCTGAAAAACGCCGCCCGAACTGAAAACTCAAGGGTCAGAACTCAGCAGGCCCGCGAGACGCCAGAATGCCACCACGAAAACACCAAGACACGAAAAATACACCGGTCTGGAAATGGCCGACACGCCGCCAGTCGATGCTTGAAGCGACCAATGTGTGGCCGCCTGACTCGCCGTGCAGCGCCGCCACGTCGCGCCCTGCACCGCCGGAGGCCCCAGCGGTTGGACGCGACGTGGACTGCGCCGGATCGATCTAGAAATCCACCTGCACGCTCACCTTGAGCAGGCGTGCGTCGAGGATTTGCGTGGGCTGCTGCCAGTTGTTCTGACCCGCGGTCGAGAACGTGTTGTTCAGCCCAAGCACCGTGCTCGCGTTCATCGCGTTGTACAAGTCCACATTGGTCTGCAGGCGCGCCGTCCCCATGTGGAAGATTCGGCTGAGACGAACGTCCAGCTGATTGATGCGCTCGTTGCTGAACGCGGAGAACGGCGGCAACATCGCCAGGCTCACGGTGGCTGCGTTCAGATTCCGACCAAGCGACGGCAGGATTTCCGCCCGTGTGAAGGTGACGGTCGCTCCGTAGTTGGGCGCGGGCAGGTTCTGATAAACGGCGGCCGCCTGCATGTTCCAGGGGAGTGGATACGACCCGGACAGCTTCACCCGCGCCTGGTACGGGTTCTCGCTCTTGCACTGATAGAGCTGCTGGGGCGAGTCCACGACGAAGCAGTTGTCGGTACGAGACTGCGTGGTGCCGCCGGCGACGAGCGCCGTCTGGACGGCGTTGCCGACGTTGACGCCGCCTGAGATCATGACGCCCCTGCGCACTCGCGTGTTGAAGTTGAAATCCGCGCCGTTATAGACCTCCGACTGCTTGCCGTACGCGTCGGCGAGGGTGACGACGTTGCGCTGCTGGCCGAAGAGCGAGGGTTTGAGGTCGTAGAAGCCGCAAATCTTCTGGCCGCTGACGCTGCCCGGGAGGCGCGAGTCGGTCGGCGCCGTGACGCAGTACGGATCGTAGTCGGCCGGCGTGACCAGCTGGTTGTCGGTCACGGTGAAGTTGCCGAACGTCGTCCGGAAATAGCCGACGTTGATGGCCGCGCGGCCGGGGATGAGCTCGTGCTCGATTTCCGCCGAATAGCGCCAGTTGTAAGGCCGCTTGTTCCACCCCGTAATCCAGTTCGGATCCGCGGTCGTGACCGGCGTGAACTGTCCGAAGCTCTGGTTCGCCATGGTGCCGCATTCGCCGTTGGCGAGGGGATTGCGCAGATCGCAGTCGGGCAGGAAGTTCTGACGACGGGGATCACCGGCCGCGAAGGTCGTGTCGCTCCACGTGCGTGTGGTGCTGTTGACCGACGAGTTGACCGGGCCGAATTGCGAGGCCGAGTCGACGGTGACGGCGCCGGTGTACTTGTTCACGCCGAACTTGAGGGCGGTCCGCCCGTTGCCGAACAGGTCGTACGCGAATCCCACGCGGGGCGTCAGATCGTGCCAGCAAGGGACGCAGTCGAGCTCCTGGAAGGAGCGTGCATCGATCAGCACGCCGGCCGCTTCGCTGATCGCGGGCGTGTAGGCGCGGACGTACTCGTAGCGAAGGCCGAGACTCAGCGTCATCCGCTTCTGCGTCCAGCGATCCTGCACGAAGAACGACAGCTCCGGCCGCAACCGTTCGTCGGTCAGGAGCGGGCTCGCAAACTGGGTGAGCGACGCCGGCACACCGTTGTTGAACGAGTAGCTGACCGGCAACCCGTTCACGTCGGGTGTCCCGCGCTGCGTGTAGTTGCGATGATCAATGCTCTCGAGCGCGAACATCCCGGCCTTCCACTGGTGCGACCCGGCCAGGTAGGACACCGTGAAGCGCTGATTGGCCTGACTGGAGAAGGTCTTGCTCCGGAAACCGAGACCGTGATAGGTAAACCCGCGGGCCGTGTCGACGATGCTCACCCGGTTGGGCTCGCCGCCGCACACGGTAAAGTCGGACAGGAACAGGTCGTCGCCCCAGTTGCCGTTGCCGTAACTGAAGAGGTTGACGGTGGCGCCGCCCTCGAAGAGAAGCCGGCTCGAATGGGGATGCGTCCACGTGGCCTGCGTGAGCTGGTCCTTCTGGCAGAAATCGAAGTTGGCCTCGCTGGCGAGCGTCGCGCGATCGAGCTGGCCGGTCAGGTTCTGCGTCCAGTTCTTCTGCCAGTCGTAGGACATCGTGACTTTGTTGGCCTTGGGGGCCTGCCACGTCAGACGGACGCTATGACTGCGGAGCGTCTCCTGGGGTTCGACCGGGCTGTTCAGGTCGGGCGTGAACGTCCAGTCATCCAGGTTGGAATCGTGGAACAGGGTGGCCACGCGCGCGGTGCGGCCGGACTGACGGTGGGCCGAGGCGAACCACAGTCGATCCTTGAGAAGCGGGCCGCCCACGAAGGCGTTGGCGTCGTGAATCTCACGGGTGCCGTTGACGTTCAGCAGCCCCTTGGCCTTGAGTTCGTCCGTAAGGTTGTTGCCCTGGAGGCTGTTGTTGGTCCAGGCGCCGAATGCCGCGGCGTTGAACTTGTTGCCTCCGTCCCTGGGAATGATGTTGGTCTGTGCGCCCCCGGTGGACGTTTCGGCGGAACCGCCCGCTCCCAGGTCGATCACCATCTCTTCAGTCCCTAGAGGATTGGCATAGAAGCCACGCCCCGTGCCCGTCGAGACCAGCGAGTTGTAGCGCATGCCGTCCTGCAGCAGCTTCGCGTCGCCCGGCCGCCCGCCGTGCACCGAGATCCGCACCGACGTCTCGCCCTTGGTGCCGCCCACGTCCTGGGCACTGGCCGGCGTCACCACCGATGGCATGAGCGCGGCGAAGCTGAGCATGCTTTTGTTCGACGGCACCGCGTCGAGCAAGGCTTTGGAGATCACCGTCTGCTGGTTGACGTTCTGGACGTCGACCAGCGGCGTTGACCCGGACACCGTCACCGTCTCCTGAAGCCCGCCCACTTTGAGCTCAGCGTTCAGCGTGGCCGTGAAGTTCGGGGCGAGCTCGACCCCTTCGCGCCGCAGCGTACTGAAGCCGGGCAGTGTGAAGGTGACGGAATAAGTGCCAGGCCTGAGCTCGATCACGCGAAACTGGCCTTCAGCATCGGACGTGGTGGCGCGCACTTTCTCGATCAGGGCCGGACTCGCCACTTCGATCGTGACGCCCGGGAGGACAGCTCCCGACGCGTCGCGTACAACGCCGGTGATTGCCGCGGCGCTCGTGCCCTGAGCCGCGCTCGTGGCTGGTAGCAGCAGGACGCACGCCATCACCGGCGCGAGATAGGTACACACTGCACGGCATATTGTTCTCGTCGAAACCATCATCTTCCTCCGTCTGATTTCAGTGAACCGTCGTCTTAGAGGGAACGGGTCCTTACTTGGCGTAGTTGTCGTCCCAGCGAATGTTGAGCCAGGCGATCACGCCGTCCACCGCCGAGAACCCGTGATTGAAATTGGAGGGCACGAACATCACGTCGCCCACGGTGACCTTCTGGTTCACGCCGGTGCCGGGCACCATCTTGCCGTCCTTGAGCTCGTAGCCCGTGGTCGCCGTGCCGCCGCCTTCGAGCGCCACCCAGGTGTCGATCGTGGTGGGGTGATGTTCAACCGACGGCGCCTTGATTCGTCGGATGTTCACGTTGAAATGGCCGCCCTCGATCATGCGCAGCGTGCCCGAGTTGGCCGTCTCCATCTCCTGGCGATACGCGTTCAGCTTCTCGAGCGGAATGGCCACCGAATGATCGGTCTGGGCGTACTCTTTCACCGCCAGGCCGCGTCCACGTCCCGCGGGCACGGGCGTACCGGCGGGCGGTGGCGCGTTACCCGCCCCGGGCTTGGCGTCAGCCGGCCAGTCGGTGTCCCACCGGACGTTGAGCCAGGTGATGTTGCCGTTCACACCGCTGACGCCGTGCGGCAGGCCGGCGGGAATGAACTCCACGTCGCCGACCTTCAGCGTGTGCGACTCGCCGCCGACGATCTTCCCCTTCTCGACCTTGCCCCCGGTCGTGAGTGTGCCGCCGCCCTCGAGCACCACCCAGACGTCGACCGTCTTCGGGTGCACCAGCGCCGTCTCGGCGTTGGTGATCCGGCGGATGTTGACGTTGAACTTGCCACCCTCGATCATCCGAAGGGTCTGGAGCTTCTTGGCGTCCATATCCTTCAAATACTGGGCGAGCTTTTCTTTCGGAATCGCAATCGCGTGATCGAGCGGGGCCTTTTCGAGGATGACCGTCTGTCCTTCGCCCCCGGCCCGACCGCCCTGGGCAAGGACGACCGGCGCGCAGACGCCGAGACACATCGCGCTGGCACACAAGAATTTACGCATCAACCTGTTCTCCTGGAAATCGACGCACACTGAAGTGCGTGAATCAGCTCTTCCACGTCCTGGTACTGACTCGCCGCTGGAGGCGGCGCGAGGCCCAGTGTTTGGGCCGAACTGATCTTCAGCAGCAGGTCCGGTTCGTGTTCGGTGAAGCTCTGCGACCGCAGCGCCTGTCATACGCCCGACGCGTCTGGCTGGAAACATCGATCCGACCTGCCCTGTGTCGCTCGACGCGAACGAGTGCTTCACACGCCTGCCTGCACGCCCTCCACCGGGCCTCCCCGGGACAGCTGCCGGAGGGCGTCGAGTCGGCCTGAGATTATTAGCACCACGGTGCGAATACGCAGCTGTTCCATTTGTCATCAATTGTCGTTGCGGGCGCCTTGAGCGCGGGTTGATCCAGTTCCCCGTATAATCGACTGCTCCCGTACAGTCCCACTGTTCCCCGTATAATCCGCTGCATAGCCGCCCGTGGTGAAAGTCCGTCGTCGCACCGAGGCGGGCGATGCGCCCGGATCGCCAGGCGCGAAACGCGAGAATACCGGGAGTATTTGAGCGGTGAGCAACGCCGCGAGGCCCGGGGTCCCCAACGCGGCACCCGCGTTGGGGTGGGAAGCGGGATGCAGCGTTCGCCGAATGCAGACGGACTTTTATCACGGGCTGTCTTGGGGGGGAAAGATTCCGTGTCCACCACGTCGCGCCGCGCGCCGTCATTCAGTCAGCTCGCGCGGACCGCTGTCCTGCTGCTGGTGTGCCTTTCCGGGACCATTGCGTGTTCGTCCGGTTCGGCGGCGGCTCCCCCGCAGGAAGTCACGCTCTGGTCTGGTATCGCGGCAGACTTCTCGAAGGAGCTCACTCAACGCCTCAACGACGCGGTTCCTCAGACTCGCGTTCGTTTGCAGCTCGCGTCAGGCGCCGTCGTGGTGGTCTCGGCGGTGGACGAGGGCAAGGGCGACGTCGGGCTGGCGCAGTCCGACGTCGTCTATCTCGCGTACCGTCGGGGGATCGAGCAGCATCTCTACCCGCACCGGAACCTGCGCGCGATTGCCGTGCTGTGGGTCAACAATTTCTATGTCCTGGTCAAGCGTGACAGCCCCTTCCGCTCCATCGATGACCTGAAGGGACGTCGGGTCGGCGTCATCGTACCCGGCACGTCGGGGGAATTCTCGACTCGCATCATCCTGACCGCTCACGGGATGAGCTACTCCGATGTGCAAGCGACCTTTCAGCCAACCGACGTGATTGTGCCGAAGCTCGGACGAGGCGAGCTCGACGCGGTATTCACGGCGAGCCCGGTGATGCCGGCCGCGGCGCGCACGGTGAATCAAACGGTCCCGCTCCGATTGCTGCCGATCGGGCGTGCGGTCATCAACACCCTGCGCGGCAGCTATCCGTTTCTGAGGCCGGTCATCGTGGCGGCGGATGATCTTCCCGGCCAGGCGCGTCCCGTCGAGACGCTCGGGGCGGAGTGGCTGCTTGTGTGCCGTGGCGATCTGTCGGAAGATCTCGTCTACCAGCTGACGAAAGAGTTCTTCACGCAGTTGCCGGCGCTGGCCAAGGCGCACGGCGAAGCCGCGCTGATCGATCCCGAGCAGGCGCCAGCCACGCCTATTCCTCTGCACCCCGGTGCGGCTCGCTACTACCGTGAGCTCGAGGTCTTGAAATGATTCGAACCGAGGCGGCGGCGGGTGTGGCCGGCTTCGAACGGCTGTGCGCGGCGGCTCGGTCCGTCGTCGGGTGGCTGCGACGGCCACTCGCTCTCAGCGGCAGCCGCGTCACTGATGGCCCGGTGCGATTGCCGACCGTCGTGATCTTCGTCGTCGTCATGTTCGTCGCGACGATGGCGCTGGTGTTATTCGGGTACGTGGCCACGCGTGAATGGCGGAGCGGCACGAACCTCTTGCTCGAGCGCCGGGCCAACGAAGCGCTCGCGCTCGTGAGGGTGGCGCTCAGCGGAGACATGAAAGGCGCCTGGATTACCGCCATCGTGCCGTTCAATACGACGATTCTCGATGAGGACCCGCCGTACAGTCTGTTCCAGGTGTCCGCTCGCGCCTTCGCGCGTTTTCCCTATCCGGAATCCTTCATCCTGTGGAAGGCCACGGCGCAGGGCCGCGGCATCACCTACGCCTTCAATCGCGCCGACCGTCCGCCGCCATGGGACACACGGCCGTCTTCCGACGATCCGTTCCCTGTGGTGCTCGAGCGTCAGCCCGCCGCGCTGAATGGCCTGGTGGCGGCGGTTGGAGAACAGGCGACCGCGGCGTCGCCGTTTCTGGTGCTCGAACGCCCGATCGACGGCACGCCTTACCAGGTCGTCGCGCACGCGTTGTTCGCCTCCACGCCGCCGCACGCGCTGCTCGGCTTCATGGCCTTCACGGTCAACCTGCCGTGGCTGCACGCGCAGTACTTCGATCCGCTCGTCCAACAGATGGAAAAGATCGGCGGCAGCCCGGGTGGTCTCTCGATTGCCGTGTCCGACGATGAGGGACGCGCCGTGACGTCGGCGCCGGTCGAGCCGGATGGCACCAGCGATTTGCATACCCGGTTCAAGCTGCTGTTCATCGATCCGGCGCTCGTCAAATCGATCTCCTCGCGCCCGATCGGTGTGCACGAGTGGACCGTTCACGTCCGTTCGCTGCCCGATCAAACGCTCGCCGCCACCCTGCAGGGGGCGCGTCGGATGTTCTTCCTGATCACGATCGCCGCGACGGTGAGCCTGCTGGCGCTGGTGCTCACGGTCCGGGCCGACCGCGCCAGCGTCGCGCTCGCCTCGATGAAATCGGATTTTGTCGCTGCGGTCACGCACGAGTTGAAGACTCCGGTGGCGTTCATCCGGCTGGTCGGCGACACCCTGGCGAACGGCCGCTATACGTCACCGACAACCGTGCAGGAGTACGCCCGCCTGCTGTCGGTGGAGGCGTCGCGCCTCGGTACTTCTATTGACAACCTCCTGACGTACGCGCGCTACAGCAGTACCCGGGCCGCCTCGTCCGCCGACCTGGCCGACGTCGAGCCGGCCGATCTGGTGGAAGACGCGCTTCAGGCATTTCGTCCGACTCTGGCGAATCTGGAATTCGAGCTGGTCGTCGACCTTCCGCCCAATCTCCCGCAGGTCTGTGTCGAGCGGCCGGCGATGATCCAGGCGCTCGACAACTTGATCGACAACGCAATCAAATATTCCACCGGCAATCGATACCTGGCGGTCACCGCCAGCGCGACACCGAAAATGGTGACGCTGACGGTGCGCGATCGCGGATTCGGCATCGCGCGCGACGATTTGTCACGCGTCTTCGAGCGGTTCTATCGCGGCCGGAACGTCTCGATCAATGGCAGCGGGCTGGGACTGTCGATCGCCAAGCGGATCGTCGAGAGTCATGGCGGCCGGATCGCCGTGCGCAGCACCGTGGGCGTCGGCACCGAGGTCGATGTGACGTTGCCGGTCAGCGGCCGGCGGCGGACCGCGTGAGAACGGCGTGGCCGGGCACGAGGTGGGCGGGATGACCAAGAGAATTCTGATCATCGAGGACGACCGGGCGATCGCGCGGTTGCTGCGCGACAACCTGGAGTACGAAGGCTTTCTGGTCGAAACCTGCGACAACGGGCGCAATGCCCTCGCATCGGTGAAGCGCTTCACGCCGGATCTGCTGCTGCTGGACATCATGCTGCCGCATGGGGTGGACGGATTCGAAATCTGTCGGGCCCTCAACGAATGTCCGACGCGGATTCCCGTGATCATCCTGTCGGCGCGCGGCCAGAAAGAAGATCGCATCCGCGGTCTGACACTGGGCGCTGACGACTACGTCACGAAACCGTTCGCGCTCGACGAGCTGCTGGCGCGGGTCCACGCCGTGCTGCGTCGGACGAAGCCGCGGATCGACCAATTGACGCTGGGAGAGACGGTCATTGATTTCAGGCGGCTTCGGGCCTACTGCGGTGCCAGACCGATCGAGCTCACCGACCGGGAATTCGAGATCCTGCGATGCCTTGCGGAACGGGCCGGCAACGTCGTGACGCGAGAGGAGCTGCTGCACCTGGTGTGGGGCTACTCGGACGTGCCGCTGACCCGCACGGTCGACAATTTCATCTTCCGCCTGCGCCACAAGCTCGAACCCGATCCGCGGCATCCGACCTACATCCGGAAGGCGTATGGCGACGGATACCGCCTGATCACCAGCGAATAGCGCGTCGTGTCCTGTCAGTCGCGAGCGTCCATCACCTGTGCCTGGCGAGCGTTCCACCGCCCGCGACATCGTGGCAACAACGCTCGTGAAGAATGGGCCGGCGCTATTTCAAGTCCTTGCGGAACGTCAGGCGCGCTGGTTCGGTGGGAATGGCCTTGAACGCGATTCCGCCGATCGCGTGGCGCCGCTCCGTCGCCAGACGCTGGATCTGGCGTTGATTGAGCGCGATCTTGCGACTCAAGGTGTTCACGCCCTGTGCGATTTCGATGATGGAGTAGAAGTTGCCAAACATCAGCGACGTCACGTCCATCCCGATCGTCGCGATGTTGTAGACCATTTTCAGCTTCTCGCCGGCCGTCGTGGACTCCTTGCCGAGCTTGACCTTTTCGACCCCGCCGTACGTTTCCGCGATGTTGAGGTAATTGTTCATGTAGCGCCGAGATCCGGGACCCTTTGGCGGCACGGTGATCACCAGACTCAGCGGCTCGATGAGCATCTTGCGATGTTTGATGTTCCGATCGTCCACTTCGAGATAGAGCAGGCCGTTTTGCGTTTCCAGATGCTTGATCGCGCTGGCCGCGACGGTGAACCCTTGAAACCCCGGCGTGCGCAGCCCCGTCGCCGAACCCAGCCGGCCGAGCCGATCCTCGCCGGCGAGCGAGGCGGGCAGCTGCGCGGTCTGTTTCTTGGGGTTGACGGTTGAGATTTCAGCAAATCGCAGCATGCCCTTCTCGAATTCAAACTTTCCGTACGTCCGCGGGGTCTTCTCGCGATTCTCGGGGTCCACGCCCTTGTAGAAGACGGCTGCGTAGAAGGACACGGGTAGCGTCAGCGAGCGCTGGGCGTCGAAGCTGGCCCGCACACAACGGAAGTCGTTCATCTGCGCGCAGGTGAACGCCTGCAGCATGTTTCCCTCGGCGGCAAGGGGCTGCAGCAGCGCGGCCGAGCGGATTTTTTCGTTGGCCAGCTGCAACCGCGACGCCGCGTAGATCCGGCCGACCCGTTCCCCCTCGAGAAGGCTGCGTCCGATCAGATCCTGGAGCAGCAGCCGGGCTGCGCCGACCAGCTCGTTGTATTCCGCCGCCTCGGCGTCCAGTCCGTCCACGATGAGCTGCGTCTGTCCGCGACTCTCGTCGTTCGGGTCGGCCAGGATGACCTGCTGCCAGATCGTTCGTGCGCGGCCGACCTGCCCCTGAGCCTCCAGGAGACTCGCCACCCGGCGCTGGCTTTCGGAAAACTCCGGGATAGCCTCGGCGGCCTTCAGATAGTCCGCGATTGCCAGATCGTAGCCGCGCGACTCGACGTGTTTTCCGGCGCTCGCGTAGAGGGTCCGGACCAGCGTACCGCTCGGATCGGGCAGCGCCGACAGGCTCTTCAAGACAACCAGCCGCTCCACGACCTCTTCGCTGTCCGCGGCCGTCGGCGCGGCCTGGCTGTATTCGGTCAGCAGACGGATCGCGTCGCTGAGGCGCCCCTCCGACTCGGCGCAATTGGCAAGATTGAACAGCATGGCCGGGTTCTTGAGCAGTCCGGCCTGCAGCTGCCGCATCTGCGCGCAGAGACCTGCCGCCGGCGGGGACGGCGCGTCGGCCTCGTCATCGTCGGCGTGCGGGTCGTTGTCGCGTTTCTGCAGCATCGCATCGTTGAGTCGCGCGACCTGCTGCCGGTCGCCTGGCGCCACGACGCTCAGCCGGTCGCCGGTGGTCAGGGCCGTGTGCAGTTCGGCCAACTGGCGCCGCGGCTCTCTGTCCTGCAGCGCACCGACACATTGATCGAGCAGCGTGAGGGCATCATCGTGGTTGCCCTGTTGGTATCTCGTCAGCGCCAGGTTGCAGCCAATCGCGAGGTTGCCTGGGTGCAGTGCAGCCGCAGTCTCGAGGAGTTGCGCCGCTTTCGCGAAATTCTCCGCGACGTATGCTTTCTCCGCATCGGCCATCAGCGTCTTGACCTGCTTGTCCGCGGCCTCCGCGATCCGCTCCAGTCCCTTTTCGGCATCCTCGTTGAACAACACCTGTTCCGAGGCCAGATACTGCTGTCTGGCCTCGAGCAGCCGCCCCTGCTTCTCGGCGTTGCGGCCGAGAGTGGTCAGCCGTTTCGCCTCCGATTCCTTCGCCTTTCGTTGCTGCTTGTCCGCGGCAAAGGTGGAGGGTTGGGCGGCAATCAGCAGGCCGAGCAGAGTCGTGACCCACAGCAATCGGAACCGGTTGCACATGCGCCGTATCGTGGACCCTTCTCGCCGACATTACGAGGCAAATCGGCGCGAGGTCCTCACGGGGCCTTCCACGTGTCCCAGGTCCGCAGCAGCTGCCCGGCGATCTTTTCCGGATCGGCGCCCGGAATCGGCTCGAACTTCTGGATCCGCCCGTTGAAGCAGTCGGCCACGTACAGGTTCCCGAGCTGATCCGTGGTCATACCATGTGAGCAACCGAGCCGGCCCGGTTGCGGACCGGGCGCACCCCAGCTGTACAAGTTCTTCAAGTTCGCGAAACCAGATTCGCCAGCGCATCGTGGATCAGTCACGCTTGGGCGTCAAAGGGATTTGTGCGCTGCGAAAGCCCGCAAGACCAGCTCCGACCGCTATACTCAACCACGCAGGAGGGGAGGGCACTTCACATGATTGGCAGGACACTTATCGCCGCCAGCGCCACCGCCGTGGTCTGTTCCGCCGGCATCGCGCACGCGCGCGTCACGCGAATCGAAATCCTGAAGGTGGAATCAGTGGCTCCCGGTGGCCGGGCAGGCGCCACCGCGCCGTACGAAAGAATCGCCGGCAGGGCGCACGGTGAGCTCGATCCGAACGATCCGAAGAACGCCCTCATTACCGACATCAAGCTGGCGCCGCGCAATGCACGCGGGAGAGTCGAGTACATCGCGACGTTCTCGCTGATGAAGCCGATCGACATGGCGCACTCGAGTGGAGTGCTGATGTACACGGTGGTCAATCGTGGCAACGGCGCGGCAGCGGCCAGCCCGGAGGGGCACGTCTCTCTCGTCAGTGGCTGGCAGGGTGATGTGCTTGCCACCGCCAACAATCAGACGATCCAGGTGCCCGTCGCGAGGAATCCGGACGGCACGAGCGTGACCGGGCCGCTGGTGCTGCGTTTCACGGGGTTGACCGGCACGACCACGACGTTGTTGATCCCCCGCAATCAGCCGTCTCCTTACCCGCCGGTGACGCTCGATACGTCCAAGGCTTCGCTGGTCTCGGCCGTGTCCGAGAGCGCGACCGGCGTCAAGAGCGGGACCGTGGCGATTCCTCCGAGCGACTGGGCGTTTGCCGACTGCGCGACGACAGCGTTCCCGGGCAAGCCCGATGCGACCCGGATCTGCGTGAAGAACGGATTCAATCCGGCGCTGCTCTACGAGCTGCAATACACCGCCAGGGATCCGCTGGTACTGGGGATCGGGACCGCGGCCACTCGAGACATCAACTCGTTCTTCCGTTATGAGAAGCAGGACGATGCCGGCACGGCGAATCCGGTGGCCGGTCGGATTCGCTGGGGGATTTCCGAAGGAAGCTCGCAGTCGGGCACATTCCTGCGCCTGTTCATTCAGCTCGGATTCAACCAGGACGAGCAGGGGCGCATCGTCTGGGAGGGGAGTAACCCGCATATCGCGTCGCGCGTCATCGATCTGAACCGGCGCTTCGCCATGCCGGGCGGCACCGTGTCGCTCTACGAGCTCGGCGTGGAGGCGCCCGTGTGGTGGGAAGACTGGACGGACACGCCGCGCGGACGCGGCAAGGCCGGCCTGCTCGACCGCTGCCGCGTATCGAACACGTGCCCGAAGATCATGGAAACGTTCGGCAGCGCCGAGATCTGGGGGTTGCGCGCGTCGCCGATGCTGATAGGCACCGACGCCAAAGCTGACATTCCTTTCCCGGACAATGTGCGTCGCTATTACTTCCCCGGCGTGACGCACGGCGGCGGGGCGGGAGGCTTCAATACGACGACGGGTCCGGTGGCGGGCGGCTGCGACTTACCGGTCAATCCGGCGCCCGTCGCCCCGATGCGATCGGCGCTATTGATCGCGCTGACGGACTGGGTCACCAAGGGCACGCCGATGCCGGCGAGCAGGTATCCGGCGATCGCCGACGGCACCCTGGTGCCAAACACCAGCGCGGCGATGGGCTACCCGACCATTCCGGGCACACCTTCGCCCGAGCATCTTGTCTATCCTTTGCTCGATTACAACCTGGGATCACATTTTGATTACAAAGATCAGTCCGGCTTCCTGACACAGCTGCCGACCGTGAAACAGTCGCTTCCGCAGCTGGTGGTCAAGGTCGATGCCGACGGCAACGAGATCGCGGGCGTGAAATCGCCGCTGCAGATGGCGCCGCTCGGCACCTACACGGGATGGAACGTGATGTCGTCGGGTCCTTTCAAGGGACAGATGTGCCTGTTCGCGTCGCCCGTTGGTGGGTTCATCCCGTTCGCGAAGACGAAAGACGAACGTGTGGCGAGCCGCGACCCCAGACTCTCGCTCGAAGAGCGCTATCAGACGCACGATGGGTACGTGCAGGCCCTCGGTGCGGCCGCGCGCTCGCTGGTGAAAAGCGGCTACCTGCGTCAGGGGGATGCCGACGCCATGATCAAACAAGCCGAAGAGAGCGGCGTGCTCCGTTAAGGCCGCTTAACGTGGCGGAGCCGGCGCCTTTGGTTTTCCGTTCTCGTCCACCTGGACTGTCTTGACCGGTCCCATGCCGACCAGCACCAGGACGGCGGGTTCCTTTTCGCCGAGGCGCGCGCCGTCCCAATGCACGGTGTTGGCCTTGTCGATGGCGACGGTGCCAGCACGCACGGGATAGGTGGTCTTCTCGTCGTAGACGTTGCTGGTCGAGACCCACCAGGTCCCCGAGATCACATAGGCGTAACGCTCCTGGTCGTGAAAATGCGGCTGGGAAAAATTGCCCGGATACCATTTGATGGCGACGCCATAGAGACCAGGCTTACTCGGATCGCCGAACAGCGTCGCCTGCTGGTTCCTGCCTTCCTGGCCGTTCCACTTGATGTCCTGCGGAAGGACAACGGGAATATGGGTTGGGTCGGGCAGTGGGCCTACCGGGTCGTTGATGGTGGCCTTGGCGCCCTGTGCATGGGCGACTCCGGCAACAACGGCGGCGCCGATACCCGCGCCGATGACGGCGCTCAAGACAGCCACTCTCGTAAAGCGCATAACTTTGTCTCCTGACTGCGAATGCTAGCAGCAATCGCCTCAACGCTTGCGTGGGGTCGCGTACACCTCGATCCATGCGACGTTGGAGCATCCGGCAAAACCGTGTCCGCCGCCGGGCATGAGATCGACGAAACCGATTTCGTCCACGCGGCTCAGGTCCGGGCTTCCGACTTCTCGCGTCGTGACGACCTTCACCGGATCGAGCTGGAACCAGCGCTGATCGTCGAACGTCACCTCGGAGACCACGAAATCGCCAGAAAAGGCATTTGATCCCGTCATCGGCCGCTGTGGACTCGAGAGAGTCTGGCTGCCGGCCAGCAGCGTGCCGTCCGCGAGCTTCACCACCGGATGCAGCACGTGCAGATCCTCCGTGCGCGTCCTCCAGCGCATCCTCGTCAGTCCCGTCAGATCGAGGTAGGCGTTCTTGTTCCGGAGCGTCAGTGCCACGGGCGAGGTCGTGAAGCCGGTCCACACGTCGGGGATGCCGTTGTGCTCGGTCACCTGTATGTTGCGGGCGTCCGTGCCGTAGAGGCGCAGTTCCAGGTCCGGGTTGGTCAGCGCCTGTGGCGTGATGCGGCGATTCTCGTCGGTGAGCGGCCCCGTGTGGGGTGGCTGCTGCCAGACCTCGCGGAACAGCAGCGGCGGCGTCACCGCTTCATGCTCCAGAAAACCGGGGGTTTGCGCGTTTGACTGCGCGAGAGCGCTATGCCCGCCGCACGCGAGCAGGGCGATCGAGCCCGCGATGGTCCACGCACGGGCGTTGAAGCATTGGCGGGTGCTGAAGAACATCGAGATCATGGTCCCTCCTCCCATTCGCACGCAGGCTAGCACGGTTTCGCGACCCGGCGCTGCGGCGCGGACGGCTCGCCCAACAAAAAAAGCCAAATCGCGCGCCCGGATGGGGCCGCGATCGGTTCATCATCGGGCCTGACGTGCTCAAGCTGAGGGAGAGACTGTCGATTGAATGAGATGAGCCATCTCGCGTGAAGATCGACCCTTCTAATCGTTTACATGACATGCCCCTGAAGGCGGCATCAACGGCATGTTGATTGAAACGACACTCGGCGGTTCGTTGGTTATCACAGGATTGACCATCGCAGCGTGGGTGCAGGTGCGGCGACGCCTCGCCGCGAGCGTCAAAGGGCGGGAATTGCACCCGACATCCTTGCGCGTGCTCGAGCACGAATTGCGCGTCGCCGAGATGATGGCGCGCGTCGCACCGATCAGAGAGGTGCTGGCCGCGCCCACGCACTCAATCGAGGAGTTGGCTCCCGAATGCGCCTGCGCCATTCTCCGGATGACGGGCGAGGCCGCGCGCTCGGCGAGTTCGATCGGTTCCTCGCTCTCTGGGAGAGGCTCCTTGTTGAAGGCCGTGGAAGCGGCGGAGTACGACCTCGTGCTCATGGAGTGCCAAATGCCCGAGCTCGACGAGTATCTCGCGACGCGCGCGATCAGGAATCTGGACTAGTGTCCTGCGTTCGACGATTTAGTACACGACTTCCGGCGCGCGGCGCCCGCATGGCAAGGCGCGACGACCG
>JBDTVS010000149.1:0-68208 GCA_040007095.1 Acidobacteriota bacterium
GTGCTGATGCTGTCGAGCAACAACATCCTCTCGCCGGCGCACGGCGCGCCGATCGCGATTCCGTCGCAGGACATCGTACTCGGCTGCTACTACCTGACCAAGGCGAAGAGCGGCGCGAGGGGCGAGGGCCGCGCTTTCGGCAACCCGGACGACGTGATGCTGGCCGTCGAGGCGGGCGAGTTGGAGACGCTGACGCCGATCCGGCTGCGCTACACCGGCGATCTGCAGGATCTCACGGCCGCCCGCGACGACCAGGATGTGCTGCACACCGAGGTGCAGACGGTGAGCAACAAGATCATCAACACGACGGTCGGGCGCGTCATCCTGAACCAGCAGATCCCGGCGGGTATGCCGTTCATCAACGGCCTGCTCAAGAAGAAGGGGCTGCAGCAGCTCGTGCAAAGCTGCTACCTCAAGTTCGGGCTCGAGAAGACCGTCGAGATGCTCGACGCGCTCAAGAACCTCGGCTTCACCTACGCGACGAGGTCGGGCTTGTCGATCGGCATCGACGACTTGATCATCCCGAAGGAGAAGGGCGCGCTGGTCGGCAAGGCGCGCGACGAGGTCATCAAGGTCGAGTCGCAGTACCTCGAAGGCGCCATCACCAACGGCGAGCGCTACAACAAGGTCATCGCCATCTGGTCGGAGGCCACCGAGCAAATCGCCAACGCGATGTTCGGCGAGATGGAAGCCATCGACAAGGAAGGAAAGAGCTTCAACCCGGTCTACGTCATGGCCGACTCCGGCGCGCGCGGCAGCAAGCAGCAGATTCGTCAGCTCGCCGGCATGCGCGGGTTGATGGCGAAGCCGTCAGGTGAAATTATCGAGACGCCCATCACGGCCAACTTCCGCGAAGGGCTCGAGGTGCAGCACTACTTCATCTCGACGCACGGCGCGCGCAAGGGGTTGGCGGACACGGCGCTCAAGACGGCCGACTCGGGGTATCTCACCCGGCGTCTGGTCGACGTGGCGCAGGACGTGATCATCTCGGAACACGACTGCGGGACGCTCGACGGCATCGAGGCACGGGCGATTGTCGAGAGCGGAGAGATCATCGAGCCGCTGCGCGATCGCATCATGGGCCGCGTGACGCTCGAACGCATCACCGACCCGTTCACCGGCGAGACGATCGTCGACGTCAACGACGACATCGACGAAGACAAAGCGTCGGCGATTCAGGACGCGGGCATCGAGAAGGTGAAGATGCGCTCGGTGCTGACCTGCGCCACGCGCCGCGGCGTGTGCGTGAAATGCTACGGCCGCGACCTGGCCACCGGCAAGATGGTGGAGCTCGGGCAAGCCGTCGGGGTCATCGCGGCGCAGTCGATCGGCGAGCCGGGCACGCAGTTGACGATGCGCACGTTCCACATCGGCGGCACGGCATCGAGGATTTCGGAGCAGTCGACCCTCGAAGCGCGTAACGCAGGCACGGCGCGCTTCCAGGGACTGCAAGTCGTCGAGTCGAAGGACGGCAACTTCGTCGTGATGAACCGGAGCGGGTCGCTGGTCGTGCAGGACGTGAAGGGTCGCGATCGTGAGCGCTACCCGGTCGTCTACGGGGCTCGCCTGAAAGTGAAGGACGGTCAGACCGTCGAACAGGGGCAGATCCTCGTCGAGTGGGATCCGTACACCTTCTCGATTCTCACCGAAGAGCCGGGTCAGATTCGCTTCAAGGACATCTTGGAGGGGATCACGGTGCACGAGGAAGTGGACGAGGTCACCGGCCTGTCCCGCCTCATCATCGTGGACTCGCCGGACGAGAAGAAGCAACCGGCGGTCGAGATCCGGGGCAAGGACGGGAAAGTCAACCGCAAATATCACATGCCATCCCACGCGCACTTGATGGTGCAGGATGGCGAGAATGTGTCGGCGGGCGACGTGCTGGCGAAGATTCCCAGGGAAACCACGAAAACCAAGGACATCACCGGCGGTCTACCGAGGGTCGTGGAGTTGTTCGAGGCGCGCAAGCCGCGCGAGACCGCGATTATCTCGGAAATCGACGGGATCGTGAAGCACGGCGGCATCGTCAAGGGTCAGCGGAAGATCATCATCGTGCCGGACGAGCCGGGTGCCGAGCCGCGCGAGTACGGTTTGCCGCGCGGGGTGCACGTCAACGTGCAGGAAGGCGAGCGGGTGCGCGCCGGCGAGCCGTTGATGGACGGTCCAAGCAATCCGCACGACATCCTGAACGTCCTCGGGGAAAAGGCGCTGCAAGGTTACCTGGTCAACGAAATCCAGGAGGTCTATCGGCTCCAGGGCGTCAACATCAACGACAAGCACATCGAGACCATCGCGCGGCAGATGATGCGGTGGGTGAAGATCGAGGATGTCGGCGACACCGAGTTCCTGGTGGACGAGCAGGTGGACAAGTTCCGCTTCCTCGAGGAGAACGAGCGGGTCATCGGCGACGGTGGACGTCCGGCGCAAGGCCGGCCGCTGCTGCTCGGGATCACCAAGGCGTCGCTTTCGACCGACTCCTTCATCTCGGCGGCGTCGTTCCAGGAAACGACGCGGGTGCTCACCGAAGCGTCAATTTCCGGCAAGGTCGATCACTTACGCGGCCTGAAGGAAAACGTTACGATGGGCCGCTTGATTCCGGCGGGGACCGGCTTCGAGTACTATCGAGCAGTCCGGATTCCGGCGGACGAGCCGCCGCCGCCGCCGCCGCTGCCTCAGCCGAGCGACGATGAGCTCGAGTTGGAGCGGGACATGGAGTACTTCGTGGAGCCCGAGGAAGCACTCGGACCGCGAACCGGTGACCTCGGGGAGTGACCGTTTGATCTTCTGATCGGCCGATCGAAGGGCGGCGGTCACGGAATCGCCGCCCTTTTTTCAAGTCGCTGAACGGCGGGTGAGAGCCGGCGTTCCCACGCTCCTCGTCGAGGCAGCCGGGTCAGAACGTATCGCCCTCTCGATTCGTCAACCTCGGAGCCGGCCCCATGTCGTGGACGATGCGGTCTTTACGAGGGATTCGCGCCCGCCTCGTTGCGAGGGCAATCGATCGTCCCGCGTGCCGCGAACGCTGTCATTTTTTCACACAGATCAGCTGTTTTTGGGTGGGCAAATTTGCTCAAAGTCGCAGTACCCCACAGAGTCGGCTACTTTAGTCGTGCCTGAGGCAGCATAATGGGCGACAGTTTACGTAGATCGCACGCTGTGTCCCCTTGAACGCCCCGCGGATACCCGCCAAACCGGCCAAAAGCTGCAGTTCGCGCCACATTGGGAGTGGCCTCGAATTTGCTACCGAAGCACCTCGTGGCCTCCTCTGCAAACGTCGACCGTATGCCTACCCGCTCTGCCCGTTCCGTTCCAGCCCTTGTCACCTCGGCGCGTCAGACCGTCGAGGCCGAAGTCAGTGACAGACTGCGATCGTGGCTTCGCTCCTTGTCAAACTTCAAGCGGTTGTCGCTTGCCGGCGTCATCGACCTCGCGTTGATTCCGACGGCTACGTACCTCGCATTTTGGTTGCGATTTGACGGGAATATTCCGCGAGAGTATTACGTTGTTTATCTTCAAACAACGCCCTGGCTGATCGCCATTCGGGGCTTCACGTTCCTCCCGTTCGGCCTGTACGGCGGTCTCTGGCGCTACACCGGTGTTTGGGATCTTTCGCGTATCGTTCTCGCGGTCTTTACGAGCAGCACGTTGCTGCATCTCATCGTGTACCGCGACCTCGGGGCCGGCGTGTATCCGCGCTCGATCGTCATGATTGATTCGCTCCTGCTGGTCTGTTTTCTCGGGGGCACCCGCCTGCTGTGGCGGATGGTGCCATCCCTGATCCGGACCAAGCCAGGCCGGCGTGTTCTGATCATCGGCGCCGGTGATGCGGGCGACATGATCGTTCGGGAGATGCGCAAGAGCGGCGCCTACGAGCCCGTCGGCTTCATCGACGACGACCAGTCGAAGCTCGGTCGCACGATTCATGGTGTCAAAGTGCTGGGCACGCGGGCGGATCTGCCCCGGGTGATTGCGACCAAGGGCGCTGGAGAGGCCTTGGTGGCCATCCCGAGCGCCACGCCGGCGACCATTCGCGGCTTCGTGCGCCTGCTGGAAGACTTCAAGGTGCCAATCACCACGCTGCCGAGTCTGTCGGAGCTCGTCAACGGCCAGGTCCGGGTCAAACAGATCCGTCCCCTGGCGATTGAGGATTTGCTTCCGCGCAGCCAGGTGGCGTTGAACACCGAGGATGGCCGCCGACTCGTCAAGGGCAAGCGCGTGCTCGTGACCGGTGCGGGCGGGTCGATCGGCTCCGAGTTGTGCCGACAGATCGGTGCGCTCGAGCCGGCGGAACTGATTCTCTACGAGCGATACGAGAACAGCCTGTATGCGATCGCCAACGATCTCGCAGATCGGGGCGTGAGCGCAGTGGTGCACAGCGTCATCGGCGACGTGACGGACATCGGTCGAACGGCTGCCGTCTTCGCGCAGCACCGGCCGCATCTGGTCTTCCACGCCGCCGCGCACAAACACGTTCCCTTGATGGAAGCGAATCCCTGCGAGGCGATCAAGAACAACGTCGTCGGCACGCGGGTCATCGCGGAGATGTCCCGGGACTACGGCGCCGAGCGCTTTGTATTGGTCTCCACCGACAAGGCCGTCAATCCATCGAGCGTGATGGGTGCCAGCAAACGCGTCGCCGAGTTGATCGTGCAGACGATTGCCAAGGACGCAGGAGACACCCGGTTCGTCACGGTCCGATTCGGCAATGTGCTGGGCAGCAACGGGAGCGTCATTCCGCGCATGCTGGACCAGATCCGCGCCGGTGGCCCGGTCACGGTGACGCATCCCGACATTCGCCGCTACTTCATGCTCATTCCAGAGGCGGCCCAGTTGGTCTTGCAGGCTGCGGTCCTTGCGAACGAACGAACGACGTATGTGCTCGACATGGGCGAGCAGATCAAGATCCTCGACGTGGCAAGGAACCTGATCCGGTTGTCCGGGTTCGTTCCGGACGAAGAGATCCAGATCAAAATCATCGGGCTACGTCCTGGGGAGAAGCTGTTCGAAGAGCTGGTGGGGAAGAAAGAGGAGCTAGAACCGGCGGGAATCGACAAGATCTTTCGCGTACGGGAAATGCCCCACTCCGGCAGCGAGCGGCTGGCCGCGCAGCTTGGCGCGCTGATTGAGGCGGCGAAACTCGGCCGTCCGAAGGAAGTGCTTCAGCACCTGCGTCAAATCGTCCCCAGCTTCAGTCCAGACGTGGCCGCGGCTGTCGCGGTGCCGGCGACGGATGAACCGGCCGAAGTCTCTCGTCGGAGAGTCCCGACGTCGCTCAGTGCGGTCGCCGAGACGATTCCGGTCGCGGACGCACTTCCCGCCGCCCGGATGTCGGCCTCGCGCGGAGCCGCCATTCGAACGGGATCGCCGAAGATCTCCGATGTTGAATCGTGCTCGCCGCCCTTGGGAGTTTCGTGACGCGTGCCTTGAGCGCGCACCTGGAGCAGGGGTCCTTAAAGGCGCTGTTTGCGAGACAATCGCCCAGCTGCCTGCGAACGTTCTCAGCATCGCGGTGCGCGCACACCGCTTGGAACCAATAGTTGCCTGTGAAAGCAACATCCTTCACAAACTCCGTGTTGATTGCCGGCGGCACGCTCGCCCTCTATGCCCTCTGGCAACATGTCCACCAACCCGGTGGGCCTGGATTGCAACAGCTCGCGTCGCCGGCTGCCTGGGACGAGGCGCCACTGGTGTTCGCGGGCCTGGCAGCCATATTTTTCGCATCTCTGGGTCTGCGCGCCAGCTTGAGGCGGGGCGTCGCCATCTGCTCTGTTTCAGTCCTGGTAGTCCTGTACGCCGCGGAGCTCGTACTGGCCAGCACGGCGCTCGGGCCTGAGGCGAATCTGCCCTTCTGGAGCATCGATCGAGCGCCGTCTCAGAAGAAACAGGAGATGGTAAAGCTTGCCGCAAAATTCGGGACGACGATCGACACGAGAGAGCGCAGAGAGATCTTCGCCGATTCCAGCAAACGGGGCATCGATATGGTGCCGGCCGTCATGCTCGCAGACGTGCTGGATACCAACGGGCCGCTGGGATTCAAGGAATCGACGAATACCAACGAATTGATGCCGCTCGGAGGGATAGCAAACACCCAGACCCTGTTGTGCAACGAATCAGGTCAATTCGTCAGCTACTTGAGCGATGAGCACGGCTTCCGCAATCCGCAAGGGATCTGGAATGTGCCGCGGATCGACATCGCTGCAGTAGGTCAGTCGTTCACTCAGGGGTACTGTGTCCAGGACGGACAGGGGTTCGTCGATCTGTTACGGACGGCCAACCGCCGGGTCCTGAATCTCGGCATCTCCGGTCAGAGCTCCCTGTTGGAGCTCGCGGCCATCAGAGAGTATCTGCCGCGATATGCGCCGAAGGCCGTCCTGTGGTTTTTTACCGAGGGGATTGACTTGGCGGATCTGCTCACCGAGTCGACGCATCCATTCTTGATGCGCTACCTCGACCCCACGTTCAGCCAGGATCTGCTCGCCCGCCAGCCCGAGGTCGACCAGGCGCTGCGGCGGGTCGTCTCCAAAATTGATGCGCGCGACCGCGCGAGATCGCCGGCCAAAGCCCCATCCTTAGTGAACCGGTCCATGGAGATAGCCAAGCTGTGGACTCTGCGCCATAAGGTCGAGTTGATGTATGGCAGCAACACCGAGGAGCCCCAAGTATGGTCCATGCTCGAGCAGACGTCGCACAATCTGCTGTCGACCGCCCTGGACCAGGCCAAAACAGTCACCAACAGCTGGGGCGGAACGCTCTACTTCGTCTACCTTCCGAGCTGGAACCGGTATCGAAACAGTCCCAGGCCCGCCGACCGGGAGCATCAGGAGGTGCTGAATCTGGTGAAGGCGCTCGGCATCCCGGTGATCGACATTCAACCGGCGTTCCAGGCACAGGACGATCCGCTGTCGCTCTTCCCGTTTCGCAAGTTCGGTCATTACGACGAACGAGGTAATCGTCTTGTGGCGTCGACGTTGATGAGGTTCCTGTCTGCGCCCGTAAGCATGGAAACGGCGGCCGCGGCAAGACCATCACCGAATCGTTGAGCGACCTCCGCCGACCACACCTATGGGCGGCCACGCGCGGCGATGCCGTGACCCATGGCGGGGCGATCGAGTCAACCCGTCCTCGAGTAGATGAACTCCTCGTTGGTCAGGGAGTCCTTGCCAATTACTCCAACCCCCTCAGCCAGGCGACTCACGACTCGCTTGTCGTACCGCTGCAGAATCCTTAGTACTCCGTTTCGCAATTGCGCCAACGTATCGGCCGCCGATGCATCCCGCCTCGCGGCGTTGCTCGTCGGTCACATGCTCCCGGCATTCTTCCTCCTCGCGCCTGGCGATCCGGGCGCCTCGCCGCCCGAATACGTCACCGTAATTGCGAAACGGAGTACTTAGTCCGGCCGGGCAAGCTCAGCGCAGCATTCTGTCCAAGACCGATCTGATGCGGCGCCTGATCGGTTGAGACGCCGTGCGGAGAGTGTGGCGGCGGTGAGCCCTGTTGATGAGACGCCACGTCTCGGCCTTCAGCCCGCGCGACGCGTCCGTCTCGCCGAATATCCGCTCGAATTCAACGCCCAGATCGAGCGCGAACCCGAGTTGATTGTCCGTCAGCGCGAAGACCCAGAGCACGATGTATTCGCGCGACGACATCGACTTCGCGGCGAGCCACTCGAGCGTCCTGAGATACCTCGCCTCGAGATACGCCGGACTTTTTCTGATGGCACTCCGAAGGTATGGCTCATCGACCTTGGCGTTCACTTTTCGGGCCGCCTCGAGAGTCCCCCGACGCATGCGGACGAAGCCGCCGGTATGCATGCCGGAAAGCCAGAAACCGTTGCTCGTCAGGTCGCGGTGGACGTCGACGAACATGTCTTCGCGCTGATAGATGTCGATCAATCCAGGCTCCGTATCGATCGCCATCACCTTCGAGAGCATATCGGGAGGTATGCTGTTGATCAGCCGGAGATCCGTTCCCTGCGTGTCGAGTTTCACCCAGTCGACGCCGGAAATATCGAGGCGTCCGAGAATGGACTCGATTGTTGTCGTTCGCACCGTGGTGTGTGATTCCACCTCGAAGAGGTTGCTCTCCAGCCAGGGCGCCGTCGCTTTGGGATTGGGCTCCAGCACCGTGGAACAAAACGGCGACTTGGTCAGATAGAAAAGGGTCTCGGCGCGGTCCTTCTCGGCAGTCACCATTTCATTGAAGATCACCGATCGATGAAATCGGGAGGACTTATCCTCGTGGATTTCGCGCAAATCCGGATCGAGTCCGATATAGATGCTTTCGGGCGCGATCTCGTTCCAGATGGGCGGCGGGGCACCCGACGCGCCAATATCCAACAGCACCGGTTTGATTCCTAGATGGTGTAACAGCTTGTCCATAAGGCGGATTTTGTCTCGGTGCGCGGATTGATGATTGTTGGGGGACGCGGGGTTCGAGGAGTGCGACGGTCACTTGCCATTCAACACTGGACTTTCCAGAATCGAGGACTTGACTAGCTCTACTATAGATCACTCTCGCCCTGGTTCATGCATCCAGCCGCGAAAAGCCGACTCCTCCATTCTGCCAATCAATCGGATGTGACCAGGAATGTCACTCTCGGGCGAGGCGCCCCGTCCGTCTCGGTGCGACGACCGAGAATACCGGGAGTATTTGAGCGAGGAGCAACGTCGCCCGAGGGATGCATCGCTCGTCGAATGCAGCCAGACTTTCACCACGGGCTGTCAGGGCCGGATTACCCCGCGGAGACCCAATCAGGGGCCAGGTAGGATTGCAGCTGTCTCGACAATTGTGGCAACCGCACGACACCGCCCAGCTTCACACGACCCTTCGGCGGGTCGGATCTCGTTAGCCTTCTGTTCCCGAGAGCCTGGTCGGGCTCTTCACAGGAGTCGTCAGCGCCCTCACCAACTTGAACGTGCGAGGCGTCGTGGCAAATACTGAAGAGCCGGGAGGGACATCTGTGAGGACCACGGCGTTTGGGCCGATTGTCGCCAGGTCGCCAATCGTAATGTCTCCGACGATCACCGCGCCGCAGCCTACCGAGACACCGCGTCCGAGCGTGGGTGTCTCGTGGCCACGCTCCCATGTCGTGCCCCCGATCGTGACGTTGTGGCGAATGATGCACTCGTCGCCGATCACGGCATGGGGGTGAATGACGATGCCGCTCTGGTGGCCAATGAGAACCCTTCGTCCAATAGACGCCGTCACCGGAAGCTCTATGCCGTAGTTATTGCGGACGTACCGGAACATGAACCGGTGGACTCTCCGCAGCACGGGGCGGATGGGAGTGCGGCTGAGCTGGTCAACCCAGGTGCCGAACCGATGCACCGCCACGGCGCGGAAGCCGGGTAGCGTCCAATCGCGAAAGTTGACTTCCCAATCCTCGCGCAGCAGCTGCAGCAGGACTCGCTCTTTCGCGAAGAAGCCCCTCGCTGCCATGCCTGTCGTGCGCAGGTCCGGGCGCCCGTCGGTCGCCACCGGAATTTCCGAGCTCATCGACACGACTCCTCGTCAAAAAGTACAAGCCGTCAGCAGCAAACGTCAGTCCATTCTTCGACGAATAGCGAAAACGACGGATGAGATTGTAGCTTGTCCAATTGCTCTTGGGGAACGCGACAACAAAAATAATATGAGTTCTTTATTTCTTTCTAAGATTGTCCGCTGCTGGCTGCTCTACGCGGACAACCAGCTGGACAACTCGGCGAGCACGGTCGACAGGTTGTCGTGCTCATTCGAGGATAGGAACGAGGCCGTTTGATCGGTCAGCAATCGCGGAAGGCGTGCGACGTGAATCGTCGCCCGCGGATGGGCCACTTTCAACCACCGGCAGCAGGCTTCTGAGGAGGCCTTCGCGGCGGCGTATTCGAGCTGGCGAATCGGTGGCGTCTCGACATACACGCTGGAAGCATTGAAGAGAAAGAACTGTCCGGATGTCTGTCCCGCCAACCACTGGGCCAAGTGGATCAAGCCCGAGACGTAGACCCGAGCGTATCGCTCGAACAGCGGGCCCGACATCGTCTCGCCATCGCCGTCAAGAATGGGGGGCGTGGCAAAGTAGCAGACATGGTCCGCGCCCGAGGCGTGTTCCGACAACATCCGGTCCCGGCTGTCGCTCTCGATATCAAATTGAAATGCGTCGGCGGAGCCGCCGTGTTTGCGGATGTCCCCGACGACGCGTGCCGCGTCGTCCTCGCCCAGACGATACGTCAGCGTGACCGTGGCACCGCCTGCGGCAAGAATCTTCGCCGTCAATTCCCCCAGCCCTCGCGATCCTCCGACGACCAGCACATGGCGGCCGGCAAAACATCCCGGGCGCACCGACCGTTTCACCTCTTCCATGGCGGCCTGCGACGTCGGTGCTGGACGGGCCAGGGCCCAGAGCGTGCCGTGACCCGCGGCGCTCGAGACAGCGACGGCTATTCGCTGGGTCGATTTCTGATACTTCATCAGACGATATGTCACCGCCTCATCGGCTTCAGCCCCTGGCGTGAACATCAGGTCGAGTTGGAGAAAGACGGAATCCCTGCCGGGTATCTTCATGCCGACGATACGAGTGGTCGCCAGCATCGCGGCCAACGCACTGTCTGATTGGAACGTCGTGAGGGCCGGGAACAGGCATCGACCATGCGGCGCCGACCAGCAGAGTTCGAGTCGGTGTTCGTCGTCCGTCCATGATTCGAGTGGGATGGCTGCGGGAGGTTCTCTGGGCGGCAGCGTCGCCCGAACCATGGCGGTGCTGGCAGCCACCGCCGCCGCGAACGTCACGTCGCATCGCATTGCCGTTCTGCCCGAGGCCGTCAGTGTGAGCGTCACTCGCCCATCGTGGCTTTCCTCGGCACCGACACTGACCGCCGTGCCGACGACGACGGGGCGTAGGAATCGAACGCTGACTGAGGCCCATGCGGTGTGCCTGGCGGTCGCCTGCTCGAGAGATTCCAACGCCCACGCAAGCAGGAAGACCCCATGCACTATGCAGTCGCCGAAGTGAGTTCGCCGCGCAGCCACCGGATCGACGTGCAGCGGGTTGTAGTCGCCAGAAAGTTCCGCAAACGCGGCCAGGTCGGCAGGCGTGAACACTCGCTCTGCCAGCACCCGCGAATCGGCCGGCATCACTCGACCGTGAGCTCGACGCCCCGAGCGCGGCAGATCTCGATGATCTTCGACACCGATGTGACGCTCACAACCTCGTCCGTGGTCAACTCCCCGTCGATGACATCTTCGATAGCGAGGATCAGCTGGATGTGCGAGATCGAGTCCCAGGCCGAGATCGTTTCCGGCGAGTCCTCCGGCCGCAAAGGCGCCTTGAGGTCCAGGATCGGGGAGAACAGCGCATCGACCTTCATGGCGTACTCATGCTGGCCGTGATTGTTTCGACGCTATTCATCGCTATCCAGCGCGGTTTCAGTTCCGCCATGGATGGAAGAGAGAGTTGCGATAGACAGTGATCTGGTGTCCTCTGTTGAACCGTGAAGCCGCAGGATTCGAAGAACGTCTCGGTCTGGCTGTTCTTTGCCGTGCGGATGAACTCGCCGATCATCACGCCGGCACCTTGCGCGACGGCGTGCTGGCAAATTGCGTGAAGGAACGCCTTCTCGATACCGCGTCCAAGCACCCGGCAGCTCATGAGGAACGTATGAAGGCGCCATGACGCGTCTTCGATCTTCACGATCGCCGCACCAATCAGCCCTTCGTCCGCAAATCGGTCGCGGCAGCGGCACCAGAATACACGCCAGTCTGGGGCGCTCATCAAGTCCTGCACTTCCTTCTCCGTCAGTCGCCGCGTGGTCAGATTGAATTGGTTCGTCTTCTGTGTGAGTTGAGCGACGCGGGCAATCTGCGCGGTCGTCAACGCTCCGACTTGAACCTCAGTCCCGAGTCCGGTCAGATAGCCTTCAAGGTCGTCCACATTCGAAACCGTCTCGCGGCGCAGAACGGACGCGGCGTGTGATTTCGCGCGCAGCGCATCCTCCGTCGTGATGGCGAGCGTGTCGAATCGTCGGCAAGTCGTGAGCCAGCGGAGCATCTCCAATGGATCGGAAGCAGGGCAGACCTCGACCTGCGGAAGAAGTTCCTCGATAAGGGCGCGTTCCACGGGATTGTCGTCAAGCAATACTAAAGCGTCCAGATCGATTTGCAATTCAGATGCCACATCCCTCAGGTTGATACCCTTGTCCCGCCAGTTGATCCGGTGAGCGCTGAAGTCAGCACGGTTCAGGACCATTTCCGATCGCTGGTCGAAGACTTCCCACGCATCGGCTTCATTGTTCTTGCTGACGATGGCAAGGGTGACACCCCGCTCGTGCAGCATCTTGATCTCGGTCTGTAACGCCGTATACAGATTCCCGGGATAGGTTCCACCGATGTTTACACCGGCAACACCTTCTTCGCCCACGACGCCGCCCCAGAGTGTGTTGTCCAGATCGACGACCAGGCATTTTCGGGCGAAGCCCTTCAGCGCAGCACAAAAAGCGGCGATGTCCGGGGCCAACTGCGAGACGATGACATCAGCCAAAGGCCGGCCTGCCATCAGGTGCTGCTTATGGAGACCGGGCCAAACGGCGCCCGCCAGTCCGGCCAGGAACTGAACGTCGAGGATGTATGCCAACCCCGTTTCCCGGCATCTCCGCGAGAGGTGCAGATTCACGGATCGGACGAAATCCGCGCGACCGAGCTCCCGGCGGGCATCCAGGATGCCGAACGGTCGGCCTTCCTGAGTGCTCATGTTCTGCAGAAGCAGCAATCCGTTGAATCGCTCCCGCAGCGCCGTGACATGGGACCACGCCTCATCAACGATGTGCTCGACCGGCCGGCTGAAGTCGCCAGGGCGGCCAACGACTCCCGTCAGGGGCGCAAGCACGACGACGTCCGGTTGATGCCGCAGCAGGCCGCTGCCGGTGTCGCGGACCTCCTGCGCGAGTTGGCCGAAAGCCCCGTGGTAGAACACGCCGAACATCCCACGCTCGAGCAGTCGAACGGCCAACGGCTCCGCCAGATTATCCAGCGACGTATCGCTGGCAAGCGCGACGCGGACACTGCGGGCAGGAAAATCCGTCCGTTGGGAAGGACCGTCGCTCATGAGGAAGCGGGACAATCGCCGTTCGTCGATCCGGCCGATCGGGCCAGAGAGCAACGCCCGAGCCTTCCCAATGCTGCGCCAGGTGGAATCGGCGCCTAGTGCTTCAATGACCTGTTGGACGTTCATACGCGCGCCAGGGACCTCGTACAACCTCGGGCGGTGTCGACATCCTTGTGACAACGCGACTGAACGTCTACCGCAGGGTGAGGTGGAGTTGCTTGAACCGAGCAGTCGGCTCCTACCGGACTGCCGCGACTTTCTCAGGGACACGGCGGCCGTACTGGGTGGTCCACTTGAACATCGGTCTCACCACGCCGGGCATGTGGCCAGTCCAATCTCCCCTCGATGAGTCCCCATCGAGGCTGTCGGTGATCATGAACGCGACGGCGCTGCGGCTCCAGTACTGAAAAATGAACGGCTCCACCACGATCATGTTCGCGTCCACGAAGAACATTCCTTCGGACATGAGGTTGCCGGGGATTGTGACCGTGCTGACGTAACGGCCGGCGGGGCGCTTTCGTCCGCGCCATTCGGGATCCAGATCCTGCGCGCCAAACGCGCAGACGCCCTCGTCGTTGTAGATGTAGAGGTGAGGCAAGAGGACATAACCGGACGTCACGACCTCGTATTCCATCGCGATCTGAAAGGACTTCCGAATGTCCACCGTATCCGCGATATCGCCGTCTTCGTACGCGACGCGGACCGAACAAAGCCGAGCGACGTCACCGCCAGGCGCCTGTGCGAGATCGGGCCATTCCCTCATGGCTGAGGTGCCGAGACCAGAATTCAGATAGGTGCTGATCACTTCATGCACCGGACCATCCTGGACGACCTGCCCATTACCCATGAGGATGGCCCGCTGGCACAGTCGGCTGATCGCCGGCATGTTGTGGGCCACATAGAGCACCGTTCTGCCCTCGCTCGCGACATCTCCCATCTTGCTCAGGCATTTCTTCTGAAAGCGGATATCGCCGACCGCGAGCACCTCGTCGACCATGAGGATCTCCGGCTCCAAATGGGCGGCGACGGAGAACGCCAGCCGCAGGGTCATCCCGCTGGAGTACCGCTTCACCGGAGTGTCGATGAACTTCGCCACGTCGGAGAAGTCGACGATGTCATCGAACTTGCGGTCGATCTCGTTGCGGGTCATCCCCAGGATGGCGCCATTGAGGTACACGTTCTCCCGGCCCGTCAGATCCGCATGGAATCCGGTCCCCACTTCGAGCAGGCTCGAGACCCGCCCGTTGACGACAGCCGTCCCGTGCGAGGGTTGCGTGATGCGAGACAGAATCTTCAGCAGTGTCGACTTGCCGGCGCCGTTGGAACCGATGATTCCGACCGTTTCTCCGCTCTTGATCTCGAAGGACACGTCACGCAACGCCCAGATCGTGTCGTCTTCTGTGTCGGTGTCGGAAAAAGTCGTCAGGCTCCGCAGACGGCGAAGATTCGTCATCGGCCGGCGGATCAGATCGAGGACTGACCCCGCAAGCGTGTCCTGCCGCTGTTGCTTGGCACCAATTCGGTACCGCTTCGAGAGTCGATCGACGGTGATGGTCGTGTGTGACATGCTCATGCGACGTCGGCGAAAACCGGCTCCTTCCCAAAGAAATACACCGCACCAAACCAGAGCATCACTACCGCACTGGCGCTCCCGATCCCGATGAGGTCCCACGGGACCGGCCCGGATCGCAGGAGGGTGGCCCGGAAGCCCTCGATGACACCGACGAGCGGATTGAGGGCGTAGAAATATCGAAAACGAACGGGAACCAGGCTGGTGGGGTAGACGACCGGCGCGGCATACATCAGAAACTGGACCGCAAACGGCAGGGCATATCTGACGTCCCGGTACTGGACGGCGAGCGCGCTCAGCCACATGCCGAGTCCGGAGGCCGTGACGATTGCGATCAGAACCAGCAGCGGCAGCAGTGCGACGACCGAGAGAGTTGGCATCACTTGATACCAGGCCATCAACACAAACAGCATCACGAAAGAAATCGCCAGGTCGAGCAGTCTGCCGAGAACGGCCGTCAGCGGGATGATCAGCCTGGGGAAGTAGATCTTGCTCAACATGCTGACTTCCTTGACCAGGCTTCCGCTCGAGTCGTTCAAGGCATTCGAGAAATAGGTCCACGGGACCAGCCCGGCAAGACTGAACAACGCATAGGGAACGCCGTCGGAACTGATCTTGGCCACCCTCCCGAAAATGATGGTGAAGAGGATCATGGGAACCAGTGGCTGGATCGTGGCCCATCCGACGCCCATGACGGACTGCGCATAGCGCACCTTCACGTCTCGCCACACCAGAAAATAGAACAACTCACGATACTGCCAGAGTTCGGCGACTTTTGACGTGAGACGCCAGCTCTCCGCGCCGATGACGCCCGACTGACGGAATGGCGGTACTTCCGGCACGTACGACGATGCACTTTCCATGATGTGTCTTGATGTCTCCCTGAATACTTCTAGCTCGAATAGTCCGTGATCAACGCAGGTTCCCGGAACCGCTCTGTCGTGCCCCGATGAGTGACCCTTGCGACGAAATGCGCGCACCCCAGGGCATCATCGAATCCGAAGTCGCCGCCAGATACCGCGAAGCCGGCCGCAGCCTGACCTCGGTTGATCTTCCTCACCTCGAGGTAGGTAAACAGCCGTTGGTAGATCAGATTCAGCCCCAACGTCCTCATCAACCGCCGGATGGCCGAGTTCCGGCTCAGCAGGCCTGGACTCGGCGGCGTCCTGAACTCTGCCGCCAGCGCTGGATATTTCTCCGCGAACGCCCGAAGTTCCGTCATCTCCCTGGAGACATCGACGCCCATGGCCACACGTCGCCTCAGTTCCTTCATCGTGCTTCTCAGGTATTGCTCCTCGTTGAAGGGAAAAGGTTGAAGCTCGTCCGGGAACATCCGTTTGCCCAGCAGCATTCCCTCCGCCATCAGGTTGCAGAGCGTGAAGTTGGTGAGCGGGATCCAGTCGCGCGCATGGGCCACGTCCGCGATCATCTTCTGAATCTTTTCCTTCCCAGGATTCGAGAGGACGATGGTCGATCCCCACGACTTCGCCGTTCGTCCCAGGATGACGAGCGGGAGATCGATGTAGACGATGCTCTTCGAGAACACCGCTGCAAGTGGCCAGGCGAAGTACTCGACGCCGTTGGTACGGAAGAAGCGTCCCGAGCGCTGGACCACCTGTTCCGCCACCGCAGACGAGAACATGAACGCGCTGGGGTGCATGTTGAACTTCGGACGGAATGCGAACAGCGGGCCGACGAACTCCTCGGTAGATACCAGGCGCGCACCGCCGGAGAACGGCTCACAGGTTACCGTATTCTGCTCCGGGCCGGGAAACGACCGGTCGCGGTATTCCGCGAGATTACAGAACAGGAAATCGGCGTTGTGGCGCCTGTATTCCTCGGCGAAGCGTGCCAGCGCATTCGGCACCATCGCGTCGTCATCCGACAACATCATGACGAGCGTGCCCCTGGCCTGCGAGCGGGCGAATTCCCAGCTGTCGGCGATCACGCCGTGAGAGGGCGTGCGCACATACCGCACTCGCGGGTCCCGAAACCCCTCGATGACCGCTCGGGTGTCGTCCTCCGAGCAGTTGTCGGACACAACCACTTCGAAATCATCGAACGTCTGGCCGAGAACCGAACGAACAGCGCCTTGAACCAGGTCGCTGCGGTTGTAGGTCGGAATAACGATGCTGAATAACGGCGATGTCATGTTTGTTGCTTAACCCCGAAATGTAGTTGCGTACTCGGTGGACTAGTCGTCGATCTCGAATTCGGCCAGATCTTCCTGGCGATTCACGATGTGCTCGGCGATCTTTTTTCCACGCAGCACGCAGTCGTGGGTCATCATGTAGCCCCACTGCGAATATCTGCCCGCGCGGATCACGCCGAAGCTCTCCAGGAACTTGTTGATCCGTTCCAGCGCCGCCCTCCGGTTGTGGTCGTAAATCACCTGTCCCCACGGGCAATACCTGACCGACACCGAATGCACCGCGTCCAGGCCCTCCAGGAGCCCCATCTGGATCAGTTCCTGTTGGACCTGCTGGACCACGGCGTTCCGGTCCGTCGGGAGAGGCAGGAAATCCGAGCCGCACACTTCAACCGACATGGCCGTCTTGCCCGCTGGAGCATTGTTCGGTGAAAAATTCTCCTGGATGCTCACCCGTGTGCTGATCTTGTCCTCGTCATACACATACAGCCAGGGTTCCTTGCGGACCGAAGGGTGATTGGCCGCCACACGGACCAGCAGCAGGCGGGTGGCCTTCAGCATCGTCGCCGCCTCCCGAACGTCGGTGGGCGCGTCCTCGGCGCATTCAATCAGCACCGGCAGCGGCAGGGTCGTCACCAGCGTCTCGAAATTCGCCTTGGTGCCGTCCGAAAATCCGAGCAGGCGTTTTTGAAAATTGATGAACACCAGCTTCTTGCCGTATTCGATCCTGGCGCCGTCTGCGAGCTTGTGGGTGTAGGTGAAGAATCCGCCGGTCGAAGGATAGCGCCAGAGATTCACCCAGTAGGTCGAACGTCCGAGTGGGCCCTTGGCGCCCGTGACCACGTCCTCGACCTTGGGGTAGTAGACGCGCTTGCCGATCCAGTCGGTGCCGAGGTCGGCCGGTTCCCGTGTCCAATACTTGCGGGTGTAGACGGCCGGAAAGGTGTCGGCGAACACCTTGCCGAATGCCCGGTGGATCCACTCCTCGTAGTTCTTCGGCGGGGCCTGCTCGCCAGGCTCGCCGACGCGGGATTCGAGAAAGCTGCTGAGACACTGCGAGCGCAGCGGTTCCGGGATCTGGTACAGATTGGACTGGGCCGGATGGTCGATCCAGTGCCCTTTGTAGTAGTTGACGATCTCGGCCTGGACCTCTTCGTACTGGCCGCCGACCAGGTCGACGAACAGCTGCTGGATGTACTCATTCTTGGTGTACGACACGTGCGGGCCGTCGTCCCAGACAAAGCCATCCTCGACTTCGCTGTACACGTGGCCGCCATAGTGGGAATCAGCTTCGTAGACGATGCACCGGTCACGGCCAAGGTAATAGCTGACGGCCAAGCCGCTGATTCCGCCCCCTAGAACTGTCACTGTTTCCATCTGGGTCCCTGTTCTCTTCGATTAGCTGGTTGTCAAATACCGAGGGTGAGGTCAAGCACCGCTTTCCGACAGAAGAAGCCTTCTGCGTAGCCGCTTGGCGCTCCGCACTCGATCCCCCTCAATCGTAGCAGGGCGTAGAAGGTCTCTTCGGTAAACCAGTGTCGATTCTGCTGGGTCTGAAACAACTCCGTGATCCAGGGAACCTTCCGGCGACAGACGCCTTGATCCAGGGGCACGAAGCAGTTCGGCGAACCGAGGTCGCCGTCGTACTTGGGAATCTCGTACTCCAGTATCAGGTGCTCACGATAGGTATTCCAAGTCAAATCAGAGATCAGCCGGTGATCCTGATGCCGATCCTCTCGATAATGTGTGAAGATCAGATTCGGCGAGAACCGTCGCTTCAATCCTTCGAAATACTCCTTGATGTCGTAGCCGACGTAGGGGAAGAACCCGTCTCGAAAGTTTTTCACCTCGATCTGGGTCTCGGCCGCCCCCTCCAGGAACCTCGCCGCGCTCGTCTGTGCCTCGATCGCGCGTTGTTCGCTGGCGCTGAAGACGATCCAATGAACGCTGACCTGCCGGTGGCTCTCGAGCAGCTTGAGCAGCGTACCGCCGCATCCGATTTCGATGTCGTCGGCATGGCAACCGAGACAGAGAACCCGCAGCGGCGAATCGCCGCTGTGGTCGAGGGCTAGGCTCAGCATAGGGCAATCAACGGTGCATCAGATGGGTCCAGGTGACGGCGATCCTCAGGCGACCGGCTCGCGGTAGGTGCGCACGCCCCGCGCCAGCGTCATCGTCTTCTCCTGAAATGAATCGGAGCCTCCGCCGTTCTTCCAGACCTCCCACGGCGCTGCGCCGCGCGCGTACAGATCCTCCAGCACCTGCTTGTCCTTGAAGGTGTCCATGGGCATCCAGAAGCCGTCGTGGCGGTAGCCTGCCAGGAGCCCTTCCTGCACCAGCCTGTGGAACGGCTGCTCGACGAGTTCTTCGCCGTCGCGGATGTAGTTGAAGATCTCCTTCCGGAAAATGAAGTATCCGCCGTTGACGTAGAGGCCCGAGCGGGACATGTCCTGGATCGAGGCGACATCGTTCCCGTTCCCGAGCGACACCACGTGAAAGCTATGCGTGGGCTGCACGCACAGGAACGCGGCCACTTTGCCGCTCTCCATGAAGTGGTCGATCATCGAGGGCAGGAAGTAGTCGGTGAGTCCGTCCGAATAGTTGGCCAGAAACACTTCTTCGCCCCGCACGTAGCGTTCGACCGCTTTCAGCCGCTGGCCGATATTCGAGTTCAAGCCGGTATCCGCGAAGGTGATCGTCCAGTCCTGAATATCGGTCCCGAGCAGCTGAAGACTCCTGCCGCCGTCCGACATCACGAAATCATTGGAAATCGCTTCGTTGTACCGGAGGAAGTACTCTTTGATCACGTTCGACTTGTAGCCGAGGCAGAGGATGAAGTCCTTCTGGCCAAAATGTGCATAGTACTTCATCACATGCCAGATGATCGGACGATGGCCCACTGACACGATTGGCTTGGGCAGGGCTTCCGCATGTTCCCGGAGCCTCATGCCCATGCCCCCACAAAACAGCACGACTTTCAAAGCGATTCTCCTGTTCTCTCGCCGAACGTCGGCGATCCCCCCGATGTTTTCCGCGCGCCCGTCAGGCTAGTCAAAGATCTCGACCTCGGGGATCGGCACGACGAACTTCCCGCCCCAATCGCGGATGTAGGACAGCTGCTCGGCGATCTCCTTCCTGAGATTCCACGGCAAGATCAAGACGTAGTCGGGTCGGGTCTCCCGGATCCGTTCAGGCGGAAAGATCGGGATGTGTGTGCCGGGCAGAAATTTGTTGTGCTTGTAGGCATTTCGGTCGACCGTATAGTCGAGGAAGTCTGTTCGGATGCCGCAATAGTTCAGCAGGGTATTGCCTTTGCCGGGGGCTCCGTATCCCACCACCGACTTGCCTTCCCGCTTCGCGGTGATGAGAAACTCCAGCAGCTTGCGCTTGGTCTCCTTCACCTGCTCGTCGAACGCGCTGTACGTCTCGAGCTGCTTGAGGCCGGCCCGCTCCTCACGCCCCCTCAGCTCCGCCACCGAGGGTTCGACCGGCCGCGACAGATGTTCGGTGTGTCGCGCATAGATCCGCAGCGATCCGCCGTGTGTGGGGATCTCCTCGACGTCGAAGAGCGTCAGGCCGTGCGCGGCGAAGACCTGTTCGACCACGAGAAACGAAAAGTACGAGAAATGCTCGTGGTAGATCGTATCGAACTGGTTGCCCGCCATCAGCCGCATCAGGTGGGGAAACTCCATCGTGATCACGCCGGTCGGCTTCAGGACGATCTTCATGCCGGCGACGAAATCGTTCAGGTCCGGAACGTGGGCCAGCACGTTGTTGCCGATCAGGAGATCCGGCTGTTCGCCCTGGGCCACCAGCGTCCGTGCCGTCTCCGTGCCGAAGAAGCAGGATCGCGTCGGGACATTCTTCGCCAGGGCCGCGCGGGCGACGTTCTCCGCGGGTTCGATGCCCAGCACCGGAATTCCCGCGTGAACGAAGTGCTGGAGAAGGTACCCGTCATTGCTCGCGATCTCGATGACGAAGCTGTTCTCGGTCAGCTGCAGGCGCCGACGGACGGTCTCCGTGTACGCCCTGACGTGCTCGACCCAGCTGGTCGAGAAGGACGAAAAATACGCGTACTCGGTGAAGATGTCCGCCGGGCTGACGTATTCGCCAAGCTGCACGAGAAAACAGTGCGGGCATACGTTGACCCGCAGCGGATAGAAAGGCTCCATCCGGTTCAACTCGTCGGCCGTGAGAAAGGTCTCGCACAGCGGCGATACTCCCAGGTCGACGAACACGTAATCGGCCTTGTGCCCGCAGAATCTGCACGTCATGCCCTGGAGAGGCGCGTCATTCGTCACCGTCATTGTCGCTTCCGATTCAGCCACTCGTTCCGTATCCGTCACCATGCGTATCGTCCAGTCTTTTCGGGAGATTTGTCGAGGTTGTCCGTGGATCGCGGCGTCTCCTCCAGCAAGCCGTTCTGATGGAGCAGCGCGGCAGCCTGGCTGATCGACTCGAAGGACAGGCCCGATCGCTCCGCGATATCCAGAATGTTGTGCGCGCCGTCGGCGAGGTTCAGGACCCAGAGGAGAGCCATTTCACGCCCGCGGCTTTCTCCGGCACCGCCCATGGAACTGTAGAGCCCGCGCCTTCCGAGCTGCGGCTCGCACATCGGTTGGCGGTTCACGAATGTCAGGTTGTCCTCGAGTGCCGTCACGATCGACTGGCACGCCGCATACGCCCCGGCCAGGCGGTCCGGTGTGACGAAGCCGAGATTGTCGGCGGAGGTGTGGTACTCGGGGTACTCGCCGTAGGGTGTCCGCGAGAGACAGCCCACAGCCAGGTTGATCCCCGGCGAACAATATTGGCGTTCGTCGTAGCCGTAGGGGATGAAGTCTCTGATCTGACCGCCGTCTCCCGAATGTTTCAGGATGATCGCCGCCGCCCGATCGATCTCGGCCGACCCCCGCCGGCTGCGCTTGTAGTGCAAACCGCCCGGGCCGCCAAGGCCGGAAAGGACCAGCCCCTGGCGGATGGTTCCCAGCCGATCCTGGTTTCGCGCCAGCCATGTGATCGACCCGATGGTTCCCGGAATGAACAGAAACCTGTACGACCACCGCCGGGTCGAATGTTTGGATAGCCACTCGGCCAGGAACACCGCGATCGAGACACCTGACAGGTTGTCGTTGCAGAGCGACGGATGGCAGACGTGCGTGGAAATCAGCACTTCATCCTCACTCTGACCTGGGAGATAGTATTCTCCGTAGGTCAGGTGACCGTCTTCCAGCGTCGAGTCGATGGCGACGTCATATTCCGCATCGGTCAACGCCGACAACTGCTCCGCGCTGACGCAGAATCCCCAGGACTCCTTGTAGTACGACGTTTTGTACGGGATCCAGTCAGGATGATCCGGCACCGTGTGCAGATGCGATCTCAGTTCCGTCAGCGGAATCCGCTGGCGGACGGGAACGCTGTAGTTCACGACGTGCAGGTTGGACTTCTGAAAGTCGACCAGCCGGTCGCCATTCAGATTCTTGATCCACGCGTCACGAATGTTCCACTCGCGCGGCACGGTCCAATCAAATACCTGCGTGCCGGACGGCACTTCGTGGATGGCCAGTGGCAGGCGCCGCTCGATGTGGCGGAGCGTCTCCCGCACGCCGTCTCCGGTGATGCTTCGGCAGATCGGATAGAGCTCGGCCACGAGGCCGTGAAGAGCTGCTCCCGCCTGCCGCGCTCCCGCAGACTCCACCAGCGGCTCCCCCTGGCTCATGCCGTCTCCTGGGCGTGGATTCCATCAAAATCGGGATAGCCGCGATCCCGCTCCGAAATGACGCGCACCGGCTCGGGCCACTCGATCGCAAATGCCGGGTCGTTCCAACGGAATCCCCTCGCCGCCGCCGGCGCGAAGAATTCGGACATCTGGTAGAAGACCTCGGTGTCGTCTTCGAGCGTCTGAAAGCCGTGCGCGAATCCTTCCGGCACGTACACCATGCGCGACGGCTCTCCTGGATTGCCCTTCAATTCTACGGCGACCCAGCGGCGGAATGTCGGCGACTCCGGTCGGAGATCGACGATGACATCCAACAGCGCTCCCCGAGCGCAGCGAATCAGCTTGGCTTCTCCCGAGGGCGCCGCCTGATAGTGCATGCCGCGCAGGGTGCCGCGGCTCCCGTTGTACGACACATTGCATTGCACAACGCAGGGGTTCAGACCGTGTTCCGCGAACTCGCGCGAGCAGTAGCTCCGGGCAAAAAATCCCCGTTCGTCCGAATGGACCTCCAGCTCGATCTCGTACGCGCCCTTCAGCGATGTTTCCTTGAAAGTCATGTTTTCAGACGACTGTCCAGGCAAAACAGCAAGACAGTTGCCACTGGCTTCGCGGGTGGAAGAGCCCGACTATGTCCGTGTAAGTACCTGTTGATTCAGCCTTTATTGCCATGCGTCGACGCTAGAAGTCGTTTCAGGAAATCCGCCGAATGAGGGACTTTTAGCATACGGCAAAGATACTTCGATCGGTGTCGGCTTCAGATTGTGCCGCGCCACTTTCACACCAGATCGGAAACTGGAAAAAGGAACAAAGGCTGGACCATCCGAAGGACCCAGCGCGAAGATGGCGGGGCGGACACAGCTGCCCCACGCCGTCGACCCCGCGCCCGCACCCATCAAGGAGTGCCTGCGCTCAAAACTCAGACGGCATTCCAAAGTCAAAATTACACTGTGTCCCCCTCGAAATTACACTGTTCACGTCCGCGAAAACTGATGATTGCGCATTGTTTTAAGGCTTAGCGCACGTTTGCTAGGTACGCTCCTTGCAGGCCGGCGTGGGCGGGAACGGTCTGTAGTCGGCCACAGATCTGCGACCCATAATGCCAAATCAAGAAGGTTCAACGAACTGGATACGATGTTGTCTTGCGTTCGAAGAAAGTGTGGGCCGGCCCCTCTCCTGCTGACAGTACGACGGTTGTTTCAGCGACTTGCGGGCAATCGCGGTCCTTACCAATCGTCGATGATGTCTGAATGTTGGCATGGAGACGCCCGTCACCGGTCGCGGTCTTCGCCGGCGCCGCGTCTCGCGGCATCAACGTCTCTGCGACCGCTCTCCCCGTGTAACACCGGTTCGGAGTTTCAACCCGGATATCGGAGTCCTTCAGCATGCAGTTAACGAAATCGCTCGAGTCGATCGTGTTCTCGTAGATGACGGGCGTCTTGTCATGGCGCGCTAGTTAGCCCCTTTTACCGCCTTGGTTGCCCAAGTCGGGCTGGGAAGGGGCCGTTCGATTCCCATCAACTCCATCAGTTCTTGTCAGTACGCGAAGGGCGTGGAAGATACCGGTCTATCACCGAAGATAGGCGAGGAGTGCCGGCGGCTTATGGATGGCAACAACAGAGGACCAATGGACAAACGGCGAGGCACCATCTCGGTCTTGGATGCAGGACTCTGCGCACCCGTTCAATACAATTCGAACCAATATTGATTGCCGTGCGGCCGTCGGTGGGGTTTTGCGGTTGGCTGCACATGACAACGGGCCCACTGCCGTCATTGCGGCGTTCGAGCACGCGCGAACCAGGCAGCTTTAGGTAGGAGCAGACTTGATGAAAAGCGTTCAGCGTTTCTTGGCCGTTCTCTTCGCAGTCGGGTACGTGTGTTCTGGAGGGGTGGCTCACGCGGCCACCTATTACGTGTCACAGAGCGGGAGCGACGGACGCTCTTGCGCCCAGGCACAGTCGGTATCGACTCCGAGGCTCACTTTGAAAAACGGGGTCGCCTGTCTGGCCGCGGGGGACACGCTATACGTGAGAGGCGGAACCTACAACGAATCGCTCATGGTCAGTTACTATACCAGCGTTGGTAGCATCCCATCTGGCACGTCGTGGAGCAATAGAACGCGGATTGCCGCCTACCCTGGCGACGCGCCTGTCTGGTTGCGGCCGCTCACCACGAACTCCAGTGCGGGCGGCATTGGCTCGGTCATTTGGATTGACGCGAACGTCAGTTACGTGGAATTTGACGGGATCAACCTTGATGGATCGAATCTCTCAGGCGGCGTGTTGTGGATATCTACGAACAACGGTAACGACCCGCACCACATTCGATTCCAGAATGCCGAGGTAATCGCCGGACAGATCGGCGGTGCGGCAGTCGTTCTTGGGGCGCACACCCGGATAGGGGCGACAGGTTCAAACGAGATCCTCAACGTCAAAATTCACGGCGGCGGCTTGCCTGGCCTGTGCGGTTATCAATGTGCTTCGTATGGCATCTATGTCGAAGGACCAAACAACCTCATTGAGGGATGTGACATCTACGACACGTCCGGTGCAGGAGTGCATATCTTCAACGCCAACGGAGACTCTCCTGACAACAACACCATTCGCAACAATCGTATCCACGATATCACGCGTACGGGGAGTCTCGACGAGGTGTGGGGCATCCTGGTGCTGGGTGCCAATAACAAGATTTACAACAACTCGATTTATGGCATCAGTGTTGGCAACGTCAATCAAGGGAATGCCGCGATTGCTTTGGCCGGCCCCGGACACTCCGTCTATAACAACACGGTCTACGGCAACACCGGGTGGGGAATTGTGACAGGTTGGGGGGCTTCGTCGAACGGCTCGGTGATCAGAAACAACATCAGCTATGGAAATAGTCTGGGCAATTACGCCAATTACGGCGTCGGCACGTTCCAATCGAACAACCTGTTCACCGATCCTCGCTTCGCCAACGCCGGCGGCGCGGATTTCCGTTTGCGGTCAGATAGTCCGGCGATTGACCAGGGCGCCTTTCTGGACACGGTTCCATTTGACATGGCGGGCGTTGCCCGGCCTCAGGGCAATGGCTACGATATCGGCGCCTACGAATTCTCGGGCACTTCATCATCACCCACGTCTCCACCAACATCGGCGCCCGGAACGAGCGTGTCAGTGGACGGCGCGAGCGTGCCGGGCGCCGCGTCAGTGACTGACAGCTCTCTCAACGTGTGGACGATTGGCTCCGGGCAGGTCATTCTTCGCAACGGATCGCAGGCCAACGGTGGATATGGTTCGCAGATTCTGTGGTATCAGGGCGTTATCTACGTGCTGGGAACCGATTCCAGATGGTGGCGATGGACCGGGAGCACATGGGCCGTCTACGGATCCGCATCGCCGTCGTCGCAACAGGTGGCCGCGACCGGATCTGGGGTGTCCGCAGACGGCGCGAGCGTTCCGGCAGCCGCGTCAGTGACCGACAGCTCGCTCAATGTGTGGACGATTGGTTCCGGGCAGGTCATTCTTCGCAACGGCACGCAGGCCAACGGTGGATACGGCTCCCAGATTCTGTGGTATCAGGGCGTCATCTACGTGCTGGGAACCGATTTCAGATGGTGGAGGTGGACTGGGAGCACGTGGGCGGTCTATGGCTCAGCATCGCCATCGACGCAACAAGTCGCGGCGACCGGATCGGGCGCGTCAGCGGACGGCGCGACCGTGCCGGGAGTTTCATCCATAACCGATAGCTCGCTCAACGTGTGGACGATTGGCTCCGGGCAGGTCATTCTTCGCAACGGCACGCAGGCCAACGGTGGATATGGTTCGCAGATTCTGTGGTATCAGGGCGTCATCTACGTGTTTGGAACCGATTCCAGATGGTGGCGATGGACCGGGAGCACATGGGCCGTCTACGGATCATCATCGCCGTCGTCGCAACAAGTAACGGCGACCGGATCTGGCGTGTCAGCGGACGGCACGAGCGTGCCGGGAGCCGCGTCATCAGTAACCGACAGCTCGCTCAATGTGTGGACGATTGGTGCAGGGCTGGTCATTCTTCGCAACGGTACGCAGGCCAACGGTGGATACGGTTCTCAAATTGTGTGGTATCAGGGCGTCATCTACGTTTTTGGTACTGATTCCAGATGGTGGAGATGGACCGGGAGCACGTGGGCCGTTTACGGATCAATCGCTCCAATCTGACCCCCAGAGCGCAATGCCACTGATGTTCACAGCCGGTCCCGCAGTCCCCATCCTGGGAGCTACGGGGGCGGCTGCGGCGTCTCTTGATGTCGCCGATCTGAGGGAAGTCAAACTTGCCGCGTGGTAACAGTTTAGTCGGTCAGTAGTGCTTAAGCATGAGCGAGGCGACGGCGTAACGACGGCGATGCGCGATGATCGCGGCGGTCAAGTACGCGAGGGCGCTGAGTTGTTGCATCTGACAGGTGCGTGTGACCGTGAGCAGGCGGGCGACAGCGAACTCCCCGTCGGCGCTGCGATTCCCAAACATGATCTTAGCGATACCACAAACGGAACAAGCGGGCATGGTGGGCCAACGCGTCGCGGCAAAACCGTTCGGCGTCGCGCGTCTTCGCCAGGTCAAGCGCGCCCAGTAGATCGCGTGTGAAATGGGGCCGACAAAACTGCAGGGCCGTGATGCTGGCGCCTCGGCGCACGATCATGAAGGCCGAAGTCGTATGGCACCAGGGGCGCGAACCCCGCGATAATCCGCGCTTTGTCATCACCAAGCTGCCGTAGACGCCCGAGTGGATTTATACCCCCGTCTATTGCGCTCGCGGCGTTCGCGAGAATCGGTTCAAGGAACTCAAACTCGCGCTCGCCTTCGGACGGACCAACTGCACCGCTTCTGGGCCAATCAACTGCGCATCACGCTGACGGCGGCGGCCTTCGTCCTGTTTCGAGAGCTGCACCTCCGACTGGACCGCACCGCGCTCCGCCGCGCGCAAGTGCCGCGACTTCGGCAGGCCCTCATTACCATCGGCGTCCAGGTGGTCCGCTCCGTCCGCCGGATCGTCCTCCATTCCCCCGTTCCCATCCGGACGCCGCGTTGTGGGTGCGTCTCGCTGGCATGCTCGGCGCTGTGCTCGGGTAGAAGCACGCAACGTCACGGTGTTCGCGCCGGAGTTGTCACTGTCGATGACTCACCGACCCTGTCACACCTGCGAAACCCGCCGGCCACGCCCTCCGGATCCGATTCTTTCGTCATTCGCCAGGCGGCCTCTCGACCCCGCCACTCGGAGGCACCAGTCGGCACGGAAACTCGCTCACTCGTGAATAATGTGGGCTAATGTCGGCTATCATCATCGTCGGGAGAGATCATCATGGACTATTCTAATCCGCTTCTGCGGTATCCCCGTTACCTGGCCCGCAAATCAGGAATCCTCGGCCTGCTAGAAAGAACGTTGATAAAGGCATCTCCGGGTGAGTATGAAGCCAAACTTGCTCAGATCATGTCTGCTCACATACGACCTGGCGATGTGGTCTGGGACGTCGGTGCTAACCACGGGCATTTCACCGCTCAGTTCGCCGATGCGGTAGGGGCGTCTGGTACCGTTGTGGCGTTCGAGCCGGCTCAAGGCACCTTCAGGTCGCTGACGAAGGCCGTCAATTTCCGCAAGAACGTTCGACTCGAAAATAGCGCGCTTGGCGACTCCGATGGTACCGCTGATCTATACGTCTCGGCTGCGGAAGGCTACGACTACGATATTAGTCACCTGGCTGTCATAAAAGACAATCCGCAGCTGAAGTCTGTCTCGCAAGTTAGCGTTGTGAGGGGAGACACGTATCGGGATGCCCATCCAAATCTGGCACCGCATCGAATTAAGATTGATGTCGAAGGGTTCGAGTACGAAGTTCTTCTCGGCCTTTCAGAGACTTTGAAATCAAGCCAATTGCTTTCGGTCTTTATCGAAGTACATTTCACTTTCCTGAGGGAAAAGGGCACACCAGACGCGCCTGCCAGAATCGTGAGTCTGCTGAAAGCTGATAAGTTCCTCACACAGTGGGTGGGTCCATGCCACTTGGTGGCGTCAAGGTGAGACGCTTGGACAACGGCACCAGGGTTCCTTTTCCGCCATCGATGAGGCCCAGCCTCCATGATGGATTCTGGGTAAGGGCGTGCGATGACATTCGAAGTGAAAGAGCTTGATGAAATGCTGTCAGTCAGGAGCGCGAGGAGCACGAACCGCAACGCGTGCAGCAAGCAGCGGAGACATTGTGTCGAAGCTAGGCCGGCAGAATCCGTGCGAAACTGAAAAATCAGGCGTGATCTGACAGCAGCGCCACGAGGACCGCGGCCGCGCCCGTCGTGGCAATCCGGCAGACGACGAACTGGGGGCGACCAGCACCCACAGCCACGGCTTCTCCCCATTGGTCCGATGCCCCGCTTCATCTTCATCCCCGTGGAGCACGGGTTGGCGGCGCAACGCTTACTCGAGTTCCTGACACGGGATCGCGCCCGCAGTGCTCGCTTCTTCCAGGTGGCTTGGGTGCTCCCCAGACTGATCGGCACGTGCAGTGCGTCGGCCAACAACGCTTGCACGCCGCGGCGCGGCAGCCGACAGACGACGGTCAGATAGGCGATCAGGGCCGTGAGCTGCGGGCCGAACTGGCCGACCACGTCCGGAGGCAGTGGTGCATACGTCGTCGTCCAACACGAGGGACACACCGCGCCCGGACATTCGTATTCCGTGACGCGCGCGTCGATCGGTGGGAGTTCCGTCAATTGATGGCGGCGTGGGGTCGTCCGTGATTCGACGGTCCCGTGCGAGCAGTTTCCAGTGAAGTCGAGTTCTGGTCGCGCAGGGCGAGCTGCCGTTCCAGGTCCGCGATCTGGCGATCACGCTTCGCGACTTCTTGCCGGAGCCGTTCAATCACGCGCTTCAGTCGCTCGACTTCGGGCGGATGGCGGCTTTCACCTTCGGAGCCCGGCTCGGGCTCACTCGGCTGGCCTGGGCGCGCCCGTCGCGGCTGGGCAGCGCTCACGCACCGAATGGGACGCTCACGCAGTCAGTTTGTACAGGGTGAACCGTTACGCCGCGTGAAATACCAGACTCAAAGTGGTCCCACTTCTTAAGTTAGGTCAAAACTCCTAGTTTCTCCCGAGTATCGCAGAGCTCAAAGAGAGCGAGCTGAGACAACCGAGGACTTGCTCCGAGGGGCATTGACCGGCTCGAGTCCGGGAGACCAAATCGTCACAGCGCTGCACATCCACGATATCCCGTAGCGTCGGAATTGAATGGATGCATTCCTGGACTTCGTCCAACAACGCGCCTTTGAAGAAGAGCGAAGGTCGTCTGCGCTCGGGTGTTATTGACCGCAGTAAACGCCCAGCGGCTCGCCTTCCAAAGGATTGCGCGAAATCCCACATTCGTCGGACAGGGAGTTCGCGAGGAATCTCCCGAGGCGGCTGTCCGGAGATCAGCGCCCCTGTGTTGGCATAAGGGATGCCCCTTAGCTGAGGCAGCCCTTGGTAAATCATGTAGGAGTAGAACGCCTTCTGATAGAGCCACGACGCGGGAAGCTGGAGCATCAGATCGGTGTACCGGTAATCAAGGTGACTAGCGGCCTCGGTGACATCAGGGTGCGTATGAAGCACCGACGTGAACGTGAAGGCGGCTTGCCGGTATACCATTGCCCACGCGGTGATGCGGTGCGCTGCGGTTGGGCCGCCGACTGTCGCAAATGATTCAGCGATCGCGTCCTGCACGATTCGCCGAGAGCCCTCGATAACGTCATCGCGGAACGCAAGACTCCAGTCTCGGGTATGGCCGAGACAGCGGCGATAAGCGTTATCAATGCACTCAGCGGTGCGCGCTGGATCGACATAGGCCTGCGACGGGATGAACGCGCCCGCGAGCGAATCGCCTGGTCCCCCCCCGAGGAGGAAGGCGGCGCCCATGCGTCGGATTTCCTGTATGTAGGCCATTACAATTGCCATGTGTTGGTACGGTCGCATCCCGCCAGTCAGCGCAATTACCTCCGACGGTCGAGCGAATCCGTCAGGCAGAGCCTCGACATGGTGGCGCAAACCGAGCGCCGCGCTCACTGCTGAGGCGGCGCGAGTCTCTGGAGTGCTATCTGTGTTCGCCTTGTCAACGAAGGTGAACGCAGAGAAGTCGACGTTCGCTGGTAGGGCGCCCGCGACCAATCGGCTGTCCAGCCCTCCGCTCAGCGCCAATACTCCTTTGCCAACCAGAGCTGCTCGCCGTTCGGTACTCGTGCGGAATGCCTGAAATACCTCTGCGCTATGACTGGCTGGATTGAGCGAGGGATCGGGCCGGTGCTCCAAGCGCCAATATTGGCGCTCTGCGACCTTCTCCGGCGTAATGATAAGGTGGGTGGCCGGTCGGAGGCGCTGGACGCCATCAGCAGTAGTTCTCGTCCCCAACGTGTGGTCGAGCGTACACGCCTCGAGCCAGCCGATCGCATCTGGACGGTACGGTGCCTGAGACAAGGCCAGGAGAAAGGCAACGCTCGAGGAAAAATAAGTGCCGTCATGGCGACGGATTGTGTAGAACGGTCGAGACGAGAAGCGATCGTTGACAACGTGGACCGCACCGGTTAAGGCCTCTGCATAAATCGCCACGAACTGGCCCTCGCATTCGTCAAGTGCTCGCGCTGTCGTGCGGGCACAGCGCGCCAGTAGCCCGTCGCCAGACAAAACAAACCCGAGCACAGCGAGCGTATTGCCGTGGGCATCAGAACCGATCTGTGGCTTTATAGGATAGGTCGCCTTGTGTTTCACGATCAGATGGCCAAACTGCGACGCTACGACCACTTGCTCGTATGCGGCAGCAGATTCGCCGGGAAGGATCGAAAAAGAGCGAACCCGCTCGCGGATCGCCTCCGTAGGTTGTTGCTGCTGAGCTACGTAGCCGGCGATCAGAGCCATGGTCGGACCTCACAGATAAGTCGCGCTACCCCAAGGAGGCTTGAACCGGTGCCACTCGTTTCCAAGAGGTCCACGGGCTTGATTGCATGGGTCGTAGGCCCTCTAGCGGCATTTGTAACGACATGCTTCTCGACAGCCTGGAAGTGTTGTGTGGTCCATTTCAACATCGGCGGCACGACGTTCGGCATGTGACCTGTCCAATCCCCTCTCGCTGAGTCGTCCTCGAGTCTGTCCGTGCGACGACGAACTCAATTCCCAAGTATACTGTGATTTATTGTGGGTACGACTGCGACCTCGCAGCCTCCTAAACTAGGGGGGTTTGATGTCCGCTCCGTTGCTGCCGAACTATCTCTTTCCGTTGATCGCGCCAGCCAGGCTCCCTGGACTGAAGAGCGCACAACGGGCGGGATAGTATGGATTCGCCCAGTGCGTCTGGCCTCGGGCATTTCCCTTCCTAATGAGTGTTCCGATGCCACAATATTTCTGCTGCCGTGTCATCCCCAGCGGGATAGGCGATCAAATCTCCCAGTTGGCGCGGCTCTATAACGTCGGCAGAAGCTTCGGACTCGAATACCTGTTTCAGGAACTGCCTTTCAATCGATGGTCACCCGACTTCGACGCCTGGGACTTCCTGGGTCTTGGCCTCGGAGAGCGGCGAGTCAAGGATTTTCCGGACCACGAGATTGTGAGCGTTGACGGAGCGGCGGCATCATACGCGTTGAGGGATGGCCGCTCCTTGGCTTCAGTGCTTCCCCCTGGGACGCCGGACCGGGCGATCGTGGAATTGGTGCACTCAGACCAGATGTACGGTGGCGGCATACTGGTACCGCCGTGCCATGGAATCGATCTTCGCGAAAAACTGATCAAGCGCCATGGCGAGCACGTCCTGGCTACGGGTCGTTCCAACCGACTCTCCATTTGCGTGCACGTTCGCCAAGGCGATTGCACCTGGGTGAAAAGCGGTGACCACCACGTCTTCTTGGGAATGCGGAAGATCACGTCGAATTCCCAAGACGTTGACGTACGCCGTGCGCCGAAGGTCGATGCCTACTTTCCACTTCTGGACGCCATCGTCGCGCGCCTCCACGAATCACCCTACGATCTCACGGTGTACTCGGACGGCCCGACCAACGTCTTTCCGCTCCGACCGAGCAGGTGCGGACGGATCCTGTATGCGTTGGCGCGGCGCGACGAGCGGTTGATTGACACACTCAGATTGAACCGTCCAGGAAATCCATTGCAGGCGTTTTACAACCCGATGTGCGACGCGGAAGTCAGACGCGGGTACGATCGAGCCAAGGACGATTTGCAACGGCTTGCGGCTCGATATGAGCACTCGAGCCTCGTCATCGGCACCGGCAAGGAACTCACCGCCGCCGCGATCCTCGCATTCGCTTCCGCCGACGTCGCGGTGCTTGCGCGCAATCCTCAGGTGTTTCCTTTGCTCGGTCTTGGCGACCCGCACAACCAAGCAGTGCTCCTGATCGCCACGTCGATCGAGGAGAACATCAAGCGCCTGGACCACATGTTGGCGAGGCGATCGCCGGCTCGGCCGTGAGTCGGCCACGCCCGCTGGCGGGATGACTGGGAGGGGCTCCAGATCCGAGGGTCGCTGATGGCCTACCAACCTGTGCGGCGCGCCGCCTCGCCGGCTCGCCCCAACTCCTGCACTCTTGCACTCTCAACACCTCCAACCTGCCTGGACGGCTGAAGGAAGACGGCCGGATCGGTTGAATGCCTCCGTTGACGAAGTGTTCAAGCGGAATTGCGGATGATCCGTCTAATCCAAGAGCGCCGCGCCTGTGTCGAATTGCATTTCGAGAATCCGGTAGCCGTGGCGAACCAGAAGAGTCTTGCAGGCATGCTTGTCGCTCGGCCGTAAATGCCGGTGCTCGTACCGGATCAGCTTTGGACGGATCTTCTTGAAGTCGATCAACTTGATGATCTCGAAGTCGTAGCCCTCGACATCCACTTGCAAGAGATCGATGCGGGAAACCTGATGTCGTTTCAAGAGCGTGTCCAGAGTGATGCACGGCACCAATTCGGCAACGAAATGTTCGGAGTCTGGGCGATGGAGCAGCGAGGCGGTGCCCCGCTTCCAGTCGGACGTCAACTCGTCGTCCTTGAGTCGGTACAGCGTCCGCGTTCCTTCGGAGTCTGCGATCGCGACGTTTTCCAGGGCGACACGGTCCAACTCGTTCCGGTAGGTGGTCTTCAGTCTCTCGAACTCGATCTTCTGTGGTTCCACCAAGACTCCCCGCCAGTGGTTCTTTTGGATCCACGCATGGATCGGGTCCGCCATCAAACCGTCGCAGGCACCGATCTGAATGACCAAGAAGTCTGGGGTCGCGGCTGAGAGCCGGGTGATGAGACCATCAAACTCCGATTCGCGCCGGGCCCACGCGCGTTGGATTAGCGGATTGCGCTGGTAGAAAGCCTCACACGCGAGCCATCCAGCCCAGAGCCGCGCCAACGCTCTCCAGGCGAGTGAATCACGACGGGTGTTCCGGCGCGCAACGTCCGTGATGCCGCCGATCAGACGCTCGAGCATGGGCACGCCATCCGATTCAAAAATATCAGAAACATCATACCGGGTCCGCCTTTGAAAACGAGATCCATCCGAGACAATTCGAGAGAAGGAGAAGGGCGTCGGGTTGCCAGCGAAGCGTCGACTCGAATGATGACGTCACTGCCTACTGCCTCAATTGCCGATCGACCAGGTCGAGCATTCTGGTGTTTCCCGGGTCGAACTTGCGCGCGAAGAAGGGAGTATATTCGCCATAGACGCTCGTGAATGTCACCTGCTTTTTGAACAACTCAATATGCTTGTCGCCGATGACTGCGGGAGCTGGATTGGTGCTCCAGTCAGTGTAGGTGAGATTGTGGGTAATTCTGTCTTTGAACCGGGAATTGGCAAGAATGGTTTGAAACATCGCTTCGTCAGCACAGAGACAGGTCTTGAAGAATCCCTCGTACCTCGGGTCTTCTTCAAGCGTCGATAACACGTGCATGACTGCCGCTCTGGTCAATGCAAACCATGAGGATCCCGCGTAGAGTTCGAATGGAATCGTTTTCTTCTTCCAGGCGACGCGTACGGCAGCTTCTGTCAGCCGCAAGCCGTAGCTCTTGGCGCTTCTGGCTCTTCTGTCATATTCAAAGTAATGCGATTCAAATCTCGAGAGGGGTTTGTGCGCCGTGGGAACTTTACAGGTGCTGATGAATTCGTTGCCACTCGAAAGGAGATCGTAGAGGAATTGCCTGGGTCTGATCGGATAGTCCGCTCCACTGATGAGTATGTAGTAGTCAGAGTGAAATTCGATCGCTCGCTGCAAAAGACTCACTTCAGCCTGCGTTTGGCTGTAACAAGCCCAGTTAACGTCGCTGCGGTCGCTCAGGACCGCGACATTGGTAAGATGACTGACATAATTGCGGTCAGCCTTTTTGTCGACGTGCACGTAGAACGCGCTGTTGTCATCATTCAAGGATGCGATCAGCCTATCCAAGAAATCCAGACCTGAATGTGCCATTATCAGGTAGGCGATTCTAACCGGTGGGTGTCCGGTGTTCTCTTCTTGGGACTGGTTCGGCTTCTGCATCGTCGTGGCTCAGCATGAAAAAGAAGTGTCGCCATTCGGGCGGCGCCGTTGTTCAGAGCTCTGCTGCCGACCAACGAAAAGCGCCGCTGGTCGGATTTGCATCGATCGGCGATGCTCGATTGCGTCCCTCGTAGATCGCGATGTAGTCATGAATCCGGTCTTTCCACAGAAACCTGGCCATCAGCGTTTCGTACGCCTGAACGCCAAGTCGTTCGGCGAGCTCAGGGTTTCGTAACAGCGCCAGGATGTGTGCTGCCATACCCGCAGGGTCGTCTGGCTCGACCAGCACCCCGTTGACGCCGTTGGTGATGATTTCGGGAACGCCCCCGACGCGGGTGCAGACGATGGCCCTCTTATGGTACGCGGCCTCCAGCAGCACCAGGCCGAACGGTTCGGCCCTGGACGGCAGTACGAAGAGCGAGCAAGCCTGGAAGAACGCCGAGACGTCGCCGTGGGCTACGCTGCCGACGAACACGACGCGACGTTCGATGCCGAGCGTTTGCGCCAGCGATTTGTGTTCCTCTAACAACGGGCCATCGCCGAGAAGAACCAACGTCAAGGTTGGGCACTCGCGGCAAATCAAGGCGAAGGCCTGCAGCAGGGTGTCGACGCCCTTTTTCCGGACGTGTCGACACGCGCAGAGCAGGAAGGGGCCGGGAAGCACAGGCGTGTGGGAAGTCGCCCCGTAATGTGAGAGATCGAGGCCATTGTGCACGTACGTCACTTTCTGGCGTACGTCGGGGAACACCTCGATCGTCTGTCGGGCCAACGCCTCGGAGCACGCGACGATGCGGTGGGCACCTCGCATGATCAGGCGGTAGACGAATTTGGAGACTGAGCTCGACACGGTGTAGCCATCGATTTCGGCGCCGTGCACCGAGATCACGACCGGCACGCGCATCAGGCGGGCCGCGATCACGAGATGAATGAAGTACGCGTCCAAATAATGGCAGTTGACGACATCGATCTTCTTACGGCGGATCAGACGGGTGAGATGAAACAACGTGATTGGTAAATATGCGAGGAACACCGGGAGGCTGAGGAGCCCGCTGTTCTTGACCACTGCCGGCATCGGGCAGTAAAACGCCCGACGGCGCAACCCACTGATTGCTTCGACCAAACGCAGGTTTGTGAAGCGAGCACCGTAGATGAAATAGACCTGCCGTCCCGTTTGCTCGAGGGCGTGCACGAGATCCCGAAGGACCACCTGGACTCCCCCGACACCTGTATCGAGTGGGCAGGTCAGAAGGACGTTCGTCACCCGTTTGGCGGAGGTCGGCATGCTGAAATGTCCCTGGCCAATCTTAGAAGGCGTGCCGTACGAGTTGCACGGTACGGCGTCGCCAGCTAGTGTGGAACTCGCGTAGCGGGAGAACGACACGTGGCGGCAGACCAAGACGCGCCAGCGGACCGGTGTCCCGCCAATAATCGCGCTCGTAACTGTGCAGGTCAGCCACCAGAGGTTGGCGCCGCTGTTCCGGCAGATCACGGGCCTGATCCATCAGCTTCACCGCGGTCTTGATGAGCGACTGTGTCTGCGCCCAGTCTTGGCCGGTCTTCTGCTGCTCGTGAAGCCTGAACATCGCGAAGGGGATCTGGGTGTACTCAAACGCGGCGCCCGCCAGCAGGAACTTGCCCCACAGCTCGTAGTCCATCGTCCGGTGATTTGCGGCGTCGAGCCCACCGACGTCGAGCGCCAGCTGACGCGGGAAGATGACCTCCGGCTGCACGATGTGCCCGCGCCGGCCGGGCGCGCGCCAGACGGTACGAATATTCACGAGGTCCTCGAAGTTGTGTACGCGACCTCGGTGGACGTGCAGAGGTCGAGCGTCTGCGTCGACGTACAGGCAGTCGCCCACGTAGACGACTCCGGGTTCGAAATAGCGCCGGCTGGCATGAGTGACGAGTGCGTCTTTGCAGAGCATGTCGTCGCTGTTGATCCAGGTGGTGAACATCCCGGAGCCAAGCTCCAGCCCGCGATTGATTGCGGCGCTCTGCCCCCCGTCTGGCTCACTGACCCACTCAGTGAGCCACGGAGAGTATTTTCTGATGAGCTCGACGGAGCCGTCGTTACTGCCGCCGTCCATCACGAAATACTCGAGATTGGGGTATCCCTGAAGAAGGATCGACCGCAGCGTGGCCTCGAGAAAGCGTGCCTGGTTGAAAGAGGGAGTCACCACGCTGATGCGCGGCCAGTCCTCCCCATTCGGCATAGTGGGCGGAAGTGACGCACTGGCCTCAGTCCAGGGCCAGCCTGTTCTGCCGGGCGGCGGTGGCGGCAGTGTCTCTATGCTAAGGCAGTGCATTCAGGGGTTCCTCGTTCACGTCTGCTTGGAATCGACCGCAACGTCACAGTCGGCCGGAACTCGACCGCCTGGGCAGATTGTCCGTCCAAGCAAGAATCTCACAGCGCGGTGCCGCCGGGTTGCGCTGGCGTTGCCATGGTTCAACGGCTTCGCTGGCGACAACCGGCGGGATCAGGACACTGTCAATTGGCCACCACTCTGAGACCCGATGGTACCGCCGGCGGCAAAGTCACCGTTGGTGGAGAGGTGTCCTGTGCTGAATATTCAAAGGCACCGATGTCAGCGGCCGCGCCTTGAGGACGGCTGACACCAGCAAAGTCCGTCGTGACAGTGGAGAGGTTGGTACCCGCGTTGACCGCTGGACTGCCAGCTTGTAGCTGAAAGTTGTTGGCTGACCCGTTAACGAAGAGGGGATCGACGCCGAATAGATTATTCGTCTGCACCGTGCCACTGCCATTGTTTACGTATGGCGATCCAGTCACCAAATAGACAATGTTGTTCCTGACGTCTGTCGAAGACCCCTGAACGACTATCCCGGTGTTGTTCTTGTTGTAGATCGTGTTGTTCCAGATCTTGTTGCTGTTCCCGGAAGACGCTATCCCCGCAAGGCCTGAATTGGCCGGATTGCCAATTTTGATTCCATAGATGAGATTATTGTAAATCTGATTGTTGGACCCGACGTTGATGATGCCCCATACCTCGTCTAAACTTCCCGTGCGGGTGATGTCGTGAATGCGATTGTTGCGGAGGATGTTGTTGTCTGCGGCATCTCCATCCGCGTTGTAAATCTGTATGCCCGCGCCCGACGTGTCGTAGATGTCGGTGTTCTCGACGAGGTTGTTCGGCCCCTTGATGTACACTCCATACGACGCACATTGATAACCGCACAGGCCCGGCAAGCCGCCGCCGTGGATCACGACGTTCCTAACCTCGTTTGATCCGGTGGCTCCTATCTTGGTGTGCGCCCCCAAATCTATGGCTGCGCCGGCGCCCGTGGCTCCGGCGATGACCTCCGCATTCTGAAATCGAATATGGTGCGGATCGTTACCGTTGTTGGTAGACGTCCATAGCCCGCCCGTTCCGCTCAGCGAGCCATCGAGGTTGACCCCGTCGAATTCAAGGTAGTGAAAGTTCCCATCAAGAAAAATAACGTGTCCCCCACCGTTGGTGGAGGTCTGTGGCCGCAGCCAGACAGACGCATCGCCCGGGTAGGCGGCAATCCGCACCTTGTTGCTCCAAGACGTTCCAGACGGGCTGCTGGTAATCCCTTCGTTGTAGTCCCCATTGCGCAGCAACAACGTATCGCCGCCGCCCCCCAGGCAGCCAATTCCAGCCGCGACAGTCAGCTTCGCCGTGGCGAGCGATTGCGCCTGCGCGCACGAATTCCCGTTGCTTCCGTTTTTCGCGACGTAATAGGTCGCCGCGTCCGCCGCGCCAGCGGACAACGCGTATCCGATCAATAAGACCATGACCAAGTTCTTCATCGTGCTCGCTCTCCGCTAATCGATGTTTCCTCGACGTATCCACCTGCGTGGAGTGTGGCTCCACAAACTTCGAGCAAGGGATGTGCCGACAGAACAACCTCAAAAAAGCTGTGCGAAAAGGCGGTGCCGCGCGGCGACTTACACTTCATGCGTGGCGATCACGACTCTGTCGGCGGGCCATATCCGCGCAGTAATTGGCCCAGCGATTCAAGGCAGAGCCGACGGCCGCGGTGGCTCGCGATGGAACGACGGTTCGCTGACACCCCTGACGGGCAACCGGACAGGCTGGCCGGCGCATCTAACGACAGCCGGCAGGGTCGCCGGCCGCTCTTGAGCGTCATCATACGGCTGCGTTCGGCTTTTCAAGCCAGACCAGGACATGAGTACGAAGCCAGTAAATTGAGTTGAACACGGGGTACAGCCTCGGATGCAGTCTCGTGACAGCGCGGGCGATCGGGGGCGCCAGCGTCAAACGCTGCACCCGCATTTTGCCATCTGGGAACAACTGGCGAATCCGCGCCACCGGAACACCACGCACATCCGGGTTGCGCGGGTTATTCATTGTGAAGTCGTACCACAATATGCCTCCGCCCGGGCGCAGCCACCGCCACATCGTGTCCGCGAGCCGCTGCTGATAGTCATCGTCGAGCAACGACGTAAAGACCGTCGACTGAAATACGATGTCCTGGCTGGCGTCGGCCACGACGGAGGCGGCTGCACCCGCCGCATCCCCGAGCGTAATCCGCACCGAGTCCGGCAGGTCTCTGCGCGCCCACTCGACGCTTGCTGTCAACAGTTCGATGCCCTGCAGGTGCTCCGGCCTGAAACCAAGCCGAAGAAAATCCAGCAAGTTGCACCCGGTTCCGCATCCCACTTCGAGCAGCCGCAGACCCGATAGATCGAGGCGGCCCAGACGGACGAACAGTCCGGCGATCGCCCGCTGGCGCTCCTGTGTGGAGAGCAGTACGGCAGGGTTGAGGGCATGGTCGCGCCAGACATCGCTCTGCCGGCGTGCGTACCGCGCCTTGACGGCCTCGGCTTCATCGACGGATCTCACTTCGACACTCATCGCGTGCTTTCTTCAACGCAGGAATCGGAGGCGCCCAACCGACTGGTCGGACACAGGCCCTGTGGCTCCTCCGGTAAGGCAAAATGACGCTCCGAGCGATTGCGGCCGGCAGTTCGGGTCACGTTCGGATGATTCCTCGCCAGCAACCCCACCTCCAAATCTCCGTCCAGTCGACGCCAGCGAGGGAATGGGAAGCCGCACGCCACCATTTGGGTTAACATGATGCCCACTCCGAGGCGCACTGGCAAGACGAGCGAGAAACACGCGAGTCATCAGACAGCATGAACGAGAAAATTCTACATTTACGGAGCAGCGGCGGCCTGTACGGGGCGGAGCAGGTAATCCTGAATCTGGCTCTTGAACTGAACAATTTGGGTTGTACCAACCATGTCGTTTGCTTCAACCACATCAAGAGTCCTCATCTCGAGCTCGTGACGGAGGCGAGAGAGCACAAGCTGTCGGCCTTCGCCGTCGACTGTCGCGGCCTTTTCGACCTGCAGACCGTGAAGAGCATTCGCAGGCTCATGAAAGACCACGATATCGATGTGATCCACTGCCATGACTATAAGACCAGAGTCTTCGGGTTATGCGCGACGAGCGGACTACAGGCAGCGAAGATAGCCACTAATCACTTGTGGACGCGCGCCAACCTCACGCTTCGCGCGTATGAAGCGATCGACGGGATTCTGTTCAACGGTTTCGACAGAGTGGTCGCGGTGTCAGAACTCATTGAAACCGAATGCCGGCCGTTCATGTTGAGGAAGGACAGACTGAGCTGCATTCCCAATGGCATAGACCAGCGCCGGTTCACGCTTGACAACCGCGAAAAACAGCGTAGCTTGACGCGCGCGCAACTGGGACTGCAGGACAGCGATCTCGTCCTGGGGAATATCGCCCGCCTGTCGATCGAGAAGGACCAGGCCACGTTGCTCCACGCGTTCAAGCGGTTGACCGGGCTGGTGAAAGAGCGATCGTGTAAATTGCTGATGGTCGGGGACGGCCCGGAAGAAGAGAATTTGCGGAAGTTGGCGCGCGAATTGGAAGTCTCCGATCGATGCCTGTTCCTGGGGGTACGGACTGATATCCCCCAAATCTTGAATTGCCTGGATGTCTACGTGCAGTCGTCAACGCGGGAAGGATTGCCCATTGCCGTCTTAGAGGCCATGGCCTCCGGCACGGCGATCGTATCGACAAAAGCGGGAGGCATTCCCAAGGTCATTGCCGACGGAGAGCAGGGACGGCTGGTGGAGATCGGTGATGCCGGCCAACTGGCGGCCGTTCTGAACGAAGTATTGGGCAATGCAGATGAACGCCGGAGGCTCGCAGAACAGGCGCGCCAGCTCGTGGCAGTGAGATTTTCCGCGCGTGCCATGGCCGAAAGGTATCTCGAGTTATACCGCAGCGTGGCAGCGCACAGATCGAACTGAGATGTCCCGCCCCGCGGTCGGAGTGGTGATCGGCCGCCCGGTTGAACACGCCAAGATCACTTCCACACCTGGCCGCCGCAGTCACGGATATACGCCCTGGCCGTCAAGGTCAGGGGCCGGCGTTCGCCCACGTTGCGGACAGCCCAGCTGAGGAAATTCCAGAACGATCGGATGACATTGAGTCGGCCGCGATTCAGGACCAGCATATAGGCCGAGAACAACGCGATATTGATCGGCAGATAGAGCACTGGCATGTGCTTGAACGAGATGATCATCTTGTTCGTGAGGTTCATCTCCTGCACCGCCTTCTTCGGTCGACGCCCGCCGGGATGGTTGTGCTCTACCACTTGGATGGCGGGCTCGTAGAAGATCTCATACCCGGCGTTCACGACCCGGTAGGCATAGTCAAGTTCCTCGAGACCATAGAAGAACTCCTTTGACATCGGTCCGACCTTCTGGAACGCTGACCGGCGCATCGCAAAACCGCTCCCCTGAAAACGGAACGTCTTGAACGGCTGATCCTGCGCCCGCTGCTTGTCCGTATGGGGAAACGCAGCGCGCAGCGTCTGGCCGGTGTTGAAATCAATGTTGCGGGCGGTGACGATTGCCACGCCAGGGTGTTCCGCGAAGTCCCGCTCATAGGTGTCGAACGCGCCGGCCGGCTGGAGGAACGTGTCATCGTCGATGAACACGATGAACGTGCCGCGCGCCGCGAGGGCACCGTCGTTCCTGGCGGACACGCCTTTGTTGAAACCAAGCTTCACGTATGTCCAGCGTTCAAAGGGCGCCAGCAACGAGGTACGGTCGATGGCATCCGGGTTGTTATCGACCAGAATGAACTGGATATCCCGGCGGCCGTTCGCGGCCGTCGCCACATGCTGGATTGCGTCGGCGGCGATTTCGTCGCGGGCGTAGGTGACCATGACGATCGAAAATGCGATCGGCACGTCGGCCTGGTCGTGCGGGGAGTTCAGGATCTGGACCATGCCAGGTTTCGTCGCGAGCGCTTCGGCTCGTGCTGCATGCCGTTGACGGTCGCTCACAGTATCCTCCTGATCATCAGATCATGACGGTGGTGCACCGGGAACACTACGACAGCCGCCGGGGCCATTTCATACCTGATCGTGCCCCCAGGGACTGTCTCCACAGCCGACCCGCTGGGTTGGTGCCCGATCGAGGCAGTGACATCAAGGTGCCTGGCGTGGCGCATCATCAGCGGGAGACCGAGGCTGGGTGAGGAACTTCTGGGGACGATTCAACGCTGCGAGTCAGCGCATCCGCCAACGACACTCGCGGCTGCCACTTGAGCTCCGATCTCGCCGCGGCAGACTTGAACTTCATGTTGGCTAAAGTACGTTTAAGACGATAGCGGGCGGTTCCCAACTTGCGTCGCCGGATCAGCGAAAGCAGGTCGATGCCCAGCATCATCGACCAGACCACGGGATAGGGGACGAAGATAGGACGGATATAGCCATGGCTCACCTCGCGCAAGGTGCGCCCCACTTCCCCTTGACTGACTTCCGAATCAACCACGTCGTAGACCCTGCCGGTACGAACGTCACTGTTCGCCGCCGCGATCATGGCGTCGACGACGTTGGCAACGTACGTCAGCGCCATCGGCACCCCGCGGCCACCGGCGATGAGCGGACGCTTCGTCGAAGACGGAAGCTGAAGGTTGCCGATCGGAAGCTTTACGCCCGGGCCATAAATGCTACCGGGCCGGAGGATGACGACGCGCGGACTGCTGTGCTGGGCGACATATTCGAGCAGCGCCCTCTCAGCCGCGAGCTTGGTCTGCGTATAGAAACCGCGATCGACCGCTTTCTCGTCGTAGGGCGCGGTCTCGTCGACGTACGGGCCACCGCGTCCAGGAATTCCATAGACCGCCAACGAGGATACGTAGACCAGCGTCTTGACACCGGCTTCCGCGGCAAGCCGCGCAAGGCGGACCGTTCCAGTGACGTTGGCCTCTTCGTAATCCTGCAGCGACCCGGGCGGCCCCGCCAACGCGGCGCAGTGAAACACCGTTTCGATGCCGTTGAGCGCCTTGCGCAGTTCCATCTCGGAGCCCAGATCGCCCTGAATCCACTCGACTCCCGGCCTCTGTCTGGCTCGCGAAACCAATCGGGTCATCGCTCGAACCGGCGCTTCAGCCGACAGTCGCTCGACGACCTGTCCGCCGAGGAACCCTGACGCACCAGTGACCAGAGCTTTTGGCGGCATGGCGGACGCATCAGGCGCCGCCATCATCGCACGACGTTTGGCCAATGCGCCGCAGGACGCCTTGATCTGATCCATGAGGCGGAGATTCAGGATCCCATGCTCGGGCAGTACGGACGGGGCGATCCCCTTCTCCAGAGACTCGTAAAAGTTCAGGATCAGTCCGCGCAGGCCCATATATCGCTTCACCTTGCCGGTGACGATTCCGGCCGCGACACTGGTGCCGGACCGAATCAGGCTGGCGGCCGTTCTGAAATTCAAACTGAACCGATCGACGAAAGAGGGCAGCCCGCTGCTCCGACGGCTCACGACCGTCATCGTCACGAAATCGATCATGATTCTGCCGCTGGTTCCGACGACTTCGAGGCGGTTACATTCCGGAGCGGCGCAGAGCGACAGCGAGACTTCCCCGATGGCGTTGGCGGAGGGAATCAGCACGCGGATCTCCTCGACCGCGGCTTCACGAACCTGTCCCGGATTGAGGGCTACGACCTGCGGGTCGCCAGGTTCGTTCAGGAAGTGACAGGCGACATAGAGAGCGTGGGTCATGAGGTTTTCAAACAGACCCCAGTCATAGGTGTAGCTCCAGGGGATGACCGCCCCGCGTGCCTCGCCCTCATAGCTGAACCCCTGCTCGACCCGGACGGAAATGATCTCCCCCACCTCGCCTTCACGAATGCGCCGGCAGGCTTCAAGAAAGCACGGGTCGAAGAGCAGGCTGTGACCCGGGCAGACGTGGACGCCTGCGTTCTTGGCGGCTTCGACGATACATCGCGCATCGTCCAGGCTCGAGGCCAGTGGCTTTTCCACGTACATGTGTGCGTGATACTTCGCGGCAATGAGCGCCAAGGCCCGATGAGTGCGGGGCGGGGTGAGAAGGTGAACGACGTTCGGCTGAACCTCGCGCATCATCTGTTCCATGTCGGTATAGACGCCGGCAATTCCGTAGCGGGCGGCCTGATCGCGAGCCATCGTCGCGTTGAGATCGCACAGAGCCACGACCTCGACATTCGGTAAGGTCTTCAACGTCTCGATGTGAGTGTCGCTGATGCGGCCGCAACCGACCAGAGCCGTGCGAATGGTGCTCACTGGGCGAGCCCCCCGATGAAGGAGACAACAGTCGCGAGGAGGTGGGCCCGCACCTCCCGCGCCGGAAGCGCCTGGACGGCGGTGTCGAACATTCGAGCAGCTCTACGCGGAAGAATCACGGATCTGGGTGTGAATCGAATAGTTTTCATTTGACGTTCGTAGTAAAGATAAGAAGACGTTGGTTCAGAGAGATGAGTCGAGACGGTGAACGGCGTTCGAGTTTGTGCTGAGACTTGGCGAATGCGGGGGCGGGAGGCGGGAGGTTGCGGAAGCGGCGGCCCGGGTCGCAGTTCAGAATCAGCAGTCGGCGTCCGGAGACGTCAGCGCTCGCTCCGCTTTTCGGATTCTCGATCGTCGGCGGGCCGATAGGCGTTTGTATCCGTCTTCGCAAGTTCCGGCGGCTCAGGAAACCGCCGTGCGCCAACAATCCGCGCGAGGATCGCGGCAGCGGTGCGAAATATCACGCGAATGTCATAGAGGGCGCGCCCGCGCTGGATATAGACGCGATCCAGTGCCAGCTTTACTGGCAGTAAACGCTTGACGTAGTGATCCACGGTGGAATCTGCGGCCAGCGTGGATTCGCCGTGGGTGTAGTAATACACCGTCCCAGGGCTCGTTACACCTGGCGGCACCTGCAGCGTGGTGATGTCGTCAGCCGAATAATGGCCACGTACGATCTCCGGCGCTTCCGGCCGGGGACCAACGATGCTCATATCACCCTTCAGTACATTGACCAGTTGAGGCAACTCATCGATCTTCGTGGCTCGCAGGAATGCCCCGAACGGGAACACGCGGGAGTCCCTGGCAGCGGTAATCGGACTCGAGGCGTCGCTGTCAACCCGCATCGTCCGGAACTTATACATCGTGAACTCGCGGCCGTAATAGCCGTCCTGCCGTCGTCGTTCGCCCAGGTGGACGGGGGCTCCGGAGTCCGACCGGCTTCGGCGAAGGTCACGGCCGATGCGTTTTGCCCGATAGAAGATGGGACCCGGGCTGGTGAGCTTGATGCCGATGGCTGCGACGACGAATAACGGCGACGTCACGGCCAACGCGAGGCCAGCGACAACGACGTCGAGCGGACGTTTCACCATAGAAGATCCAGTTATAAGGCGAACGCTCGCATCCACATCTCGAGCGAAAGGATCCTGAACAGGCCGAGAAATGACTCGGTATTGGTGCTTCCCGCGCTGGAGGCTTCATACCAACGCCTCAACGCGGCGACGTCCACGTAGCGCCGGCAGCGCAACTCGCCGCTGAGCAGGCCGACAATGGCACCACGGAGGTCGCCGGCAAGCCACGCGCGATCCGGCGCGGCGAATCCGAGCTTGGATTTTCGCAGCCTGACCGCGTCTGGGACGACGCCCGCCATGGCCTGGCGGACCGCAAACTTGCTCCACCCGTTGTTCACCTTCAAGTGGTCCGGAAGCGACACGCCCAACTCGACAACGTGGTGATCCAACAGCGGGACACGGGCCTCCAGTGAGAAAGCCATTGACGATCGGTCTTCCATGCGCAGCAGCTGCGGCAGCGTGTCGACGCCGATGTCATCCATCTGGATTCGCTGCAGCGACGTGCAATGCGAGCCATTGCGGTCGCTGCCGGCATTGCGCCACCAGCGCGCGGCGGGCGAGCTGTCGTCCGCCACCGCCGCGTTCCAGTCGGCGGTCACGATGTTCTGAAGGGCGGAATCCATGTGCAGCGCACGCCGCATGAAGGGCGGCAGGTAGCGATAGCCGTTCCTGATATCCAGAACGTAGCGATCGCCCTGACGTAGCATTCCCGTGAGCTCCCGCGCAGCCGTGCCGATTCGTCCCGATCGAAGGAGAGAGGCAAGGTAAGCGTAGCGGAACTTTGCGTATCCACCAAACACCTCGTCGCCGCCCTGCCCGTCAATCAATACCTTGACACCACCCTCGCTGGCCGCCCGCATCACGCGCCACTGGGCATAGAAGCTGAGCGCCCCGAATGGCATATCCTGATGCCATGCCATCCGTTGAAAGTCCGACCAGAAATCATCCGGTGAGGGGAACACCAGGTGCGGCCGCGCACCAGCGGACTGAGCGATCTCGAGTGCGTACTTTCGTTCGTCGAAGGCGGCCTGCTCGTAACACGAGGTGAACGTAAACAGACGGTCGCCAATTGACGCGGCCGCCTCGGGCTGCTCCCGCCAAAGTTTTCCGATGATCCCGACCAGGGTCGACGAGTCGAGCCCGCCGCTCAGGCAGCTCCCCACTCGGACGTCGCTGATCAGGTGACTCCGTACCGTCGCGATGAGTGTCTCGCGCAGTTCCGCCACCTGGTCCGCATCGCTCTGTCCACGCCTCGACTGCGGGTCGAGACTCCAGTAGCGTCGAATCACCGTGCGGCCGGTGGCGTCGACGGTCAAGGTATGCGCGGCCGGCAGGGCACGAACATTCCGGAACAGCGTCCGCTCCACATAGTCGCAGTTGCCATGCGCAAGAAACCCGACGACCGCGTGGTCATCCGGCTCGGGGCGGCATGGCGGGTAGGCGAAGAGCGCCTTGATCTCCGAAGCGAACACGAAGCAGCCAGCCAACGTCGCGTAGTAGAACGGCTTGATGCCCAGTCGGTCTCTCGCGCAGAAGAGATGTCGTTTGGCATCGTCCCAAATCGCCAGCGCAAACATGCCATCGAGCCGTTCGAGGCAGTCTTCTCCCCATTCCACGTACGCCTTCAGCAGCACCTCAGTATCGGTTCGCGTCGAAAATTTGTGGCCCGCTGACTCGAGCAGCGTTCGGATCTCCTGATGGTTGTAGATTTCGCCGTTGAAAACGATCCAGGTCCGCCCGTCTGGCGTGCACATCGGCTGCAACCCACGGTCCGACAGGTCGAGGATGGCGAGACGCCGGTGGCCAAGGCCCACGCGCGCCGGGGAATCCCCCATCGCGGCGTCGCTGGCACGCCGCTGAAACGAATACCGCAGCTGATTCCAATCCCCAGACGCCAGCAAGAAGCCCTCACCATCTGGGCCGCGATGAGCGACGAGGTCGTTCATCCGTTGCAGCACATGAGGATCCACTCTGCCATCCGACGCGACGATGCCAACGATGCCGCACATATTGTGTTTGATCGGAACTGGAGTGAGACAATCAGCGGCTGATGGCCGCCATTTTTCCTTGGGCGTCCCACGCACCGGCTCGAAAGAACCGCGCCCACAGGCCGTATCCCAGCCCCAGGGCGTAGCCGGCGTGCATGGTCGCAATCGCGATCGGCACACACGACGAGACACGAAGGTCGTTCCGCCGCACGCTGTGAACCCCCGCGAGGAGAAGCCCGGTCGCATACAGAAGGGGGAGACCGACGGCAAGCAGCGGTTCGCGCCACCATAGACCCGCCAATGCCAGAACCACACATGCCAGGTAGAACAGCGTTGGCGCCATCTGACGCAGCGTGGTTGGCCGCCCATGTTTCTCGACGACCGGGATCCGCCAGAAGCCGTACTGAAAGTACTGCTTGAATAGCTGCCCGAGACGCTCGCGCACGAAATAGGAATACTTCACGCTGGGCGAGATGAAGATCTTGCCACCCGCCTGGCCGATCCGGTAGTTGAACTCATCGTCCTGATTTCGCACCAGCCGCTCGTCGAACAGGCCGACGCGATCGAACACCCAGCGTCTGAGCGCGGGAAATTGCGCACTCTCCACGTACCCCTCGAACCCGGGGAAACGATGCCGGGCATTGCCCACGCCGAGCGGATGCGACATCGCAACCGCCACGGCTTTCCCGAGCGTGGTGGTCGCGGCATGTTGAATGGGTCCGCCCACGATCCAGGCTTCCGGATGCGCCGCCAGGAGCGCCACATTCTGTCGAATGAAATCGGGCGCGATCAGCGCATGACCGTCGATTCGGATGATGACGTCTCCTTTGGAGCGCGCCACCGCAATATTCAGGCCGGTCGACACGATGCGACCAGGATTGTCGACGACCAGGAGCCTAGAGTGTCTCGCCTGAAGGGAGGCCAGGGCCTCGCGTGTGCCGTCCGTCGACTGACCGTCGGCGACGATCACTTCGAGGCGATCGGCAGGATAGTCCTGCTCGAGGATCGCGCCGATCAAATCGGCGATGAACACGGCCTCATTGCGGACCGGTATCACGACGCTTACGAAGGGCCAGGAATCCACGTGCTGGTTCATTGATTGATTTTCAGATTACCGGGTGACAGTCAGCCGTGACGAGCGGCCGCACGCGGCCCGAACCTTGTCGACGACGGTATCGATTTCGTGCCGGCTCATCGTCGAAAAGAGCGGCAAGCTGATCAGACGCGCCCAGACGGCCGTTGCCGCAGGCAGATCGTCTGGACTCCAGCCAAACGTTTCCTCGTAGTACGGATGGAGATGCAGCGGGCGCCAGTGCACCGAGCACGATACCCCCGCCTGGTTCAACTCTCGGATGAAGGCGTTGCGATCGATCGCCAGGGTCTCGAGACGCAACCGGATCGGAAACAGGTGCCACGAGTGCACTCGATCCGTGTCGATCGGCGGGAGCTCGATCTCGCCGACATCGCCCAATCGATCACGGTACTCCTGCGCGATCGCCTCCCTGGCGCACCGCATCTCTTCCGCACGGGCGAGTTGATGGATGCCGATGGCGGCGGCGACATCGGTCATGTTGTACTTGTAGCCAGGGGCGAGGATACGGTAGTCCCAACTGCCACCGCCCGAGTATCTTCCCCAGGCATCGTGCGAAAGTCCGTGGAGCGAGAGCAATCGCATGCGCGCGGCCAGTTTGGCGTCGGCGGTAACGGCCATGCCGCCTTCACCGGTCGTGATCGTCTTGTTCGCATAGAACGAGAAGCACGAGATCGCGGCGGTCTGCTGGCCGCACTGCTGCCACGCTGCTTCCGGCCCCCGTCGCCAGGCAGCAGGAAACGCATGCGCCGCGTCTTCGACCACCCAGAGGTTGTGGCGCGACGCAAAGGCATTGATGTCGTCGATGTTCAGCATCATCCCGCCCACGTGCACGGGGATCATGCCGACTACCGGCAGGTCTCGCGGCAGCCCCGCGAGCGTGCCGCCCGATCTGAGAGAGAGAAGCGTCCGCTCCGCGTGGAGGAGATCCATATTGAGCGTGACCGGGTCGCAGTCGACGAGAATGGGAATCCCGCCCTCGTACCGAACCACTTCGGCCGTGGCCGCAAACGTCAACGCGGGGACGAGGACGCCGTCACCCTGACGCAGGCCGAGCGCATGCACCGCCAAATGGAGAGCAGCGGTGCAGGAGTTCAACGCGACCGCATGCGGGGCGCCGACGGCGTTTGCAAATGCCTCCTCGAACTGTTTCACGCGCGGCCCGGTTGTCAGCCAGCCCGAACGAAGCGCGGCGACGACCTCCTGAATTTCGGCTTCACGGATATCCGGACGGTAGAATGGAACTTCGGTCTGCATTAGAGACTCTCTTCTGGTTGTCAGATGGGAAGGGGGTGTAGCGACTCGGCGGCGGGGCGGTTTGTTGTTTTCACCCGTGACACGGTCCTAACGGTTCGTGCCACGCCACTCTGCGCGGCAACCAATCCGAACAACACCCATGTGAATTTTACGGCCTCCGGGCTACCGGACAGGCCGGCTACCAGCCAGGTGAGGAGGATCACACCCCAGAGCGCCCTGTGGGGTGGTGGTGACCGATAGATGGTCCAGGCACAGGCCGTGATGAGGCCAGCGAAAAGACCCAGACCGACGATCCCGACTTCGACCAGCAACCCAAGCGTCAGGTTGTGGGCAGGCAGCCTCTTGCGAAGAAAGGGCTCGATCGCTGCGCCGGACGCGCCAAGTCCCGCACCTATGAGCGGACGTTGCACGAAAGCCTGCGATCCAGCGCTCCAGATGTCCGTCCGCCCGGACATGTTTCCGCCTCCCATCACCTCATCCGTAATCCCGAGAATTCGCTGCAGGTTGGCCCGAGGCACGATTGCCGTTGCGGATACTGCGCCGAGGATCAGCATCGCACCGACGAGCGCGTAGGTCCGCAGCGATTGGCGGGGAAGAGTGAGCGGGATGATTGAACAAGCCACAACTCCAGCCACCACGGCTCCGCGTGTCGCGGTCAGCATGAGCCCGACCGGCGCCGCCACGAAGTAGATCACTCCCGCGACCCGGAGGATGCCGCGGCGATGCATGATCAGGTGCCAGGCGATAGGCAGCCCGAGGACCAGATACAGTCCAGCCTGGTCGGCGTTGAAGCCGCTGCCGGTGAAGCGGCTTTCATACCTGTTGATACTAATACCGAGTCTGAAGTTGTTGAAAATGCTCACCAGGGGCACGAACAAACCGAGGCAGGTGGCGCCAAGCAGCGGTTGGATCTCTTCTCTTGTGCGGACGAACTCTCGAATCACCCAGACGCTGGCGACGAACTGCGCGAGCGTGATGGCGGCAACGACCGTGGTCTCGTAAGAAATGGTCCACAACAGCGACAGAGTGCCCCACACACTGAACGCGATCGACAACACCAGGACACCATCTGGTCTTCGGAAGCGCCCCTGCATCACGATCGTCAGGAGCGCCACGCCGACCAGAGCCAATCCGAAAACGCGGCTGACGGAGCCGACGATCGGAAGTGGGAAATTGTCCCACGGCACCGTGAACACAAATGCCCAGAGCAGGTATCGGGTGAGTCTACGCATTGAACCTGAAAGCTCTTCGAGACAGAGTGAGTGTTGCGCCAGCTCTCGATCTCATGAGGCTGCCGAATCCTTGGGTGTGTTCGGTAGCAGGTTCGCCGGCGACGTTGGTCGATGGGGAGTCTCGGCGAACCATGCTTCAGGACCAAACCCCAGGCTCCGCGCCGCGAGGCGTTTGCACCGGGCCACTTGATCGAACCACGAGATCGGCAGGTAAGCGGCCAGCAGCAGCAAGTACGTCACCGGCGCAAACGGGTTGGCGCCAAGCGATTCCAGATAGTAGCGGCGAGCGAGCCGGGCGTTGCGACATGCACGGTGTTGCCGCCAGCCGCTCTCGCGCAGGAAGAGGTGCAGCACACCGTGCCGAATCATCTTCTCTCTGTGCTTGCGGCAATAGAGCTCGCGGCCCCGAATGCTGCCGGACACGTTGGTCGTGATCCTGCCGCTGTCGCTGCCGTTGGAGATTCTGACGAGCGGGGCGGGAACGATATCGGCACTGAACTGTTCGCAAACTCTCAGCCACAGGTCCAGGTCCTGACACGAGGGCAGGCTTTCGTCGAAGCCGTCGACAGCCTCCAGGGCGCTCCGGCGTACCATGCCGAGTGATGTTTCGCCGACGACGTTGTCGGTCAACAGTGCCAGCGACAGATCGACCCGCCGGCGCGGGATGTGCCGACTTACGCTGCCATCGGGAAATACCCGCTCGGCTCCGGTGTAGACGAGTCCTACCTGGTCACTGGAACGCTCGAACACTTCCAGTTGCTGGGCCAACTTTGTCGGCAGCCATTCGTCATCCGAATCGAGAAAGGCGACGTATGGTGCCGAACTGGCTCTGATTCCGGTATTCCTGGCCGCACTCCCGCCACGGTTCCGACCGTGACGAATCAGCCTGATCCGTGGGTCGGCGAGCGCCTCGACGGCCGCCGGGGTGGCGTCCGTCGACCCATCGTCCACGACGATGATCTCGAAGTCCTGGTAGGTCTGTCCCAGCACACTGTCGATCGCGCGGCGGACCGCCGCCGGCCGATTGAAGACCGGGATGACGACGCTTACGTTCGGGGACATGAGCGATTCATCTCGAAACCGCGGTTGATTCGTCGAGCCTCGCCAGTCGGTCGATGGCAAGCATCGAGTGCGACTCCGACGCGACCCCCTCGATAGCTCCTGACCTGAACGACTCATAGACGCGGCCGAGCACGTCGGCCGTCCGGCGATGCCCCCGGGCGTTCCAATGAAGACCTTCGATCGGCTTGTAGTCGGATGCCGACAGGTGATCTTTCCCGACGATGATGGGGACGCCGTGTCGCTTGCAACTCTCGGCGATCCGCTTGTCGGGGAGGTCGACGTCGCAAGCGTCGGGGTTACCGCTCAGGGCAGCCAGATTTGCGCGACTCTCGACCGTCAGCTGTGTCGGATCCGGGACAGTCATGAGGACCAATTGGGCCCCCACGAGACTGCATGCCGCGGCGGCCCTGCCGATGAGGTAGTCGCTGCCGGCGTAGGTTCTGTCGGCGATCGGGCCAGGTACACAAAGATAAGGCAGGATCCGCTTTCTGCCGCTGCCCCACACTGAGGACAGCCACGGTGACGGTCCGACGTGGTCCTGTGCAATCTCCCATCCCTCATGTTGCCGGGACGGTCGCACGAATGGCGATCGGTAGCTAGTCATCGCGGGGGCGAGATTGTCCTCGAGGTCGTTCTCAAGGCATATGAACCACACGACGAGCTTCCCTTTGAGCCGCTCGGCGAATTGTTCCATGAGGAGCACGGGCTGAACCATGCTGTACCCAGGTGCCCCAATCCCCTTGATTGTCAACTTCGGATTCAGATCGGCGAAGCTCTTGCCTGTGTCGATCCCATAGCCGAACGCGAACGAATCGCCGATGACCACCATCGAGCTGTCGTCGAGCGCCCGTGTGCCTTGCCAGCCTTCCTGGTCGGTGACGATGTGGAAGACATCGTCGCGCTGGGCCAGGTAGTTCACGTCCAGGTTCGGGCGTGGCCGCCACCCGAGCTTCTGATCGAAGGTCATCAGGTCTGTCCAGGGCACGAAGCGCGGCTCCATCAGCCGGCCGAGCGCACGTACGGATGTGGCGAACAGCCACGCCGCTCCGGTCAGCAGGACCACGGGCAGCAGCAGGACCCAGGACAGCAGCGCTGTCACGGCTGTAATAAGCACTCGAATCATGGTTTTTCTACGCTTTGACGCAACGTATTAGCGAGCAGGACAGGGACAGGGACTCGCGTCATATCAATACAACGTGTAGGTGCTCGAAGGCAGAGCGCTCTCTTGTCCTTCTTTCCGCAACAGCATCAGTAGCAGCATGACAGGGAGCAAGCTCACCTGCCAGGCATTCCCCCGGAGCCCGGCGGAGGCGAGCAGTTCGCGCCCCCACCAGCCACCCTGCGCGGACGGCCGATTGCAACCCGCGAACGTCTGCTCGTGACGCGCTCTTGAAATCCAACGCGAGGTCTCGCCATTACGGAGGTCGAGATCCAGCGCCGAGCCGGTCCGGCCCACGCCCGAAAAGAGCAGGTAGTAGCCAACCTTCAAGACATACGCGCGAAGGACGGCGGCACCAGACTCGGCGCACCTGTTCCACACTCTCACGCCGAGCCGGAACCACGGCGGCCAGACGAGACCGGGGAGCGGCAGGGCGAGCGCTGCGACTCCCCAGGCCCACGGCATCGGGGCGCCGAATGTGTCTGCCGCCAACCCCACCGCGAGTGAGAAGACGGCCGTTGTGATGATCCAGAGCGCGCGGATGTCGGCGCGGCGGAACGAGACGGTCAATGGTGGCTGCGGCTTAGTCAAGGGCACCGGAGTATTGCTTTCTGTAGTCGTCGATATTGGGAATGAGGCTGAAGGTCTGGGCGTTTTTCAACAGAATGTGGTCTTCCAGTACAAGACAGTCCATGTCGGTCGCCATGAAGCAGCGATAGGCATCGTCAGGCGTGCAGACGATCGGCTCGCCGCGGATGTTGAAGCTGGTATTGACGATCACAGGGCAGTCGGTCAGCGCGTGGAAGTGGCGCATGAGCCGGTAATAGCGGCCGTGACGCCCCTCGTCCACGGTCTGGATTCGCGCCGAATAGTCGACGTGGGTCACCGCCGGCACTGTCGATCGCTTTACCGATACCCGAACCCTGAGATCCGGATTCTCCATGTCCTGGCGATCTCTATCGGTCAGTTGCGTCCGCCATGTGCTCAGCACAGGCGCTACGAAGAGCATGTAGGGGCTCTCCTCGTCGGGGCGCATCTCAAAGTATTCGTGCGCATGCTCCCGGAGGATGCACGGCGCAAACGGACGGAACGATTCCCGAAACTTGATGCTGACGTTCATCTTCTGCTGCATGCGCGGCGAGCGCGCGTCGCCGATGATGCTCCGACAGCCCAGGGCACGTGGACCGAACTCCATTCGACCTTGGAACCATCCGACGACCTTCTCCTCCGCCATCAGACGCGCGACCCGATCCAGGAGCGTCTCCTCGTCGGGAATGTGCTCGTAGGCGGCCCCCATGGAATCCAGGAAGAGGCCGATGTCGTCGTTCGAGAATTTCGGGCCGAGCAGGGAACCGCTTTGAGCGTCGGGAAACTGCGGCTGCCTCGGCTGGTTCATCTCGCGGTGCCACACCAGGAGGGCGGCGCCGAGCGCGCCACCGGCGTCGCCGGCGGCCGGTTGAATCCAGATATTCTCGAACGGCCCTTCACGTCGGAGGCGCCCGTTCGCCACGCAGTTGAGCGCTACGCCTCCGGCCATGACGAGGTTGGGCGTCTTGGTCTCACTGTGGAGATGCCGAGCCGCGGCGAGCATGGCGTCTTCGCACACCACCTGGATGGAGGCGGCAAGGTCCATTTCCTTGGCCGTGATCAGCGCTTCGGGCTCCCGCGGAGGCCCCCCGAACAACTCATGGAACCGGGGCGACGTCATCGTGAGCCCCTGGCCATAGTGGAAGTAGCTCATGTCCATCCAGATCGATCCGTCGGCCATGAGCTTGATGAGCCGATCCCGGATCAGATCGACGTACCGAGGCTTCCCGTATGGTGCCAGACCCATCAGTTTGTATTCGCCCGAGTTCACCCGGAATCCCGCGTAGTGGGTGAAGGCCGAATACAGCATGCCGAGCGAGTGCGGAAACCGCTGCTCGTGACTCAGAACGAGCTGGTTGCCGTGGCCTGTCCCGAACGTGCTGGTGCTCCATTCGCCGACGGCATCCACGGTCAGAATCGCCGCCTCGGAAAACGGCGACGGGAAGAAGGCGCTCGCGGCGTGCGACTCATGGTGATCGACGAAGTACACGTCTCCGGAGAACCCAGGGAGCGCCGTACGGACCCGGGACGGCAATTGGAGCTTGAGCTCCGCCCAGGTCGGCATCGCCTCCTCGAACAACGCAAACCCACGAGGAGCAAATTCCGAAAACGTCTCGACGAGCCGGTCCCATTTCACCAGCGGCCGTTCGTAGAACGCGACCGCCGTCAGATCGCCAGCACTGATCCCCGCCTCGCTCAGACAGAATGCCGCTGCGTTGGTGGGAAACGCCGGGTCGTGCTTGCGTCGCGTGAACCGCTCTTCCTGCGCCGCTGCGACGATCGTGCCGTCGCGGAGTAGAGCTGCCGCCGAATCATGATAGAAGGCCGAGAGGCCCAGGATATTTACAGACACTGCTTCCTCAGAATGTCGCGCCGCTGATGCCTTCAGCGGGGCTAGAATTCCAGTGCGCTGCGTTGAGCGCAACGCGGGCGCCTTTCGACGGGCGCCATGGCATGTTGGCGCTGGTAAAGATCACATTGAAGACCGCGAGCACCGCGGTTCCCACGGCGGCGGTTCGAGCGACGTCGGCCCAGGCGAAGGCGCCGCCGCTCACCCCGACGGTCGTCGTCTCGAGCAGCACGGCGAACGCGATCACCCAGGCGGCGCTGAACATGCGCCGCTCACGGATCGTCTTGCCGAGCAGGCCGATCAGCCCTCCCGGAATCAGGGACAGCGCGGCTACGTATGCCAGCTCGTACCGATCGAGTTGGTCGGGAAGGACGTGCAGACTGTCAATCGCGAGCGCGAGGCTGGCTCCGGGTGTCAGCTTCGTGCTCGAAACGGCATCGCCATGGGCCGTGGCGACGAGCAGCGTGGCCCCGTCGTAGGTGGCCAGAATGTCGCGGACATGCCGATCCTTGAACACCCCCGGGACGTAGATTTCGAGCGGATACCCGTTGAGGCCGGTGTCGGGTGTTCGCAGGCGAAACACCAAATCGCTGCCCTGCTGACCCATCGTGAAGTTTCGCAGGAATGGGCTGACCGAGTTCGACACAATCCGTGCCGGGCCGTCCTGGTCGATGTCGTCGGTGGCGCAGGTGATGTGCAGGGTAAACGCGTTGGTCTTCTGGAGGCGCCTGGCCAGCTCCGATGCCGGTCCCGCACTTTGCAGCCAGGACGTGCCGGCCAGCTGCACGCCGACCTGACCATGTGCGCTCTGGGGCTCCGTCCACTCGAGGCCGGGCAGACTGCCGGACGCGTCGTTGTACGACGCCCCCCCGTTGAAAGCGAACGTGGCGATCCGTGCTCCAGGCAACGCGACCGACTCGCCTGCGGAAAACCGGCGCACGGCATCAGCCGGTGTCGCGGCATCGGTGATGTCGAGTGCCACCACACGACCTCGCCAGGGGCGGTCTCCGGTGTATTCGTTGCCGATCAACAGCGGATACTTCGGATCCCAGTTGCTCAGGCGCGTTCCCGCCTGCAGCGTTGCCGAGACCAGCAACGCCACACACAGAAAGCCTCCCATCAAGACGCCAAGCGTGACCGGCGAGGTCCCGGCCCGCATCCGATTGAGACGTTCCTCCGCAGCCGTTCCCCATCGGCGGTCCGCAGCCACTCCGATCATCGAGCCGACCGTGTTCGCCAGCAGATCGATGAGCGACGAGTCCCTGGTTGGCAAGAACGCCTGGAGGCACTCGATGGTCAGCGAGATCGACAGGCCCGCCATGCCGGCCAGGATCACGACCGGGAGCACCTTGTCGGATCGACGCCGCGCCTCGTGGTACAGCAGCCCGCCCAATGGCATGAACAGGAGCATGTTGAACACGAAGTGAACCGGATCGCGCTCGAACGCGCCGTACGCGAGCGGCCTGAGACCGTGCTCTCCGCCGTCCGCGGCAAAGCCAAATGGCGCGAGGGTCCCTGCAACCACGCACAGGAGCCAGAGCATGAGGAGTCGGGAGCTGACAGAGCGCATGGGTTCGAGTCTAGACAACGGGCGCGGCCAGGCGATTGTCGTGTTCGGCTTCGGCGGCGACGTCGAGCGGATGCTTATCCGTCCATTCGAGCGTCCGGTTCAAGAGACCGCGGGCCATCAAGTCGGACAGCACGCGCAGACGCATGAGCGAAGAGTTGCGAAAGTCCTGGTCGTGGAAGTGCATCGCCGCCAGACCGTTGCGCAGGGCATCGATGGTGCCGATGAGGTCCGCCTGCGGCTGATGCGCCGGCGCCAGCGACTGGAACAGCGAAAAATCCACGCGGTAGGACCTCTTGTCCGGAGGCGCCGCCTCGTTGATCGACACCTCGGTGCCCGGAATCGCCTGCGCGACGGCCCGTGCAAGCTCCTGGACCTGATAGTTCCAGGCGTTGGTCCCCGCGTTGACGATCAGGAAGTCTCCACCCGCTTCGACGTCGCGGCCGAGGGCCCACTCAATCGCGAGTGCCATGTCCTTGACGTTGATGAGCGGCCTCCAGGGCGTGCCGTCGCTCAGTACGGTGATGCGGCCAGCCGACAGCGCGCAGGCGACGAAGTCGTTCAGCACGAGATCCAGGCGTAACCGGTCGCTCATCCCGCACGCGGTCGCGAACCGCAGGCAGGACACACGAAACGTGGATCCGGCCAGTTCCTTCAGCCCCTGCTCGGTGAGCACCTTGGACTTCGCGTACGCGGTCAGTGGATCGACGGCCGACCGTTCGGTGCGCGGCTGATCGTCCGCCGCACCGTACACGCTGCAGCTCGACGCGAAGACGAAATAGCGGACACCGGCGGCCTTTGCCTGGCGCGCCAGCTCGACGCCCGCGCGATGGTTGACGTCGAGGGTCACGTCCTCGAAGGCGTTGCCCATGGGGTCGTTGGAAATCGCCGCCAGATGGACAATCGCGTCGACGCCATTGAGGAGCCCCGACGGAAGGTTCCGGATGTCCGCATAATACTGAGCGTCCAGCAGCGCTTCCGGCACACGACAGGCATCGGTCAGACAATGGGCGAAATAGCCGACGTCCACGCCGACGAGGGACGCATCCGGATAGCGCCGTCGCAGTTGGCGGGTAACCCAAGGCCCGACGTACCCCAGGTTGCCGGTGATCAGTATCTTCATGCGTGCTTTACTCCGTTCGATGTGTGGACGACGCGACGCGATTGACATTTCGTGACCTCGCAGCGCACAAACGCAAGGCCCGTCGAGCAGATGACGCGTGCGGCTGGGTCGGATTCGCCTGGATTCCAGGCCGGACCAGAGACAGCTTCGCCCGTACGGTCCCGCGTCGACATGTTTTCCCGGTCCTGGTGAGTTGGACGATCCGCGCGTGGTGCGCGGATCGTCTACGGGTCGTTCTATGGAGCGTCTACGCCGTGTGTTCTGTCAGGGAAGGTTGATAGTGGTAAGCGGATGCGGAATCCGGCCGGGCTTTGTTGAGTACGACGCCCACCACCTGGACCTGTACCGCCGAGAGCCGGTCGATGGCTACCTGGGCGTCGCCCCGGCTCGTCGTCCCCGCTCCCACGACGAACAGGACCGATGAGGCCGCGTTCGCAATGATTGTCGCGTCGGCGACGGGCATGACCGGAGGACAATCGAACACGACCATATCGAAATCGTCGCCGAACCCCTGTATCAGCTTGGTCAGGCGTTGGTTGTCGAGCGCCTCGCTCGGGTTCCCGATGTCGGTGCCGGCTGGTAGGAGGAACAGCCCGTGGACCGACGATGCGACCACAGCGTCGCTCGGCTTGACCCCGCGCATCAACAGGTCCGACAGCCCCGGCGATTTTGGAATATTGAACATCTGGTGCAATTGCGGGCGGCGCAGGTCGGCGTCCACCAGCAGCACCCGGCGGCCCGCCATCGCCATCGAGGCGGCGAGGCTGCTCGCAATCACTGTCTTGCCTTCCCCCGCATTCGTACTGGTCACCACCATGGCACGCGCGGCGCCTCCAATCGGCGACAGGAGAATTCTCGTTCGAAGGGCGCGGACCGCTTCCTGGAAGGCTGGCGGCAGCGTCTCGAGCGAGGAACGAACCTTCAATCGACTGATCCTGGGAGCCGTTCCCAGAACTGGCAGGCCGAGCGCGGCCGAGATGTCGTCCCGCCTGGCGAGCCGCGGATTCAAGTGCTCCCTGGTGAATGCGAGAGCCATCGCCAAGAACCCGCCTCCGAGCAGCGCGATAATCAGATTGAGCTGCTTTCGCGGCCAAATCGGTACGCGAGGAACCTCTGCGGCGTCGAGGACCTTGGCGTTGTTGGTCTGCAACTCGCCGGACAGCTCCGTCTCCTTGACCCGCTGCAGAACGGTGTCGAACATCTGCTGCGTGCTGGTCGCATCCCGCTGCAGGGCGCCGAACCCGATCGACTTCTGGCTGAGCGAGAGCACCTCTCGTTTCTGCGTCTCGAGGGCCTCCGCCATCGCGCTTTCCCTGGCCTGAGACCCTTTGTAGTCGTTCTCGATGCCCTCGACAATCTTTGCGATCTCGTCGCTCAGGCGGCGCTCTGCGGCTGCGATGGACGAATTGACCCTGATCATGTCGGGATGGGCGTCCCCAAGCCGTTCAGCCAGTTGGCCCCGCTCCCGCTGCAGTGCGGCAAGTTCGCCCTTCAGGCCCTGCACGAATTGGTTGGAAAGAATCGGGGAAAACGTGTCGAGTGGTGCGCCACTCTGCCGGATCTTCTTGAGCTGCTCGTAAAGGTTCTGCTTGTCCAGCCGCTCCATTCGAGCCCCAGTCACCGCTTGATTGAGCTGGGCCAGCTTCTGGCCGACGATGTTCTGCTGATCGCCCAGCGAGACCGAATCCTTTTGCTCGCGGTAACGTTGGACCGCGCCCTGGGTGGTCGTCACGTCGTTGCGGAGCTCGGCAAGGTGTTGATTCAACGACTCGAATGCCGCTCGGCTGCCCTGCCGGCGAGACTCCAGATTCTGATCCACGTAAGTTTGCGTGACCCCGTTGGCGATCTGCGCGGCGCGTTCCGGGTTCGTTGATCGATAGCTGACGCTGAGGACGCGGCTCTCTCCCATATCGCCCTTTACGGGGGCCACAACGAGTGCCCCGAGCACGGACGAGACCTGGTCGGCCTGCGCCTTCTCATCCCCACGCAGAAGCTTGAGCCGTTCGAGTGCTTTGCCGACAGTCGCTCGGCTACGAACCACCTCTATCTGCGTGACGTAATAATCAAGTCTGCCCTGGTCTTCGGTCAACGCCCCGCGGAACGGCGCGACCTCGTTCGAGCTAGGCTCGATGATCAATCGCGCGCGGGCCTCGAAGACCGGAACGGCGACGCCGTTGTAGGCGACGGCGAGCGCGATGGATATTCCAACGACGACGGCCATCAGCCATCGGTGTCTGAACAGCGTCTCCAACACAAAGCCGATTCGAATCTCTTGGTCGGGACTCGCGTCGGCGCGCGTGCGCTCAATCGGGATCGCCTGCGGTCGCTGTGTGAGCACCATTGACGGAGGCGTGTTGCGTTCCGACGGATTGAAGACGTAAACCGCGACGTCTTTTTCTTCATCCTGACCGGAAACAAACCCTCCCTCATCCGTCGAGGAGACAAACGTCCCGGCATTTCGAGAGACAAATCCCCCATCCTCGCGAGAGACGAATCCCACATCCTCGCCGGAGACAAACGGCGCTTCGCTGGAGACAGACGGCACTTCGTCGGTGCCTGCACCACCAGCCTCGTTTTCGTGGTTTTCGGCCCGCCACATCGCGTCGCTTACCCGACCCATTGAACATCCTCTCTCACTGCAATTTCCAGGATTCCAGTCGTGAACACGTTATTTCAACCCTAAAACACTGAAGGCCGTCGCGGGCCAGGCCACGATCCTCTCGCCGACCGTTCGGGGCCTCTCGCGGACTCGCGGTGCGAAGGGCGCGGCCACGTCGACCATCCGCTGCTCGGACGCGCTTGACAGGTTCGGCGGTTGAGGCGCGGTCGGCGCGGTTGGCGCGGTCGGCGCGGTCGGCGGGCGCGGGGGTGCGACCGGCATGGAGTCCCGCCGCGTCGGTTGATCCCGCAGCGCCGCGGGCGGTTGCGCGATGTCGAAGTCGCGGCACACCTCGCGCACGATGTCGCGGTTGACGAGGCGCTGCCCTCTGGCGAAGCCCCCCAGCAACGCGTTGTCGGCGATGACGTTGATCGTGCGCGGGATCCCGCGGGAGAATTCGTGGATGAGCGTGACCGCCTCGCGCGTGAACATCTGGGAGGGGACGCCGCCGGCAGCCGAAATGCGGGACGAGATGTAGACCCCGGATTCGCGCATCGGCAGCGGGCGCAACTCGCACCGCAGCGCAATCCGTTGCTTCAACTGCCGCAATGACTGGTCGTTGAGGCGGGGGGCCAGCTCGGGCTGCCCGGCGATGATGATCGACAATAGCTTTTCGTTGTTGGTTTCGATGTTGCTCAGGAGCCGAATTTCTTCGAGCAGCACGGACGGCAGGCTCTGCGCCTCGTCCACGATCAGCACCGTTCTCTCGCCGGCGTCGTGTCGCTGCCGGAACAACTGATCGAGCTCGATGAGCAAATCGGCCTTCGACGTTCTGGCTTTCGCGCTGAGCGAGAACTGCGCCGCCAGAATCTGCACGAACTCCGCCCTGGTCAATGCCGGGTTATGGAGATGCACGCAGTGGGTGGGCGTTGTCTGCCGTTCGATGGCCGCGCGGATGATCGTGGTCTTGCCGGTGCCCGCCTCGCCGAGGAGCAGGGTCAGACCGGTCCGGCTGGCGATGGCGTATTCGAGATTGCTGAGAGCCTCGCGATGTTCGCTCGTCAGGACGAGATATTTAGGATTGGGCGTCAGGTCGAAAGGGCGTGCGCTCAGACCGTAGAAGTGTTCGTACATTTATCTCAGCTCTCGATGTCCACGCGTCGACGCGAAACAAGGTCGACGACGCGGCTATCTCAGAATAAGCTTTCGCGGACCACGATGGTGTCGCCGGTGCGGACGGTGTCCTGAAGGGTCGCTGGCACCGTCGTGTCGGCGCCATTGACGCTCCTGATGATCTGGATCCGCCGCGTGGACCCCCGCTCGGTGACGCCACCGGCAAGCGTCAGCACCTGTCGCACGGTCATGCCTTTCCGAATGACATACTCACCGGCGGATCGAACCTGGCCGGACACGAAGACCGTTTCGGCGCGCGGGACAAAAATGGTGTCCCCAGCCCGGAGGTCGATGTTCTGTGACAGCGCGCCCTGCAGATTCTGGAGGTTGACGCGAACGATGTTCGCATCGTTGGCATTCTGCGCGCGCGCGATCGCCGCGGCGTCTGGGGCCGCCCCTGCCCCTCCGGCCGGCGCCCGGAGGATGACCGCTTCCATGCCGGCGCGCTCCGTTGTAGAGCCGACCCTGGCCAGGGCCTCAATGATGCTCATCGAGCCGGTGAACTGAAGGGTACCCGGCTGTCGCACTTCACCCATCACGAAAATCTGCTGGCTTCGATACTGATCCACCGAGACACTCACCTGGGGCTGCTTCAAGAACCCGCCCTTGATCAGACGGTCGCGGAGGTCGTTCTCGAGCACCTGCATGGTCAGGCCGCCAGCCTTCAGCCGGCCGAGCAGCGGAAACGTGAACATACCGTCCGACTGGACGAGGTACTTGCCGGTCAGTTGTGGCTGCTCGAAGACCGCGATGTTCAGCACGTCGTTCGGACCGACAATGTAGTCGTCGACGGCGAGAACGGAGGTGATTTGCAGGAGCGACAGTAACAGGCCGAGAACCTGACCAGGGTGCCGCCGACAGAAGCCGCGAACACGCGTTGTCCACAACATGACGTCCTCCCCGATCCCGAGATCCGATTTGCCGCTAGAATTCATATTTCACCGTAGTGCCCAATCTCACTCTTTTAAATCCGCGCGCTCCATCGCTATCCCGTTGAATATGCTCTGCATAGAGGCCGACTCGAGTGCGTTTGACGTTGTAACCGAGGTCCAGTCCGGAGTTGACGACCGTCTCGTCCGGATTCAGCCTCGCCGCCTGGCCACTGGTCGCTATCGCTTGACGATAGCTGAGGCGCGCGGGACCAAAGCTTCCTCCGAGATCCCACGCGTCTCCCAGACGCTGGGTAACAGATACCGTCGCTCCGGTCACGAGGTAATCATTCAAACCCGGCAGATACGAGTATTCCAACCTGCGGTTGACCGCGAACGTAAAGCGAGTCCGTCCCAACAATATGTAGCTCAGATCGACAGACGCGGTCGAACCGGCGAACGGTGTCGTGGCGTTATCGAACGTGCGCTTGATGAAACCGACGGCGGCGCGACCGCTGACCAGTGCGAATGGACTGAACTCGACCGAAGGGATGATGGTCAGGTCCGAGGAATTTCGGTCGGTCTCGTTGTCGAACCGGGTCTGGTTGTGTGAGACCGTTACGGCGAACGTCGTCAGCGGCGTCGCGGCGTACCGCAGGCCAACGGTCTCGCCTGACGACTTGTAGTTGAGTGCGGTTCCGAGATCAGTGCCGAGGTAGAGAGAGTTTGGCGCGTACTTGAGGCTCGCTCGTGTAACCGAAACGCCGAGGAAGGTCTTGCCGCTGAGCCGCACGTCCGCTCCGAGCGTTGCGGTCTTGTTTTGACGCTGAGCGATTGCATCGATCTCCAGGCTCTGCCGCCTCTGCGCCTCAGCGAGCCCGCCGACGACGAACAGCCTCATGCGGTTCACCAGCAGATCGACCTGGGCCGCGTTGTCCTTATCCACGGCTCTCAAATCGGGCAACGTCTTGTAGTAGTAGAGATCGAACTGGCTGTGGCTGCTGACGCGCACATGGGCGAACCGAAACCATGCATTGACCGCCGGGCTCAGCGTGGCGACGAAGTCTCCAACCGGACGGGCGCTGTCGTCGAGGTTCAAAACGTTGCTGTCGTAACCGAATTCCGAGAGCCGGATCGTCGGAGAGAGCACGACCGCGCCGAGCCGCATTCCAGGATTGCTGGGCGGGTCGGGGTTCGGGATGGTCTGCGCGTGGACGGAAACGACGCTGATCAATACAATCAGCCCGGCCAACGCCAACGGGCACACGTTGCTGCTCTTGTTGATAAAGCTTCGCCCCCTCACTTACACTCACCTAGCGCCATCCACACCGACTCAAGCAATGATTAGACCACATTCCAAGAGCTGGGTTTCCCACCAAATTCCCCCCTCAGATTTGCCGCGTTGAGCCGACGTAATCTTAAGTCGGCCAAAGCAGAGACTATTGACACCGTAGACTACGACTTAGGTGGCCCTCCGAGAGCGTGACTTGGCCGAGTGGTCCGCCCAGAACCGCAGAAGGCTCCCGAATCATGCCCCTGCCCGGTCGCCACCCAAATTGTAACGGGATTCCGTCCGGGGGTGACGTGGCAGCGTCAAGTGTGCGGGTTAGGTCTGTTGACCACATCCTGCTGGCGCCGGCCAGTCGAGGGCCGGTCCACCCTTCGTACAGAAAAACACCACCGGCACGAATGCCGGTGGTGTTCGTCAGACCGCGACGCGATTGCAGGGTGCGTCCGATCTTCTAGCGCACGTTCGCATCCATGACGACCGCGAAGTGAGTGCTCGACGACGTCTCCACGACCTTGATGGCGCTGGGAGTCGCGTGCTGGTCGGTCAACTCGGACCACCAATAGTCGACTCGACCTACCGGCGATGCGTTCTGTGTTGTGCCGGGGTCGCCCGTCTTCACAATCGCCGTCCAGACGTCCGCAAAACCGCTGGACATTTTCTGATACGTGGCATCGCCCGGCAGCATGTTGAAATCGCCGCCGATGAGGCGAGGCTTCGGAACGGCCGCGATCCAACTGCCAAGCTGAACCAGTTGCGCCGCCCGTTGCGTCGCGTCGACCGCAAGTTGCGCGGTGGCCACGTAGACCGTGACGTTGTTGAACACGACACCAATCCAGCCGGCGGATCGCTTGGCATCGAGCAGCGTGGGAGTGATGGGCGCGCTGTCCAGTTCCGTCGTCGCCGAGCTCACGATAGGCAGGGTCGTCAGGAACAGATTGCCTTCGGGCTTGGCCGACGCCAGGCGCGGGTCCGGGATCCACAGCGTGTTCCAGGTGCGGCTGGTCACGTTTTCGAGTTTCGACTTGTAGAGGGCCGACAGGTCGCCAACCGTCGAAACCGTCACGCCTTGAAGCGCAATCACCTGCGCACCAGAGTTCGCCATCACAGCCACTTGCGCGTCTACGTTCGGGGCTCCGGTCAGGCTATTGCCGCCATTGACGTTCCAGGTCATGAGCCGCAGCAGTTGAGCTTCGCTCGAGGTCGACGACGATGCCGCCAGCCCGGCGGCCGCTGCCGGCTGTGCCGTGAAGCTCCACACTGGGCCTGACGTGGTGCCGCCTGCGCCCTTCGCGATCACTCGCCAGAAGTAGGTGATGCCATTTGTGAACGCGGTCGTGGGCTGGTAGAACGTCGTGCCGAGATTCGTCGCGACCGTGGGCGGTGGGTTGGTCGTGCCAAATGCCACGTCGTACTGAACCGCGTTTGTCGACGCTGTCCAATTCAGGGCAATCGTGGTCAACACGCTGGTGGCGCCGTTGGCCGGTAGAGGACCCGAAGGCGCCGTCGGCGCCGCTGACTGTGTCGCGGTCGTGACCGGCGTCGTCATGTCGGTCTGAATCTGGGCCAGCGTCAACGCCGTGTTGTAGACGCGCACGTCGTCGATCAGGCCGGCAAACGGACCGAGGTCGACGAGACTGCCGCCAATTTCCAGCGGGTTGGTGGAGACGTCGAACACGCCGGTGGCGGGTCGACTGGCGACCTGCGTGCCATTCACAAAGAGCCGGACCGTCGCGCCGTCGTAGGTGGTCGCCAGGTGCGTCCAGGTGTTGAACGGCACCGTGTTGGCGCTGGTCGCCATGGCCAGCCCGCCGCCAATCATCGCAGCCGCCGTCGGCAGGTTTGCCCCGATGGTCGCGAGCGCGTAGTTGTCGAGGCCCTTGTAGATGATGGCCTGCCAATCCGGCGCCCCGGCGCCCGAGGGATTGATCCAGGCTTCGAGGGTCATCGCGGTGGACAAGCGCAGGGCCGCCGAATCCGCGACGGTCACCCGCGAGGAGCTGCCATTGAACGACAGCGCGCCGCCGTTCTTACCGGCCGAGGTCCACGTGGCGTTGGTCAGCGCGCCGGTGCGCCCGTTGCCGGATGCGTCGCTGGTCGTGGTCCCCGCACCTTCGTTGAAGGCATAGGCTGCGACCGGCACTGGGCGCGCGGCAGCGGCGGCGGTCGTGAAACTCCAGACCGCGCCGCTCACCGATCCCCCCGGTCCTTTGGCGACGACCTGCCAGTAGTAGGTCGTGCCGGCAGTCAACGCGACGGGCTGATAGGCGGTGGACGTCTGGTTACTCGAGACGACCGCGGGAGAATTGGTCGTGCCGAACGCCACGTCGTACTGCGTCGCATTCGTCGATGCGATCCAGCTGAGTGTTGGAGTCAACGACACACCGACAGACCCACTCGCCGGTGTCGGCCCAGCCGGCGCCGTCGGCGCTGGCGTCGGAGTAAGCGTGGTCGCGCTCGCCGCCGGAGAGTAGCTGCCGAGGTTGTTCGCGACATCGGTCGCGCGCACCCGATAGGTGTAGCTCGTCGATGCGACCAGCACAGCATCGCTGTAATTGGCCGTCGTGGCCGTACCGACCTGACTGAAGGCCGTGCAGCCCGCGCCCGCGCAGCGCTCGATACGATAGCCCGTCACGCCCACGTTGTCTGTCGACGCCGCCCACGTCAGCGCCAGCTGGGTGGTGGAGACGGCGGACACGGTCAGGGTCGTTGGGGCGGTCGGAGCCTGTGTGTCGCTGGCGGTGGCGACCGGCGTCGTCATGTCGGTCTGAATCTGCGCCAGCGTCAGCGGGGTGTTGTAGACCCGCACATCGTCGATGAGGCCCGCGAACGCCCCGAGGTCGACGAGACTGCCGCCAATTTCCAGCGGGTTGGTGGAGACGTCGAACACGCCGGTGGCGGGTCGACTGGCCACCTGCGTGCCGTTCACAAAGAGCCGGACCGTGGCGCCGTCGTAGGTGGTCGCCAGGTGCGTCCACGTATTGAAGGACAGCGTGCTGGCGCTGGTCGGCATGGGCAGCCCACCGCCAATCGTCCCAGCCGCCATCGGCTGGTTCGATCCGAGCGTTGCGAGCAGGTAGTTGTCGAGCCCTTTGTAGATGATGGCCTGCCAATACGGGGCCCCGGCGCCCGAGGGATTGATCCAGGCTTCGAGGGTCATCCCGGTGGACAAGTGCAGGGCCGTCGAATCCGCGACGGTCACCCGCGAAGAGGTGCCGTTGAACGACAGCGCGCCGCCGTTCTTGCCGGCCGAGGTCCACGTGGCGTTGCTCAGTGCGCCGGTGCGCCCGTTACCGGATGCATCGCTGGTCGTGGTCCCCGCGCCTTCGTTGAAGGCATACGCAGCGACCGGCACCGGGCGCGCGGCAGCGGCGGCGGTCGTGAAGCTCCAGACCGAACCACTCGTCGATCCGCCCGTGCCCTTGGCGATGACCTGCCAGTAATACGTCTTGCCGGCGATCAGCGCGGCCGGTTGATAGGTTGTAGGCGCCTGGTTGCTCGAGACGACCGCGGGAGGATTGGTCGTGCCGAACGCCACGTCGTACTGCGTCGCATTCGTCGACGCGGTCCAACTGAGTGTCGGAGTCAACGACACGCCCGTCGCACTGCTCGCCGGTGTCGGACCAGCTGGCGCCGCCGGCACCGACAGGGTCGTGAAGCTCCAGACCGAACCACTCGTCGATCCGCCCGTGCCCTTGGCGATG
>JBDTVS010000150.1:0-62813 GCA_040007095.1 Acidobacteriota bacterium
ACAATGTGCAGTAGCGTGGGGAGGGGTCATCCATGAAACGCTTCGCATTCGTCGCCGCGCTCCTGCTGCTGGCCGTTCCGTTCCGGCCTCGGGCTCAACAGCCAGCGCCATTCTCACCAGCCGACCTGGTCGGTACTTGGACGCTTGATGTCGCCGAGCCTGCCGAGAGTGGCGGAGGGCGTGGCGGCGACGAAGCGGCGACCGCTGGGCGAGGCGGACAGGCGGACGCGGCCGGAAGGGGCCGCGGGGGCGGAGGCGGTGGTGGCCGAGGCGCAAACCTCAAGGGACTCTTGATTTTTGACGGCGCCGGGCACGCGTTCGAGATGATTACGCGCGCGTCCATGGCGCAGCCGACCGGGGCAACGCAGGCGCTGACTGAATCGCAGTTGCGGTTCGCGGGGTCGGGTGGGTTCTGGGGCAGCTACAAGGCGGATGGTCAGACGAAGGCGATCACGTTCAAGGCGGAAGGCGCGGTCAGCCCCAACATGATGGGGCGCGAATTCACCCGATCGTTCGAAGTCGCGGGCGATCGCCTGACGGTCACGTATACGGGCGCCGAACACTATGCGCCGGCGGGCACCCGATGGACCTTTGCGCGCGTGCCCACCGTGGATAACGTCGGCCCGACCTATCGCAAAGTGCTGGGCTTCTGGCAGCACGTCGTCGAGAAGCGCGTGAACCTCACAACCGGCATGACCCTCTCGGAAACGCGCCGCGCACCCAGCATCATCGTTTACACGGCGTCGGGCTATGTCGGCGTCCACTTTCCGCCGTTGAATCGGCCGAGATTCGCGGCTGACGCGCCAACCGATGCAGAAGCTCGGGCCGCCTTGCAGGGCTACGTCGGCTATTTTGGCGCGTTGAGCGTGTATCCGAACATGGTGTTCCACCAGATCCTGACCGGCATCAGCTTCGCCGGCGGCACAACGCTCAAGCGGCCACTCGAGATGTCGGGCGACGAGGTGACGATCAAGTTCCCGCCGACGACAAACCAGCAAGGGCAGCAGACATCGACCCACGTGACGCTGCGGCGGTTGAGTGGCGAGGCCGCGATGATCCCGGCGCGAGACCGTGTGCAGTAGCGAACCAGGGCACACGCTGTCGGTCCTGGAGTCTTTGGCCTCTGAACGTTCACGGCCGTGTCAAACGCTGGCCGGGGGCGGCGGGCGGCGGATCCGATAAGGCTTCTTGTGTTAACCCGGCACCCGTTGTCTAATCCGGCCTAAGGGATTGCTACCTTCATGTACCGAACCTTTCGCGACCATCTAAACGAGGGGACGCCGCTATCACGCGGATCCACATTCTCACGGTGAGCCTCGACACCAGCCTGACACCCACATCGGCGTCCAGGCGTGGCTCTTTCTCGACCATCCGGTCGAGCGTCCCGGTCTCGTGCCCGGCGTCAAGTCGGTCGCGCTCGCTTCCGTCGTGCCGATGAACGGAACCAGCTGGTTGCGGTCGTCCCGAGAGTTTTCAGTTCCGGCTGAAGTAGAGAGTGCGACGGTGCCTGGCGCGTTCGTGGATGAAGGCTTCGACACGATCAGGATCGCGAAGCCCAGCGCTCGCCCGACCGCTGCCGGATCACACACTTGACCAGAACGTCGTCGGAGTGCGACTCTGGTTGAGGCTCGGGGAGGCAGTAGGCGAGCCAAGGCAACTTACATGATCAGAACCGTTGAGGCCGTCATCGATGAGCGGGGGAACGTCAGGCTCCTCGACCCCATCCATCCTCGCACGGCTCGCCGAGCGTTAGTGATGATTCTCGAGGAGGGCCCTGCGGACAGAGCGTCGGAGACCGCTCTCCTCAGTGAGGTGGCGCTAGCCGAGGATTGGAATCGCCCCGAAGAGGACGAAGCGTGGTCACACCTGCAATAGGTGCAGTGGTTCTCGTCCGCTTTCCATTCTCCGATCTCTCACAGTCCAAGCTGCGCCCCGCCGTCGTACTCGCGGACGTCGGCCGCGGAGATCGAATTCTCTGTCAGATTACGAGCAAGCCGTACGGCGACACGGAGCGATCAAACTGGACCAATCGGCCTTTGCCTCCGGATCCCTACGGGTGACCAGCTACGCCAGGCCCGGCAAGCTGTTCACAGCGAGTCAAGAACTCGTGACGAGCCAGGTGGCGGTGCTGAAACCAGACATCTTCAATCGCGTCATTGACGCCATCGTCGATCTTCTTCGCAGCGCTTCGGTTGCTTGATGGCGAAAAACGACAAGTTGACCGCGACGCCGTCTCGGGAATCATTGCGTTCAGAAGCAGTTGGCACACGCCTACATCGGCATCCACGATGGAACCGCCCTGGGACGTGCTCGAAGGCGAGTCTTGTTCGTGCGATCGGAGGCTCAGCCTCCGCCGCAGCGTTTGTAAACCGAAGCTCGATACAGCTCTGATTCGCCGCCGATTTTGTAACTGTTCAGGGGGCTGTACAAATTGAACCGATCGGCGTACCGTGTGACGCGTGTCGAGGCCCACACGCGGGCGCGAGCACGATCGCGCTGAGCGTCTGACGCAAGAGATTGAACGCCTTCGTCACGCATTGGTCGAGCGTGAGCGACAAATCGCCGAACAAGCCAAGCAGATCGCCGAGAAGGAACGACAGATCGCGGATCTCGAACGACAGCTCGCGCTGCGACAGCAGAACTCGACGACCACCTCGAAGCCGCCGTCCTCGGATGGCCTCGCGGGACGCCAGCGCGAACGCGGGCGCCGCACGAAGAGTCGACGCAAGCCCGGGGGACAGCCCGGTCATCCGGGGCACTCGCGCCCACTGGTGCCCGCCGAGCGTGCCAATGAGACCGTGGATCTGATGCCCCAGGCGTGTCGCCATTGCGCGCGGCGACTGCATGCACGAGACCGTGTCGGGGAGCGCCGCCGTCATCAAGTCACGGAAGTGCCGACCAGCTAGGCTAGAGTTTAGGTGGCGAGACTCAATAACACATGGCTGACTATCTTGCTTACTGGAGGCCCTCGACGGTCCGCGGCATCCTCGCAGGGCCGACCCAACTGCTGAATCATGCCGCCAGCAATTGCAGGCCCCAGATTCCGGGCAGATCGACGTTCTGGCAAGGACTCGAACCCGAAGGCTACATGTCCTCGACCGGCCGAACCTCGGACTCGCACTCGAATTCCGGCCAGTGGACCCGGTGCAGCTCCATGAACTCCCGCGCCACGCCGTCGGCCTCTTGCTTCGACTTCGTCTCGACCAGCGCATACCCGCCGATGACCTCTTTGGTTTCCGTAAACGGCCCATCGGTCACCTGCAGCGTGCCGCCGCTCGACCGGATCCGGTAGGCCTCCGAGGTCGGCTTGAGTCCGCCCGTATCTTTGAGGACCCCGTTGGCAAGCATCCTGCCAACGAACTCCCCCATGGCATCCATGAGCGCCTTTGGCGGTTGGGTCTGTCCAATAGCTTCGGCATGTTTGATGAACATCAGATACTTCATTTTGCCTGTCTCCAATCGGTGGTGAATCGCCGGGGATGGTGAGGTGACTCCATTACCTCTCACGGCATAGTCGATCGGGAATCCGACAGATCGACACGCAATCAATCTCGAAGTACTGCTGTTACTTCGACTTCGTGCTCGACCAGCCAAGCGGTCACGCCGCAGGTTCGCAGGCGCGGTCCCGAACTTGTGGCGTTCGATGGGGGAAGCATCGGCGGCGTCCGGCGACGGTTTTTGGCGAAGGACAGGTGTTCAGTCTCGGCTGGGGCTTTTGAGCGGCTGCTTCGAATCCAGGTCATCGGTCGTTCCCTCCAGGAGTTGTTGCGCCTCCTCGTCCGAGAGCGACTCCAGCCAGGACAGATCCTCGTCAAGATCCCCTTCTGGACGATCGCGCGGATCTGCGGCGGCGATCATCTCCGCCATGCGCGCCACGGTGGGCGATTCAAAGAACTCAGGCAGTGAGACGTGGAAGACGAATGTCTCCGCCACGCGCGAGATGATCGTCATCGCGTGCAGGGAATGGCCGCCGAGGTCGAAGAAGTTATCGTTGACGCCGACGCCACCCACGCCCAGGACGCTGCTCCAGATGTCCGCCAGTCCGCGCTCGACGCTCGTCTGTGGCTTCTCAACCCCGGCGTCCGCGTTCGCGCTCGCAAATACAGGCGAGGGCAGCGCCGCGCGATCCACTTTGCCGTTGGGCGTCACGGGAAGGACATCCAGGCGGACGAAGGCCGCGGGAACCATGTACCCGGGGAGGCGGCTCTCCAGGTATGTCCGGAGGCTGCCGGGCGCGGGCGCTGGCGCGTCGCCGGCGACGTAGTAGGCCACGAGGCGCGCGTCCTGCGCGCCCTCCTGCCACGTCCTCACGGCGGATGCTGTGACCGCCGGATGATCCATGAGCGTTCGTTCCACCTCGCCGAGCTCCACGCGGTAGCCTCGGATTTTTACCTGCGAGTCTTTGCGTCCAAGATGCAGCAGGCAGCCATCGGCGAGCAGTTGCCCCAGATCGCCGGTGCGATAGACGCTTTCCGGCGGGGAGCCCGATGCGGGCGAGAACGCTTCCGACGTCAGGTCCGGGCGACGCCAGTAGCCCGGCGACAGGTACGCGCTCCTGACCGCAATCTCGCCGGTCTGATTCCTGCCCAGTTCGCGGCCGCTCTCATCCAGCACCATCACGACGAGATCGTCGACCGCGTAACCCACGGGGACGGGGTTGGCGGGAATCGCCGATTGCTTGTCCATGACGTGCCAGCTGATGTTGCCGGTCTCTGTCGAACCGTAGCGATTCACCAGCACACACGTCGGCGAGAAATGGCGCTTGTAGAGTTCTACGTCGTGCCAGAGCAGCGACTCGCTGCCGAGCACGACCAGTCGAAGGTCTGGAAGGAGATCCGCGTCGTTCATCGCCTCGACCAGGTGGCGGAACCCGGTCGGGAACCAATGGAGCACCGTAATCCGCGCGCTCTTCAGCCAGCGCGCCAGGCCTTCGATGCCTTCCGCCACGACCGGGAACGAACACAACGCGGCCCCGCTCAGGAGCGCGCCGAAGATGTCCAGCCGCGACGCGCTGAACGCGTGGGAATGAAGCTGCGTCAACCGGTCTTCCCGCGTGAGCTTCAGGGCATTCGTGTAGAGCATCATCTGATGCAGCACGTTGCGATGCGTCTGCACCACGCCTTTGGGCCGCCCGGTCGAGCCGGAGGTGTAGAGAAGATACGCGAACGCGTCCGGAGGGACGGCCAGCCCAGGATTGACGTCTGGCAATTCCTCGCCAAGCGCATCGACGTTCAGCACGTCCACCACGACGCTCAAACCCTGCGCAAAGGTTCGTGCCAACGAGACGTGGGCGTTGTCGGTAAGGAGTAGCGGCGCCTGCGCCTCTTCAAGCAGTCGAGCCAGCCTGTCGGCAGGATGGCTGACGTCCAGGGGAACGTACCACTTCCCGGCTTTGAGAATGCCAAGGATCGCAGCGGCCGCGGGTGCGCCGCCTGGCAGGAAGAGCGCGACAGGGTCTTGCCCCGGTCCCCGCCGGGCGAGAATGGCATGGGCGATCGTGTTGGCGGCGCGATTCAGCTCCGCGTAGGTCAACGCGAGCTCGCCATCCTCGACGGCCGATCGGTTGCCGAACTGCTCGACCAACTGCTCGAACCGTGCCGGAATCGATCGTTCGATGTCCTTCCTGTCGAACGGCACGAACGAGCGGCTCGGCTCGATAACGACGCGTGGGACAGGAGAAGCGCTGCTCGCACTTGAGGGCGCGCTCCTGGGCGCCCAGCCCTCGAACCTCACCAGGCGGAACTTGCCGGTCTTGGGATCGTTGGCAATCGAAGAGACTCGTCGGACATCGACGATGGTTCGCGTGGCGCGCTTTTCGCGAAGGATGTAATCGAACTGCTGCCTGACGGCCGCGTCCAAATCCTGCGGGGCCACATAGTCGATGCGGATGCGATCCGGACCGACCGACACGTACTGAACCTTGTCCAGGGTCGGAACCTGGATCTCCAGCACGAGAGGATGGATGGTGTCTGGCTGTCCGTCGGCCCGTACGACGGGGAGGGCGTCGTGCACCCTGCCGCGGATTTCGCGCAGCGTCGTAAAGGGAGCGTCCGGCGCTGGCGTGCCTCTTCGCACGTAGTCGCCGAGCTCGTAGCGGATGATCGGCAGCACGACGTTGTACAGATTGGTCACGACAACGCGACCCTCCTGCTCCGGCGCGACGGGCTGATCGCGTTCGTCCAGCACCTCCAGGACATTCAGATCGTCCAGGACCGTCATCTGGTCCGATCCTGGTGTTCGGATGGCCATGAATTTCGACTCGGCGCAGGCGTACAGGCTGTAGATGGGCGCATTCCAGGCGGCCTGGATCTGCCGTTCCATCGCGCCGGTCAGCACGTCGCCGTGCACGAAGATTCGCTGCGGCCGAATCCGCAGGCGCCCTTCGAGGGCGAACTCCGCCAGCTGGGCCACGCAGCTCGAGTAACCGTTGAGACGGTGCGGTTGAAACTCGTTCAATCGCTGCACCGTCTGGTCGCTCGGATCGAGCAGCGACAGGAGGAGTGTCTCGTAGACACTGTCCGGCATGGAGTTGGCCGTGGACACGGTGGCGAAGTGGCCGCTCGTCGCGATGTAAAAAGCGATCCGTGTCTTGCCGTTCTTGAAATTTTCCGGTAACGGCAGATGCGCCGCCAGCGTGATGTCGGCGATCGTCCAGGCCTTCTGATCGTACGCGAAGATGCCGATGTCCCCGGACGTGCCCGATCCATGAAGGACAACCATGTCGCTGCAAAAACTATCGCGGGGGTTGCGATTGTGATTGAGCCAGGCCTCGACATCCGTCCGTCGAAGCCTCGCGTCCGTGACGGCGCGATCGAAGTTGTCGATCAGCACTTTCTTGGGCAGCAGCGGCAGATCGGCCACGGACACGTCAGGAAGGTGCTCTTCGCGGATGCCGTGTCCGGCGTAGTACTCGCGATAGAAGGGGGAACGCCGCCACACCTGCGCGAGCAGACGCTGGAAGTGCCGCTGCTGCATGCGCAACATGGCCTCGCGGGTCTTCGGCGCCGGTCCTTCAGAGGGCGCGTTGCCTGATGCGCTCATAACTTGATCATCGACAAATCAGAGGGGACCGGCCGGACGCTGATCGTCAAGAGTGCCATAGCGGGCAAACCTACAGTCGCTTGCTGAACCATCGGAGCCTCGACCCTGCCGGCACACCACGTAGTTCGCCGATCTCGGTGTAGCCGAGCTTCACGTAAAAGTCCGGGGCTTGAAAGTCGAACGTGCTCACAAAGGACACCTCACACGCGCGTTCCCTCGCCACCTCTTCCGCGCGGCGCATGAGGGACACACCATGTCCTTGCCCCCGGTGCGCGGCGTCCACCCAGAGGAGGTCGATGCGCAAGGCATTCCAGTACACCAGGCACTTCAGTCCAGCAACCAGCGTTCCGGATTCGTCCCGCACGGATAACGCGAAGGGATAAGGGCGAAGCGGACCAGCGTGGCTCTCGTTGATCGCGATCAGCCGCGCTTGCAGTTCCGATTCCACGACGTGAACCGACGGCTCCAAAACCATCGTGCCCGCGGAACCGCGGCGTGCCGACGTGCCGGACATTCGCGCGGCTGCCGGAACCCCTGTCGCCATGAGCAGCCATGACGCCAGAGGAACGACCAGGAACACGACCGCCGGCGTCGGCGTCGGGGGCCTCAGCGCAACGTACCAGTAGATGGCCGAAGAGCTCAGCGCGAGCGCCAGCGTCACGCTGTGAAGCGTCGCCTGCGTTCTCACCGACCACCGCTTCGAAAACATGTCGACCAGTTGCAGGCCGATGAACGGGGAAACCACCCAGAGCGCCAAAAGAAGGAGGAGCACCCTGGAAGGGTGATGACGACCAACCCAGAGCATCAATCCCACCGAGCCTCCGGCCGCAGCCACCACCGCGGCCAGGGCCACTGCGTGCAGGAGGACCAGGAACCGACCGTTCATTGGCGGTTGGAGCCGGCGACCCCCGAGGCCGTCGGGCCGTTGTCGAGTCTATTGGTCAGCAACACGGTGGGACTCGCGTCCAACAGCGCGCCGACCGGCTCAGCCCACGTCCGGATGTGCGGCTCCTCCAGGATCTCCATGTGCTCTGCGCGCAGAGAGTAGAAGTGAGCGCCTTCGGCCAGAGCCTTCCACGGTGAGGACTCGACCGCCTCCTCGTCCACCTCCACGAAGACCGCCGTCCTTCCCTGATACACGGACGGGGCGTAGCGGTCCAGCGCGCGGCGATAGAGATCCAGCGCGTACCGGCTGCGCAGTCGCACCGGCAGTTCCCAACCCAGGGTCAGATAGACCCGAAGCAGAGCCCGATGCCAGTGGCGCCCGGCTCTCGCCCTGACGTGAACCATTCGACGACTGACGAGACCCAGCGCATACGCGATTCGCTGTCGCGAGTCGAGGCGTGCGACGGTTTGCCGGTGATGTGACAGCCTCTCGCGGAGCCGAGGCCCTTGCTTGACTGCCCGAGTCGCCGTATTCGGGGCGAGCCGGCGCACCCCACGCGGAAGTGAGACCGGCGAGGGTCCGAGCAGAACAAGCAGGTCCACCGGCTCCCCGAGCGTTCTGAGCTGCTGCGCCATTTCGAACGCGACCACGCCACCGAAGCAGTAGCCCCCGAGCAGGTACGGACCATTTGGCCGGACGGCACGGACCTCGCTCAAATAGTGCGCGGCGATTTCCTCGACGCTCGTGTACTTCGCAGGTCTGCCGTCGTGTGCCTGGTGCATCAGGCCGTACAGCGGCTGCTCCGGGTGAAGGTAGCGCGGCAGCAGCGGATCGCTGGCCTGCCCGTGTACCCAGAAGAACGGCGGCCGCGATCCCATGGTCTGTATCCGCAGAAGAGACTGCCAATGCGGGGCCGGCGTCTCGTCGCTCAGGAGCCGAGCGAGGCCCTCGACGGTCGGCGCTTCGAAGAACGCCGTCAGCGGCAGCCTCTTTCCGCTCGACTTCTCGATCTGGCGGCAGACGCGCACGGCCAACAGTGAATGGCCGCCCACATCGAAGAAGTTGTCGGTCGCCCCCAGACGCTCCACGCCGAGCGCGCGCATCCAGATATCGGCCAGCTGCTGTTCGAGCGGCGTGCGGCAGGCGATGAATCCTTCCCCACCCGCAGCGGGCTTCCAATCAATCGCGGACAGCGCTCGGCGATCGACCTTGCCGTTGGGCGTCAGCGGCCATGTATCGACGAACACGAAGCCAGACGGAACCATGTAGTCGGGCAGCTTCGCTTTCAGAAACGTCTTGAGATCGGCGGCGGTCGGCGCCGGCGTGCTGGCGAGCAGATACGCGATCAATCGCTTGTCTTCTCCCGGCTTCTCGCGAGCCAGGACGGCGTTCTCGCGCACGCCCGGATGCTGCGCCAGCGCGACTTCGATCTCGCCCGGCTCGATCCGGAATCCTCGAATCTTGACCTGATCATCAAACCGGCCGAGAAACTCGATGTTGCCATCGGCCAGATAGCGAACCCGATCGCCCGTCCTATAAAGCCGTCGCCTGGCTCCGTCGTCGAACGTGACCTCCTTGAACTTTTCTGCGGTCAGGTCGGGCGCGTTCAGGTAGCCCCGGGCGAGACCGTCGCCGCCGATGTAGAGCTCGCCCGGAACGCCGATCGGCGCCAGCGCCAGCCGCGAGTCCAGAACGTACACCTCGGTGTTCGCGATCGGCTTGCCGATCGGAATCGAGGTGGCGTACGGCGGCAGCGAGCGAATCGGATAGGTGCATGCGAACGTCGTGCTCTCGGTTGGTCCATAGCCGTTGATGATCGACGTGTTCGGCAGGCTGGACAGGGCACGCTCCACATGGCGAACAGACAGCGCCTCACCGCCGATGAGCAGCTGTCGTACGCTCGCCAGCGCGCCGGGGTCCTCGTCGATGATCAGGTTGAACAGCGAGGCGGTCAGCCACAGCGTGCTGACGCGGTACCGCCTCAGCACTCCGCCAAGCTCGGTCGATCTCGGAACCGGACCGGCCAACACGGCGCATGTAGCGCCGCGCAGAAGAGCTCCCCAGATCTCGAACGTCGAGGCATCGAACGAGATCGGCGCCAGGTGGAGCAGCGTCTCACCGGCATCGAGCTGCACATAGTTCGATCCGCACACGAGCCGGACGACGCCGCGGTGCGGGATCTCGACGCCTTTGGGGCGGCCTGTGGATCCGGATGTATACATCACGTAGGCGAGATCGTCGGCTGTGGTTGTAGAGATGGGATTCTCTCGGCTCTGAGCGGCAATCTGTTCGCGTTCCGCGTCGAGGGCGATCGCGTGCACGCCGTGAGCCATGAAGCGCGCCGTGATGCGCTCGCTCGTCAGAACGACCGCCACCTGGGTGTCCCGCAGCATGTAGGCGAGCCGCTCCGCCGGATATTCCGGATCGAGCGGCAGGTAGGCGCGGCCCGTCTTGAGAATGCCGAGCAGACCCACCACCAGATCCAGCGAGCGGTCCATCGAAATGGCGATCAGCGGAGACGACGGCAGATTCAGACCCGAAAGATAGTGCGCCACCTGGTTGGCACGCCAGTTCAGCTCCTGGTAGGTGAGCTGCTCATCGCCGAAGGCCACCGCCACCGCGTCCGGCGACTGACGCGCCTGCGTCTCGAAGAGCGTGTGGATGCTCGCGTCTCGCGGGTAGTCGGTTGCCGTGCGGTTCCAATCCACGACGAGCTGACGGGACTCCGCGTCCGTCAGCATGCGCAGGTCGGAAATCGCCGCATCCGGCGTCGCGACGGCGCTTCGCAGCAAGGTCTCGAAATGGCCGACGAGGCGACGGATGGTGAGCGCATCGAAGAGATCGACACAGTAATCGAGGCTCCCGCGGACGACGTCGCCGTCTTCGATGAGCGTGAAGACGAGATCGAACTTCGAGATGCCGCTGTCCAGCTCAATCGAGCCGACTTGTTGTCCCGGCAGCTGCAGCCCATCATCCGCGGGCACGTTCTGGAACGCAAAAATGACGTCGAAGAACGGATGGCGTCCCGGATTGCGCTCCGGGTGCAATTCGGCAACCAGGCGCTCGAACGGCACTGCCTGGTGCTCGAAGGCGCCAAGCGCCACGTGCCTGACCCGGCCGAGCAGCTCCCGGAAGCTCGGGTTTCCAGACAGATCCGTGCGAAGGACAAGCGTATTCACGAAGAAGCCGATGAGCCCGTCGACTTCCTCCGTGCGCCCGGCAATCGGCGATCCGATCGCGATGTCTTCCCGCCCGCTATGGCGATGCAGGAGTAGTTGCAACGCGGCCAACAACGTCATGTAAAGCGTCGTCTGGCCCCGACGACTCAGTTGCTTGAGTTGCCGGCACAGATCTTCGGGCAGCTCGAGGGCCTGGGTGGCACTCTCGTAGGTTCGCGGGCCGGTGCGCGGCCGGTCCGACGGCAACTCCAGCACCGGCGCGCCCGTCAGCTGCCGCCTCCAGTACTCGAGCTGTGCGTCGACGATCTCCGCCTGCGCCGGCTGCCGCTGCCACCACGCGTAGTCTGCGTACTGGATCGGCAACTCCGGCAGCGTGGCCGTGCGCCCGGTGGCAAACGACACGTAGAGGGTGCCGAGCTCGCGCGTCAGGATCCCCATCGACCAGCCATCCGACGCGACGTGATGCGTGGCGAGCATGAGAAGGTGCTCGTCATCCGCCAACCGCAGGAGGAAGGCGCGCAACATCAGGTCTGCGCTCAAATCAAACGGTCGTCGGATGGCCTCCCGCAGAATCTGCTGCGCCTCGCGGTCCCGCGCTGACCCGCGCGCCCGCAGATCCACGAGTGAGAGAGCGACCGTTCCACCGGGGTGAACGCACTGGACCGGCTCGCCGTTGCCTGGCGCGAAGGTGGTCCGCAGGACCTCGTGGCGGGCGACAATCTCATCCAGAGCGCGCTGGAGCGCCTTCAGGTCGAGCGGTCCCTCAATCCGGAACGTCTTCGCCTCGTTGTAGGCGACGCTGTGCGGCTCGAGCTGGCTGAGGAACCAGAGCCGCTGTTGCGCGAACGACAGCGGCCCGGGATCGCGGCCGGGGCGACGCCGGATTACTGGTTTCTGTCCGAGGTTGGCGTTTCGTTTCCTGATTTCGCGCTCGAGCAGTACGCGCTTGGCGGGTGACAGCCTGGCAAGGCGCCCCGCGAGCTCGTCTTCACGAGCACGATCGTGGGGGGCTTGATCAGTCGACACGTTGCGTACCCGCCCCCAGGCCCGGTTGACTCGTGGACAAATACTGCGCCGTCCTCTTCAATCTGTTTGACACCGTCGCGCTGACATATCTGGAAAATCGAAAGGGTCGATTTCACCATGACAACCTGAACCGGTCACTCGCATCAGTTGTCCACACAACCGATGCCAAGATTTGGAACCTCACTATCAAAAGGACCGCGAAGATGCTTCGAATGCTAGAAGGGTGCCAGAGAGCGCGTCAAGGGGGTTTCGTGACAAGAAGCGGAGTCTTCTATCACCGCAGTAATTTGAAAGACGCGAAGTCTGACGGTCAGGCAACTTTGGTCGCAGAATCGAGACGCAGTGTCAACCAGTTTGGCCCTCGCGCTCGATCATTTTGGACCAACATGATTGCATTGCCGGTCAAGCGGCTGTCCCTACTGAAGAGGCCGTTCTTGTTGGGGCAGGCAATTCGTTGACGGGATGCCCTCGCTGGCCACTCCCGAAGGCGCCTATGGCCGCCTTGGAAATGAGCCTCGGGAATCGCGTTCCCTCTCGTCTGGTCCATCGAGTGATGTGAGGAGCGTCTCAGTTTCGTCCAGCAGTCGCCCCACAAATGCGCGTAACTCTCGAACGAGGACGAGATTTCGGCGGATTTGCCGCACAGTGTCCCTGGTGTCAGGTTCAGGCGTCATCGCGCAAGCCGCTCAATCGGTGGCAATTCATCGGAGGTCTACGGGATGGCGCCTGATGACTCTTCTTCCCCGCAAAGAGTGGACGGATGCCGCAACAGTGGGGCCCCCCGGCCATGTGGACGGCGGAGCTAGTCGCCCACACAGCAAGGGCGCTGCCAATGGCGATGCAATGAAAGTCAGGGAAATTCTGGACGGAGGGCGCGATGTTCGCGTCCACGGCAGAACAAATCCGCCAATTGTCAGGTCGCGGTTGCGAAGCCGGGATTCACGCCGCTGAAGTTGGACTTCGTCGTCCAGGCGCGTTCACATCACCTGCTGGGAGGCGTTGATTGCTCTTTGGGTGGGGAGTAGGCTCTTGCATCGCCGGGAGGTATGGCAACCTCGGGACGGCGGATGCGGATCAATCCGAACGCGCGTCCACGATCGTATGTCCGCTTGTGAATCGTGCCACGGGGACCAGTAATTTCAGGGCCGCAAACACAGTGTCGCATTGTAACCGACGCGCGATGGCTCCAGGATCGATTCGGATCATGGCTCGACGTCGACATCGATTGTGATATGCCGAAAACAGTCTTCAACAGCATCAAGATCCCGAACTCGGCGCTCGGCGACCTCATCGAAAAAGTCCAGCGGGGCAAGGCGGAATTCATCGATCAGCAGCAGCCCGCCCAGACCCGCACGCGTTAAATCGCGCCGCCCACTGACCTCGCCTGTCACGCCATCAGATAAAGTTGCGACAGTGCCCACCGTCGAAGCGCAACCCGCCGTTCGGCCACCCTTGAAATGGGCCGGCGGCAAGCGGTGGCAGGTGCCCCATCTCCTTCCGCTATGGACCGCGCATAGCCGTTCTCGGTTGATCGAGCCGTTCTGTGGGGGACTTGCCGTCGCTCTGGGCCTGTCGCCGAACCGCGCGCTTTTGAACGACGCCAATCCTCACTTGATCAACTTCTACCGTTGGCTTCAGAAGGGCTTGGCTACTGATCTCAACATGGAGAACGACGAGCGGCTGTTCTACCGTCACCGCGCTCGCTTCAACGAACTCGTCGCCAACGGGCAGGAGGACACCCCAGAAGGCGCGGCCCTGTTCTACTACCTCAACCGGACAGGCTACAACGGTCTGTGTCGCTTCAACAGCAAGGGCGGATTCAACGTTCCGTTCGGCAGCTATAAACGCATCGCCTACACCCACGATTTCACGGTCTACCGGGACGCCTTTGAAGATTGGGATTTCAGCACCGGGGATTTCGAGGCGCTGAAATTGGAGCCCACCGATTTCGTGTACGCTGACCCGCCCTACGATGTAGAGTTCACCAGCTATTCCAAGGGCGGATTCTCGTGGGAAGACCAGGTCCGAGCGGCTCAGTGGCTGTCACGCCACAAGGGCCCGGTGATTTTGGTGAACCAGGCAACGCCTCGGATCGAGGAGCTGTATCGGACACTCGGATACGCGGTCCGTTTCCTCGATGCGCCACGCAGGATCAGCTGCAACGGCAACCGGACCCCGGCGAAGGAGATTCTCGGTACTCGCAATCTCTGATGGCCAGAACACCAACACCGGCGCCGTCCTAGAGGCGATGGTCCTGCCGGCCCTGTCGCGTGGCGGGTACCGCGACCTGGTGCTCGAGGCTCGCGATCAGCCTGTCAACAAACCTAGTGTGCTGCGTTCGACGATTTAGTACACGGCTTCCGGCGCGCGGCGCCCGCATGGCAAGGCGCGACGACCGAGGATACCGGGAGTATCTGAGGGAGGAGCAACGCCGCCAGCCCCGGGGTCCCCGACGCGGCACCCGCGTTGGGGTGGAGGAGGGATGCCCCGCCCGGAAGACGTCCTAAAGCGTCGGACGCAGGACACTAGGCGAATCGCGGCAACAGGCGAACCGCGTTGTCGCGGTCGATGGCGCGCAGGTCGCCTTCGCTGAACATGCCGGTGGCCGCAATCGCCGCCGCTTCGGATGCCGAGGAACCGCCTGGGGGGAAATCGGTCCCGAACACGATCTGCGACGGTTTGACGAGCTGAAGGAGCGACGCGATGGCGCCTTTGTTCGCGGCACCGGCGAGGTCGTAATAGAATTTCCTCGCTTCCGCCATGAAGCCGTTGGGCAGCGCTTCCTTCGCACCGTTGGACCCACCGTCAATACGGCCCGCAAGGAACGGCAGGCTGCCCCCGGCGTGCGACCAGATGAAGCGGATTTCCGGAAACCGTGCCGCGTCGCCGCTGAACGCCACGCCGATGATCGCCCGCGTGGTGTCGGTGCCGTACTCAATGCTGCCAGGCCCGAGGCCGTATTCAAGACTCCGGCAGCAGTTCGCAGCCGTCGGATGGATGGCGACGACGGCCTTGCGCCGATTCAGCTCTTCCATCACCGGTCGGAACGCCTTGTTGCCCAGCCACACATCGTCGTAGCTCGTCAGGAGGCCGATGCCGTCGGTCTTTAGCGTGTCGTATGCGTACCCGATCTCCCTCAGCGAGTTGTCGACGTCTGGAAGCGGCAGCGTCGCGAACAGGCCAAAGCGCGTCGGGTGGGCCTGCACGAGCTTTGCGCCGAACTCATTGCACGAACGCGCCAGCACCCGGGTTTTTTCCTTGTCGCCGAACCAGATCCCTGGATTCGTGATCGAGAGGATCGACGCGGCCACGCCGCCCTGGTCCATGTCCGCGAGCGACAATTCAGCCGTCCACCGCAAGTTCGCGGCGTTCAGCAGCGGCCGGCCCTTGACTTCCGCGATCCATGCGGGCGGCGCGAAATGATGGTGGATGTCGATTCGTCGTGGGTTCGAGGCGCCCGCTCCGCGCTGCAGCAGGGTGGACGCGAGACTGCGCTCGGCGCCGAGCGCGCCGAGCGACGTCATCGCGGCGGTGAGGAATGTTCGGCGATCGATCCGGGTCATGCGTCACCTCGTGGGCGGAAGGGGCCTGGCGCAGAGTGTAACCCGCCTCATGTCGCCGGTACGCCCGCATCGCGAGATGCGAGCAGAAGATGAGCCGAAGCCGATGTACCCAATCTCAGAGGGCCGAGTTCGCCTTGGCCCGTTCCACAGGACGCTTCGCGACATCAGCAGAGAGCGCGGACGTCTCGCTTGGACAGCTTCACCGGCTGTTGGTAACGTGCGCGCGAACGCTGGAATCCGAGGACCAATATCACGTCACGGCAGCGCGAACACGAAGACGTTCGCTGCCCGGCCTGCTTTCAACTCCGGCGTCAGGCCTTCGGTCGAATTGGCTTCGACCGAGCCACCAGTGATCGCGGCGACGTACTGCTTCCCGCCCACGCCGAACGACACTGGATACCCGCTGACGGACGATCCGATGTTGACCTCCCACAGCACTTTGCCGGTTCTGTCGTCGAGGGCCTTGAAGCGACCGTTGGTGTCGCCGCCGAAGATCAGTCCGCCGGCGGTTGCCGCGAGCGACAACATCCCGGCGCGCTGTTCGTACTTCCACGTCGTCTGACCGGTCTCGGCGGAGATCGCCCACACGGTGCCGACTTTATCGGCCCCAGGCGCGAACTGTTGGCGCATGTTGAGGCCGTATACCTTCGACGGGTCCCGCGTGTCGACCGTCGTGGTCGCCGTCATGCACATGTTCTGCATCGGCATGTACATCGTGTTGGTTTGTGGGTTGTAGGCGCCTGCCGGCCAGTTCTTGCCACCGCTGCTGCCCGGGCAGATCACCTTCTCTTCATTGATCTTCGTGAACAGGGCTTCGCGGTTGACGACGACCTCGCCGGTCTTTCCGTCGATGGTGCTCACGACATTCTGCGCAACCGTCGGTCTGGCCCAGAGGAATTCGCCTGTTTGGCGATCCAGCGTGTAGACGATTCCGGTTTTTCCGGGAATGCCCGTCACCACTTTACGCCGCTGACCGGGCCTTACGTTGGGGTTGATCCACGACACATCGCGCGGATTGGGAGCGACGACCGTATCGACGAGCAGCCGCTCGAATGGATGATCCAGATCCCAGTGATCGACGACGTGCTGGTAGTACCAGACGATCTTGCCGGTGTCGGCATTCAAGGCGAGCGTGCAGTTGTGATACAGGTGTTTCTTGTCGCTGCCGCCGAGCGTGAATTTTGGCGCGGGAATGGTCACCGACGTGCCCACGTAGACCAAGTTGAGCTCGGGGTCGTAGCTCGGCACCATCCATGTCCCGACGTGCCACCGCTGTTCCATCGGCACATCGCCCCAGGATTCGAAGTTCGGCTCGCCCGGTCCAGGAATCGTGTGGAAGCGCCACAACTCCTTCCCCGTCCTGGCGTCATGGGCGGTGACGATGCAGGAGTCGCGGCCGGCGTCGGGCTGGCATTGGCGGCCGGTGATGACCTTGCCATTGGCGATAAGGGGTCCGCCGGTCGTCGGTGCGCGCTTGCGGGCATCGAGCACGGGCGTCTCCCACACGAGTTGCCCGGTCTGGGCATTCAGCGCGTAGATCTCATTGTCGGAGCTCGAGTTGATGATGAGGTTGCTCCAGATGGCAAGCGTCCGCGTCCTCTTCGGTGTCACGCCCTCCGGCAGCTTGCGTCTGTACTCCCAGAGAATGTCGCCGGTCTTCGCGTCGGCCGCGAAGATGTAGTCACCGACGCTCGGCACGTAGATGACGCCGTCGTGGACGAGAGGCGTTCCTTCGGATTGCCCGGGGCCCAACGGGTAGGTCCAGACCATCCTCAACTGCGAGACATTGCTTCGATTGACCTGATCGAGTGGGCTGTAGCCCCATCCGTCAGGCGTGCGCCGCCACGCGAGCCAGTCTGCAGGATCCGGTTTCTGGAGCATGGCGTCCGTCACAGGAACGAATCTGCGCGCCTGCGCATGCGCGCGGACCATCAGGCCACCGAGCGACAAGGCGAGCAGCGCGAGGATCATCGAACTGCGTTTCATGGGTGCTCCTGCTGTAAAGGCTCGTCAGAAAATACCTGCCGGACCCTAACTTACCATCAACATCGATCATGCACACCAGCCTGTCATCTGATCCTGAACCACGTTCCGGCCACGTCACCCGGCTTGGACGCCGCTCTAACGGCCGCGTCAGCGCAGCGACCGGTCGCGATTCCGAGGAAGCAGTCCACCTACCTCGCGGGAGCTGTCCGATGTCGAGAAATTCCCGTTCACACTCAATCGATTGGCCGCGCGACGGCCACACGAGTCGCCGATCGAGGTGGGCGTCATGAAACGCGCGTTCGATCTGGGATCGCGATTCGGAGCAATGCTCCCAAACTTTGAAGTGCGGTGTCTAACTAACACAGGCACGCGATCAACGCGGTCAAAAAAGGGAGATGCAGAAGACCGATGCCGTGGCCCGCAGTCATGTTCGGCTGGCCGGCCGTGTTCCTCGCGGTTGCGGCGTTTGGCGTGGCGTTGCTCACGCCACGTGCATGGCTGGGATTCATCGGCGCCTCACTCGCCGCGCCATTTTGTCTGTTCGTGAGCGGCTATCCCCTTTTTCACCGGGCTGGACAGATTGCGTTGGCCGCCAACTTTCTTGCCGCATACCTGCTTCATCGTGGCCGGCGCGACGTGGCGTTCACGCTGCTGCTGCCGTTCATGTTGATCGTGACCGTGCTGGCCGTGTTTGCGCTGCGCGACATCAGGGTGCTGCGCGGCGAATCTACAAGATTTCCCGTCGCAAGACGGCCAGCATTTAGAGAGACATGACGACCGGCACCTACACGCGGACAGTGAATCACGCGTTGGCAGCTCTTGTCATCGCGGCGGGGTAGGCGAACAGGCCGGGTGATCCGCCCGTATGAAGCCAGATCACCGTATCGTCCTTCGAGAAGTGACCACCGCGCACGAGGCCGATAAGACCGGCCATCCCCTTGCCGGCATAGACCGGATCGAGCGGCAGTGCTTCGAGGCGCGCGGCAAGGCCGATCGCTTCCAATGTCGCCGCATCGGGTACGCCGTAGCACGGACCAGCGTAACCGGCGACGACTTCGACCACATCATCGGTCCAGCTCGTGTCCGCGCCGAGTAGACCTGCGGCTGCACGGCCAATCCGTTTCACGTCGGCTGCCACGCGCTCTGGCTGGGCGTCGACGTCGATGCCGACGCAGCGCATGGGGTGATGTAATGCTGCCAGCATGGCGAGGATTCCGGCCTGAGTGCCCCCCGTGCCGGACGCGTGCACAAGGCAAGTGGGTGCCATGCTGATGGCCGAGCATTGCTCCAGAAGCTCGATCACCATCTGCGCATAGCGCATGGCGCCGATGGCATCGGAGGCACCGTAAGGGACGAAATACGGCCGGCGCCCAATGTCACGCAGCCCCTGCTCGATTCCACGGAGGCGTGAATTGCGGTCCTCCGTCCAGGGGATGTCGTGAACGACGGCGCCGAACAGACGATCGAGCAGAATATTGCCGGTGCTGTCGTACCCCGGTTCCGTGCCCGGAACACGTTCGTGCATGATGCCGAGATGGCATTCGAGTCCGAGCTTGGCGCACGCGGCAGCAACCTGACGCGCGACGTTGGATTGAACGACCCCGCCGCAGACCACGCAGTCGGCGCCCTCGGCCAGCGCAGCCGCCAGGTCGTATTCCAGCTTGCGGACTTTGTTGCCGCCGAGCCCGAGTCCGGTGCAGTCGTCCCGCTTGATGAACAATCGGGGCCCGCCGAGGTATGCCGACAGGCGCGGCATCTCTTCCAATGGCGTCGGCAGGTGAGCGAGCTTCACGCGCGGAAGCTGGGCGAGGCGCTTGGTCGGTGTGGTGCTATCGATCGCTATTCTTTCGGCTGCTTGCGCAGATGCCCGTAGATCAGATCTTCCACGAATTCGACGCACCTGAATTCCAGAAGTCGGGCGTCCGGCTCGACATGTCGATAGAGAGGCATGCTGATCTTCCAGGGACGGGTGAAGGTCTGCGGGTCTTCGATCGTCGCTTCGTAGCGAAGCGTCTCGGGGCTGCGCGCCGTGATCCGCTCGACGACGTGGAGTTGGTCGCTGTGGAAGTTTCCGGCCCTGTCGAACCAGCTCAGATCGTTGAAGCCGGTGGTATCGATGACGAGCGTTTCCCCTTCCCAGTGGCCATTCGACCAACCCATCCAACTGTCGGCAGGAGCCTGGGTATGGTTCTCCATGTAGACGGTGCGAACGGCGCCCGCATACTCGTGAGCGATCATGACGTGCTTCTGACTCTGTATGATCTGAAAGGGAAACGGCATGTAGGTGGCGCGCGGGACGCCCGGCTGGTAGCACTTGATCTCCGGATCGAGTTTCAGGCGGTTCGCGCGGTTCTCTTTCCTCTTCGCGAGCGCCTCCGGGCGGTACGGGATCTCCCCGCCCTCGACGACACCCAGGCCCGCAGGAACGGCGGCAATCGCCCCGAGCTCGCGCACCAGACTCGGTCCGGCTGAGTGAGCCTCGATGTCCCAGTTGGCCGTATTCATCGCCTGCCAGAGGCCATTGAGGTTGGGCTTGCCGTCCGGCGTCCTGGGCGCCCGGTACACCGGCGCCTGCGCAGCCATCATCGTCGGCGCCAGCAACACGGCCGCCACCATGATGCCCTTCAGCATCCTCACCATAATGAACCGGGTTCGCATCGGAGAGTCCCCCGCCAATTCATTTCGCTTCTTTCTTGTCCCCTCGGGCCGCGGCCTCGGCGGCCTTCTTCTCTGCGAGTCGCGCGCCAACCAGCGTGTTATACAACCCGTAGTTCCCCTCGTGGCAGGCATGCTCGAACAACGGTCCCTGCGTCGTACGCATCGGCAACTCTGCGGTCCACGATCTCGTCCATGTCGCCGGATCGTCGACCGTGAAGGTGTACTTGATCTCTTCAGGACCGACGCGCGTGAAGCGCTCCGTGACCTTCATCTGATCGCTGGATCCTTCAAGTGGATTCTTGCCGTTGAAGTTGGTGGTCTCGACCACCAGCGTGTTGCCATCCCATCGCCCGCGCGAGACGCCCATCCATTGCCGGACGTTGGCGGGAGGCGCCGGGCGGCCGTCGAGTGTGATGATGCGGACGTCGTGGATCATCTCCGTGAGGATCATCACCGTGCCGGGAGCCTGAACGATTTGATAGTTGGCGTTGTAAGCCGTATTCAGCATCGGCGGGCCGGCGCCTCCCATGATCAGACACCGGTCGTCGAGTTGGTTGCTCTCCGCGGAGTCCCAGCGACCGACGCGTTTCGCCACTTCCGCGCTCTCGGCCGCACGCTTCTTGCCTTCGGCTGACAGAGGCGGCAGTTTGCCATTCTCGGGGTTCACGATCATCGACGTGCGCAGGTTCTTCGTCATGGTCGACTGACTCCGATCCAGCCCGAATTGGCTGAAGTCGTAGTGCACGTCGGCCGTGGTGCCCGGAGTCGTCTGTTCGGTTTCGCGATCCGCGGCTTTCTTGATGGCAACTTCCAGTTCCGCCGGAGTGTAGAACTCGTTGGTGACGTTATTGGGCCGCTCGAGCGTGGTATAGGTGGAGTTGGTCCAGAACCCCTGGAGGTCCGGCTGGCCGTCCGGTGTGCGAGGCGGGGTGTAGGGTCTCGGTGCACTGCTCGCTCTCGGCGTCGACGACCGCGTTTGTGCTCTTGGAGCCGGCGCCGCGACAACGACACAAAAAGCCAGCGCTCCGGCCCACGCGACAAATCGAGGGTTCATCGGCAATCTCCTGGCTGGAAGGAACATGGTGAGGTCTTTACGACTATCATACGCGGACCGAGGGCACTCGACATCATCCGGGGTCCAACACTTCCTGACTCAGATCGGCTTCGAGCGTTCGCCAAGAAATTGCCGGCTCAAGGTATCATGACGACCGTTCGCACCACTCCGGCGATCAACACCGGGGGCGCGTTCGTGACCGGGACCCGGGAGGGGTTGATCGCGCTGTCCGAGGGACTTCGCGCGATTTCGCCATACACCGGCTGAGGTCTTATCGATGAGACGCGTGGCAATCGTCGTCGGGGCTTTTCTGTTGCTGGTGGTGTCGCTTCGCTCCTACGGCCAGCAGCCAGCCCCATCCTCCCAGGCGGACCTCGTTGGGACGTGGACACTCACCGCGTCCGAGCCTGGCGAGGACCGAGGAGGCCGTGGCGGAGATGAGACGCCGGTGGCAGGTCGCGGCCAGGGCGATGGGGCGGCCGCGAGAGGCCGAGGCGGCGCGCGAGGCCAGGGAGCAAACCTCAAGGGGCTGCTGATCTTCGATGGCGCCGGGCACGCGTTCGAAATGATCACCCGCACGTCGATGCCGCAACCCGCCGGGGCCGCGCAACCGCTCAGCGAGCAGCAGTTGCGTTTCGCGATGTCGGGCGGATTCTGGGGGAGCTACAAGGTAGACGGCCCGATGAAGACGATGACCTTCCAACCGGAAGGGGCGGTCAGCCCGAACATGATGGGGCGCCAGATCACGCGATCGTTCGAGCTCGCGGGCGATCGCCTGACGATCGTCTACACCGGCAGCGAACATTACGCACCCGCCGGTACCCGGTGGACTTTCGAGCGGATCCCCACCGTCGACAACGTGCTCGGCCCGACGTATCGAAAGGTGATCGGGTTCTGGCAGCACGTCGTCGAGAAGCGCGTGAACCTCACGACAGGTGTGACCCTGTCGGAGACGCGCCGGGCGCCGAGCATCATCGTCTACACGCCGTCAGGCTATGTCGGGGTTCACTTTCCGCCGCTCAACCGTCAGAAGTTCGCCAGCGACGCACCAACCGACGCGGAAGCGCGCGCCGCACTGCAAGGGTACGTCGGCTACTTCGGCGCCTTGAGCGTCTACCCGAACATGGTCTTCCACCAGATCTTGACGGGCATCAGCTTTGCGGGCGGCACCACGCTCAAGCGACCACTTGAACTGTCCGGCGACGAAGTGACCATCAAGTTTCCGCCGACCACCAATCCACAAGGTCAGCAGACGTCGACCTTGGTGACATTGCATCGACTGAGCGGCGAGACCGCCATGATCCCCGCGCGCGACCGCTCGCGATAGCAAGCGTCGCGTTGAAACGTTGCGCCTGGGGCAGCGCTCGGCGCAAGGCTACCTCGCGCCGCAAGATCGTGAACCAAATCCCGCCTGTTACCCCTCGTTCGTGCTATCGTCTCGGGCTCGTACTTGACTCGGCTAGTCCTCTGGAAGCGTGATGGGTTGCATAAGTCCCGGAGCGCGGCGCCTGGATCGCAAGGCGCGACGACCGAGAATATTGGACATATTTGAGGGAGTCGCGACAAAGCGAGGCGGGGATGCCCCGCCCGGGAATTATGTGACGTATCACGTTTTCAGGGGACCAGCCGGGTGAGGCGAGACACACCATCAGATAACGACATCTCTGGCCGAGGCGCCGCGAAGCGGGCTCTCAGAAAGGGTACCCATGACGAAACGGAATGGGCTGCTGCTCGCCGTCGTGCTGCTGCTCATCGTCGGGCCGCTGCTCGCGGTCGCGTATGTGAACAAGCAGACGAACTTCGCCCCACCGGCGGAAGAGATGAAGACCGTGTGGGCCGACCAGGGCTGGACCAACGACGAACGCCACTGGTTCCACCACGCCCAACAGGGCACCAGTACCTTCGGCATGCCCTACGAGTGGCTGATCGCCCTGGAACAGCCGCACCTGACGCTGGGTGATCCGGGGCTGCTGATGGATCAGCGCTACCTCAGTCGTCTCGGCTTCATTCCCAGTCCCGTTTCGGTGAAAGACCCGGCGGCGGTACGCGCATACGGCTATTCCACCAGCAACGGCTCGACGAAGAAGGGCAAGTACGCCAGCGCGGATTCGAACGCGGCCAACCTGCCCGTCGGTTTCACAGTGGGTGACGAGTGGACCGATGTCGCCGACGGTCGTACGTGGCCACTGCCCGGCACCGGTCGAAACGCCCGCACGGTGGGCGTGACCTGCGCCGCATGTCACACGGGTCAGCTCGAATACAACGGCAACCGCGTGCTGGTGGATGGCGGCGCGGCCATGATCAGCCTGGATCAGTTCCGCAAGGCCCTCGAGGTCTCGATCGGGTTGACCAAATACGTACCAGGGCGCTTCGGGCGCTTCGCGGAACGCGTGCTTGGTCCCAGCCACAGCGACGCGAGCAGAGCCGAGCTCAAGACCCAGTTCGACGTCATCTTCGAGAAGGGCAAGAAGAAGGTCGACTTGGAGAAGTCGGTGGCCGACAAGGGCGTGACCGAAGGATTCACCAGGCTGGACGCCCTGAACCGCATCGGCAATCAGGTGTTTCAGCAGCAGATGAACCGCGACGAGAACATCTATCCGACCAGCGGGCCGGTCAGCTACCCGGTCATCTGGAACGCTCCGTGGTTCGACTGGGTGCAGTACAACAGCTCCATCCAGCAGCCGATGATTCGCAACCTCGGCGAGGCGATGGGGGTTGCCGCGTCCGTCAATCTGTCGAAGCCGGGGACGAACCTGTTCGAGGCTGCGATTCCGGTGGAGAACATCCACGAGATGGAACTGCTCCTCGGCGGCAGCGAGCATCCGGTGACCGCCGGTCGATTCGGGGGTCTCGGTTCACCCAGGTGGGCCGACCTTCCGCTGCCGCCGCTCGATCAAGCACTCGTCGCCAAAGGGCGCGATCTGTACATGGGTGACGCCGCGTCGGGTCGGGCGGGCTTGTGTGTGCGGTGCCACCTGCCGCCCATCAGCTCCAAGGAGATCCTCGAGCCGCGGTACTGGAATGACGCGGGGACCGGATACTCGGAACGCTATCTGGCGCTCGTCACGATTCCAGTGGAGGAAATCGGCACCGACTGCAAGACCGCCTTCGACATGGTCTACCGCACGGTGATCTCCTCCACGGAGATCGGCAACTCTTCGACGCTGATACCGCTGAAGAGCCATCCGGCAGACTGCCCGCCGCCAGCCGCACCACCGCCCCTCCCGAACGGAGTGACCCGTACCAATTTTGGCGTGGCCCTCGGAGAAGTGGTCGAGAAGACCAAGATGGCCTGGTACGACCGGCACAAGGTTCCTCAGGACCGATACGGAGACATGGACGGTTTGCGTCCCAACGGCATTCGCGCGACGGTCGCCTCTGCGGCCGGCGACGTGCCGGTCTACAAGGCGCGCCCGCTCAACGGCATGTGGGCCACTGCGCCGTTCCTGCACAACGGATCCGTGCCGAACCTCTACCTGTTGCTGTCCACTCAGGCGGAGCGGGACGCGGAGGCAGCGAAGTTCTTCCTCGGCAGCCGCACCTTCGACCCGAAGTACTTGGGCTTCGCGTATCGCGCAAACCGGAGCACGGCCCTGCCTGATTCGCCGCTCGTGACCGACACCACCGGCCTGTTCGAGCTCGATACCACTCTCCCTGGTAACCGCAATACGGGGCACCTGTTCTCCGACGACAAGGCTCCTGGGGGCGTCGGGCGACGCCTGAGTCCGGAAGAACGCTTGGCCATTATCGAGTTCATCAAGTCGCTGTGAAGGTTCGGTGAACATGTCCGCGATCGACCAGTCGCGAGGAGAGCATCAATGAAATCGTTGGCAGAGCTCGAAGCCCAGGTCGTCGCGGCGTTGAAGGCAGGCGCTGGGGACGTGCTCAAGGATCAGCTCGAGCACCACACCGACAGCTTCTTCGCCACGCTTCGGAAGGTTCGTCCGATCCTTCACATCCCCAACGGGCCGGTATTCGTCACGCTGTTCCAGGACGTCCAGGAGGTGCTGTCGCGTCCTGAGGTCTTCAACGTCACGTATGCGCCGAAGATGGATCCGAGCGTCGGGCCCTTCATGCTGGCGCGCGACGGCACCACGATCAACGAGCGCGACAAGGGGATCATGCGCGCGATGCTGCGGCGCGAAGACCTGCCGCGCGTGCGCGGGACCGTGGCCGGCCTTGCAGCTGCCGCGGTGCGCGAGGGCACGAAAGACGGACGTTTGGATGTCGTGGGCGCCGTCTCGCGCAAGGTGCCGGTGCAGTTGACGGGGGCGTATTTCGGCTTCCCGGGTCCCGACGTCGCCGCCATGCTGCGCTGGTCGCGCGCCACGCAGTACGACATGTTCCACAACTACACGTCGGACGCGGCGATCCATGGAGATAACGTGCGGGCCGGCACCGAGATGAAGGCCTATCTTGCCGGGCTCGTCGCCGAGCGGCGCGCCGCGATCGACAGCGGCCAGGCCGGCGACGATGTGCTGACGCGGCTGCTGAAGAGCCACTTTCCCGCGGAGATCGAATTCGGCGACGAGCGCCTGATCGCCAACATGATGGGGTTGCTCGTCGGCGGCATCGAGACGACGTCTCAGGCCATCGTGCAGATTCTCGACCAGTTCCTCGATCGCCCCGACGCCCTGGCCCAACTCAAGACGGCGGTGACGGCCGACGACAACGTCGCCATCTTCCAGGCGTGCTGGGAGGCGCTGCGTTTCAATCCCATCAATCCGTTCGTGGCGCGCGTGTGCGTCTCCTCGTACGAGATCGCGGCCGGCACACCCCGCGCGACGCGCGTCGAGCCGGGAACGCCCGTGTTCCCCGCCACCCGCTCCGCCATGCACGACGAGCGCGAGATCCCCAACCCGGATGAGTTCCGCCTCGATCGCCCGCCCTACCATTACCTGCACATGGGCTACGGACTGCATACCTGCCTCGGCGATCACGTCAGCACGGTGCAAGTCCCCGAGATCGTGAAGCAGATCGTGCGGGCCGGAGACATCAGCCGGTTGGATGGACCTGATGGCCGCATCGACGTCAACGGCGGACCGTTTCCCGAGCGCTTCTTTATCAAGTTGGGGCCCGCTCAGCAGTAGCGTCGGCAATGAATGCCACGCTTGTGAAGGCGATCGCCGCCCTGTTTTTTCCTGCTGTGGTATTCGCATCCGTGGGTGGGGCCATGGCGATCTACAGCGGACGGCGTCAAGCCCTTGAGTCCAGTCTGCCCGCCGACTATAAACCGCCGAATTCTCGCTTTGGCTATAGCGTGGACGACATAGACAGGTTCTGGACCGCCCTTGGACCATCGGGCCGTGCGGCGGAGCGCCGATTCCTTCTCTACGACCTGACGTTTCCCTTGTTCTACGGCGGGTCGCTGATGATCAGCCTGCTTTGGATGCTGACGATACTCGGGCGATCGTGGCCGGCCGGTCTGATTGTGTCGCCGGTCGTGATCGCGGCGGTGGCCGATTGGACGGAGAATCTCGTGCACCTGAGTCAGTTGAAACGATATTCGGACGCACAGCGCGCCGGCCTTCACGTAGGCGCGATTGAGCTGGGGAGCGCGGCGACGATCGTCAAGATACTCGGCGTGATTGTTGCGTCGTTCACCCTGCTATTTCTGTTTGCGATGCTCGTCATTCGACTCGTCAGTAAGTAGGCAAGTACGTAAGCGCGCCGCCGACGTCGCGGCACACGACGGCCTCTTTACGGCCTATCGGTAGGCTGGATCCGGGCACACGGAGGCGCTGGTCGTTCAAGGCGCTGGCGACGGAGACTGCGTCGAAAAACTTGATAGGGTCCAAACTGACGCGTCATCTCGAAATCACCTGTCCTCGAGGTCTCGAGGCGGTTTCGACCGACTGGTTCTCTTCTCACACGATACGCGCAAACGGCGATCCTTCCACCTATTTGTTTCATAAAATGGTGGGCGTGTCACAATTATTTTCATATAATTAGTTGTCGAGGATCCCTCCCAGGCCGACGGGCCGAGAACGCGTCGTCCTCAACCGCGGTGCGGGATCACTGACAAGCCCGTCCTCCGGCGTTGCCTTCGTTCCCATCCGTGCGCTACACTGCCGCGCCCTTCGATGTAGGTACCCATGAGTCTTCCAAGGACACTTCTTCGTCCGCTCCGGCGTCTGTACACCACCGCGCGGAGGGATCGCGAATTCAAAAATGCGAGGCAGATTCTTCTTGGCGGAGAGGCGACTCGCCCGCTCCGACTGAAGGGCGGGCTCGTCCCGCCGGATCTGACCGACCGTGAGGCGCGCCTGGTCGAGCAGATTTCTCTGGTGTCAGATCCCGCGGACACGATGTACCGTCCCGGTGCGGCGGTCAGCTATCTCTGTGCGGGGGTATCCGCGGTCCGCGGTATCGATGCGTCGCTCGCCGCCGCCGGCAAGACGATCTCCAAAGGGGCGATCCTCGACTTCCCGTGCGGGTATGGGCGGGTGCTCAGGTTTCTCCGCGTCATGTTTCCCGACGCGACGATCGTGGGATCCGAGCTGCCCGGGGCGGGCCTGGATTTTTGCCGGAGCGCCTTTTCGATACAAACGATCCCGTCGAGCGTGGACCTGAAGACGCTGACCTTCCCGCGCAAGTTCGACCTGATGTTTTGCGGCTCCCTGTTCACGCACATCGATGAGCGGATGGCTGTCGACCTGCTGGGCTTCTTCCATCGCCATCTGGCGGAGGGAGGTGTCTGCATTTTCACGACACATGGACCGCATGTCATCGACGTCATGAACAACAAGGTGCTGGAGTTCAACCTGTCCAGCGAAGGAAAAGAACGCCTCGTCCGCGACTATCAGGAGAAGGGTTACGGATTCGCGGACTACGTCGGGCAGTCCGGCTACGGAATTTCGCTGGTCTCCCAGTCGCACGTCGCCGAACTCGCACACCGCGTTGGCACATGGGAGCGGGTGTTTCTCCTGGACAGCGGGTGGCATGGGCTGCAGGACATCCATGCGTTTGCCGCCCGCTGACTGAGTGGCGATTGCGGATGTGCTCCTCCGAAGGCTGTCGCGGCGTCCGCGAAACGACTGGCTCTCGAAGTAGACTGAGCACGTGCCGGCGCTCTCCCTCCGCGCGAAGGTTCTGCTCGCTTCGAGTCTCACGCTGGTGTCGCTCATCGGGGCAACGCTCGCATACGTCAGCGTCCAGGCCAACCGCTTCGTCACTGAACGGCTGGCGGGCGACCTTCAGCGCACGCAGGAGCTCATCGCCGCGGTCAGGACCGATCGGTTCGGATCGCTGCTCTCCGTCGCGCAGTTGCTGGCCTCGTTTCCGGAATTCCGCGGGCTGCTCGGCACCGACACCGCGACGATTCGGGACTTCCTGAACGACTATCAGGGTCGCAGCGGCCGCTCCGATCTGCTGATCGTGTTCGACCAAGCCGGTCAGGTGCTGGCGCGAACCGACGCGGTCACGCCGGTTCCGGTGCGCGACGCCCAGGAGCGCTGGTTGCGACCAACCCTCGCGGGACAGCCGGCCACGGGGCTGCTCGAAACGGACACGAATCTGTACGAGGCGGCCATGGCGCCGGCTGAGGCAGGCGGCATCGTGTTCGGATTCCTGATCGCCGGCACCCGCATCGACGACGGGTGGGCGCGGCGGTTGCGTGAGACCACCGGGGACGAAATCGTCGCGCTCGGCGATCGGGGCGTGCTCGGCTCCACCATCCAGGCCACACGATTGCCCTGGCCGTCGAAGCCGGCGTGGGAGACGTTCGCGGGCCCGCGCACCGGTCCACTCGACGTGACCATTACGGGTGAGCAGTACGCCGCACTCGCCGCGGCCCCCGCCCCTTCCGTCACCGTCGTGGCGCTGCAATCGCGTGATCGCGCGCTCGCACCATACCGGCGCATCCAGTTCGGTCTGCTCATCCTCGGCCTGGTTGGCAACGTGGCCGGCGTCTGCGCCAGTGCCTGGCTGGCCCGAACACTGACGGCGCCCGTGGCGCGGCTCACGGAGGGCACGCGGCAGGTCGCCGCCGGCAATTTCGACTACACGATCGACGTGGCGAGTCGCGACGAACTGGGCGCCCTGGCGCAGTCGTTCAACCAGATGACCCGTGGCTTGCGCGAGCGCGCCGACATGCAGAAGTTCATGTCGCAGTCCACGATGGAAATGATTCAGGCCGGGCCGAGAAAAGTGTCGGCCGGTGAACGGCGCCGCTTGACGGTATTCTTTTCGGACATTCGCGGCTTCACGGTCTTCGCCGACAAGCGGCCGCCGGAGGAAGTCGTCCAAATCCTCAACCGCTGCCTGAGCCTGCAGGCGAATCTGGTGCGCAAGTACGGCGGCGACATCGACAAGTACGTCGGCGATGCCGTGATGGCGCTCTTCTCCGGCGAGGATATGGCGTTGACGGCAATCCGATGTGCGGTCGACATTCTCAAGGCCATGGGGAGCGAATTGAGACTCCCCGACGGCGAGCCGCTGCCCCTCGGCATCGGAATCGTGACGGGCGAGGTTGTCCTCGGCAGCATCGGCGGAGGCAACCGTCTCGACTACACCGCCATCGGAGCGAATGTGAATCTTTCCTCGCGGCTATGCGGAATGGCCGCGGCGAACGAGATTCTCATGTCCGAGTCCACGTATGAGGAGGTGCGCGACTTGATCGCGGCCGAGCGGCTCGAGTCGGTGCAGATCAAAGGGTTGAACACGGCGATTGCCGTCTACCGGATGCTTGTGAAGCCGTCGCCGCAGACGGTCCCACCGTCGGACACTTGATGCGGCCAGGCGGCCCAACCGTTCAGTGAAATGCGCAGTGTCTCAGTTTAAAGGCCAACCACCGAGGCCACCGAGATCACCGGGAAACGATCCTAATCATCGACCTCGGTGCACTCGCCGACGCGGTGGTCAACGTCAACCTGAAACACGACGATGAATGTTCGGTCTTGGGCGATGACGCGGTTCGCCCGGCTCGTGAGGGACTGAGTGTTCCGTCTTACTTGGCCGGATAGGCGTCTTTCGGATAGGGCTGGCCGTACTTGTTCTTGTGGTCGGCCGCTACGACACTCGATTCGTCGAGCGTCACCTCCGGCATGGTCGCACCACCTGGACCGACACGCACTTCGGTGGTCGCGGGCGCCACATGCTCGGAGAAGACGGTGACGCGGTAAGCGCCCGGAGGAACGTCGAGGCGGAACTCGCCGCGATCGACCAGCGCGAAGTATGGCGATGGCACGACCGCCAGCAGAGCCGTCATCTGCGGGTGAATATTGCAGAAGACGCGGTAGGTGGCTGGCTCGGCGAAGACGCGCGCCTTGGACGCGCCGGCGCGATACAACCCGAGATCGAACGGCCCGGGCGTCGACAGCGAGAACACGTTGTGGAAGATGGGGTCGGCGTTGGGAAAGTCAACGGTCGATCCGACCGGCACGACGAGCACGCGCGGCAGGAAGGTCTTCTCCTTCTGCGTCATCGTGAAACGCCCCGGTCGCGCGGGCGCGGCACCGTTGACCGGCGTGGCATAGACGATGGCGACCGCGGGCTCGACTCCAGGCTTGGCGCGCGTCACGACCTTCCCCGTCAGTGGTTCAGACGCCGCGGAGCCCGCGACTGTCAGGAACGCGATCGACACCATCAGCGCAACACGCGTCATGCTCGACTCCACATCTCAGGACCCTGGCGGAAATAAAGCTGCCACTGTGGCCGCCGGTGCATCCCGCCGGGCTGCGTTGCTCGCCACTCAAATATTCCCGATATTCTCGCGCCTCACGCCTTGCCAGCCGGGCGCCGCACGCCTGAAAATTCGTCAACGAATCTCTGACTCGGGACACCGGTGAAACGCATGACCAACGAAGACATCGCCTAGAAGCTATACGCGAGCGTCCAGTTGGTGTGATGGTTCCGGCGCGCCTCGCCGTTCACCGGTGTCGTGATCAGCCAGCGATACTCGAATGCCGCGGCGACTTCCGGCGTGAAGTGAAACGTCAAGTTCCCGAAGCGGCCCTGGTTCTCGCCGAGTGGCACCAGCGCCCGGGACGAATCGAGGACCCGATCGAGGCCGAGGCCGCCGGCGGCGACGAGTCGGCTCGTCAGTGCGAAGCGCCCTTCCACGTAGCCGCCATGCGATCGCGCCTGCTGCCCGATGGCGCCCCCGAACGCCGCAATCTGGTCGCCCGTATAGAATTCGCTCCCGAAGCCCACGCGTCCAACCCGAAGATCGACGTCAACGACAGTGGCCCAGCCCGTGTGGTTCACGCCTTCTTCGCGGCGCCTCCCGTAGTGCCCCCCAATGCCGATTTCGGCGTGAGACGTCGACGTCTCGTCGCCCGCCGCCCAACCGACGCGCGCCTGAACCGCAGGGTAGCCGGATCGTTCGCCAGACAACGCTGGCGGGACGAAGGTGTAGGAGGCGACGAAATCGCCTGCGATCGGGGCGACAATACCTGCCGCCAGGGTGAACGCCGAGGAACGTCCCGTGGGGACGCGCTGCTCGACGCGCGCCTGGGGCACACGGAGATAGAGGTTGCCGGCCCGGTACAGCTCGGGAAACGTGGGCGACGCGAGCGAGAACGGATCGCGCGGCGCGATGATCATCTGGTCCTGCCCCACCTCGATCGCCGTATTCCCCGACTCGAACCGGGCGAATCCGTAGAGCAGGCGGGGCAGGTCCATCACCTGTCCCGTTTGAAAGCCTGGCGAGCCGCCGAAGAAATCGAGCGCCAGAACCCCCTTCACGCGCCACGCTCCCACCGTCGCGCCGTCGACCTGGAACCCAATCCGGCTCTGCCTGAGCGTTGAGCTGAAGGATCGATCCTCGGTATCGCCCGTCGGAGCGGCGACGAGGTTGGGATTCTCCAGCCAGTTCGCCGCGCCGCGGTTCAAAAACGTGCTCGAGTGAATCGTACCGAAGATCTTTACCGGCAGGCGGGATTGTGACTCCACCTTGACCTGCGCCTGCTCGGCGATCTGTGCCTGCACGACCTCCACGCCGGCCTGCAAGGATGAGACAGGTCCCGACGCCGGCGCTGCCAGCGACTGCTTCAGCAGCGCGATCTCCTCCCGAAGGCGCGCAACCTCCTGGCGGAGATCGGCAACGTCCTGCTCGACGCTCGACGGCGGTGGCACCGTCTGCGCGTTACCGCGCTCGGGCAGGAACGCCATCAAGAGAGCCGTAGCGGCGATGGCGATTCGGCATGCGATCATGGCGCCTATCTTAATCGCATCTAATTGGGGTTAGTATCTCTCGCACCGGCCGATGCGGAAGGCACTCTCTCTTCTCGGAATCATGAATGATTCGGACCTCGACTGGCTGATCGCCGCCGGGAGCCGGCGGGAAGTCGCGGCCGGGGACGTGCTCATCCGCGAAGGACAGCCGGTTGATGCGATCTTCATCATCGTCGACGGACTCCTGGCCGTCCGCACCACACGCACGGGCGCGAGAGACGTCGCGCAGCTCCGCAGCGGTGAAATCGTCGGCGAGATGTCGTTCGTCGACGCTCGCCCGCCCTCCGCCTCCGTCGTCAGCCTCGGCCCCTCGCTGGTTCTGGCCATCCCACGGGGCACGCTCGCGGCAAAATTGCAGGATGACGTGCCGTTCGCGGCACGGTTCTATCGATCGGTGGCGGTGTTTCTCTCGGATCGTCTGCGCACCACTTCGCGTGGGCTTGGCTACGGCGACAAGGCGCCCGAGCAACCGGAGCCCGACGAAGAGATGGACCCGGCTACGCTCGACGCGCTGGCGTTGGCCGGCGCCAGGTTCGACTGGCTGCAACGGCGGGTCAAGAGCCGATAGTGTCGTGCCTGAGAAGTTCGTTGTCGCACCGAGGGCGGCGAGGCGCCTGGCCGGCAAGGCGAGAAGAGCGAGCATATCGGGAATATGTGAGCGATGAGCAACGCAGCCCGCCGGGATGCATCGCCGGCCGAATGCCAACGAACTTCTGAGACACGACACTAATGGCCGGCCCTCCCATCTTTCGTACCAAGGCGCTCGATCGACTCTCGTCACCGGACCGGATCGACGAGCGCATTCAAGTTGTCAAACCAAGCGATTGGCTGCCGTTGCTCGTCGCCGGGGCGCTGCTGCTGCTGGCACTCGTCTGGAGCGTGACCGGGCGGGTGCCGACGACCGTGTCCGGCCGGGGCGTTCTCATCTACCCGCGCGCCGTCATGGACCTGCAGACGCTCATCGCCGGGCGCGTCGAGCAACTGCTCCTCCGCACCGGCGACCACGTGATCGAAGGACAGGTCGTGGGCACGGTCGACCAGTTCGAGTTGCGGCGACGAATCGATGAGGACCGCGTGCTGCTGACCGAGCTGGAAGCGCAAGACCGCATCAAAGGCCGGACGCAAACCGTCGAGACGTCGCGACAGCAGCAGCAGACCGCCCTGACAAAGACGTACGCGCGGTCGCAGGCGGAAGCGCTCCGTGGCAGCCTCGCCGATGCACGGGCACTTCAACCGCTGCTCGATCGGCGGCTGACGGGCGTGCGCGCCGTGCGGGACGCGGGCCTGCTGGCCGCCGCGGCGCTCGAAGTCGTCGGCGCGGAGCAGGCCAGCCTCGAGAATGCACGGCGGATCACCGAGGTCACCGCGCAAATTGCACAACTCGAGGTCCAGATCGCCCAGTCCGAGGGCATCGAGACGACCCTGTCGCGTCAGCATCTGGACGCCGGAGCCGCTCGTCGCGCCGAGATTCAGCGGCTCAAGTCGGTCATCGCGATCAACGAGCTGCAGGTCGTGAAGAACAGCGGGATCGTGGCCCCACACGCGGGCCAGGTCCTCGAAGTGCTCGTCGCGAACGGCCACATCGCGGCAGCCGGCGAACGGGTGGCGACACTCCAGGCGGAGAACCCGCAGACGACGCTCCTCCACGTGGCCTATCTCGCCGTCGGTGTCGGCAAGCGCGTTCGCCCCGGCATGCGCGTGCAGATCACGCCTGATGGGATCGAGCGGCACCGGTTCGGCGGCATCACCGGAACAGTCACGGCGGTGTCTGCGTTGCCGGTCACGGCCGACGGTGTCCGGGCGACGGTGGGGAGCGCCGAACTCGCCAATGGGCTGCTCGGAGGCGAGTCGCGGGTCGAGATCACCGCCGCACTCGACCGGGAGCCCGCGAATGCCAGCGGCTATCACTGGTCGTCCTCTTCCGGGCCGACGACGCCGATGACGGCGGGGCTGACGGGCGACATCCGCATCATCGTCGAAGAGCGCGCGCCGATCACCTATGTGCTGCCGTTTCTTCGCGAGCTCACAGGTACGCGGTGAGCGCGCGGTCCGGCGGAATGCGCCACGGCCGTGTGCGCACGCCTACCGTGTTGCAGATGGAGATGGTCGAGTGCGGAGCCGCCTGTCTGGGCATCGTGCTCGCGTACTTTCACCGCAACGTTCCGCTGACCGAACTCAGGCGCGCCTGCGGCGTCTCGCGTGACGGCAGCAACGCGTCGAGCGTACTCAAGGCCGCACGCTCCTATGGACTCGAGGCCAAGGGCTACAACAAGGAAGTCAGCGGTCTTGCCGATCTCGCGTACCCGTTCGTCGTCTTCTGGAACTTCAACCATCTCGTCGTCGTCGAGGGTGCGGCCCGCGAACGGGTCTTCCTGAACGATCCGGCCACGGGCCCGAGGACCGTGACGTCCGAGGAGTTCGACGAGGCGTTCACCGGCGTCGTGCTGACGATGACCCCCGGGCCGTCGTTCGAGAAGGGGGGCAGACGACCCAGTGTGCTGAACGGATTGCGGGAGCGCCTCGGCTCGTCGATCGGTACCCTGATTCTCTGCGGCGTGACAGCCTTCCTGCTGGTGCTGCCCGGGCTCGCCATCCCGGCGCTGATCCAGGTGTTCGTCGACCGCGTCCTCGTCGAGCGCCTCGGCGACTGGGTGCGTCCGATCATTCTCGGCGTGATCGTCGCCTCGCTGCTGCGCGCCGCGTTGATGGCGATTCAGCAGCGGCTGCTGCGCCGGCTGCAGCTGAAGCTCTCCGTGACCATGTCGAGCCAGTTCGTCTGGCACCTGCTCAGGCTTCCAGCCGACTTCTACGCCCAACGCTTCAGCGGCGAGGTCGCCGGCCGCATCGGCCTCAACGACCGTGTGGCCGATCAGCTTTCCGGTCCGCTCGCATCCACGCTCGTCGACATGCTGATGATCGTCCTCTACCTCGGGACGATGTGGCAGTTCGACCGCGTGCTGACGACAATCGCATTCGCGTTTGCGACGGCCAACTTCCTGATCCTGCGTTGGATGTCGCGCCGGCGCGTCGATACCAACCGGTGTCTGTCGGAGGAAGTCGGAAAGTTTTCGGGAGTCGCGGTGTCGGGGCTGCAGTCGATACGGACGATCAAGGCCTCGGCGCTCGAGTCAGAGTTGTTCGGCCGCGTCGCAGGGCACTACGCCAAGATGATCAACACGCAACAGCGCCTCGCGATTACGAGCCTGTATTTGAGTCTCCTGCCACGGCTCGTCTCCGCGTTGATGTCGCTGCTCATTCTTGTCATCGGCGGGTTCAGGGTGATGGAGGGGGCGCTCACCATCGGCATGCTGGTCGGATTCCAGAGCCTGGTCGCGAGCTTCCTCGGCCCGGTCCACGCCCTGCTTGGTTTCGGCACTGCACTCCAGGACGTGCAGTCCGATATCACCAGACTCGACGACGTGCTCGCGACCAGGCCGGCAGCCGAGCCGGTCGGGGCAGAGGGGCCGGTGCGGCTCAGGGGCGATGTCGAGCTCCGCAACCTGCGGTTCGGGTACAACCCGCTCGCGCCACCGCTCATCGATGGCCTGTCGGTGACGATCAGGCCCGGCCAGCGGGTGGCATTCGTCGGCAGCAGCGGCTCAGGGAAGTCGACCATTGCCAAGATCGCGGCGGGACTCTACGAGCCCGCCGGTGGCGAGGTGCTCTTCGACGGACGGCCGCGCACGACGATTCCGACGGCTGTGATGGCGGATTCGCTGGCGATGGTCGACCAGGAGATCGTGCTCTTTGCCGGGACGGTCCGCGACAACCTGACGCTGTGGGACCCGACCGTCCCCGATGCACTCGTGATCCGAGCGTGCGAGGACGCCGCCATTCATGACGACATCGTGGCCCTGCCAGACGGCTACGACAGCGTGCTTGCGGAGGGCGCGGCGAATCTCAGCGGCGGCCAACGTCAGCGTCTCGAGATCGCGCGCGCGTTGTGCGTGGATCCGGCCGTGATCATCCTCGACGAGGCAACCAGTGCGCTCGACTCCGATACCGAGCAGCTGATCGACTTCAACCTGAGGCGCCGCGGCTGTTCGTGCATCATCATCGCCCACCGTCTCAGCACGATCCGCGACGCGGACGAAATCATCGTGCTCGAGCACGGCAAGGTGGTGCAGCGCGGCACCCACACCGCGATGATGGCGGCCGGAGGAGCCTATTCGACGCTCGTGCGCGCGGGCGACACCGGAATCGAGGCGGGGTGATGGCGGATCCTGACCCCCAATCGGCCCCCGTGCAACTCGACGGCAACGTGCTGTTGCGGCTCGACGGAAGCCACGCATGGCGCCTCCGGTCCGGCTCAGTCGCGCTGTTCCGCCTGCGAGAGCGTGCGGAGCTACCCGAGCGACGGCGCCATCTGTGCGGCGTTGAGGCAGGCGGCGCGGTGTTGTGGCAGCCGCCGGTCGATGGCGCGGAGGTGGCCATTGTCACCCTGAGGCCGTCAGTCCTCGAAGCCGTCCACATGAACGCGATGGTCGAGGCCGCCGCCAACGGACAAGATGATGCCGTTGAAGAGGTGCGCGGCTGGCTCATGACGCTCGGCGCCGAGCGCGAACCGGCGCGTGCGGCCACCCACACCTCTCCGCTCGGCGCGGACGCCGCCGCGATCCTGGAGCGCCTCCGCGAGGCGCAGTCACGATTTCTGGGAGCGATCGAACGGATCGATGCGCAGCGCGAGACTGACACCCGTGAACGCTTCCAGGCACGGCAGCGCCTCGATGAGCGCGTCATCAACGACACGATCGAGGGGCTGACCAACCTGGGCGTCGGCAAAGGCGACGCGCCGGCGAGGCACAACTGGACACAGTCGCCGCTGATGGCCGTGCTCGGCCAGGTCGGCGCGAAGTGCGGCATGGACGTCGTTTCGCCGGCCGGAGACGAGCGGACGGCGCCGAGCCTGCAGCGGATTCTCGATGCCTCGGGCGCGCGGTGCCGCAAGGTGGTCCTGTCGGGGGCGTGGTGGCGTACCGACGGCGAACCCATCATCGCCTCGCTCGAAGCCAACGGCGGGCCGGTCGGGCTGGTGCCGATGCGCCGGCGTTGGTTTCGAGGCGTCGGCTATCGCGCGTACTTTCCGGACGCGGCGCCACGAGAGGTCGATGCGAAGCTTGCCGAGGAGATCGCACCAGCCGCATTCGCGATCACGGCGCCGATGGACGGTCCGATGACGACAATCGGCGTCCTGCGTTGGACGCTCCGCGGTAAGGGGCGGGAGTTTGCGACGGCGCTCTTGTCGGGCATCGCCCTGGTGCTGGTCGGCATGCTCACGCCGCAGGCCACGAAGGTCCTGTTCGAGACGGCCATCCCCGACGGCGACCGCGGTGCGCTGTTCGAGCTCGGTGCGGCGCTGCTGGCGGCGACGCTGGGCGGACTGCTGTTCGATCTCGCGCGTTCGCTGAGTCTGCTGCGCTTGACCTCCGGCAGCGTCGCCCGGCTGCAGCTGGGCATCTGGGATCGACTCCTCGATCAGGGCCCGGGCTTTTTTCGGCGCTTCTCAGTCGGCGATCTGGAAAGCCGCGTGAACGCGACGACCCAGATTCACGGCGCGCTCAACGTGACCACCCAGGCGACATTGATTGGCGCGGTCGCGTCGGTGCTCAACGTCGCCTTGCTGTTCGCGTACAGCCCCATGCTGGCGACCGCCGGGCTCGTTGTCGCGGCCGTGGCCGTAGGCATCGCCGCCTCGTCAGCCGTGCTCATGCACCGCGCCATCGGGCCATTGCAGGAGGTCGAGGGACAGCTGCGCGGGCTCCTCATTCAGTTGCTTGGTGCAGTGGCGAAACTGCGCGTGGCCGGCGCCGAGAGGCGGGCGTTTGGCCAGTGGGGGCGAGCGTATGCCCTTCGCATCGGGTTGGCTCAGCGAGTCCGTACCGTCAGCGATCGCGTACGGCTCGTCAGCGCCATCCTGCCGGCCTTGGGGACCGCGGTTCTCTTCTGGTTCGCCGCGAGCGACCTGTTCTCGACGCAGCCGGCGATCTCAGTGGGCACGTTTATCGCGTTCAGTGCAGCGTTCGGCACCTTCCTGGCTGGCGTCACGACGCTCGGCACCAGCGTGGAACTTCTGCTGAGCGTATCGGCTATGTGGGCCCGGCTGTCGCCGATTCTCGAGACCAACCCGGAGATTCAGCGCCAGAAGAATCCACCCGGACGGCTCACCGGCGCCTTTCGCATCGATCACGTCACGTTCCGCTATCGCGCCGACGGACCCCTGACGCTGGACGATGTCTCGATCGAAGCGGCGCCGGGAGAGTGCATTGCGCTCGTGGGACCATCGGGCAGCGGGAAGTCGACGATCGTCAACCTGCTTCTGCGTTTCGAGGCGCCGGACTCGGGCGCGGTGTACCTGGACAACCACGACCTGAAGGGCCTCGACACACTCGGCGTGCGCCAGCAGATCGGGGTGGTGTCGCAGGAGACCAACGTGCTCGCCTCCTCGATCTACGAGAACATCACCGCCGATCACCCGGCGACGCACGACGAGGCGTGGGAGGCCGCCAGGGCCGCCGGGATCGAGGAAGAGATTCGACAGATGCCGATGGGTCTCCACACGCTCGTTGCAGAAGGGGGGACGAACCTCTCGGGCGGTCAGCGTCAGCGTTTGCTCCTGGCGCGCGCCCTGCTCCGCAAACCGGCACTGATGATCCTCGACGAAGCGACCAGCGCCCTCGACAACCGGTCACAGGCCATCGTCACGGACAGCTTGAACCGGCTGAAAGTGACGCGCATCCTCATCGCGCATCGCTTGAGCACGATCCGGCAGGCAGACCGAATCTACGTCATCGAGGCCGGGCGGGTCGTGCAGCGGGGAAGTTTCGACGAACTCATGCGAGCAGAGGGTCTCTTCGCCCGCCTCATGCGACGGCAAGTCGCCTGAAGTTCTAAGTTTTGAGTTCAAGTTCTACCTTTTTCTCCGTCTTCGAACGGGCGCACTGACAGGCGCGTCTGGTGGTCCCCGGCGGGCTCGCCTTCGCGGCTCACGCCACGAATGTAGTGGGACTGCCACGAGCGATAGCGTTCATTCTCATCGAGTTCAGCTCGCTGCAGCATGTGCTGGCTTCGGCTTTCGCGCCACGCTTCGTAGCGTCTGGCCATGTCGATGTCGCTGTCGATCGGCTGAAGCCGGGGCCAGAACGACTCGAGCTCGCCCCGCCGCATCGGTACCAAGAGACAGATCGGCTCGCCCTGCTCGAAGGTGATTGGCGTGTGAGACCGGGTGACCTTCCAGCTCATCGCGAAGAACCCATCCATCCAGTCGGTCTCGACGAGTCCCTCGAGCGGTGAAATCCCGTCTTTCGGCAGGTTGGCCGGCCCGCGCGCCAGCAGATTGTGACCCGGTGGCGTCCGGAAGACGTACGGAAGAGACCAGGAGATGATGCCGTACCCGAAGTGGCTCTTTGGGGGAAAGAGCATCGTGTCGCCATGATCGCCGTGCAGATTGATGGTCAGGTCGGCAGCCGCGGGCCCGCCGTTCCAGCTGACCGTCAGCGGCTGCGTGTTGAGGATCAGCCAGCCGGCTTGATTGGCCAACAGCATGGGCAGGCAGCGATTTGCGTTGTGCGCCTTCGTCTCGTCCATCCAGGCCCGGTTGGCCTCGGCCGGCACGATCGGCATGGCGGCACCTGCCGTCAGGCGATAGGCGACCAGTTCCAGCCGAGTCCCGGCACCGTCGGTGGAATCACCATCCATACTGCACCTGACCGGCTGCCACGGTCCTCGCGGCGAACGCGGCCTTGAGCGCGGGCATCCGCGGATCGAAGAATCGCGCCCGCGCCTGCGACATCCTCTTGGTGAGCGGCTGATTCTGTACGTGGCGGTGGGCAAGGACGTCCAGCTGGAAGTCGACCCAGACGGACAGCGTCAGATACCGCTGCTCTTCACGCAGAAGCAGTCGCGCCGCGACCAACTCCGTGAGGGCCGCCGACAGGGCGGCTCGCGGGTCGGCGGGCCACAGGCTCGCCGACAGCGCTTCGTCAGCGCCGAGTGTTTTGAAGAGTTCGCCTTCGGTGTGTGCCCGGTCGCACCACTCGTAGACGGCGCGGCGAAGTCCAGTCAGCTGATACTCCCGCTGCAAGGCGACGGGCCGCGTGTCATAGACCATGAGCGTGTCTCCATGGACGAACGAGACCAGGTGACCCACAACTGCAGGCTTCATCCACGCGCTCACGCCGTCGCGCATCGCGCCGAGATAGCCAGCCGGGTCGCGGCCATCCGCGTAGTCGAAGTCGAAGAAGTAGGCCAGCCCCGCCAGGTCCGCTTCCGGCAGCGGATAGATGTACCGGTACGTGCGGTGGGGGCGCACCCGCTCGACGCCCATCGCTTCAGCATCGAAGTAGAGCGGACTGAAGCGATCGAGCCGGACCAGACCGAGACCTTGTGGGGCCGGCAGATGCGTGAGCAGTGGCAACAACTCGGCCTGACGTGCGTACTCGGCAGGATCCTCGCCGGGAAAGCCGGCCAGGATGTTCCAGTAGGGTTCGATGAAGTACTCATCGCACCAGCGCAGGAGCGCGATGTTCTGAAGCGGTGAGAGGCCCTTTCGCATCAGTCGAAGGACGCTGGCGCTGAAATTCTCGACTCCCGGTTGGATGGCCGTGACGCCGGCCTCGTGCAGCTGACGGACCTGCTCGCGCTTCAGATTCGCTTTCACCTCGAAGAACAGCTCGGGTTTCGTCGGCATCGCGGCGAGCTGAGGGAGCACGTCCTTGAAGTAGCGCATATCCAGGATGTTGTCGACGGCCTTGATTTCGCCTGGCTGGTAACGGGCGACGAGGTCGCGGAATTCGGCCATCGCCCGCCCGGGCGACTTGATCCGGGACTGCATCGATTCACCGTTCAGACCGCAGAACGTGCAGTGGGATTTCTCACCCCACCAGCACCCGCGCGCCGTCTCGATCAGGAGATACGGCTCCCGCTCCGTCTTCAAACCGGCGGCCGACCACTGCTCGACGAAGTCGTCGTAGCGTGGGAAGGGCAGTGCGTCGAGGTCCCGGATGGGTGCGCCGGTAGATCGTGGTACCACGGTTTGTCCATCCACGCGCCGGACGATCCTCGGGATTTCGCCGACTGGCTCTCCAGAGAGCACCTCGCTCGCAAGGATCGGGAACGCGATGTCGCCCTCACCGGAGCAGACGAAATCCACGAACGGGAAGAGGCGGTGCAGGGTGAGGCCCATCTCGCCCTCGCAGGCCTGCCCGCCGAACACGATGATCAGATGCGGATATCGCTGCTTCAGCCGCTTCGCCAGGGCGAGGGACGCCGTGGTCTGGAAGTGGAGCGTCGTGAAGCCGACCATCGCGAAGCGCTCCCACGAGACGCGCTCCATGCATTCATCGAGGAACGGCTCGACCTCGGCGCGCACGGCCAGCAGCGCCCGTGCATCCTCCTCGGCGCCGACGGTCTCGCGGTCGTTATCCACGAGCTCACCCCGCCGGGAGTGGAGGATATCGGCGAAGTACCGGCCGGGCGGCGGAATGCGGTCTCCGAACAGGCTCGCCGCGAAGATCCAGTCGCCGAGCAGCGCCCGGCTGCCGGCCGTGCTCACGCGCTCGTATGTCTGGTCGCCGATTCGCGCGGCGAACTGCTGGTTGAAGTAACGAATCTCGCACGGGAGCCCGTCGCGGTCGAGAGCCGCTTTGAGCAGGCTCAACCCGATCGACGGCGAGAATGCGCTGCCAAACGGCATGCTGACGAGCACGACGCCCTTCGTCGCAGACGGGGGTCGGTCTAGCGATGGTCGGCCGTCATCGGGCGTGTTCATCTGTATGCGTGTCACGGCACGTACGGTTGCGGGTTCAACCCGTCTTCCGGGAGTGGGCGCGGAAGCCAACCGAGCCGGACCGGCACGTCGTAGAGCCGGCCAGGCGCGAAGCGTGTCCAGACGGGCCGCAGGCCGGGTATGACCACCTTGACCACGGGCAAACCGATATCCGCGCGAGTGGCGTCCAGCACCAGGAACTCGAGTCCGCGCTCCTCGACGAGGGACTGACCGCGGAGCACGTCCTCGCGCAGGTCGCTGCTGGGCACGTAGCGGAAGCTGTCGCGCGTGCGCGCCGGCTCGTCGTTTGGCACCAGATACGGATGGTCCGCCAGCGTGGCTGTTTGGGCCCAGTCCAAGGCATCTGGATCGTCGACAGGGTGTTGACCTCCTGCCGCCAATGCGGCCGCGCCGGTGAGGGCGAGGTTCTGGTTGAGCTCCGTTACGGCGCGAAGCAGAGCGGTGCGCGGATCGAAGTGCGCCCCGAACCCTCGCAGGATCGCTTCGCCGGAACGGCCCACACGCCGTGAGATGGCGCCGAACGTCGCGACGCCGAGATCGGTGGTCAGGTCCAGGACCCACCATTCGCGGTCGAGCGACTGGTAGTGTCGACCGAGATCCCTGAGATACGGATCGTCGAAGCTGTCGAGATCCACGGCCGGCCGGCGGATTCGGTTATACCACCAGATGCTGACGCCATCACGCTCGACCAACTCCAGGAACCCCTGCAGGATCGCCTCCTCGAGCGTGTTGCCGGCCGCACCGCCACTCGATTCCGCGTAGGCATGACGCGGGCGGTCAGCCTGATCTGGGTACCCAGCGAAGATCAATTCGGTCGGCAGGTGCTTGAAGCGCCGTTCGGTCAGCGACCAGATCGGGCTCCAGTCGAATCGCGCGTTCTCGTCCAGCGGCTCGGGCACGCGATTGTAGCGCGACCCTCGAGCGTTCCAGGCGTCCCGTCGGCGATACTGCGCGTCGCTGATGAGCAGGCAGACGTTCGGGTGAATCGCATCCGCACCAAGCTCGTGGTAGCTCGCGGTGCGCCGAATCTCGTCCCCCTGGAATTGCAGCGACCACCGCTCGAGCGCCTCGCACAGGGCGCTGGCCTGGGCCTGCGTCTCACCGATCCCCTTGCCGCTGCTCGCGCCGGCCAGCCGCCGTCGCAGGTAGAAGAGCGTGTCACGACGGCCATGGGTCCGATGCGCGGAGGAGTACGCCTGGATGAATCCAGCACCAGAAGGCACCCGCTCCAGTGACGAGACGACGCCGACGATCGGGCTGACGTGGTGGCTGAACCGCGCAAGCGTTTCCTCGGGAGGCGAGATGCGGTGTCCGCCATCGGCCGTGAACCGCTTGGGCCGGCTGTTCAGGATCAGTGGCAATGGCGCCCGAGTCGCGCGTACATCTGTATCGCCGCAGCAACGGCACTGCGGGCGGCGCGTCAGGACGTGTTGGCGCAGGTCCAGTGCCTGCAGGTCCAGCGTCTGCACGGCGCCGAGCGTGGGCTGAGTCTCCGCGCCGCCGAGTGCCCGCGCCACTTCGAGCGTGACCAGTCGCAATGCCGCGCCGACGGACGCCTTCAGGGCGCCGCGCGCCACCGGGAAAGGAGACGTGGATCCGCCTGCGCGATGCTGGAGGAACGCCTCGACCTCGCGATTGGCGCGCAGGCGATGCGCCAGGCATTCCCAGCAGCCGGTATGACCGGGGCGGAACAGCGGGCCGATCCAGGGGAGCGTGCCGAACGGTTTGACGAGCAGCCAGGACCGGCCGCTTGTCAGCGCAGCCGCGTTGAGATCGGCCAGGCCAGGTTCGAGGTGATCCGTCGCGATCGCAATCGTGAAAACGCCATCGGCGACGACTCGCGTGCCGAGTCGCGAGAGCATGTCGGTCAGCGTTTCGAGCGCCGACACGGATGGCGAACCGAAGGAGACGAGCGAGACGGAGCTCGACTCGACTCGTGCCTGAGCGGCGACGGGATCGAGGTCGAGGGCAGACCAGAACGCCGCCTGCGCCAGAGTCACCGAGCCGTCGACATCAATCAGATAACCTGACGTCCGAAGACGGATCAGGGCGTAGTAGATCTCCGCGACTTGCGCCCGATCGGTCAGCAGATCCACGATCTCGTCAGCCGTGCGCTGCCCGTCGAGCAGCGGCATCACGAGCGTGAAGATGTGACCGTGCAGAGCGGCGTGTCCGCGTTCTGAGAGCACGATCATGCTGTCTCGATCGAGCGGCTCGACCCGATACGGCGGCTTGAGCAGCAGCCTCTTCGCCGGTAAAACTCCAGGCGCCGTCATGGCGCGCTCCCGAGCAGCAACTCGGCGACCGACGATTCCTGGAAGTAGTCGAGACCGGCCGCCCGGGCGAACAGTTGTGAATTGCCGTCGCCCAGGGCGCACGGAGCGAGGTGCATCGCCGTCGCGACCAGATAGACACTCTGGCAGAGGACGCCGGCGTTCTTGAGCGTCAAGGCATACGCCGACCCACTGTACTTCCAGGACGCTCGCTGGAAGCGCGATGACATCACGAGCAGCACTTGCGCGCTGCACGCCAGGACCGCGGCGCTTTCGGCGTCGCGCAGCAGCTCCTGGACCTTGTCGTCCAACCCCGCGATCTGAACCAGTGCGTGCTGCAGGGGATCGTAGTGGAAGAGGCCCGTGTCGAGGCCGGCGCACGCATTGACGGCGACGTACAACTCGAGGTCGTAGACGGCGCCGCCACTTGGATATGGCCGGTCGCTGATCTGATACCCCCTGCCGTCGGCCGGCGCTGCAGGCCCCACTTTCCGGACGCGAGCCACGCGGTACAACAGCTCGCTGAGTTGTTCGAGTGTGATGGGCGAGCTCCCGTACGTGCGGAGCGAGCGACGGTCCTCGATCGCCGCGGTGAGCGTGATGTCGTCGTGCCGGAGGCGGTCGACGTCGGGCGCACTGAGCGGGATGGTCCGGCCCGGCATGGCGGGCTTGAGCACGGGCTGCGGTGGGATCGAACCGGCGAATCGGTGGGTGGCGCCCCACTCTCCATCGTGTCGGCCACGCCGGGACCGCGTGTGGAACAGCAGGTCATGCCCCTCCCACTGCGCCAGCGTCGAGTCGCGATCCTCGGCGAGCTGGCCGGCGTCGTCCACGCTGCCGGCCATCCCCGTTGCGGCGAGCATCCCGAGAAAAGCCGCCGCCGTCTCGACCGGCAGCGCGTGCCCCAGATTCGCGGCCACGCGGCACATCTCCGCCGCGGTGGCAGGCTGGGCGAGGGTCGCCAGCAGCAGTGCGGCAGTCGGACTCAACATCGTGACCCTGACGGTTGAGACGGGCGACTCGACGATCATGCCGTCGCGGCTCCACCGGCAATGCGCGAATCGTGAGATCCGAAAACGCGACTCTGGTGTCGCCGGTGCCACGTCGAACCGCCAGCCTCCCGCCATCGGCTCGACTTCCACCCAAGGCGCGCCCCCGACCGCGAGCGTGTAGCGAAGCAGCCCCCGCTCACCCCAGGTGCGCAGGTAGTAGTAGAGGCGGGCGAGACCGTCCGGACCCTCGTGCTGGACGCTCATCTCGCCGAGCTCGTCCTCGCTGGCCCCGTGAGTCGCAAGGACGCCGATGACCGCCGCGAGGCCCGGCGTGCGCTCTACCCACCGGGGAGCAGTTCGCGGGTCGATCAGTGCAATCCCGCCATCGCACTCGGACGCCGAAACGTCCCGGCGGAACTTGACCAGGGTCGAGGAAATCATCGGGCCCCGGCCGTCACCACGCTCCGCGCCCGCGTTCGATTCGCCCTGCCGCTTTCAACAGCGTCGTCAGCATGTCTTGGTGTCCGGGGGAGTAGCGGGACGATTATTGATCGTCTTTCTTCATGCGCAAGGAGACAGGCGCTACCTCATCCCGCAATGCGTGATCAGAACAACGCCTGGCGGGCACGCCCGGTTGAACCTGAGCCCGGCGCCGCGTAAGCTAGCGCGGCCGTGCGACGATACAGCACCGGACTCACGGGGCCTGACGAATGCTGAACATCGAGAACCTGTTTTATTCGTTTCGGCTCGCGGACGTTCCGAAGCTGGCCGACGTCTTCGCGGCCGCGCGGACGCATTCTGTGATTCCGCAGGATTTCGATCCTGACTACTTCGTCACTCGCTCCGACGCGGAAACAAGCGCGTTGCGCCGATCCCTCGACCTCATGCCCGACGAGCGCTCGATCCTCAAGGCAGAGGAAGCGCACTCCATCGAGAAGTGGCGTGAATTTTCGAGCTCGGTCTCGACGCGCGCCGCGCAAGCGCAGGAGATCCCGGCGCCTTCAACATCGCCAGGAACGGCCATCAACTACGCCGTCAAGCAAGGCTTCGTGAGCTTCGGCGGCGTGGAAACACGACTCGCCGAGGTTGCCACGGCGGTCGCCGATCTCTTCGGGGAGCCATGTCGCGTTCAAGGCGACTTCTACTATCCCAGGCTCGGCTTCCGCACCTGGCACACGAACCGGTTCGATCCCCCGGGATGGCGAATGTACATCGTCGACGTCGACGTGCCTCGCCGATCATACTTTCGCGTGAAGGTGCCCGCGACGGGCGAAATCCGCACCGAATGGGACGATGAGGGCACGGTCAACTTCTTCTTGATCGACCCGGCCCGCGTGTTGTGGCACTGCATTGGTTCGGAGACGAACCGATGGAGCAAGGGCTTCAAGGTCCCTGCGGACTGGCAGTGCCGCGTGCTCTAGTGTCCTGCGTTCGACGGTTTAGTACACGGCTTCCGGCGCGCGGCGCCCGCATGGCAAGGCGCGACGACCGAGGATACCGGGAGTATCTGAGGGAGGAGCAACGCCGCCAGGCGGGATGCCCCGCCCGGAAGACGTCCTAAAGCGTCGGACGCAGGACACTAGCACGCCGACTGCCCCTCAGCTTGCGTAGTCCGGTTCCAGCCGGTCCAACCGCCGCTTGAGCGCCGCCCACAACAGTGCGTTGCCGGTCGCGCGGCCGGTGGTCATGAAGCCACCGCGCTGTCTCATCGCAGCGTCGACGATGTCTGGTGGCAGGTGATTCAACTCCGCACCACCGCTTTGCGCGGCGATCTGAAACTTGCACGCCCGCTCCAGCCTGACCATCCGCGCGAACATGTCGGCGACGGTCGTGCCGATGGTGAGCGTGCCGTGGTTGCGGAGGATCAGCATCGTGCCGTCGCCCAGGCTTTGCACCAGACGCTCACGCTCGTCGAGATCACGCCCGATGCCCTCGAAGTCGTGGTAGCGCAGCTCGTAGTACGGCATCGCCAGGGCCATTTGCGTCAGCGGCAACAGGCCCTGCTTCTGCGACGCGACAGCCACGCCTTCGCGCGTGTGGCAGTGCATGACCGCGTGCGCGTCCTTGTGGTGCATGTGAATGGCGCTGTGCGTGAGGAATCCAGCGAAAGGTACTCCGTGCGGGGATTCACTCAGCTGGTTGCCGTCGATGTCACACGTGATGAGCGACGACGCGGTGATTTCATCGAACAGCAAGCCATAGGGATTGATGAGAAAGTGATCGTCGGTGCCAGGCACGCGGCACGAGATGTGTGTGCCCAGCATGTCCGACCAACCCATCATGTGGCACAACCGGTACGCCGCGGCGAGATCGACGCGGGCGTTCCACTCTTCCGTGTCTGTCATGTCTGTGCGGACGTTCGTGACGCTCATGACGGGCTCTCTTGAAGTGTGCATGAGGCCCCACCGGTGCCTTCCGACCCACTCGCGGACGGCCGGGCTGGCAGCCTACTGCGTGTGTGACAAGCGTGCAGTCGTGCTTCTCTCAAATACTTCGCGAGTTCTTGAACCACAAAGAACGAAGGGCGGGTTCGGACCCTCCCGTTACTCGAAATTGCCTAGCGAAACATCGGGATGGGATTCAGGTGCTCCTCGGCCGTGGGGCTCTCGAGCCAACCGAGCTGTACGGGCACTTCGAACAGGCGGCCTGGCGCAAAGCGCGCGTAGTGGTGGCGCAGCCCGGGAGCGGTCACCTTCACGACCGGCAGCCCGACGTCGGATCGCGTTTGATCGAGCATCAGCAGTTCGAGGCCGCGCGCTTCGAGAATCGACTGGCAACGCAGCACGTCCGCCCAGATATCGTGATTCTCCCAATCGTCGAAGTCCCGCCGTCGACGGGCGGGCCCGTCCGCCGGTCGCACGAAGGGCTGGTTGGCACATGTGGCCGTGCCCCACCAGCGACGATGATCCGGGTCGTCGGACGGGTGCACCTGTTGGTCGTCCAGGCGCAGGGACGACGCCGCAAACTGGTTGAGCTCGGTGCACGCGTGCAGCAGAGCAATGCGGGCATCCACGTGTGCCCCGATGCCGAACATGATTCGCTCGGACGGCGCGTCGGACGGAGCGGCGCCTGACGCATCGACGAGCCGGGACAAGACGGCGATCACGGGGACGTGCAGGTCGGTCGTCAGATCGAGCGCCCAGAGCTGACGTCCTGCCTCATGGTGCCGGCGTCGAAGATCATCGAGGAACCGTTCGTCGAAACTGTCGAGATCGACGGCGGGTCGTTGCAAACGGTTGTACCACCAGATGCCGACGCTGTCGCGCTCGACCAGCTCGACGATGCCCTGGAGGATGGCCTCTTCCGGAGAGTTGCCGGCCGCGCAGCCGTTCGAATCGGCGAAACAGTATCGGACCCCGCCGCGACGCGGCACCCCGTAGTAGAGAAACTCCGTCGGGAGGTACTTGTATCGCTGTTCGGTGAGCGACCACGCTGGTGACCAGTCGATCTCCGTATGCTCATCGAGGCGCTGAGGGAAGAAGTTGAAACGACTCCCTCCGGCGTTCAGTTCATCGTGGTGGTCGTACTGCGCCGCACTGAAGAGCATGCAGGCGTTCGGGTCGATGCCGAGCTCACCGAGGGCCTTGCGAGTCGTCGTCCGGCGGATTTCATCACCTTGGAACATGCCGGAATAGCGCTCGAGCGCTTCGCAGAGGGCGCTTGCGCGGGCTTGAGCGTCGGTCATGCCATTGCCGCTGCAGCTCGTCGCCAGCCAACGGCGAAGACCCGCCAGATTGTCACGACGGCCTCCGAGGTTCACAGCCGCGTCGTAGACGAATCCAAACGGACGATCGACATCATCAGCAGGCGCGAGCGCGGACACCACACCCGTGATCGGACTGATGTGGTGCTCGAAACGCGCAAGCGTCTCGTTCGGCGTGGCCGAACGGTGGCCTCCGTCGATGGTAAATCGCTTGGGCCGACTCCCAAGGACAGGTGGCGCCGGTGCCCGAGCCGGGTCGCGGTCAGCCGTGCCACACGCCGGGCAGGTCGGCCGGCGAGTCAGCGTGTGCCGGACGGTCTTGAGCGCCAGCAGATCGAGCGTCACGACCGCGTCGAGCATCGCATTCGGCGCATCGCTGCTGGTGGCCACGAGCGCGCCCACCACTTCTAGCGCCAAGAGGTTCACTGCGAGGTCCGCACCCAGGGCGCCGTGTCCTGAACGGGCAGCGCCGATCCCCTCCTCGGGACGAGTGGAGCGGAGGAACGCCTCGACCTCGCGATGGCCGCGCAGACGCTGCGCCAGGCACTCCCAGCAGGCCGTTCGGCCGGGTTGGAACAGCGGGCCGAACCAAAGAGTCGAGCCGGTTGGCTTGGCGATCAGCCACGGCCGACCCATCGCGATTGCCCGTGCGTTGGTCTCCTCCAGGCCGTCGCTGAGGTAGTCGTCGGTGATGGCCACCTGCAGGTCCGCGTCGCGATCTACGGCGCGCACGCCGAGATCGGCGAGGGCGGCCGTGAGCGCATCGAGGCCGAGATCGCCGAACGCTGCCAGCGCTACCGTGCGTGTGGAAAGCTGTCGCTCGGTGGCCTCGGCGTCGAAACCAGAGGCAGACCAGAAGATGGATCGCTCGGTTCGTTCGATTGTGCCGTCGACGAGATGGCCCGCGCGCTGAAGTCGATCGAGCGCATAGTAGACTTCGGCCGGCGAGACCTTCCCCTCCAGGCGGTCGACGATCTCCTCGGCAGTGAACCGGCCGTCGAGGTACGGCGCGACCTCACAATAGATCGTGCCCTGGAGGACGATGTGCTGCCGCTCTGACAGCAGGAACACGCCTTCCGGTTCCGCCACCGCGATGCAGTACGAGGGCCGGAAGGCCGGCTTCTTCGGCAGAGCGGTCGTCATCGGCGTGTACAGTCGTGCCCTGTGGTGGGAGGCGCGCTCGGATGAGATTCGAACCGGGGATCGAGCAACCAGGCACGGCGACCAACGAGGATCCGCCACGTCAGTCGCCGCGCCGCGCGAACTCCAAGAGCACGCTGCGAAATTGGACCATGAACCACAACGGTCACAAAGATCAACAAGAAGATCTGGAGACTCTTTGTGTTCTTCGTGTCTTCGTGGTTCCGGATTTCGATTCTGCGACGCGTTCTAGCTGTCGGGGATGTGATTGCCGGCGCGTTTGGTGGCCGCGCCGAAGGCGACTCGGCCGAGCTGCTCCTCAGAGAGCTCCGACTCCTTTGGCGCCGGCGGCAGCGTCAGATACCGCAGCGTGTCGGTGTTCTCGACGACCTTGACCTGGACTCCTGGGCCATAGTCGATGCCCTCTTCCTTGAGGACAGCGGTGCTATCCTCCAGGAGCCGGGCCTTGTACGCCGGATCGGACCAAGCCTTGGCCACGACCTGGCCGACCTCACGTGACCATCGAGTGCTTTCCATGTATTCGCCTCCTTGTCGACTCAGGCGCGGAGTCGCGTGCGCATAATACACTAGGAAACCATAAAGGAACTCAATACGCCGAATTCGGACGGTCAGTTCGTTTTTGGCCTCCCGCAACGAACCAAAGTCGCCGTTGATGTGCTGGCGTGAGACTTCGAATGCGAGCGCCAACGCGTCGAACGGGCGGATCACTGGCGCGGAATCACCGACCGTGGCCGTGACGCCGATGTTCGGCGATGACCCGCGCCCGTCGATCGCACCGACAGACGACGCTCCGATCAGCTCCGAGTTGTCGGACCGGCTCGTACCGGTGGCCGTCTCGTTCCTGCGTCGACGCGTCCGGCTGCTGGACCTGCGTGGTGCAAACGGCCGCGAGCAGAGCTTCCGCCACACCGTCAGCCGGTGGATCGCGGAGCATCCGCAGCTGGCACCAATCGAGATGGAGTGGCCGGCGTTCGTGGCAGCCGCCCGGCAGGCGCCATCCTCAGCCCCGGCTGGCTTCGTTTTCAATGCCTCGCGCTGCGGCTCGACGCTGCTCGCGAACATGCTATCGGCGCCAATCGGGCATCTGACGCTGAAAGAATCGAGCACCATCGGCGTGCTGCTTCGCGAGTTGCTGGTGACCGCGTCCGAGTCGGAGCGTCTGGAGCTGGAGGATCTACTCGCCGCGACACTGCCGCTGTTCGGGCGGATCGTTGGGCCTCGTGACGGTCGCCCGGGGCCGCGCCTGTTCGTGAAGCCGCACAGTCTGGCCACGGTCTCCGCCGCAACGCTCCTTCGGCTCTTCCCAACTACACCCGCCGTATTCCTCTATCGCGACCCGATGATGGTGGTTGCCTCGATGTTGGCGAAGGCCCCCTATGGAGATTTGCACAATCGTCCGCGCGAAGAGACCGTGGCCGACTTTCCGGCGCTGGGCGACCTGCCGTCCGATCTCCCGGCGGCGGCGTTCTACGCGTACCTGTGGGCGTCGCCGGTGGAATCGGTACTGGCGCTACCACCCGGCCAGTGCCTCTTGATCGACTACGAGGAACTCGTGAGCAGCCCGCTGGCGGTCATCCAGCGGCTGACGCGACACTTCGGCATCGAGCGGTCGCACGACACGATCGTAAGGATGTCAGCGGTCACTGCGGTCTATGCGAAAGACGCGAGCGGACTCACGCCGTTCGATCCTGGCGGCGCCCACCACCGGCCGCCACCAAGCCTCGTTCAACGCGCCGAGGTCAGCATCGTCGCCGAAGACTTGTATGCGCGGTTGAAGGCGCGGCGACGAGCCCAGATGTAAATACCTACGCTGGCCGCCGTGGGGTGTCGCGGACCGTGAACGTTCCCGGCATCATCCGGACGCTGAGCGGATCGACTCCTCTCACCAGCAGGCCACGATGCGGCCCTGTAGCGCCGCCAAGCTGGACGTTGTCGGCCGCACGATAGTCGAAAAAGATCGCATTGCGCGAGGCGGCGCCGAAGTTCGCGGTGGAGCTGTGCAGCAGGCAGCAATGATACAGGGCGACCCCTCCAGCGGGTACCACCAGGCTCACGTGACGAGAGCGGTCTTCGACGAGCGTCTCGTCCTTCACGCAGAAGTAGCCGCCGTACCTGTGATCGACCGGCCCGTACTTGTGGCTGCCCGAAATCACCCGGAGGCAGCCATTCTGTTCATCCGCGTCGTCCAGTGGAATCATCACCGCCAGCATGTCCAGGTTGGTGTGCGGGTTGAACGGCCAGTCCTGGTGCCAGGGGTACGCCGCCTCCCTGTTGCGCGGCGGCTTCAGATTGATCTTCGAGTGCACGAATTGGAGGTTGGGGCCGATGATCGTGTCGATCAAGTCGAGCAGGCGCGGAAATGTGACAAGCTCGCGGAAGGCGTGGTGATGGGCGACCGGGTTCCGGACTCGGGTGACGGCGGGCGTACCATCCTCGCCGACGGCCACGAAGAACCGCTCGTCGATCTCGGTCAGCCCTTCGGCATCTTTGAGCACGTCAGCGAGAGCGGCTCGAAGTCGAGCGATGTCCGCACGGGTCAGCAGATCCGCAACGACCAGGTAGCCGTGTTCTGCGTAGGACGCCCGCAGTTCTGCGGCCGTGCGTTGTTGGACAACATCGTCGACCATTGCATGTACCTCGCTCATCGAAGCTGACCACGGATGGGTGGCCACCGGAGGTTCGTACAGTATGCCTTGTCGAGGGTGGAGAACAACTGCCCGAGTCGAGACTGGGACACCTCACTTACTTTATTTTGCAAAGTTATTTGTTTTGACGCGCCTGAACGGGTATCCTTGGCAGATGCCAAGCGCACGCTCGGACCACGACACCGGCGGCCGCAGCATCAGAGTCATCCGCGCGACGCATCTGGGCATGTGCTTCGGCGTGCGCGACGCGATCGCGCTGGCACTCGCCAGCACCGATGCCGGCCCGCTCACCATCCTCGGCGACCTGGTCCACAACCCGACCGTCATCAGCGCGCTCGCCGCCAGGGGTATCGCGGTCGCCCAAGACGTAGCACAGGTGACCACCCACACCCTGATGGTGACCGCGCACGGTGCGTCGGCGCGGACCCTCGCGAGCGCCCGGGCGCTCGGGTTGAACGTCCTGGAGGCGACCTGTCCGCTCGTGCACGTGGCCCATCGCGCTGTGGCGGCACTCGTCCGCGATGGCTACCACGTGGTGATCATCGGGCAGCGCGATCACGTGGAGGTTCGCGGCTTGACCGGCGATCTCGAGGACTTCGACGTGGTGCTCGATGAGGAAGGAGTGCTGGCCCTCGAGGAGCACCCACGCATCGGGATCGCGGCACAGACAACGCAGTCGGCCGAGCAGGTGCGGCAGCTGGTCGCCGCGATCCAGCGGCGGTTTCCGCGCTCGGATGTCCGCTTCCTCGACACGGTGTGCAGGCCGACCAAAGAGCGACAGGATGCCGCCGTCGAGCTGGCGCGCGCGTCGGACGTCGTGATCGTCGTCGGTGGGGAGACCAGCAACAACACGCGTGAGCTGGTGAAGACGTGCGGGCGCCATTGTTCCCGCGTCCACCACGTCCAAACCGAGGCGGACCTGAAACCGGCGTGGTTCCTCGCCGCGCACACCGCAGGGATCACCGCCGGCACGTCGACTCCCGACGCTGTCATCGATCGCGTTGAGGATCGCATCCGGACATTCGGCCGCGGACGAGGGCTCGACGCGTTGGACATCCCGGACCGGGCGGAGTGTGCCCGATGACCGGCCGGCGCCGCGAGCGCGCGCGCTGGATATTCGTCGTGACATTCGCCGCGGCCATGGCCTGGGTCGAAGCGGCCTGCGTCTACTACCTGCGCGTCATGCTCGATCGCGTCCAACCCTATCAGTCGAACCCGTTGCCGATCCACGGCGTCCTGGGCGAGGTCGAGCTCGTGCGCGAGGCCGCGACGCTGCTGATGCTGGCGATGATCGGCATGCTCGCCGGCCGAACGTGGCGATCGCGACTGGGCTACGCCGCGATTGCCTTCGGTTCCTGGGACATTCTGTATTACGTCTTCCTGCGCATCGTTTGTGGTTGGCCGGCCTCCCTGTTCGACTGGGACATTCTCTTCCTGTTGCCGCTGCCATGGTGGGGGCCGGTGCTCGCGCCCGTATGTATCGCGTCACTGATGATCGTGTGGGGCACCCTCGTCACCCAATCGCAGGATCGCATCCCGGCCACCCGGTTCACTCGAGCCTCGTGGGCTGTGTGTTGGGCCGGCATCCAGCTCGCGCTCTGGGTCTTCATGTCCGATTCGATTCGCGCCCTGCCCGAAGGGCTCGACGCGATTCGTCAGGTGCTGCCGACGGCGTTCAACTGGCCGGTGTTCGGCGCGGCGCTCCTGCTGATGGCCACGCCGTTGGCGCACGCCGGCTGGCGATCGTTTTCTTCTATTTCTTTCGCGTGGCCTTGATGAGCGCGTCCATGTGGTCGAGATACTTGTCGAACGCCCGCCGCCCGGCCGCGCTCAGCTGGTACTCCGTCCGCGGAGTGCGGCCGGCAAACGTCTTCTCACACAGCACGTAGCCGGCATCCTCGAGCCTGCGCGCGTGCACGCTCAGATTCCCGTCCGTCGTACCGGTGATGGTTTTCAGATCGGTAAACGACAGCCTCTCGCTGGCCGCGAGGGCCGCCAGGATCGCCAGCCGCGTGCGGTCGTGAATGACCTGCTCGAGCCGCTGCGGCCACGGCCGCGCCTGCCGCTCGCGCGAGACTTCAGCCGATTCCTTCGTCGCCCTGGCCTTCATCGCCACTGCGCTTTCACGCCTAGCCGCCATGTCGCCTCGCAATGTACAACCCGAAGCCAATCTGCAGCCCACCGAAACCCATCCCGAGCCAGACATTGCCCCACGCCTGGGGCGTGGCCAGCGCCGCGACGCCCAGGGCCATCAACGCCACGCCGAGCAGTCGCACCGCCGCCACGCTGACGACGCCGCCGGCCAGCACGCCGGTGCCGTAGAGCAGGAGCCACACGGCGGGCATCAAGGCCCAGTCGTCGTGCATCCAGACGCCCCACGTCAGCGCCGCACCGGCCACGAGTGGTGCCGCCAGATTCATCGCGAAGCGGCGTCCGACGGCGCCCGCCAGCGGCGCACCGAGGCGGGCGGCCTTCCGCCACATGGCGGTGACGCCGACGCTCAGGGCGACGGCTCCCGACAGGAGCCACACGATGAGCCAACGTTCGGCGGAGCTCTGATTGGCCGCGAGGACGGCGGCGGCCAGGCCGATGACGCCCATGCCCGCGCCGCCCAGGCCGGGCACGGCCGTGAACGTCGAGCTCCGCTCCATCGTCCGGCGGATGAACTGCAGGCTCTCTTCGGCATGTTGGCCGAAAGAGGTCACGGCCACCGGCTCGCCGTCTCGACGCGACATACTCGTGGACCATCTCCTCGAAATTACTATCGGCCGCTCCGTTGTCGCAGCCGGAAAATCGCGGTCGGCAACGGGTCACGTGGTACGGCTTCAGCCACACAGGCCATCAGCGAGGGTAGCGGGGATTCGGACAGCTGTCAAAGCACTTCGCACCACAAAGAAGATGTCCCGCGTCTCCTCAGAACCACCAAGAGCACCAAGCCACAAAGCTGTTCTTCGAGCGGACTACACCCCTCTCGGAAACGCTGTGGTCGTGGAACTCAATACCGTCAGTAGCGGCAAAGCTGAGATCAGGTCGGCCGGGCGGACTCAGCGCGCAGGTTCTTCCTGGAGAGCCCCGGCCAGCATGTTTCCCATGGCGTAGTTGCCTTCGTGGCAGGCGTACTCGAAGACCGGCCCGCCTTTCGTCATCGGCATCGAGACCGTCCAGGGTCTGGTGAAGGTGTGCGGATCGTCGATCGTGAACTGGTAGTCGACCGAATCCGGCGCCACGCGCGTGAACCGCTCGACCAGCCGCATCGTGTCGCCCGACCCTCTGAACGGATTCGCATCCGCGAAGTTGGTGGTCTCCACGACCAGCGTGTCGCCCTCCCAACGGCCGCGGGAGTCGCCCATCCACTGCCGGACGGCGGGCGCCAAATGAGGCCGACCATCGAGCGGTACGATGCGCGCTTCGTGAATCAACTCCTGCAGGATGACGACCGAGCCTGGCGCCTGGATGATCTGGTGGCTGCTGCTGTAGAAGCTGCCGATCTTGATGACCCCACGCGTGATGCAGCGCGTCCAGACGCCGAACTCCTCCCAGGGATGGGCGGGGCCGCGCGCCGTCGCCGCGGCCGCACGCGCCGCCACACGGGCCTGCCCCTCTGGCGTCAGCGCGGGCACACGGCCGTCTGACGGGTCGACGATGAGCGAGGTGCGCGTCAACCCTTTGCCGGGATCACGCCAGACGGAGTTGTAGGTTCCCGGATCACCCGCACGCGGCGGGCGATCCGCGCTCAGTCTGGCCTCCTCCTCGCGCTCGTCGGCCTCTTGCTGTGTCAGCGTCGCCTGGTCGCGCTGCGCGCCGGAACGCTCGAGCGGCGTCGACGTCTGGTTCGACCACAGCCTCTGGAGATCGGGATCTCCCCAGGGCGTACGCGGTGTTTTGTAGCGTTGCGTCTCGACCGATTGGCCGGCCAGGCAAACAGCGGCAAGCACGATCACCAGCGGGAGTTTCTTCCCGAAGGGCGATCTAGTGGACTGCCTCTTTGGAATCACTAGCGGCCGCGCCGTTGTCGCGGCCGGCGAAATCGCGGTCAGCAAGCGTGTCAAGTGGTACTCCTTCAGCGTATCCAGGCCACTCGGCACTCTCATCTCACCTCAGTGGCGATGCGGGCGGCACTATGCGAGTGTACCGGAGCGTCAGAAGCTCACCTGCACGCCGATCTTCGCGAACCGCGGCGTCAGCACGGACAGCGGCGCCAGCCAGGTACTGCCGGGAACGAATGCCTGGTTGTACGTCAGAATCGCCGCGGAATTCAACACGTTATAGACGTCGAAGCCGACATTCGTTCGCGTCCGCCCGAACTTGAGGATTTTGCCGATCCGGATGTCGAGCTCGTTCACTCGGTCTCCCCACACGTCGCCGGGGGTGATGAGGTTGATCGCCGCGAACTGCTGGTTGGCGGAGAGCACACGCCCGAGCGACGGCACGATCGCCGAGAGCGGCGCTGACCAGTTGGCCTGCAGCGCCGCACCTTGATCGCTCCTGAGCGTCCCGCTGACGCTGACGTCGACCCGCGGGATCGTGTAGGACATCAAGGCGGACCATCGCGTGATGAATCCCGGCTCGTTGTGGCAATAGGGATTGAGCGGACCGATTTCCGGCAGCAGCGCCCGCACGGCGCAGTTGTCGGTCACGGTCTTTCCCGTGTTGATCCCGCCTTGGAACAGCAGCCCGCCGCGCGGCCTGGCGCTGACGTCGAGCGTGACGCCGTTGTAGCGCTGGTATTGCAGGGGACTGCCCGGCAGCAGATCGGCGAATGTGGAAAGGGTGTTGGACTGGCCCCCGAAGGCGAGGTTGACGTCATACAGTCCCGACACGGCGTAGCCGCCGCCGCCCGGAAGGCGACTGTCCACCGGCGCCGTGACGCTGAACTGTCCGAAATCCGCATTGGTCACGACCAGGTTGTCGGTCGCGACGAAATGCTGCAGCCACCGCCGCGTGTAGCCGACCTCCACCGACACTCGCGGGAGCACTTCCTGCTGAACCGACGCCGTCAGTCCCCAATCGCTTGGCCGCACGCGCCATCCGCCCAAAGCCGCCGGATCGACGTTACTCGTGAACACTTCCTTGCCGAACGTGGTGCTGCCCTGACCGCATTCCTGATTCGGCGACATGTTGAGCAGGTCGCAGTCGGGAACCAAATTGCCGTTCGAGTCGTTCCAGGTTCTCAGCCCGGACGTGGTCGTCAAGCGATTGATCGGGTTGGTCGTCGAGTAGAAGCCGACGCCGTTGCTCGAGGCTTCGAGGTACTTGCCGATGTTCACCTTGAGCGCCGTCTTGGCATTGCCAAACAGGTCGTACGCCACGCCGAAGCGCGGGGTGAGATCCTTGTAGCCCGTGACGCCCTGAGTCTCTGGATACGCCACCGTGAACGGCAGGTAGTTGGAGGCGGGCAGTGTCTGCGGCGTGAAGTAGCTCCAGGAGCGATCGAACCGCAGCGCCCCCTGCAGCGTCAGGCGCTGGATCGTCCACTGCTCCTGCGCGAAGAACGCGTTGTAGGCGGTGCGCTGGTGCAGTTCCATCGGCAGCGCCGACTCGGTGACACCGTTCGGGACGCCGTTGTTCACGCGATAGGTCAGGTTCAAGCTGTTGCTGAAGCTGTTCCGGTCGTCGATGAACAGCGTCCCGATGTACCCGAACTTGCGGTTGTGCGCGCCGGTGACATGCGAGATCGACGCGCGAAAGTTGTGCACGCCGGCCCAGTTGCTTCCCCAGTTCGCCGACCGATAATTCAGGCCCGCGATGCCGCCGTTGGCGGCGCAGCCCGCGGCGCACTGTTCGGTCACCCGCGCCAGCCCGCGCGTCGGATTGCCGGGCGCGTCCATCGGTCCCCAGCGCGCGAGCATGTCGCCGTAGCGGAAGTCGGCGAGCAGCGTGTTGGTCATCGGAGAAGTCCACGTGAACTGTTGCGAACGCCCGCCTACGGTGTGGAGATAGCCCGCCAACTCCGGAGAAGTCGTCGCCGTCAGTCCACCGAGGCCGAGCGATCCAATCACCCCGCCATCGTCCGGCTGACTGCGGCAGCCATCGGCGCCTCTGTACGCCGCGCCGTTGCACGGGATCTGCTCGTTCCAGGCGAAGTTGAACTTATTGCGTGGCGTGGCCTGCCAGGTCAGACGAGCGCTGCCGAGCTGCCAGCTTTCGGCGCCTCGCGCCTCCTTCGTCGTGTCGGGCACGTACAAGTACTTCGTGGGATCGCCCGCGTTCAGGTTGGGGTAGATGCCGGGAATCGTGCGATGCTGTCCCTCGTCACGCGCCGTGACGAAGTACCAGAGGCGATCCTTCTTGACGGGTCCGCCAAACCCCGTATCGAAGTCCCATTGCTTGACCAGCGCGCCGGGCGTCCGAAGTCCCGCGGCCTTGAGATCGTCGGTGTAGTTGCTGCCAACCCAGCTGCGTGGCACGCCCGACAGGTAGGCCGAACCTCTGAAGCTATTGCCGCCGGTTCGCGGGACGACGTTGAGAGATGGGCCGTTGACCTCGCTCTCGCCAAGGCCGCCCGAGTTGGTCGTCACCACCTCCTCGGCGTTCGAAATATCGAAGATGTACGCCGTCGAGCCGCCGCCGCCAATCGTCGAGCCGATGCTGATGCCGTCGGCCATGAGGCGCCCTTCGCCGCCGCGGCCACCGGCGCCGCCGAACACGATCATCTGCGGCGTGACCTGGATGTCCTGATTGTTGCCGCCCGAGGTCGTCATCGTCGGGATCTGAGCCGTCAAGGCCGCCCACGATCGGGCGGTGGGGGCGGTCGTCAACAGCTCGCTCGACAGCGTGGTCTGGCGCTTCGTGCTGGCCACGTCGACCACCGGTGTTTCTCCGGACACCGTAATGGTCTCGGCGACACCGCCGACACGCATCTCGGCATTGATCGACGCCGTGAAGGTGCCGGTCAATTCGATGCCGTCACGCTTGATCGTATTGAACCCGGAAAGCGCAAACGTCAGTGAATAGGCGCCCGGACGAAGGTCGACGATCCGGTATTGGCCGGTGCCGTCGGTGACCGCGGATCGGACCTTTTCGATCAGCGCAGGGCTCGTCGCCTCGACGGTGACGCCGGGCAGAACGGCGCCGGACGAGTCCTTCACCGTGCCGGTGATGGCGGCTTGCGCCCACGCCGTGAGCGGCAGAGCGACGAGGGCGGCGAGAGCGAGAAGGAGTGTCCTGACAACGCGCATACTTCCTCCATTGCGTGGAAGCGCCCAGCGCGCACGTTCCGATCGATGCGCGCGTACCCCATTCGGGTGAATCGCCGCGGAGTCTATCCGACTGATGCACTGCCGAGATCACCAGTTCTGGTGAGGCGACATCGCTCCGCCGCAGCGCCCGGTGCGGCTCCCGCGCGTCATTTTACGGTTAACCACGAAGGTCATCGCTTGGGACCGAGGCGCGCGCCCAGAGCTCTCGTAGTCCGCCAGGGTAGCCGGCTGACAGCTCGTCACGCTCGAGGGCACGAGCGTCTCTGCCGCGAGCTCGGCGCTACGCAGGCGGTAGCGGACTCAGCCGCCCGTCGTCGGCTTCACCAACAGGCCACCTCACCAACGACGGGGATGCGGTCGGTGTACGTGTCCCTCAGACGCCTCCCCTACGGGCTTCCCCCGCGGCGCCAGCATCTGATTGGTTTCCCACGCATCTCTCGACGGATCCCGGTTCAACAGTTGGCCTTCGATGCTGACGCAAATTCTGCGAATGGCGCCCTCCACCCAACCGCGGATTCCCTGGCAATTGGCGCTCAGACCAATTCCCGGATCGCCGCACCTGGCATTCCGCCAAGCCGTGCTGACAGAGTGATCTTTGCTTGGGCCATCTGCCGCGTTCACGCCGCGACCGACGGAAGGTTCCGGGCGTGAGCGGGCATGTGTCCGCCGCCCGGACCGGCGATTGGCGCCAGCGGCCCAAGACGCCAGTGTGGGGAACGGCGCCGGCCAGCCATCACCGGATTTCCGGGCAGATGGCGCTGGCGCCAATTGACGGGCCCAGCGCCACTGAATTCAGCCAAATCATTTCAATGGAAGCCGTTGCACCGGGACCAAATGACGACAATAATGCCGGTGAGTGCCGGACCGCTCCGAGGGCCGAGCGCGCACGCCACGGCGGGCGACCTGCAATTGGCGCCTTCCAGCCATATGAAGTTATGCCGGTATGATCAAAGGCAAAGACATGATCGACGATGCCTGAAATCGCGCGATTCCTCGGCATCGTGATCGGGATGTTCTACCGCGAGCATGGGGTGCCGCACATTCACGCCGTGTATGGAGAACGCGAAATCTCGGTTGAAGTCGAGACCGGAAGGATTCACGGGCAGTTCCCGCCCAGAGCGCTGAAGCTCGTGCTTGAATGGATGAATCTTCACACGGCAGAATTGCTGGAGAACTGGCAACTGGCCAAGCAGGGGCAGCCGTTGAAGCGCATCGCGCCATTGGAGTGAGCGTCATGGACTATCACGTCGTGGAGGCACGGTACGTAGGTGGGCACATCGTCTGGCTTCGGTTCCGAGACGGAACGAGCGGCGAGATCGACTTGCAGTCCGTCCTCGAAGGGCCAGTGTTCGCGCCCCTGCACGACCTCGTGGTGTTCCAACAATTCCAGATTCATGCCGAGTTTCACACGTTGGTGTGGGCAAACGGTGCCGACATCGCGCCTGAATTCTTGCACGACAACGTACGAGTCCCAGCATAACCTTCAAATGGAGCCGACGCGCTCTGGGTTACGAAAGCGCGCGGCTCATTCGTAGCGTTATGCCCGGCACGACGACGGATCGATCCCGATTGAATTGAACGCGACTACGCCAATGGCGTATCATTAAGCCGATGCGCTTCGTCGAAACGCCGATCTTCACAGCGGCGATTCACTCCACACCGAACGAAAACGAGGGGCAGCATAACATCAAAATGGAGCCGACGCGGCTGGCGGTTCGTACGATCATGCCGCGGAGCCGCGCCGCTCATTTCGCAACGTTGGGCCGAACGGAACTGACTGAAAGCTATCACCGACTCAAAAGACGATCGTAGTCAGCATGATTGCCGATCCAAAACCAGATAATCTCCTCGTCCTCCAGGAGGCCCAGAGCTCGATACCCGATGCTCACACGAACTCCATAAATCGGATCGGGTGCGTGAACCCTCTTGAATTGGAGGCTGGGGTGTCTGGGATTCTCGGCAAACAGACGGCAGGCCTTGCGCGCGAGGTCTTGGATCTCACGTGGCAGCTCGCGGTACGCCGCCCAGAAGCGCGGCGTCCCCGCGCGATCTCACAGTTGCTCGGCGTCGAGCTCCGTCGTGCGGCCAGAGCCGCGATCGGCGCTGGCCTCAGTCGCGAGTTTCGTCAGAGCGTCCTGCGAGCCCACGAACTGGCTCGTCCACTGCTCTTCATCACGCAGTTCTTCGAGCAACCAGCTGGCCACCCGATCTTGCTCGTCAGGCGGCAGCGTCGCAAGCTTTGCAATAGCAGCATCGAGCGTTGGCGTCGCGAAATCAGTATACCGAACGATGCACGCTGGCCCAACCACCGTTTGCCGCCGTCGGCGGTCGGCGCGATCATGAGCCGCCGCGGCTGAAACGCAGACGTTGGGCCGTCCAAACAGCAATTCACCAGGGGTTTCACTCTTTCAGGAAGGATGACAATGAAATACGTGATCAGCTGGTTCGAACGCCCGCAGGGTTCGCCTATGGAATACGAGAATGCCCA
>JBDTVS010000151.1:0-8402 GCA_040007095.1 Acidobacteriota bacterium
GGGCCTCCAGCCTGGTGACCAGTTTCGCGATGAAATGGCTGAATCTCACGACGCTGGATCAGGTCGTCCCCGACCCGAATCTGTTCCGCGGATTCAACGAGCAACTGCGGCGCGATTTCTTGACGGAAGCGCAGGCCTTCATCGGCAGCGTCTTCTCGGAGGATCGAAGTGTGGTGGAGCTCGTGACGGCCGACTACACGTTCCTGAATGGCCGTCTCGCGAGTCACTACGGTATTCCCGGCGTGACCGGCCCGCAGTTCCGCAAGATCACACTGACCGACACAACGCGTTTCGGCCTGCTGGGCAAGGCTGCGGTCCAGCTGCGGACGTCGTATGGCGACCGCACGTCTCCGGTCTTGCGTGGAGCGTGGGTGCTCGACAAGCTGATGGGCACGCCGCCGACGCCGCCCCCGCCCGATACCGCGACCGACCTCTCACAGAAAGCCGGCGAGCAGCCCAAGACCGTTCGCGCGAGGCTGGAGCAACATCGCGACAGGGCGACGTGCCGGATGTGTCACGGCGTGATCGATCCGACCGGCCTGGCCCTGGAAAACTTCGACGCGATCGGGCAATGGCGAGCGAGGGACAGCGAAGCTGACGCGCCGATCGACGCCAGCACGGTGCTGCCGACCGGAGTCGCGATCAACGGGGTGGTGGACCTCCGCGCGCAACTGGCCGCGCGTCCCGACGTGTTCGCGCGAACCGTGACGGAGAAATTGCTGATGTACGCGGTCAATCGACGACTGGAGTCTTTCGATATGCCGCAGGTTCGCGGCATCGTTCGCTCCGCGGCGAAAGACCACTACACGCTGTCGTCACTCGTGTTGGGAATCGTCAACAGCGACGCGTTCCGCAGGCAGGGTGCGGACGCCGCGAAGTAAGGGCCTAAGGTTGCGCAAGCTATGTTCATCACCAAGAAGCATGTTCCTCGCAGAGCCGTTCTGAAGGCCGCCGGAGTCTCGTTGGCGCTGCCGTTCCTGGATGCGATGGTGCCGGCCGGCACGGCGCTCGCCCAGACCGCGGCGGTTCCCAGACTGCGGACCGGGTTCTTCTATATTCCCCACGGCGCGATCATGGGGAATACGTCGCACGGTTCGTCGTTGGACAAATGGACGCCGTCTGGTTCTGGTGCCACCTTCAAGCTCAGTCCGATCCTCGCGTCGCTCGAGCCGTACAAGAAGTACGTGTCGTCGTTCGGGAACTTGCAGAACGCCGCCACGGCGGGGTCGGTTCATTCGTTTACGCCCGCCACATGGCTCAGCGCGACCCGTCCGGATACGGGAGCGCCCCGCGCGCACATGGCCACGACTCTCGATCAGGTGATCGCGAAAATCGTCGGGCAGGAGACGCCTCTGCCCTCGCTCGAAGTGGCCGCGGAAACCACCGTCCAGTCGGCGGCCGGTGGCGGCGGATACTATTCCACGCTCTCGTTCCGCGACGCGGAATCGCCGTTGCCGATGGAGCCGAATCCGCGGAAGGTCTTTCTCCAGTTGTTCGGTGAAGGCGACACGCCGCAGGAGCGCGCGACCATCAACATACGCACGAGCAGCCTGCTGGATCTGATCCTGGAGGGCGCCAAGAGCCTGAAGGGCAAGCTCGGGAACGGGGACCGGGCCACTCTCGACGGATATCTCGAGAGCGTTCGCGAGGTCGAGCGCCGCACGCAGAAGGCCGGGGCGAAAGATCTGTCCGCGCTGACGATTCCCGAGGCGCCTGTGGGGGAACAGGACGCCTTCGCCGAGCAGGTGAAGTTGATGTTCGACCTGGTCGCGCTCGCGTATCAGGCGGACCTGACGCGGGTGGCGTCCTACATCATGGCCGCGGAAGGCACCAACCGGACGTACAACCACATCGGTATTCCGGATTCCTTCCATCCCGTCTCACACCACGCCAACGATCTGACGAGGATCGAAAAGCTGGCCAAGATCCAGACGTGGCACCTCGAGCAGTTTGCGGGCTTCGTCAAGAAGATGGCGGAGACGCCAGACGGTCAGGGATCGCTGCTCGATCACTCGATCTTCATGTACGGATCGAACATGAGCAACAGCGACCGACACGACAACTACCCGGAGCCGAACATCGTGGTTGGCGGCGGCAACGGCAAGATGAGGCTCGGTGGCCAGCATATCGTGCTGCCGGAGCGCACGCCGATCGCGAATCTCCACCTGACGCTGCTTCAGAAGGTCGGGGTCGAACGCGACGCGTTCGGCGACAGCACTGGCACGATCGCGGAGGTCTGAGAGTGATGGCGGTGTCGCTGAATCGCAGGGATGTGTTGAAGGGCGCTCTTGGCGTGTTCGCCACGTGGACCTCCTCCCGTGTCCTCGGCGCGCAGCAGGCATTCGGCGGCGTTCGTCGCCTGACGGACCAGATCACGGTGGTGGATGGAGGCGGAAGCAACGTCCTGGCGTTCTTCACCGGTGAAGGCTGTGTGCTGGTGGACGGCGGCGCTCCGAAGTCGTTCGAGAAGGTCATGGCGTCGCTTGACGCGAACGCCGTGGTCAACACGCTCTTCAATACGCACCATCACGTCGATCAGACCGGCAACAATGAAATGTTCCCGGCGGGGACGAAGATCGTTGCGCACAAGCGCACCCTGGAGTGGATGTCGGCCGACCACTGGATCCAGGTTGACGATCGCTATGAAACGGCCCGCCCGAAGGTTGCCCGTCCCACGGAGACGTTTCTCGCCACCGGTTCGCTGAACATGGGAGGCGAGCAGATCGACTACGGGTATCTACCTCTGGCCCATACGAACGGCGATATCTATGTCCACTTCAGGAATGCGAACGTGCTGGCGGTGGGCGACGTGGCGTCGCCGCTGCGCGATCCCGCGCTCGACTACCTGACCGGCGCGTGGATCGGCGGTCGCGTGGATGCGATGGCTGTCCTCCTGACGCTCGCAAATGAGCAGACGCGGATCGTGCCGGCCTACGGGCCGGTCCTGTCGAAGGCGGAATTCAAGGCTGAGCGGGAAGTGATGGAAGAGGTGCGGAAGCGCCTGTTCAAGCAGGTTCGGGAGGGCGACGGCCCGAAGGACATGCTGGAGCGCGGCGTGCTGAAAGGCCTCGCGCGCACTTGGAACGATCCCTACAAGTTCCTGTATGACGCGGCCAAGGGTTTGTGGGCGCACCACGACAAGCTGGACCGCAATGTCGTGTAGCGTGAAGCGTGTCGCTCTCGCGTGCGTCTGCATGCTTGCTGCCGCTGCGCCGGCCGTAGGAGCTCAACAGCTGGCTGGTCAGTCCAGGAGTTCCCTGGCCGATCTGATTCAGGGGGGAAACCGGAAGGCGGCGCTCGAGAGGATTCGGACCGGGGCGGATGTGAATGACGCGCAGCCAGACGGCACCCGCCCAATCCATTGGGCGGTCTACAAGGTGGACTACGAGCTGATCGACGCGCTGATCGCGAAGAAGGCGAGAGTGGACGTCGGAAATGAGTTCGGTTCCGCCCCGCTTGCCGAAGCGGTCAAGCTGGCCGACGCCCGGATGGTGAAGATGCTGCTGGATGCCGGCGCGGGAGTCGATCGCGCGGATGAGAGCGGCCAGACCGCTCTGATGCTGGCGGTCAAAACGGGGGAACTGCCGGTCGTCGAGATGCTGCTCAACGCGGGCGCCAACGTCAATGTGGTTGAGGAGTTACAACACCAGACCCCTTTGATGTGGGCTGTCGCCGCGTCGAAACACGCCGCCGAGATGACCAGGCTGCTGCTGTCCAAAGGCGCCAACGTGAAGGCTCGCGCTCTGTACATGGACTGGCCGAACCAGCTGTCCTCGGAGCCTCGCGCCCAGTACCGTCCCGTCGGGGGACTGACCGCCCTGCTGTATGCCTCTCGCAACGGCTGCTCTGACTGCGTGGAGGCGCTGATCGGTGCCGGCGCCGATGTGAATGTGCCGACGCCGGAAGGTGTCACCCCGCTGATGGTCAGCCTCGATAACGATCACAACGACGTGGCCACACTGCTGTTGGATCGCGGCGCCAATCCGCATGTCGTGGATTGGTGGGGACGCACCGCGCTCTGGATTGTCATCGATAGAAAGGAATCCCTGGCTGGTGGGCGAGGTGGACGCGGAGCTGCCGCCCCTGCTCTCGGCTCTGGCCCGGCTGTGTCTCACATGGCCATCATCGACAGGTTGCTTGCCGCAGATGTCGACGTGAATGCCGAGATGAACATGCATCGCCCCAGCCGCGGCGGCAATAGCGGACGCTTTGCCGACAGGCAATTGGGCACAGGATGCACGGCGTTGTATCGCGCCACCGAGGCCGGCGACATGGAAGTCATTCGATCTCTGCTGGCCAAGGGCGCCAACCCGAACATCAACGACATGGGCTTCACGCCATTCCTGGTGGCGGCAGGGGTTACGCCGGGTGCTGGTGGAGGCGGCGGTGCGCCCAACACCACTCTTCTGGATTTGATGATCCAACACGGCGCCAATGTGAATACTCAGGTCGCCGGCACGAGGTCCTACTCCATGCGGATCTCCTACAATCCGCCTCCGGATAAAGAAGGGACATCGGCTCTCCACGGAGCGGTGCAGGCGGGCCGGACGGACCTGGTTCGGTACCTTCTGGAGAGAGGAGCCACGCCCGAGCTCATTGATGCCAACGGCAAGAAGCCGATCGATCTGCTCGATATCGTAGCTGCTGGGGTCAGCGCCGGCGGAGCACGAGGCCAGGGCGGAGCTCCGGCGCCCGGTGCGGCCGGGCCTAATAATGCGGGGCGCGGAGCCGCAGGCCGCGGCGGCGCTGGCGGAGCCGTCAACCCCGTGACCGCGGCCGAGATTCGCGCGTTGCTGCGGGACGCAGCTTCAAAGAAGTAGGGCTGCGTGCTGAGCCTGCGCGGGCACTCCTCTACGGCTTCGAGCCACGTGCGTTCCGTCCGCATCACCCAACACGAGCCTCGACAGCACGAGTCGCCTGAGGGCCGCACTCCGATCGCTCGGTCCTCTGCGGACCGGCGCCAAGATGTGTCACCGTCGCTCAACCGGACCTTTCTTTCGTTGCCAGCGGCGCCGCGGCGGCCTGGAGAAGTTGCGCCATCCCGGAGAACAGCGCTCCCAACGTCGAGGCCGTGTCGGGCGGTGCCTCGATGAGCAGACCGCCGTTGGCGGTGCGGCGCACGGTCACCCCGGCGACGAGGCGTTGGAGTGCGGCGGCCGCGTCCGACGGCTCGGGTGCCGTCGCGAACGCCACGTCTCCCGACTCGTCTCCTGCCGCCACCACCGCCTCTATCTCTCGCGCGGCGGCATCGTCGTCGGGCACACTGGCATCCTCGCGGGTTGGGGCAGGCGAGGTCGCGGGCGCGACGATGCGCTCGATGCGGGAGAGAAAACTTCCGGAACGCTCGAAGGTCACTTCGTCGGTCGTCCCATCGAACAATCCGGTGAAGAGCGCCATCTTGGACCCGACGAGATCCGCGATCCGGGACTCGATTCCCGGCTCGCTCACCAGGTTGTAGACGTCAATCGGGCGGCGCTGCCCGAGGCGATGAATCCGACCGATTCGCTGCTCGAGGACCGCGGGGTTCCAGGGAAGCTCGATGTTGATGCAGGCGCTCGCGGCTCGCTGCAGGTTGAGACCGACGCCGCCGGCATCGGTCGCGAAGAGTACGCGGCACACGGGGTCGTCGTGGAAGTCCACGATGTTCTGCGTGCGGCGCTTCTGGCCCTCCTCGCCGGTAAAGAACGCGGACCTGACGCCCTCGTGCGCGAGTTCGTCGCGGGTCACCCAATGCGCGAGCCGGAGCATTCGCCGCCACTGGCTGAACACCACCACCTTGCGCCCCTGGGCCAGGGCGAGCTGAGCGATCAGCTCGCGCAGCTCCACGAGCTTCGGGCTCGCAAGTCCATGAAGCGTGGAGTCCGTGGGCCGCTGGATCCGCGACAAGTCGGGCCAGACCTGCTCGAAGCGCAACTGGGCGAGGCCGTTGGCGATGATGCGCTGCGTCGTGAGCAGTGTCATCAAACGCAGGAACTCCGCCTGCGCGAGTGGGCGACGCTTCGCGCGGCCGAGGATCTGCGCGATCGGCAGGTTGAGCGCATCGTGTTCCTCCATCTGCTCGGCAGTCATCTCGATGGGAATCCGCGTGTCAGTCCTCGACGGCAGCTGCGAGAGCACCTCGTGTCGTACGCGGCGGACCATGCAGCTGGCCAGACGGGTCCGCAGCGTTTCGAGGTTCCGGGCGCCGCCGATCTCCAGCTTTCCATCCACGGGCGTGGTGTGCCACGCTGTCAAACGCCATTTCGGCTCCAGCGCGTAGTCGTCGACCCACTCGACAATCGACGCAAGCTCGTCGAGCCGGTTTTCCATCGGCGTACCGGTCAGCACGAGGCGGTACGACGGATCCAGACGCTTCACGGTCAGCGCCGTCTTGGTGGCCCAGTTCTTGATGCGCTGCGCCTCGTCGAGGACGACGATATCGGGGGTCCAGTTTCGAACGATGTCGATATCGCGAATGAGCTGCTCGTAGTTCCCCAGAAGAAATCCTCGATCGCAGGTGTCGAACGCCGCACGGCGCTCGATGGGATTGCCCTCGATCATGGTGGCGGGCGCGTCCGTGAAGAGTTGCCACTCGCGCAACCACTGCGGCTTGAGCGCGGCGGGTACCACGAGAAGACCGCGGCGGACGCGGCCAGTGTGCCAGAGGGCGTGGCAGGCGGCAATCGCCTGCGCCGTCTTGCCCAGGCCCATGTCATCGGCAAGGAGCAGACGTCCGCGCTCGAAGAACCGTTCAACGCCGTCACGTTGATAGGGGTAGAGCGATTGCTTCAGGGTGCGCAACGCACGGTGCAGGCCCTTCCGTGTGCTCGCGGTCTGAATCTGGCGCGTGAGCCGCGCGTGTTCTTCCTGCAGGAGTGCGTGCAGTGCCGGCTCGCTCCTGCCGTCGCCGAGCGCGGCGAGCAGTCGAACCACGAGCGTGAGGCGCTGCTTCGGCGCGGCGGGAACCGCGACCGTCCAGCGGCGTCCGGCTGCTGATCGCCGCCAGCGTCTCAACTCACGGTCGGGCATGCCGTCGACCCAGGACACGCGCGCCAGCCAATCGCCCGGGCCTGTCAGCGGACGGACGGGATCCCAACGTAATGTCAGCTGCGGAGCCAACTCGCGCCCAACGTCGACGCGACGCCGCTTCGAAATCGCGTCCTCGAGGACGGCGTAGAGGTGCTTGCACAGTCCGAGCGAGCTCCGCAGGAAATCGGCGCACTCGCAACTGCCGTCGAGCGGCTCGACGCGGCGGAGCAGCGTGCGGTACGGCCGTGCGCGCGATCCAACGCGGCGAGTCGCGTAGAGACCCGGACCTCGGTGCCGCGGCCGGCCAACGATCTGAATCTCGTCCGTGTGAGCGGACGCGCAACGACGCAGCACCGCGTCGAGAGCGTCACGGTACAGCGGCCAGTCGCCGCCGCGCGTGACGGATAGAACGTGCCGCACGATCATCTCGGGCGGCACGCTGCCTGTCCGCCGATGGGCGCGCACGAGCAGCGTCTGATGGGTCTCACTCTCAGTGACGGCGATCGCCTCGGGCTCAGAAGGGCTGCTCTTCATGCTTGCTCGTCTTGGCGACATTGGACAGATGATGGCGGCGCGTTGACGTATTCTTTCACACGCGCATCAAACCAGGGCGTCGTCCGAGTCTCCGGCACCAATGCGTAGCTGATCTAAGGACCGCCGAGCTGATGATCGTTGCCGTAGTGGTAGTGATTCGAGTTGTCGACGAGCCGCGCACGGGGCCGGCCGGCGTCTGTGCATAGAGCGGCTGATCCTCCTTGCCCGAGTTGAGATTGCCGAAGAGGTTCACGCTGGCGCGATTGTTGATATTGCCCGTACCGCTGAAGTTGGCGCCACCGCGCTGACTTGCCGGCTCACCGTCGGCGAACGTATTGCGCGCCTGCGCACGCGAGTCGTTTCAAGGTTCCCTCCAATCGGAAGGCCAGCGAGTATCATGGCTTGAGCCTGGCACGGCGAGACGCCTCGCCGCAGGGCGCGGCGACCGGGAATACCGGGAGTATTAGAGGGGTAACGCCGTCAGCGAGGATGCATCGCCGTCGAATGCAGCCAGACTTTTACCACGGGGCTGCTACCCCATGACGCGAGTGTTGGTATCGAGAGAAGGGATGTGCCGGTGAAGAGGATCGGGTTTCTGTCGTTCGGGCACTGGACGCCGTCGCCCCACTCGCAGGTGCGCACGGCTTCGGACTCACTGCTCCAGTCGATCGATCTGGCCGTGGCCGCCGAGGAACTGGGCGCCGACGGCGCCTACTTCCGCGTGCATCACTTCGCCAGCCAGCTTGGCTCGCCGTTCCCGCTGCTCGCGGCCGTCGGCGCGCGCACCAAGAGGATCGAGATTGGGACGGCCGTCATCGACATGCGCTACGAGAACCCGCTGTACATGGTCGAGGACGCGG
>JBDTVS010000152.1:0-9034 GCA_040007095.1 Acidobacteriota bacterium
ACATGGTCAGGCACATCATCGTGCCGAGAAACTTCGACGGCTTCCCGCAGGATCCTTCGCTGCAGCTGGCGCTGCAACACACCGGCTTCAGCAACGTGCAGGAGATTCGCGACCTCGACGAAATCCCGATCCCGGGCGGCTCGATCGTCGCGCTGCCGTTCCTCGGCGAGCACCACGATCTGAACGTGCAAAGCCGCGCCACCTATCGCATCGAGATCGGCGGGCGGTCGATCCTGGCGATCGCCGATTCGGGCATTCTCGATCCGCAGCTGTTCGACGAAATCCAGCGGCTGTTCGGGAAATCCGAAGTGCTGTTCCTGGGGATGGAATGCGAAGGCGCGCCGGCGTCGTGGATTTACGGGCCGCTGTTCACCAAGCCGCTGACGCGCGAGGTCGATCAATCACGACGGGCGAGAGGCTCGAATTTCGCGGAGGCCGTCGCGCTCATCGAGCGCCTCGGGTTCGGTTCGGTCTATGTCTATGCCATGGGGCAGGAGCCGTGGCTGAGCCACATCCTGGACAACGAGCTGACCGACGAGTCGGTATCGCTCGCGGAGTCGCGCAAGCTGATGAACTACTGCGCGCAGCGCGGCATCACCGCCGAGCACCTGTTCGCCCGGAAGGAGATCATGGTCTGCTGAGTGGCCGGTTCAGCCATCCATCAAATCCTGCAACCGCGCCAATCGGGGCGCGGGCGACGTGCTATGGTCGGATTGGTCTCGGCCCGTCGTGTCCCTGGCGCAAGAAGGAAGGCACCCGTGAGTCAACGATTGGTGTTGGCAGTGATGGTCGGCGGCGCGCTCGGCGCGATCGTGCTGGCGCCGCAGCCGGCCGAGGCTCAGCAAGCCGGCCAGACCTGGAAGTTCGCCGTCTCCGGCGACTCGCGCAACTGCGGGGACGTGGTGATGCCGGCGATTGCCGTGACGGCGACGACGAACCAGGCGGCGTTCTACTGGCACCTCGGCGACCTGCGCTACGCGCAGGATTTCGACGACGACATGAAGCAGCTGCCGCGCTTCAAGAGTCAGCCGATGTCGATCGTGCAGTACATGCGGCTGGCCTGGCCCGACTTCATCGAGCACCAGATCGAGCCGTTCGGTGCGATGCCGTACTACGTGGGCATCGGCAACCACGAGACCGTCTTTCCGCGGACCCGCCTCGACTTCATCCAGCAGTTCGGCGACTGGCTCGTGACGCCCACCCTGAAGGCGCAGCGCCTCAAGGACGACCCGGCCGATCACATGATCAAGACCTACTTCCACTGGATCCAGGGTGGCGTCGCGTTCTACAACCTCGACAACGCCTCGGAAGACATGTTCGATCGGGCACAACTCGGCTGGTTCAACCGGCTGCTCGCGAAGGACGTCGCCGATCCGACGGTCGCCAGCATCGTGGTCGGCGTGCATTCGGCGCTGCCCGACAGCATCGCCGCCGATCACAGCATGAGCGATTTTCCGGTCGGCGTCGAGACTGGCCGCGCCGTCTACAAGAGCCTGCTCCAGGCGCAGAACGTCGGCAAGAAGCGGGTCTATATCCTGGCCAGCCACCTGCACAATTTCATCGACGGGGTCTACAACACCGAGTACTGGCGAACCAACGGCGGCGTCCTGCCCGGCTGGATCGTCGGCACGGCGGGCGCCTACCGCCTGCCGCTGCCGCCGGCCGCCGCCAAGGATGCCAAGGCGGCCATGACCATGGTCTATGGGTCGCTGATCGCCACGGTGCAGCCGGACGGCGCGATCCAGTTCGATTTCAAACAGATCCACGAGTCCGATGTCCCGGTGCCGGTCGTGACGACCTACGGGAAGGAATTCGTCCACTTCTGCTTCGCGGAGAACGGCGACAAGTAACGCTCCGAGACCCGCAGTTCGCGCGACTTCGGAGTGTTCAGTTTTCGTTCTGAGCGTGAACGCTACCGCGTCATGTCGTAGAAGAAGTCGGTCAGCCGCAGGTCCTCGCCGGCGGCGACCGCCTGGTCGTAGACCCACTTGCCGACCGCCAGATCCAGAACTCCCAGACCGAAGGGCGAGAAAATCGCCGGCTTGCGCCGATCCAGACAGCAGCGGCCGGTCATCAACTCGGCGATCGTGCCGGTGACAAACCGCCGGTGTCCAACCCCTTGTTCGAGCAGATGCGGTGACGTGTTGGCCTTCATCACGTGCTCCACGTCGTCGACGATGTTGTCGGCGCCCAGGAGGATCTCCGGCGCCAGGTCGCGCAGCGAGAGATGGAGCACGATGGGGCAGTGGGCGAGTAGATCGGGATCGAGGATGTGCGGCGTTCCCGCGGTGGTCGTGAGCACGATCATGCTGGACTGGCGCAGCAGCGACGGCAGGTCATCGGCCACCGCGACCGAGCGGTGGGCGTCGGGACGAACGAACGTGGACCGGAACGTCTCCGCTCCAGCCGGCGTGGCGTCAAACAGCCGCAGATGCTCGATCGTCCAGCCGGTGGCGAGCAGGAAACGATACACGTAGCGGGCGATCAACCCGGTGCCGACGATACCGAGGGTGTGCTGGTGCCGCTCCTGGTGGTTGAGCCACTCGGCGGCGAGAACGGCGGAGCCGGCGGTCCGGGCGGCGGAGATCACGGAAGACTCGAGGATCGCGAACGGATAGCCGGTTGCGTAGTCGTTCAACACCAGCACCGCGGACGCGCGGGGGAAGCCGTGGCGCACATTGTCCGGGAAGCTCGCGATCCATTTGATGCCGGCCACGCCCGACGCGGCGCCCAGGAATGCAGGCAGGGCGATGATGCGCGCGCGCGGGTTGTCTGGAAAGCGCAGGAAGTGGCTGTCGGGATTGACCGTCAGGCCCTCGCCGTGCGCGAGGTATGCCTCTTTGACGATGCGCACGCACTCGCCGATGTTGGCATGGACCAGGTCGTAGACCGTCTTGCCCTTGACGATTGAAACCTCGAACTCCAACCCTTACTCCAAACGCCGGACCCACTCAGCGTTGAACACGGTATCCATGTAGGCGACACCACGGTCGGTGCACAGGAAGACGGCGGTGGCGTCGGGCCGCATCCGCGGCGCATAGTGTTGGGCGGCGGCGTAACTCGTGCCCGACGAGCCGCCCACGAACAGGCCGTGTTCCCAGAGCAACTCGTGGCAGGCGCGCGCGGTCGTCGTTTCCGACACGATCACCACATCGTCGATCAGCGCCCGGCTGAGCAGCGGTGGGACGATGCCGGCGCCGAGCCCAGGAATGTGGCGCTTGCGAGCCGGACCGCCAAAGATGATCGAGCCGGCCGCGTCGACCGCGATCACTTTCACGTTGGGATAGCGCTCCTTGAGGCGGCGCGACATGCCGGCGATGGTGCCACCGCTGCTGACGCCGATGAAGGCGAAGTCGAGGGTAGGCAGATCGCGGCAGATTTCCTCGGCGGTCAAACGGTAGTGCGCGTCCATGCCGTCGAGGTTGGCGTACTGATTGGTCCAGTAGGCGCCGTCGATGCTGGCGCACAGCTTCTGCACCGTGTGCAGTCGGGTCTTCAGGAAGCCGCCGCTGTCGTCCGCCTCTTCGACCTTGACAACCGTCTGGCAATTGCGACGCAGGAAGGACTCGTACGTGGGAAGGATGTTCGGATCGATGACTGGAATGAACCGCAGGTCCAGCAGTCGGGCGTAGGTGGCGAGGGCGAGCGCGAAATTGCCCGAGGAGGACTCGATGACGGTGGTGCGCTCGTCGATGTCGCCGCGCTCAGCCGCCCGCCTCAGGATCCAGTAGGCGGTCCGGTCTTTGACGCTGCCGACCGGGTTCATGTACTCGAGTTTGGCGAACAGGCGCACACCCGGGGAGGCTACCGCGACAAGTGGCGTCGGGCGCATCAAGCGGCCCAGTTTGTCGATGCGGCGGAGCAACTCTTGGCTGGAGGAGCACGTGGTGCTCACCTCGGCGTGTCCATTTGTTCAACCGGCTGAGACATTGCAGCCATAGGGGAGCGCGAGTGTCTCCGGTAGAGACGGAAGCCGCGAGTATAACGTGAAGCTCATGGGGGTCTTTCACAGAGCGGTGCGCGACCTGGCCCGACGCCATGGCGGCAAATAGAGGCGCCACCACGGGCGCCGCCATCGCTCGACAGCGCGCGGTCGCCCCGCAGCGACGCCTTCGAATCCGTGCACCGAGACCGCCGCAAGGCAGGGATGCCGGTGATCCAGAGCTGCGAAGGCCTGCAAGTGCAGGTCGAAACGTCACTCGGCCGGCCTAGCGATCGGCGATGAGGTCGAACGCGTAGTCGCCGTAGCCGGGGAAGGCATACGTGAACTGAAAGCGGCGCGGCAGGAACGTGTGCATACTAAAAAGGCCGTTCTCGTTGCGGGCATTGATGTTACGGCCGACCGCAGATAGGCTTCGGGGCGATGATGCCGGTGTTGCTATCCCTCCTCGAGACCCTACGAACACGGGGGCGCTCGCGCGCCGCACTCCAGCTCGAGATCTTTGCGTTACGGCACCAGTTGCAGGTCTTGCAACGCACTCGACCGCGGCGACTGCAGCTCGCGACGATCGACCGGTGCGTCTGGATCATGCTCTCGCGGCTCTGGATCGGGTGGCGAACGGCGCTCGTCATCGTCAAGCCTGAGACGGTCATCGCCTGGCACCGACGCGGCTTCCGGCTCTGGTGGACGTGGAAGAGCCGGCGCCGTATTGGACGGCCGACCCTGCCCGCGGAGGTCCGAACGCTGATTCGCACGATGGCGCAGGCGAACCCGCGTTGGGGTGCTCCGCGGATTCATGGCGAACTGTTGAAATTGGGGATCGATGTCTGTCAGACGACGGTCGCGAAATACATGGGGCACCGACGCCCGGCGCCATCCCAGACCTGGCGCACGTTCCTGCGGAATCACATGGGCCAGATCGTGGCGGCCGATTTCTTCGTCGTCCCGACGGTGACCTACCGTCTCTTGTTCGTCTTGGTCCTCCTCGCACACGATCGACGACGCATCCGACACATCGCGGTCACCGCACATCCGACAGCGGCGTGGACGGCCCAACAATTACGCGAGGCGTTCCCGTGGGACGAGGCGCCTCGCTACTTGCTTCACGATCGCGATCATGCATTCGACTGCGTCGGGGCTACCGCGAAGGCGATGGGAATCGAAGAAGTGCTGACAGCCCCGCGGGCGCCTTGGCAAAATGCCTTCGTCGAGCGATTTATTGGATCCGCTCGTCGCGAGTGTTTCGATCATGTGATCGTGTTCACTGAAGCCGGTCTGCACCGGTTGATGACTGGCTATTGTTCGTACCATGAGCGGTCGCGTACGCATCTGTCGCTGAACAAGGACACGCCGATTCCTCGGCCGGTTATGCGGCCGGAAGACGGCACCGTCGTGGCGATCCCGGAAGTCGGTGGGCTCCATCATCGTTACGAACGCCGCGCGGCCTGAGCGCGCATCGTGCCCCCGCGACGCACTCCAGCGTCGTGAATCGGTCTACCCCGGCCACTGCCCTACTGGCACGGCGACACGCACCGTCGCCTCGATCTCTCGTAAGTCGGGACCGTGGCGCCCTCGCGCTCATGCTGTCGACCGGCCCCAGGATGACTTCCGCGACGACGTCAGGCCCACTGACCGGTCGACGCGTGTCGGACGACGTCACGGTCGGCCGATCGGCGGAGCGAGAATTGACAGATTGAGGCGGTGTGACACCTGCCGTATCAATCGGTATCAATCGGCCGTTGCGCTCGTCGAACCGCCGCATCGCCTCGTGTTCGCCGGGTGTTGTCGTCGCGAGATACTTCGACGTTCGACTGATGTTCCCGTGATCGAGCCATTCCTGAATCGTCGCAAGCGGGACGCCGGCTTCCATCCACCGCGAGCCCGCCTCACACCGCAGATCGTAAAAGCGCAGGTTGAGGTGCTCTTTGCGCGGCGGCAGGCTGCCACGCCGTTCTGATGGACCCCAGTGGCTGGCCACTCTCGTTTCCCATGACGAACGCGTCACGCGGGAACGACTGACGGTCAGGGTCATGCCGGCACATCGACGGTACGGCTTGTAGGCGGGTGGAAGGCGATCGAATTTCTCTCGATGTAGCCGCGGTCGCCAGTCGCCTCGTCACCCTCCCAGGAGAGCCACAGGAACGGCATTTTGTTGATCACGGCGCTGACCCGGTCCTCCATTGGCTGTTCGCCAGGGACCGCCATCCGGACGACGGTCGCCAAAGAGGTGGAGAATCAACAACCGGAAGTCGCGCATGGCGCGATCGCCACAGGTGTGCGAAATCCAAGAAATGCTAAAGAATTAGGAATTTGCCATGCACGGGCGCCCGCCCTCGTCTGGAATCGATGCTGGCAGACGCGTCCACCCAGCATTTCGCCATGGACACCCACTGCTGTCGGCATTGCCAGGATCCGTGATAATGAATGCTCCCCGTTCGATGCCACGACCATACAGATGTATGTTAATGTTTATACAGACGAGGAGTAAATGGGTAAAGCCACCGTCGTAAGACGTGCCACAGTGAAGCGTCCAATGCGCAGTTCGAGCCGCCGGTCAGGTTGGGTCCGGAAGAACATGGCAATGGATCAGGGGAAACTCGATGCCGCCCGACGGGCGTTGGGTGTCGACACTGAGACCGAGGCGATCGACCAGGCGCTCGACCTCGTCGCGTTTCGAGAGGAACTCGCGAGCGGCTTCGCCGCTGTGCGTCGAAGCGGGGGTGTTGATGATGTGTTCGAGCGTCGGCAGAAGGCGTGAAGTACGCGCTCGACACGAACATCTTCATCGATGGCTTCCGAAACGAGGCCGCGCAGGCCGAGATTTTTGCATTTTTGAAAGGAGCGCTTCCGTTCACGTTCTTGAGCGCCGTCGTGATGCAGGAACTCGCCGTCGGCGCGCGGACTGCTCGGGCATCGCGCGACGTGCAGCAGGGTGTGTTCGAAGCGTTTGAGCGGCGTCGCCGCGTGTTTGCGCCGTCCAGTGCGGCTTTCGTGGAGAGCGGCCGTGTCCTCGCCGCGATGGCCGCCCGTGAAGGCTGGCAGTTACTGGATGAGAAGCCTTCCCTCCTGAACGACGCGCTCATCGCGGTGTCATGTCGCGAGCAAGGCGTCACGCTGATCACGAGGGATGGCGACTTTAAGCGTCTGTCGTCCTTCGTCAGAGGCTTTCATTACGCGCCACCTTGGCCGTCGATGTCGACTCCGTAGTTCCGAGAATTCGATCGAGACCGCGTGAGTGCTGTATCGACGAGCGGGGTACGGGTCTCACGGTCTCAATACCTGGGTCGGGTAGGGCGATGGCGCGCACGCCGTTGGTGAAGCCTGCTCCCCGTACTGTCCAAAAACTCGATCGACTACGACAACCGAGCGCCTACGGTCGCTCGAGAACTGATGGGCTGACCACCAGCCTGTGCCTGCTAAATAGTCCGTTCTTGTTGCGGGAGTTGATGTTGCAGCCAACGATGGATACGCTTCTGGGACGATGATGTCGGTGTGTATCTCGCTTCTCCTGACGCTCCGAACATGGGCACGGTCGCGCGCTGCACTCCAGCTCGAAGTACTGGCGTTGCGGCACCAGCTACAGGTGTTGCAGCGCACCAGGCCTCGGCGGTTACAGCTCACGAACCCGGATCGGTGGCTCTGGGTCGTGCTCCTGCGCCACTGGACCGGATGGCGAACAGCACTCGTTATCGTCAGGCCTGAGACGGTCATCGCCTGGCACGACGAGGCTTCCGACTCTGGTGGGCATGGAGGAGCCGCCGACGCATCGGACGGCCGACGGTGCCCGCCGACATCCGGACGCTGATTCGCACCATGGCCGAAGCGAACCCGCGTTGGGGCGCGCCGCGGATCCACGGCGAATTGCTGAAAGTCGGAATCGACGTCTGTCAGGCGACGGTCGCGAAATACATGATGCGCCCGCGCCAGCCGCCATCGCAAACCTGGCGCACCTTCCTGCGGAATCACATGGGCCAGATCGTGGCGGCCGATTTCTTCGTGGTCCCGACTGCGACCTACCGTCTCTTGTTCGTCCTGGTGCTTCTCGCCCACGATCGGCGACGCATCCGGCATGTGGCGGTCACCGCGCATCCGACGGCGGCCTGGACGGCCCAACAACTACGCGAGGCGTTCCCGTGGGACGAGGCGCCGCGTTACCTGCTTCACGATCGCGATCATGCGTTCGACGGCCTCAGGGCCACGGCGAAGGCAATGCGGATCGAAGAAGTGCTCACGTCCCCGCGGGCGCCTTGGCAAAATGCCTTCGTCGAGCGATTTATTGGATCGGCTCGTCGCGAGTGTTTCGATCACGTCATTGTGTTCAACGAAGCCGGTCTGCACCGGCTGATGACTCGTTATTGTTCGTACTTCGAACGGTCCCGCACGCATTTGTCGCTGGACAAAGACACACCGATTCCACGTGCGGTCATGCCGCCTGGTGACGGCATCGTCGTGGCGATCCCTGAGGTCGGTGGCCTCCACCATCGGTACGAACGACGCGCGGCCTGAACGGCTGTCTTGCCACGGGGTCGATGCGCCCGAGCAGAGCACCGACGGCCAGGCCCCGCCCTGCTGCCACCCCGATACGCCAGCCGTCCGACCTTTACGAAAGGTCGCCTCAGTCTCGACACGCCCACTTGGTCGCCCTCCCGCTAACACGAGCAAGGACGACATGCGCGCCGATGCCGAGGCCTGCCCGGCACAAACGAACTGACGGGGGCTGAATTCAGATCGCGCGAGGAAATGTGCTGATCGGCGAGATGGACTTTCTGGTAGGGACAACCGAATCACCGCCGGAGCGTTCGCATGACCAGCCACTCTGCGGGCCGCCCTCGCGGCGTCCGGCCACTCGGTCTTCAGCTCGACACGATCATCCTCGATCAGCTGCTTCCCGCGAACCCGGTCCACGATTGAGAGCACCCACGCTTCGACCTGCTCTGGCGATCTCATAGAGCTTTGTCACTGCAAAACGAAAAGGCGCCGATGACGGCGCCTCTTCTTGGAATCCGTTGCAAGCTCGTTGCAAGCAACCTCGCGAAAGTTGGCTCCTCAGGCTGGATTCGAACCAGCAACCCTCCGGTTAACAGCGTAATGCAG
>JBDTVS010000153.1:0-10007 GCA_040007095.1 Acidobacteriota bacterium
TCGGACACGATCGGGAAGATTCTCGAGCGCGAGCCCGAGTGGTCGGCCCTCCCCGCGGCGACACCCGTGCCCATTCGACGGATCCTGGTCCGCTGCCTGGCGAAGGATCCGAGGCAGCGCCTGCGAGATATCGGGGACATTCGGATCGAGATCGACGCGATCGACGAGGTGCTGCCGGGAGCGTCCGAAGTGACGATGGCGTCTCCCGCTGTAGAGAAGACCCGCACGAGGTGGCTGCCGTGGGTCGCGTTCGCGGCGCTCGCCGTGGGGGTCGGCGTGTGGGCGGCCCGGCGCCCGGCGGCCACGCAGGAGAACCCTCTCGCCAATGCGCAGTTCACGCGCTTGACGGACTGGGAGGGCACGGAAGGGGCCGCCGAAGTCTCGCCCGACGGGAGGTTCGTGGCTTTCCTTGCCGACAAAGACGGCGAGTTCGACATCTGGCTGAGCCAGATCGGCTCCGGGAAGTTCACAAACCTCACGCAAGACATCGCGCCGCTTGACGGTCCCCGCGCCGACACCATCCTGAGGACCGTCGGCTTTTCCGGCGATGGGGCGGAGATCTTGTTCCAACTTCCAGGCGACGCTGTGGCGCGAAAGATGCTCGTGCCCCTGACAGGCGGCACGCCACGGGTGTTCCTGGGCGAGCGCGCAGCCGCCCCCTCCTGGTCTGCAGACGGCCGCCTCGTGTATTTCAACAACGAGGCTGGCGATCCGTTGTTTGTTGCAGACCGCACCGGCGGCGACGCCCATCAGATCTTCGTGGATAAGAAAGGCGTTCACAATCACAATGCGGTCTGGTCACCCGACAGCCAGTGGATCTATTTCGCGCACGGAGCGGACCCCACTGTCGCGATGGACATCTGGCGGATTCGACCGTCGGGCGGATCGCCAGAGCGGCTGACGCAGCAGAACGCCGTGGTGAATCTCCTGACGCCGCTCGACTCGCGCACCCTGCTCTACTTGGCGCGCGCGGCGGATCGGTCGGGACCGTGGCTGTGGGCCCTCGACGTGCCGAGCAAGGCGACGCGCCGGGTCAGCTCGGGCCTCGAGCAATACACGTACGTGTCGGCCAGTCGAGACGGCCGGCGGGTCGTCGCGACAGTGGCCAACCCCACGGTCAGCCTGTGGCGCGTGCCGCTACTCGACCGCCTTGCCGAGGATCGCGACGCCCAGCCGTACCCGCTGCCGACCGCACGGGCGCTGGGGCCGCGCTTCGGTGGCACGTCGTTGTTCTATTTGTCGTCCCGAGGGACGGGCGACGGGCTGTGGCGGGTCCAGGACCGGCAGGCCTTCGAAATCCGCAAGGGCTCGGACGGGGCATTGTCCGAGCCGCCCGCCGTGTCGCTGGACGGCAGTCGCGTGGCCGCGGTCGTCAGACAGCAGGGGAAACGACACCTGGCGATCATGTCGGCCGATGGCACGAGCTCGCGAGTGTTCGCGGCGTCGATCGACATAGAAGGGACGGCCGGCCAAGGCACCGCCGACTGGTCGCCGGACGGCACGTGGATGGTGACAGGCGGCAGCGATGCGCAGGGTTCGGGGTTGTTCAAGATCCCCGTGGATGGCGGCGCGCCTGTCCGGCTCGTCGCCGGTCAGGCGGCCAATCCGGTCTGGTCGCCCGACGGCAACCTGATTGTCTATTCCGGCCCGCTCGGCGGCGGTCCCGCTTCGCCGCTCCTCGGAGTCCGACCCGATGGCACTCCGGTCGAACTGCCGCAGGTGCGTGTCCGCCCAGGCGGCTATCGCTTTTTGCCCAACGGAAAGCAGCTGGTGTACTTACCGCGGCTTCAGTCGCAGGACTTCTGGCTGCTCGATCTCGACACCAAGAAAACCCGTCAGCTCACCCGCCTGCGCAATGCGGGCTTCCTGCAGACGTTCGACATCACGCCTGACGGGAAGCACATCGTGTTCGACCGCTCGCGGCAAAACTCCGATATTGTCCTGATCGATCTGCCGAAGTAGTTTGCAGTTACCGGCCCAATTTCGCCCTGATGCCGACCATCGCGCGACGCGGGTCGATGTAGGACGTCGGCTGACCGAAGTTCGTGCTGAACAAGTTCTCCGAGGCCAGGCCCTCTTCGCCGTGTCGTTGAGCGCGTTGAGCACATCCACAAGCAGATCGATACGTCCGGCGCCGCGGAGACGGAACGTCCGCGACACGCGCACATCGAGCCGCGATTGCGACGATGGCCGGCGCGAGCCAAGCGGCTCGAGCAGGATTCGCTGATCGCCCTGAAGCAGCACGACCTGCGCGCTCGCCCACGGCTTGCCGCTGAAGATCTGCAGATTGGCCGCGACCACCAAGCCGGTCGTCGGCACGTCGACGGTGCCCATCGCACGAAGCACGTGCGGTCGATCGTTCGGCAGCCGGCCGTACGCGTTGGTGAGATCGTTGGGATCGCGTCCGAACGGCAGGGCCCTTGGCCGTCGTCACCTCGCGGCCGTCGCCGGCATCGTGACCCCCGGACACGATCCTGCGATGGTATCGAGACTCGTCGCCAAAAAATTACGACGGTTCGAAGACGCGGCGCCCCGGTCGCCCGAAGACGAAGCCAGACATCGCCAGCCCCAGCTCGGGTTGTCGCTCGCCATGTGGACGACGAGCTTGATGCGCCTTGAGAGCCGCGATGGCTCATGTCGCCACTGATCTTGTCGGGCTGAGCTGCGTCCCTTTAATTCGCCGTCCCCGTATTGCCGTCCCCGTATTGCCCTGTATTACCCTCAGGAAAAGACCCCGCCCAATGTCTCCCACGGATGCCACGCCCGTCCGTCCCAGGCTTTGTGGTACACGCCCTTGTCAGCGCCCACGCCGAAGATGTCTAGACGGTTCGGCCCCCACGACGCTACCGAGGGCTGACTGAGGAACGCTCCCCCCAACGGTTCCCAATCTCTCACCGACGGATACCAAGCATGCCCGTCCCAGGCTTTGTGGTACATGGCTTGATCGTTGCCGATGCCGAAGATGTCCAAACGGTTCGGTCCCCACGAAGCCACCACCGGCGGAAAGCTGAAGCCCCCGCCGAGCAGCTCCCAATCGCTGACCGACGGATACCAGGAGTGCCCGTCCCACGCTTTGTGGTACAGCGCGTTGTCAAGGCCCAGTGCGAAGATGTCGAGACGGTTTACGCCCCACGAGACGACCGTCGGCGGGGTGTGGAATGCTCCGCCGAGCGCCTCCCATGCGGTCTCCGACGGGAACCAGGCGCGGACGGCCCATGCCTTGTGGTACATCGCGCTGTCAGCGCCGAGCGCAAAGATGTCCAGCCGATTCGGTCCCCACGAGACGACCTTCGGAAGGCTGAGAAAGGTGCCGCCGAGCGTTTGCCAACCCATCGGCGATGGATACCAGCTGCCGTCCCATGCCTTGTGGTACATCGCGCTGTCGGCTCCGACACCGAAAATATCCAGACGGTTCGGCCCCCAGGATGCCACCGCTGGCGGACTGATCAGAACACCGCCCAGTGAATCCCACCCGGTCGGCGACGGGTGCCAGCCGTTTCCATCCCAGGATTTGTGATACAGCGCTCGGTTCCGACCTAGTCCAAACATGTCCAGTCGGTTCGGCCCCCATGAAACGACCGATGGCGGGCTGAGGAACGACCCACCCAGGGCGTCCCATCCGGCCGCTGGATACCAGCCGGCACCGGTCCACGCCTTGTGATACATCTGCCAATCGGCGCCCAGCCCGAAGATGTCAAGCCGGTCCTTCTGAAACGCCGTGACCGCTAGTGGGTTCACGAACCAGGGCGTGCCCACCTGGAGCGTCACTCTTCCGCGCGCGGTGTCCACAGCCGCGACGGTGATATCCATCCCCGCGGCGGATAGCTTCAGCTTGGTGCCGACATCCGCCGGCGCTGCCCCGATCTGCAGGGACGTGCCGCGCGGGGTCAGCGCGTTGGTCAGGTGCGCAACGATCCACCCGGACGCTGCGCCGGACGCCGGTGACGCCGGCAAGGCCCGATCCCAGCCGTCCGCCATGCGGAACTCGACCAGCAGCTTCAGTCCGCCCGGAACGTTGTCCGCCCGGACGACGACCGGCAATCCGCTGCCTGCACGCGGGGCGCCCCGCAGCGCTGCGATCTCGCACACCGGCTCGCTGGGCCGGGCGTGTGATTGTTGTCCCACGTTGAAGGCGACCGCCGGGTCGTTGATGTTAAGCCATCCGCAGGAGATCAGGTTGGGCGCGACCATGCCCGGCCCGCTGGCGCCCTGGATGCCCAAGGAGGGGTCTGGAAAGCTGTATTTGCCACCTTCGCGGCCCATGACGCAAAAGTTGTCCCCGTACTCAGCCGGCCCTGTCGGTGTCTGAAGGTTCGCATGGTTTGACCCGTAGGTATGACCGAACTCGTGCGCGAGGATCGCCTGGGTCAAGTCCTTCGCCGCCGCATGGGTGTATTTCAGCGTCGCCGGGTCCGTGGCCGCCAGAGACGCGCCCGATTTGTCGATGACCAGCACAAAGTGCGTAAACGACGACAGGTCCACCGATAGCTTCTGCGCGACCTCCGCGGTAACGACCGGCCCGACGTTGAATCCCAGCGTGTCCCACGCTTCGCTGGTCAGAGACAATTCGAACCAGTCGAACACTTGATACGTCAGCTTCTCCCGTCCCCCGGACTGCTGTAGGTAATAGGCTGCGAGTTGTGCCGTGACCTTGGACACTTCGCCGGCTGTCAAGGTCGTCACGCGAGGCGCATTTTTGCATTTCAGTAGCAACATAGCCGTTTTCATCTGCTCATAACTCCTTGTTAGATCTGAACTGAATAGGTGACCGCTCTTCATTCGGGCAAGCTTTCGACCACACGCCGAGCCAAAGCGAGTGTGGAAGCGGTTTCGTCGATAGATGGATTGACGCTGCCATGCACAAACTACCTGCGAATCTGAAACACCCCGAGGGAACAAGGATCAATGATGCTGGTCTAAATGCAGATGCTTACTTGAGCCGCTGCCCCCCGAGGACTCGCAGCGGTAGAGCCCCGGTAACTAACGGGCGTTGCGCTCAGGACTATCCGGTCGGTGTCCTTCAATCTCGCTGTGCAAGCTGGCATCCGTCGCTCGCACGTATGGTGATCTGGAATGGCTCCAGAGCGCTCTCGCGTGCGCTACCAAACGCCGAGTCGCCAAAATTTGTAACCCGGCCACAAGACTACCAAGTGCATCGACTGCGCAACGGCTTTACTGCGGCCGCCAGGCCAGCACGCGAGAATGTCATCTCCACTGGCGGCTGGCTGCGTGGAGTGACGACAAGGGTGAATGTGGGGTTAGGACTGTCGACGAGCGCCGCCTCGAAGCGTTTGGTGGCAGGGGAGGCCTCCAATTCCGCCCCGTGACCGATCCCGTCCGTAGTCAATGCCGGCCCGGAGCCGCCCTTCAACGTGAGCGACAATGGATCAAATCCGACGTCGATCTTATTGAGCACAACGCGACCTCCGACGCCGTCTTGGTCGCAGATGAAGGCGAACCCTCCCTCGGTGCCCGTCTCTGATGCCGCGCCGACGCTGAGAATGTCGGCACCGAATGGGCAGACATGGTTTACAGTCCATTTCGCGAACAGCTTGGTGACGCCCCACTCTGGCGGTGGCGCGCAGGCGGTGTTCCGTGCGGCCGCCGCCGCGTCGTGGAGTGACGCCATCATCAACAGGTTCACAATCATCCGATACATGCCATCGCCTCATGTTGGCTGGTCGATCGGTCCGCGCTCCTGCGCCTCGAGCAGCCAGACGATTTCCTCAAACCGACCAGACGTGGTCGGCGCTTCCTGCTTCCGTCGTTGGCGCAACGCGCAGGTTGAATGGACGCGGGCGAAGTTGCAATGCGAGTGTGTAACGTGCTTGACGTCGTTCATCGGGATTTCCCCACACTAACCGACCGACACGATCGAGGGTGTTCCGTTCACGGCCCATGGCGAAGGCGCCACGGGGCGCTCTTCTCAGGTTAACGAGCCGTGATCATCATGCAGGGGGTCCGTAATTCGGTCGTTGGGGCGGCATCGTTGTCCGCCAACCTGTACATCACGTCGTTCGTTGTGCCCGCCAGAATCATGAGTGTACGGAACTCGAAATCGAGAGCCCCATCGCCGTTCGCCGCCGTCGTGAGGGTAATGAGCGGGCCCGTATTGGGAAGCGGCACCGTTTGGAACGTCGGTGCGGCTGCATCGCTCGATGACCACGGAGAGAGGCTGAGGGCGCGTTGGCAAATCCCGTCCTCACCGAGCGGGCGGCCTCCGACTCCCTCTTGTGCCCGCTGTACCAAATAGGTCGTATTCGCTTTCAGGCCCACGAGACGAACGCTGATGTCCGCCGTGAATGTGCCCTCCGGAATCGCCTTCGGTGTGACGCTGATGCCGGCGAACCCCGTTTCCCCCTTCAGAGATGTGAAGGTGGAGCGATACGTTCCAGGCGGCGGCTCGAACTTCGTAGGAGACGTCGGGAGAGCCGTCGTCGAGGAGCATGCACCGAGGAGGAGCGCGCAGACGATGAGGAGAGCCGTCAACAGGGGCGATCCGAGGCGAAGTTTTAGCGTCGCGCATACAGGTCTGTTCATCATTGATATTTCCTCTGTCTCTAGAAGCGGAAACCAACCGAGAAAACGTCAAACGGGGCAAAAGAGGCCTAGAATGAGGAATTCCTGCGAGCTCCACGAGAATCACCGGGCTCCTTCACAGATGGGGGCGAGGCGACGAGGGTGCCCTTGAGCGATTGATTCCGCTCGTCCATCGAGAACTGCACGCGATCGCGCGGCGCTGCATGGCGGGAGAGCGCGCGGGTCACAGCCTCCAGGCAACGGTACTCGTCAACGAGGCGTATCTCAGGCTGGTCGACGGGAAAGGCGTCCAGTGGCACGATCGAGTACATTTCCTCGCAGTCGAGGCTCGCGTGATGCCCCGCATCCTTGTGGATCACGCGCGCATCCGTCGCGCTCAGAAGCGCGGCGGCTCGGCGGCGCGGGTGACGTTCGACGAGGCACTCGTCGTCACCAACGAGCCACGCGAGGACTTCGTAGCGCTGGATGACGCGCTGAAAGCGCTGGCGGTATTCGACCAGCGAAAGAGCCGCGTCATAGAGCTGCGGTTCTTTGGCGGGTTGAGCGTGGAGGAAACCGCGTTGGTGTTGAAGGTCTCGCCCGCGACCGTGTTAGGCGACTGGCGGCTCGCAAAGGCCTGGCTTCAGCGCGAGATGCGCGCCGGGCGCTCGCATGACGCCTGAGCGCTGGAAACAGGTCGAATCGTTGTATCACGCGGCGCGCACCCGGCCGTGGGGCGAACGCGCGGCCTTTCTGACCGACCGCTGTCGGGATGACGAGTCGCTGCGGCGCGATGTCGAGTCGCTCCTGAACGAACCGGTGTCCGACGACGGGTTCCTCGTCCCGACCGCGGCTGCGGCCGCGCACATCACGTGGGCCGCGACGCCCGCCGCCATGAGTGGCCACACACTCGGCGGATATCACCTGCAGACGCTGATCGGCGCGGGCGGCATGGGTGAAGTGTACCGCGCGCACGACAATATGCTCGGGCGCGAGGTCGCGATCAAAGTCCTGCCGGCCGAGTTCACGGCCGACCCGGAGCGTCGCGCGCGCCTCGAGCGCGAGGCACGGATACTCGCCACGCTGAATCACCCGCACATCGGTGCGATTTACGGCATCGAGGAGGCGGACGGCGTGCGCGGTCTGGTCTTGGAACTGATCGAGGGGGATACGCTCGCGGAGCGAATCGCAAGGGTAGGACCAGCCCGCGGCACAGATTTACATGGCCTACCGATCACCGCTGCGCTCGCGATCGCGCGGCAGATCGCGGACGCGCTCGACGCCGCTCACGAGAAAGGCATCGTTCACCGCGACCTGAAGCCGGCGAACATCAAGATCACCGCGGACGGCGTAGTGAAGGTGCTCGATTTCGGCTTGGCGAAAGCGGCCAGTCCCGACAGCTCGCGCCTCGAGCTGAGTGAGTCCCGCGATGGGGCGATTTTTGGCACGGCCGCCTACATGAGCCCCGAGCAGGCGCGTGGTCACAGGGTCGACAAACGAGGCGACATCTGGGCCTTCGGGTGCGTGCTCTACGAGATGCTGACCGGCCGTCTGACCTTTCCTGGTGACACGGTCTCGGACACGATCGCGAAGATTCTAGAGCGCGAGCCAGACTGGTCGGCGCTCCCTGCCGCGACGCCCGCACCCATTCGTCGCCTCATGCTTCGCTGCCTCGTTAAGGATCCGAAGCAGCGCTTGAGAGACATCGGTGAGGCCAGGATCGAAATCGACGCGATCGACGAGGTGCGGCCACTGCCATCGGGAGGCGCGGTGGCCCCTGCGGTCCCCGCCAGGATCCCCAGGACGTGGCTGCCTTGGGTCGCGCTTGTCGTGGTGGTCGCGAGTGTCGGTGGATGGGAGGCCCAACGCGCGGCGACGACCCCGGAGAATCCGCTCGCCAACGCTCGGTTCACGCGCTTCACGGATTGGGAGGGTACTGAAGAGGGCGCCGAAATCTCGCCCGATGGGAAGTTCGTCGCCTTCCTCGCCGACCGCGAGGGCGAGTTCGACCTCTGGCTGAGCCAGGTGGGCACCGGGCGTTTTTCCAATCTGTCGCGAAACTTCCCGCCGCTGGCAGCGAGCGGGTTCATCGTACGAAAGCTCGGCTTTTCGGGAGATGGTGCGTCGATTTGGTTCAATCCAGCGGATGGAAAGCCGCTGTTACTGATGGATCTTATAGGCGGCACGCCGCGGGCATTCCTCGGCGAGGGCGCCAACATCCCTGCCTGGTCGCCGGACGGCACCCGCCTCGTCTACGTCTACAAACCCAATCGTGATGATCCGATGTTGATCGCGGATCGCATCGGCGCAAACGCGCGGCAAATCCTCGCGCCCGGCACACTCAAGAACAACAATCCAGTCTGGTCGCCCGATGGCCAATGGATCTACTTCGTCCGCGGAGTGGAGCCTCAGGACGAGATGAACATGAATGTGTGGCGCCTTCGATCCTCGGGGGGGACGCCGGAGCAGCTGACGAATCAGCACGCGGCCGTCAATTTTCTGGCGCCGCTCGACGCGCGCACCCTGCTCTACGTGGCGCGCGCCGAGGACTGGTCGGGGCCGTGGCTCTGGGCGCTCGACGTCGAACGCAAGGTGGCACGCCGGGTGAGTTCGGGCGTCGATCAATACACGTCGGTATCGGCCAGCCGCGACGGCCGGCGCGTGGTCGCCACCGTCGCCAACCCGAGCGCGAGCCTCTGGCGCGTGCCGATACTCGACCGGTCCGCCGACGATCACGACGCCCAGCACTACCTGCTGCCCGTACCGACGGGGCGGGCGCTGGCGCCGCGCTTCGGCGGCAGTTCATTGTTTTATCTGTCGGCCCGTGGGACGGGCGACGGACTCTGGAAGGTCGAGGGCGGACAGGCTTCGGAAGTCCGGAGCGAGGCGGATGTCGCACTGTACGAACCGCCCGCGGTGTCGCCGGACGGCAGCCGCGTTGTCGTCGTCGTCAGACACGAGGGGAAGCGGCACCTGTCGATCATGTCCGCGGACGGGACGAACGCACAGCCGTTCGCCCCAACCATCGAAGTACAAGGGGCGTCCGGCCAGGGCACTGCGGACTGGTCACCGGATGGGACATGGATCGTGACGGGCGGACGGGACGCGCAGGGTCCGGGGTTGTTCAAGATTCCCGTGGACGGACGCGGTGAGCCTGTGCGGCTCGTCGCCGGTCAAGCCGTCAATCCGGTGTGGTCGCCGAACGGCAACCTGATCGTCTATGCCGGTCGGTCCGTCGTCGGCCAGGTCGCGATCCTTGGCGTGCGGCCGGATGATGGCGCCCCTGTTGAGCTGCCGATGGTGTTGGCCCGCCCAGGCGGCTATCGCTTCCTGCCCAATGGATCAGGCCTGGTGTACATGCAACGGATTCAGGGGCTGGACTTCTGGCTGCTCGATTTCGCCACGAAGCAATCCCGGCAGCTCACTCGCTTCAGCAATCAAGGCGCCCTCCGGACGTTCGACATCACACCTGACGGGAAATACATCGT
>JBDTVS010000154.1:0-4814 GCA_040007095.1 Acidobacteriota bacterium
ACTCCCGCTTTCCCGACGGTCGTGCGCCGCGTCGCCGAGCAAAAAATGCTCTGCCTTATGTTCTGCCCAACATAAGCGGGGATGGACGAGCGTCGCGTCTAGCGTGCCTCGGCTCACCTCGTGAAAGGCGATCACGCGATGCTTTGTGGACAGACAGAGGATAGCGAAGACCTCGCCCGGCTGATCCTGAAGCGCGGTCATCAACGCCGAGGCGGATTCCCTCGGCGTGTTCATCGCCCGGCCCACAACAACGGGCTGACCTTCGTCGGTCCTCTTCACTGAATATCGTACTGTCAGCTCCCGAAGTCTCATCGTCCCCGTCTGCATGGTCGTGTCCTCCGTGTGTGCGTGTTGTGGTTCCTTCGCGACGTGAGGAACCCGACAGGCACGCCGAGAGGGACACGAGCGCAGCGCCGGCCCGGCGAGGCCGTGGCTCTTTGCAGCGGCTGTGACCAGGTCACCTGGCACAGCCGGCGAAGCCGGTCACCGCTGCGAAGCCACGGCCGTCCGTCCTGTGGCGACGGGCCAGCGCGAAGCGATCCAAGACGGGGTGAGAAGACTTTTGAGCGTGCACCGCGATCCAAGAGATGAACGTGGATCGAGCCGTGAGGAGACGAGCGGTGTTGTACAGCCGTCCGTGCTCGCGTCGGATCACGGGCGTTGCCGCCGACCCATCGTCGCAACGTCGTGATCTCACTTCGAGTGTGCTTCGAGGGGAAGCTACCGGTGAACACCGCGCGGTATTCTCCATTGACGGCGCCGTTTCTCGATCGACGGAGTACCCTGGACCATCATGTCCACCACTCCTTGCGTGCTGACCACCATGGGCTGCGACGGCGGCACGGAGGCACGCGGGACCCGGCGGCGTCGGGCTCCCCAGCGGCGGCCGATCGACTTTGCGTCCGAAGACATGGGAGACAACACATCACCTTCACAATCTGGCCGCCGTCTGCGTGAATGTATTGGAGACTGCGCAAGAATCGAGCGGAAGCACCCTGCGCGCATCTGAACTCCAGCGCTCAACGGGACTGACGATCGTGAGGTTTGCCGAGCCGGCGCGGACCGTTAATCGGCGGTGCCCACGACGGTCAGAATCATTGACGCCGCGCGCTGGATGCGATCCAACGAACCCGCCAGCGCCTCGCGGTCGCCGTTGTACAGGTGGAGATAGTCGCGACTCGATTGGCGTGCGTCGAGCCCGATGGCTTCGCCGACGACGAAGGCGACGGCCTCGGCTTCAAGCTCTCGCGTGTCACGCGAGGCTGGCCTGTCGTCGGCGCGATGCAGCAGGCAGTGGGCGTACTCGTGAACGAGAACGAGGAACGTCTCTGCGGGTGAGAGACCGTTCAGGATCTGGATGCGTTCGCCGGTCGACGTCCCGAGCGCGCCGCCAAGATCATCGGCTGGCTCGATCGCGATACCGCGATCAAGAATCGCCGCTCGCAAGACGGCCGTCTTCGTACCGGGATCGCCCGACGCCTCAGCGACCTGCGGCAAAGGCTGGCCATCGGTGGAGGCAATATCTTATCTCGGGATTCCGCAACTCGGTCACGGCAACGGCGCCGTGGTCGCTGAGGGCGACGCTTGCATGGCCCGAATGCGACGTGCTCGTGGCGACGCGTTCGAACAGGATTGCCGCGTCCGTTCTAAAACGTTGGCCTGTTCTGGAAACGAGAATCCTCTGGTGAACCCTGCGGCGTTAGCCAGCAATAGTTTCTTCCGCACTCCACTGCCCGTGCGTATACTCGGCAGATTTAGCGCTCGCCTGGGCATCTACGAAGTCACAGCCCAGATACTCCCCAGAGGAGGGTGTGATGAAGTCTCATCGAACCAAGTGGTTCGCTGTCAGTTGTATGGCCGCCGTCGCTTTTTTGGCTGCTAGTGGGACTATCCCCACGGGTGCGCAGGAATCGTTTGATGCGTTCGCCGAGCGGGCGGCGGCAGACTGGATGCGCGCCAACCCGGCGTTTGCGGCCGAGCAACAGTATTTTTCAGGAGCAGAGCAGGACGCGCTCGACCGGCAGCTCGCCGGGACCGTCGGTGCGTTCCGCCTGCCGATCGATCCGGTGGCTCGCGACGCACGCGTCGCGTTGGCGCAGAGGATTCTCGCGCAGCTCGCCACGTTCGATCGAGCGAGGTTGACGGCGGTGCAGCGCACCTCTGTCGATTTGATGGCATCGAATCTCCGGCAAACCGTCGCGTCGGCGCCGCTGTCCGATCACACGTTCATCTTCGAGCAAATTTGGGGGCTGCACGTCACGCTCGTGAATTTCCTCACGCAAATACATCCCATCCGCAATCCGCGCGACATCGAAAACTACCTGGCGAGGCTCCGGCTGGTCGGGCGCGAGCTCGACCTCGGCATCGCCGAGACGCGCAAGCAGGAAGCGATGGGCGTCCTGCTCCCGCGATTCCTGCTCCAGGCGGTGCTCGGCCAACTGGACCGTTTGCTAGAGCCGGCGCCGGCCACAAATGTCTTGGTGACTTCGCTCGGCGAACGCGCGGCCAGGCTGCAGAATGTGTCCGCGGCCGACCGTGCGGCGTCGATGGCCGAGGCTGAAAGAATCGTGCGCGAGGTCGTCGTGCCGGCGTTTCGCCGCGTGCGCGCGCTGCTCGCGGCGGAGGTGCCCAACGCGACTGACGATGCCGGTCTGTGGCGACTGCCGCGCGGTGCCGACGCCTACGCGTCCGCCCTGCAGGGACACACAACGACGAACCTCACCGCCGACGAAATTCACGCGACCGGATTGCGCGAGGTGGCGCGCATCGAAGGCGAGATGGACAAGCTGCTGCGTGAGCTCGGCTACGTAGAGGGCACGGTGCAGGCGCGGTTCGATCAGCTCTCCGAGGGTGTGCGCCCGCCAGCGGATCCCGATCCGCGGCCGAAGCTGTTAGAGGAGTACACGCGGATCGTACGGGACGCCGAAACGCGTGCCGAGACCCTCTTCGACCTGCGCCCGAAAGCACCGGTGGAGGTTCGGCGCGAGCCGGCGTTTACCGAGAAGACGGCGGCGGCTCACTACAGCGCGCCCGCGCGCGATGGCACGCGGCCGGGCATCGTCTGGATTCCGCTGCCAGAGCCGCGTGGGAACTCGCAATGGACGGGTGCCGGCGCGCGTTCGGTCGTCTACCACGAGGGCGTCCCAGGCCATCATTTTCAGACCGCACTCGCTCAGGAGTTGTCAGACGTCCCGCGCTTCCGCCAGTACAGCGTATTCGGGTTCAGCACAGCGTTTTCGGAAGGGTGGGGCCTTTACGCCGAGCGGCTCGCCGCCGAGGCTGGCTGGTATGACGGCGATCCGAAGGGGCGCCTCGGCCAGCTGAACGCCGAGCTCGTCCGCGCCCGCCGTCTCGTCGTCGACACCGGCTTGCACGCGAAACACTGGACGCGCCAACAGGTGATCGACTATGGCATTCAACCGAGCGAAGTGGATCGCTATGTCGCGCTTCCCGGTCAGGCGTGCGCCTACAAAATCGGCGAGCTCGAGATCCTGCGGCTGCGCGCCAAAGCGCAGCAGGCGCTCGGATCAAGATTCTCGATGAAAGAATTCCACAATGCGGTTCTGCGAACCGGCAGCGTCCCACTCGACGTGCTTGGTCAAGCGATCGAGGACTGGATTGCGGCGGTCAAATGAGCATCGGACTTCGCGGATGCGTCTTTGATACTAGGAATCGTCGACGTCGTCGTGAGACGAATTCACCATTTCGTGGTCGCAGGTATGTCGTCGACGGCCTCGGTCGCGCTGACTGCCAGGGGAACGGTTCGCCCGATTTGACTCGGCTCGAGCCGAGCGTCCAATGCCTCGTCGGTGTCTAACAATCCCGGCCCTGATCGGTCGGCTTCTGAAGCAAGAATTATCGGCCTCCGCCCTTCCATACTGACGAACTGGCCGCCGCGGGCGAGGAAACAACCTGCGCGCGGCGGATGAAACTTCCCTTGTCGCGATGTGTAGTGGAACCTAGGTTCGGGCCGCCACGCCGGAGGTGCTGCGGGTGAGAGGGACCGTCGCCGCCCCGGATGCCGAGGTGGCAATTAATTAGCCGGCCGAGGCCGGCTGCAGGCCGTTGATGAAATCCGCCGCGCGCTGCGCGTGGCTTGCGGCCGCGAAGATCGCGCGGTTGTCTGACTTGAGAACCTCCAGCCAGTTGGCGATGTAGGCGGCGTGGTCCTCGCGCGGCTCCAGCGTCAGATCCAGATCGGCACAGAGGAATGCGGAGCCGAGTTCAGCCACGAGCTCTTCCATCGCGTAACCTTCCGACCCGAAGCGCTTGGTGCCGAAGTCACGTGCCAGGCGCGATTCGGATGCACTCCAGTGAATGGTCTCGTGCGCGAGGGTGGCGTAATAGCTCTCGGCGTCGCGGAAGGTCTCGAAGAACGGCATGACGATGCTGTCAGTCGAGGGCCGGTAAAGGGCTCGGTTGCCACCGTGGGCGAGCGTGGCACCGGTCGCGCCGAAGAATCGCTCCGCATGGGCCATGCGGGCGGTCACGTCGAGGCGCGGTGATGCCGGCGCCGTGTACTGGGTGGGCAGTCCCTCGATCTGTTCGACGTTGAACACGGTGTACCCCTTGAGGAAGTGGATGTCGCGGGCGACGTCGACGCCGCTGTCGGTGTCGGTCTCGGTTCGCGTGATGCTGTTCGCATAGACGACGGGCGAGCCTTTCTCGCCCTTGCGGACGTGGGCGCCAAGTTCGACGGCCTGGCGGTAGGTCATCCAGATCGGTGCGGCGAAGCCCTGCACGCTGGCCGACGCCCACAGCGACAGAATGTTGATGCCGGTGTAGGGCTGGCCGTTGTGACGCAACGGTCGCGT
>JBDTVS010000155.1:0-37513 GCA_040007095.1 Acidobacteriota bacterium
GCGGGCGCCGCGCGCCGGAAGCCGTGTACTAAATCGTCGAACGCAGGACACTAGCAACTGCGGGCGTTCCTTGATCGGCATCGTTCGTGTTCATGTACGCTGGGAGGCCGTCGGTTGGCACGAGGAGGTAAGCATGAAGCGACAAGCCATACCGGTCCTGTCCAGCATCGCTCTGGTGATCGTGTGCGCCGGAGGCGCCGCAGCGCAGCGGGCACCTGGCGGTCCGCCGCGTCCGTCGGAGTTCGACGCGCACTACAGTCTGGGTCCTGACTCGCTTCCGCGCGAGGGTGTGCCCAAGGGCGAGGTGCGGGGTCCTTTCAAGCTGGCAAGCACGACGTATCCAGGGGCGGAGCACAGCTACTGGGTGTACGTTCCGGCGCAGTACGCTGCGTCGCGGGAAGCCAGCCTCATGGTCTTCCATGACGGCGCGACGTACTTGAAAGCCGACGGCTTCTACCGGGCCCAGAACGTGTTGGACAACCTGATCTACCGTGGCGATATTCCGGTGATGATCGGCGCCTTCATCGATCCTGGAGTCATGGTCGCCGACGGCAAGTCGATCCGCCAGGAGCAGTACGACGCGCTCGGCGACAGGTATTCGAAGGTCATCGTGGAGGAGTTGCTGCCGGCGCTCTACAAGGACTACTCGATTTCGCAGGATCCGGATCGGCATGGCATCGCGGGATGGAGCTCTGGGGCGATCGCGGCCTTCACGGTTGCGTGGGAGCGTTCCGATCGCTTTCGCAAGGTGCTGACCGGCATCGGCACGTTCGTCGATTTGAAGGGCGGACATGTGTATCCGGAGAAAGTCCTGGCGAGCCAGAAGAAGCCGATTCGGATCTTCATGATCGACGGGCGCAACGACAATCGCGGGACCAACGACAAGGGCGAGTACGACCCCCATCGCGATTGGTTCCTGCAGAATGTCCGGCTGATGGAAGCCCTGACGAAGAAGGGTTACGACGTCAACTATTCGTGGGGGATGGGCGTGCACAGCCACAACATGGGCGGTGCGATGCTGCCGGAGATGATGCGCTGGCTGTGGCGCGACCAACCGGTGTCGATCGACCCGCGCGACACGACGGAGCGTGCGTTTCGCTCCAAGAAATAGGCTGTCACTACGGGGCCGGTCCTCATCGCGGCGAGCATCAAATCTCACGTTGCAGTAAGGGCCTAAGCGCGTGCCATGCCGTCGAGTCGGGCAGGGTCGAGCGCAGCGCGAACCCGTCCCAGCGAAGGAGTTATCCCCGGCGACTCCCGCTCCCGGTGCATTTCGCTGTCGCGCCTCGTCTTGATCGGAAATAATGAGCTCGCTGGAAACAGGACGTTGCCCGCTGGAGGAGATATGTCGCGACTGACCACACGTGTACTGGCCGTGACGGTTGTCTGTGGCTTGCTGAGTGTCGTACGCACGGACGCGATCGGCCAGGCCCCAGCCGCTTCCTCCGCGAAAGGCGCCGTCGTCGGCACCGGCGTGTTCACGGTGTTCGTGGAGAACATGGATAGGTCGCTGGCCTACTATCACGATGTCCTGGGGATGGAGGTGCCGGCAATGCCCGCTTCCGGCGAGCGGCCGTACAATGCGCCCAACCCGGGGCTCTTCCAGTTCTTCGACATCGCGGGCGCGAAGGAACGCCATCAGTCCGCCAGGGTGCCAGGCCTCCGCACGAGCCTGGAGTTCATGGAGGTTCAGCAGGTCGAGCACAAGACGGTTCCGCTGCGCGTCCAGGACCCCGGCGCCGCAATGATCGTGCTCGTGGTCCGCGACGCCGATGCCATGCTCGCCCAGCTCAAGGCGAAGAACGCTCAGGTCGCGACCCCCGGCGGCAAAGCCGTGGCGTTTGCGGACGGCACGAAGTCGGTGCTGATCCGTGATCTCGACCAGCGGTTCGTCGAGCTCAGGCAGCCGGCCATTCCCCCGGCTGGCGACGGCGCGTTTGCCGAGGTCCGGATCGCGATGGCCGTCAACGACATGGATCGGACCACGCAGATCTATCGCGACGTGCTCGGCTTCAAGGTCGAGGGCGAGACGACGTTTACGGCCGACAAGGGTACGCAGCAACTGACCGGATTGTCGAGGGCCGAGGTGCGGCGGAGCCGCGTACAGGCCCAGGGCTCGACCCAGTGGATCGAGTTCGTCGAGTACAAAGGCGTCGACCGCACGCCGCTGCGCATGAAGATTCAGGATCGCGGCGCGGCCCGTCTGCAGGTGCGCGTGCAGAACATCGATCCGCTGGTCAGCGCCGTCAAAGCCGCCGGCCTGTCCGTGCACACCAGCGGCGGCCTCCCGGTGCCGATTCCACCGAATTTCAAAGCGGCGCTCGTCGCCGATCCGAACAATTTCTTCCTCACGTTCTTCGAGCCCTGCGACAACTGCGCGCCGCGGCTACGCCCGGCCGCGCAATAGCGCACGGGAATCAGAGGAAACTCTCGCCCACTCACTTAACGAGCCTGTGGAAAAACGTGTGGAATCTCTGCGTGCTCTGGGTTAAAACTTGTGGCTCTGTTCAATATTCGGGAGAACCGCATGCGTTACAAGGCCTGTCTTCCTGGAGTGGCGATCCTTGCCCTCGTGTGGCTGAACGGAGCGGATGCGCTGGCCCACCACAGCTTCGCACCGCACTTCGACGCGGGCAAGCCGGTCGTCATTTCCGGCACCGTCACCGAGTTCGAAGCGCGCAATCCGCACAGCTACCTCCACCTCTCGGCGATCGACGAGAACGGCCGCACTCGTGAATATGTCTGCGAGTCGCATGGCGTCACGCAGTTGTCGCGCGCCGGCGTCACGCCGCAGGTGCTCAAGGCCGGGACGAAACTGCGGGTCACCGGCTCGCAGTCGCGCCACAGTCCGTACATGTGCTTCTTCGACAGCGTCCAGTTCGAGGATGGCCACAAGCTGAGCGTCAATAGTCCGGCAGCCGCCGTGCAGGTGCCACAGGCCCCGCGGAAGGACATTTTCGGGACCTGGCTCCTGGCGCCGATCGCAAACCGGAGCACGAGCGGCCCGCAGCCGATGATTCAATTCCTGACGCCGGCGGGCGAGAAGGCGGTGGCCGCCTACGATCCGTTCAAGGACGATCCGACGTTCCGCTGCGATCCCGTCGCGATCCGCCGCGTCTGGGGCGCGCCGTCCACACCGCTCGAAATCATCAGGAGCGGCGGCGATGTCGTGCTGCACCACGAATGGATGGACGTCCGGCGCACCGTGCACATGAGCATGAACGCGCATCCAAAGGACAGCGCGCGCACGTCGCTCGGCCATTCCATCGGCCATTTCGACGGCGAGACGCTGGTGATCGAAACGGCGAATTACGCGGCCGGCGTACTGAACCAGTACGTCGAGCAGCCCGGGCAGCCGACGAAGGGACTGCTCCATTCCGCCGCGCTGACCTCGGTGGAGCGCGTGCATCTCGACGCGGCGCGGCAGCGCCTCGTCGTCGAGGTCGACCTGCAGGATCCGGAATTCTTCAAGCAGCCGTTCGCGACCACGAAGATGGAGTACGCGCCGTCGAGCCTGAAGATCGAGCCGTTCAACTGCTCGCCAGAGAGCGTGACCGGCACGATCAAGAAGTAGGTCCTGAGATCCAGCTGACGATGAGCAGACTCATTTCTGGCTCTGTCGCTGCGGCCCTCCTTGCGTGTGCGAGCGCGACGGCGGTCGTGCACGTCCAATCGGATGTCGCGGCGCCCGCATTCTCCCGCACGGAGCTCGTGGCGCCGCCAACGGCGGGATGGCCCACCAACGGCGGCAACCTGAGCAACCAGCGCTATTCACCGCTGACTGAGATCAACCGCGACAACGTCGCGCGCCTGAAGGGTGTGTGGCGCACGCGGCTTCGCGGGTCCGGGCTCGGGCCCCAGTATTCCGGTGAAGCGCAGCCGCTCGTGTACCGGGGAGTGATCTACATCGTCACCGGCGCCGACGATGTGTTCGCGGTCGCGGTCGAGACGGGCAACATCCTGTGGGAGTACCAGGCGAAGCTGGATCCCAAGATTGACTCGGTCTGCTGCGGGTGGACGAGCCGCGGGGTCGGTCTGGGAGACGGCAAGGTATTCGTCGGCCGGCTCGATGGGCAACTCGTCGCGCTCGATCAACGCACCGGCAAGGTGGCCTGGTCGATCCAGGCCGAGCGCTGGCAGGAAGGCTTCACGATTCCGAGCGCGCCCCTCTACTACGACGGCCTCGTCATCACCGGTTTTGCGGGCGCAGAGCGCGGCATCCGCGGCCGCGTCAAGGCTTACAGCGCGAAAGACGGATCTCTCGTCTGGACCTTCTATACGATTCCCGGTCCCGGCGAGCCTGGCCACGAGACGTGGCCGAAGGACAGTGAGCTCTGGGAGGATGGCGGGGCGTCCGTCTGGCACACACCGGCGGTCGACCCAGAGCTCGGGCTCGTGTATTTCGGTACCGGCAACCCTGGACCCGACTACAACGGCCTCGTACGGAAGGGCGACAACCTGTTCTCGGTTTCCACAGTTGCCATCGACGTGAAGACCGGCAAGTACCGTTGGCATTTCCAGCATGTGCACCACGACATCTGGGACTACGACGTGGCCACGCCGCCCGTGCTGTTCGACCTCCCGGTCGACGGGCGACTCCGCAAGGGCATCGCGCACCCGAGCAAAACCGGCTGGGTCTACATTCTCGACCGGGCGACCGGCAAACCTCTGATCGGCATCGACGAGCGTCGCGTGCCGCAGGAGCCTCGCCAGGGCACGGCCGCAACGCAGCCGTACCCGCGCGGCGATGCCTTCGTGCCTCAATCGATCGACATCGCGCCAGAAGGCACGACGCTCGTCAACAAGGGACGCATCTTCACGCCGTTTTGGAAGACACCGGTGCCGGTGAAGCCCGCGATCGCGGGCGGCGCGAACTGGGCGCCCGCCGCCTACGACCCGCAGTCCGGACACCTGATCATCTGCGCCTCGGACCGTGCCGTCTCCTACGTCGCGCAGGACGTGGAGACCGGGCGACCGGCAGCGGGCGTCAACTACGTGGGCGGCGCGCCCATTCGGCATCTGCCGCTGCTCGGCGTCTTCGCGGCGGTGGACCTGCGAACCAACAAACTCGTGTGGCAGCAGCAGTGGCCGGACCAATGCTTCAGCGGCGTCGCGGTCACCGCCGGCGGGCTTGCCTTCGTCGGACGCAACGATGGGCGCCTGACGGCGCTCGATACCAGCAACGGCAGGCGTCTGTGGGAGTTCCAGACCGGAGCGGGCATGAACTCGCCCGTGTCGGTGTTTGAGCACAACGGGCGGCAGTACGTGGTGGCGTACTCCGCCGGCAACATGCTGCAGGGGACCGCGCGTGGCGACAGCCTGTGGCTCTTCGGTGTCGACGGCACGCTCGAGCCCGCGGCCGCGTCCGGCACCGCGCTGCAGTTCACCCAGGGTGCGTCGGGCCAGCCGAATCTCGACAACGGCAAAGCGACCTACGACCGCGCGTGCGGCTCGTGCCACGGGCCACAGGGCGAGGGCGGGCACGATGGCGCGCCCAGCCTGCGCGCGACCCGCAGCGCCGCGCTCGTCATCCAAACCGTCAGCGAGGGGCGGCGGGAGATGCCTTCATTCAGCAGCTTGCTGACCGCGGAGCAGATCCGCGACGTCGCCGGATACGTGAGTCAGCGACTGGTGCAGCCTTAGGACCCTTCGGACCTAGCGCTTCGCCGGTGCGCGGGCCTGGGCCTCTTCCGCGCGCGCACCCTCGAGTACGGTGGTCATCGCGTAGTTTCCCTCATGACACGCGTACTCGAAGAGCCCTCCCTCGGTCACTCCGACCGACGCCTGGTTCGTCGTCAGCGGCCAGGCGGCCGTCCATGGCCGCGCGAATATCGTGGGATCCTCCCACGTGAACTGATACTCCATCGCCTCCGCGTCGACGCGCGTGAACCGCTCCACCAGGTGCGTCGTCGAGCGCGACGCGCGCCACGTATCCTGCCATTCAGCGCGTTCCCGCGGCAGAAAATTGGTCGTGTCGACTACCAGTGTGTTGCCTTCCCAGTGGCCACGTGAGTCGCCGAGCCAGCGCCGGATATTGGCGTGCGGTCGCCCATCGGTATAGATGACGCGAGTCTCATGGTACAGCTCGTGGAGAATGACCACCGAAGAGGGCGACTGAAAGAACTGGTAGTTGTTGTTATAGCCGCCGAAGTAGAGAGGCATGCCGTCGGTGATGCACCGTTCGCCGGTGTCGAGGTCGTTCCAAGAATCGAACGGGCCCTTTCCGTATCGCGCCCGCGAGCGCGTCTGCGCCGCGCGTCCGTCCGCCGTGAAGGGAATCCTGCCGTCTCGAGGATCCACGATCAGCGACGTTCGGCGGCTCGGTACAACCTTCGAGGCAGGATCGAACCAGATCTGGTTGTAGGTTCCAGGATCCCCGGGCGGCGGCGGACCGTCAGCGCGCGCCGCGAGCGCCCGCTTCTCGAGATCTGCCGCTTCCTGTTCGGTGAGGAACTCCTTTCCGGCAAGCTCGACCGGCCGCTCGAGCGGCGTGATCGTCGAGCCGGTCCAGATGCCCGTCAGATCGGGATCGCCCCACGCGGTTCGAGGCGCCGGCTTTTTCGCCGCCGCCTTCGCCACCGGTCGTTCGGCGGTGAGAGACGCGGTGAGCGCCGCGGTCATCGCGAACGCGATGAAGATGAGTGCAGTCGGTGGGAGGATTGACTGGCGAGCCACTTCGACCTCCAGTTGCCAGTGAACATGTACGAGTTCGTTGCTATCGAGCCGTTGAAAGAATACCGGATCCTGATTGTTCCCGCAGACGTATTCCTCTTCGTGTCAGCAGCGACGCGACGTCATCGACGATCGCCGACAGAAGACGCGACGCGGCGAGGTTGGCCTGAGGTCGCCTGCTTTGTGATATGAATCTGCTGGCATGGCAATCCCGGCAGCGCGTCCGTTGAAAGAGGATTTCCTGCGACGCGCATTCACACCGTTCAGCCGCCATTCTTCCCTGGTTGTCGGCCTGGTCCTCGCATTCCACGCCGTCTTGGCCTGGGTTGCGCGCAGGCCCGGCATCCTCACCGAGCAGGACGATGCGATTTACGTTCTGCTCGGCAGGGCCCTGCACGGGTTTCAGTATCGCGAACTGTTCCGGATCGATCGCCCGGCGCACATGATGTATCCGCCGGTCTACCCGTTGGTGCTGTCCCTGTGGTCCGCAATGGGAGGCGAAGGATTCAACTGGCTGGTTCTCATCAGCATCGCCAGTTCGGTTGGAATGCTGGCGCTGGTCTATTCTTCGCTTCGGGCCGTGTGGTCGCCGGGGATCGCCCTCGTGTGTCTGGTCGCGCTCGCCACCAATCCATCGCTCGTCGACGCCGCGGGCGGTCTGGATACGGAAGCGCCGTTCACCTTTTTTCAGGTACTGGCGCTCTGGACGTTTACCCGGGTGTGGTCACGAAGTGAGGCAATCCTCGCGGGCGCGGCCAGCATCGCCGCCGCCCTCACACGAAGTATCGGCGTCACGCTTATCGCCGCGATCGGGATGCTCTGGCTGTGGCGCCAGCACTTTCGGACGCTCGCCGTCTATGCGGTGGTCGTGGCGCTCACCGTCGGGCTCTGGCTTGGTTGGACGGCCCTCGCCCCGGATCAGGTTCCAGGCAAGTCGTACATCGCCGATGCGCTTGCGGCAGACCATTCGGCGCACGCAAGTGCGACGTCTCTCCTGAAGCAGCGTCTGACGAACAAGGCGCCGTACCTGCTCTCCATCTACCTTCTCCTGCCCGGACCCGGCATCTCGACCCGTGCCGTCGACAACGTGATTGGCATGCTCATCCTGCTGCTGGCCCTCCTGTTGGGCTCGCCCGCGCTCTTTGCGGCGTGGCCGGCGGCATTTCTGTATCTGACCGCCTACGGCGGGTTGCTGCTCCTCTGGCCGTGGCCTGTGGCGCGGTTCATTGTGCCGGTGCTGCCCTTGATCGTCCCGATCACACTCGTCGGGGTCGGCCGACTTGTGAGTTTTTTTCGGCCACGATGGGAAGAAGCCGCCATCGTTCTGGTTGCGGGAGTCCTGGCGCTGACCGGCCTGGGAATGGTCTACAGCGTCATTCAGCGGCAAAGGGGCTGCGTGCGGGGTGGGCCGCTGCCTTCGCCTGCCTGCCTCGACGAGCACCAGGCGAGCTTTTTCTCCGCCGTTCGGCACATCCGGGACCACGACTCGCCGAACGCGGTCTTCCTGTCGGGCAAGCCCGCGACCCTTTACCTTTACACGGGGCGCCGAGTTGTATCGATGGCGCGGGCCCTGAGCCAGACGCCGTCAGACTTTCTGCCGTTTCTTCGGCAACAAGGCGCCACGCACATCCTGTTGCTGGCGGTCATGCCGTTCAGCGACGGAATGTCTGCGTCCAGGTTGGCTCTCGGTCCGATGCTCAGGGCCAACTGCGAGAGCCTTCAAGTCGAAGCGTCGTTCCCACCGCTCTCCTATCTTTTTCGTGTACCGGACGCAGGTGAAACCCCGGACCCGATCGCCGCGTGTCGCGCCGTCGACACATACCTCGAGGCACAACCAACAAACCACACGGGCGGGGAATGAGGCGCAACCACGAAGCACGTAGTCACGAAGGCACTCAGAGATGGTGCTTTTTCGTGTCTTCGTGATGGCCTTTTAGAGTCTACAAACCCGAAGAATCGACCACCGGCGGGCCCGCGGTCTTTGTCGAGCTCCATCGGCCGAGCGGAACCGCGCCCGGCAACGTCACGCCGATCAACTTGCCAGAGTAGAAAATGGCGGACCCGAGTACGAACGACAGCCCGTTGCACAGATGATGGAGCAGGTGCATCGGAAATACGCGACACGCGAACCAGAGTCCCCGGCGTCGAAGGAAGAACGCGTAGTACCGCCGGTTCAGGAACAGCAGGGCGAGCAGCACGACACCCACGGCCGCGGACCAGAGTGGCGCGATTGTCGCGAGGATCAGGAGCGGCAGGAGCGCGTAGGCGAGTACAACGGCAATCCGCTGATTCGTCTGGACGTTCAAGTCGTTGTCCAACCGCGCGAACTTGAGCATGAGCTGCGTCCACGGGATTCCACGATCGCGCAGATCCGATACGACGGCGGATTTGAGGGTCCAGCGTTTGAGGTGACATCCCCTGATGGTGGGATCGAGCAGGATCTTGTATCCCAGCCCGCTCAGCCGGTAGCCAAAGTCGATGTCCTCGACCGACGGCCGGCCGAACCGCTCGTCGAATCCATCCACGGCGTCGAACGCTTCACGCCGGACGGCTCCAAGCCCGGCCCAGAACGTGCGCGCCTCGGCGTTGGACGTCTGATGAAAGTAGGAGTGCGAGAGATTCCTGTACTGCGAGATGAACGCGGCCTCCCGGGGGCGCTCGTCGTAGGCGCCGAACACCGCCGCAAGCTCCGGGCGCTCGTGAAGACGATCGCGCATCTGCGCGAGAACGCCTGGCGCTGCCACCACATCCGCGTCGATGAAGACGATGATGGCACCGGTCGCGCCTTTGGTGCCGCGGTTTCGCGCGGCGCCGGGACCGCGCGGGCCTGCCATCTCAATCACCCGCGCACCGAACTCCGCCGCCAGTCCGTGGCACCGGTCGATCGCGCCATCGGCAACCACGATCACTTCCGCCCATTCAGGGACTGGCGCAAGAGCGCCGAGGCACTCGCGCAGCTGCACGAGATTCTTGTGGAAGGGGACGACGACCGACAGCTGCGGATCCCCGGCTCGCATGGAGCCGGTCAACGGCCACCCGGGAGCCGCCGGGAAGGCATTGGCCATCGCCGCTTCTGCCGCAGGATTGGCGACTCGAACAAGTACCAGCTCGCCGCGGCCAACGGCAGGGTCAACGCCAGTTGAAGCACGAAGATCAGCGGCGCCTGCGCCAGCGTGAATCGCGCGTGCAGCCAGCCTCCGAAGAGCGCGTGAATCACGTACACACCGTAGCTGATCTGTCCGATCCACACCAACCACGCCCATTGCAGTGCGCGCGGCGGACGGGTGAGCACGAACAGCAGCCCGCCCCACACCCCCAAGGCAATCATCGGCCACTTGAGGTTGTAGGTGAGCACCGACAGTACTCCGACCTGTTCCAATCGACGGATGACGACGATGGCGACGCCGGCAGCGAGGCACGCAGGGAGCGACCACGACATTTCACGTCCCCATCCGCCGTTTCGTTCCCGCTGCGCGAGCAGCGCCCCGACCGCCAGCGTATCGGCTCGCGCGAAGGTGGCGAGATCCCGGAGCTGGGGTGTCACGAACGCCGGGGCCCACATCGATACGCCGCAGCGGAAGGCGACGTCGATCGCGATGATCGCCAGCGTGGCGCGCCACAGCGTCTTCGACGACGAAAAGAAGACGACCGCTGGCCACACCAGGTAGAACTGCTCCTCGACCGCAAGGGACCAATAGTGGCCGAGATCGCGTGGCATCGGGCTCTCGGGCAGCCAGTTGACGAGGTATCCCAAGTACCACCACAACCCGCTCCATTGTCCCCGCACAGCCGACATGAGGAGGACAACCGCCCACGCCAGTGGGAGGATACGCAACGAGCGCCGGATGTAGAACGGCACGAAATAGCCGCGCGCCGACGTTCCGGGCGCCTTGCCGTCGAGCAGAATGCCGGTGATGAGGTAACCCGAAAGACCGAAGAAGATGTCGACGCCAACCCAGCCCAGCCCGAAGATCCCGCTGTGTGAAGCGATCACGCCCAGGACCGCGATGGCGCGCACGCCGTCGAGCGCCGGCAGGCGGCGGTCGGCATGCGACCGATCCACGCCATGCGTCTTGACGGCATCTCTCTCGCTCACGGTCTATCGACCCGCATCCGCGCGGTTCACAGCCCGCTGTGCGACACGCTCGTAGATCGCCATCGCCCGTTGGCACCATGCGGCGCGTCCAAATCGATTGACGATGCGCGACCGCAGATCTTCGGCGGCGAAGGTGTCTCGTCGTTCCAGCGCGCGGACGATGCCGTCGGCCAACGCGGCCGGATCGTCTTCCCGCACCATGATGCCATCCTGCTCTGTGACGTATTCCTCGGGTCCGCCGCATCGCGTAATCACGAGGGGCGTGCCGCAGGCCAGCGCTTCGGCTGCGACCGAGCAGAATGTCTCGCGGCGCGTGGAGGACACGACAACGAATGCGCAGCAGCGCATCGCCTCGGCGACTCCAGCCGGAGCGGCGCCGTTCTCGACCCGGACGGCCTGGTCGAGTCCGAGCGACGAGATCAGTTTCCGCATCTCGCGGCGATCGACGCCGTATGCGCGATAGGCGTTCGCCGACAATACACGCAGGTGGAGTTGCGGCAGCGTGCGGCGCGCCAGAGCCACAGCCTGTAGCAAGACGTCCAGGCGCTTGAACTTCCGAATCAATCCGACGTAGAGCAGCTCGTCCGGATCGCGGACTCGCGGCGCAGGCGTGAAGACGAGATCATCAACGACGTTGGAGAGCACAGCGGTCTCGACGCGTCCCTGCAGATGCGCATCGACGTTCTGGCGCAGGAAGTCGCTGACCGTCGTGATGAGGCGTATCCCTGGAAGGGCGGCGGCCACCTGTGATCCGACCCTCGGCCGATCGACCAGCCAGGGAGTCCAGAACGCGTGCTCGGAGGTCATCACCGGTACCCGCAACTCGCGCCCGATCCGACTCGCCACCACACCGTCCGGATAGATGAAGTGCGCGTGGATCACGTCGAACGGCGCCTCCTCATGCAGACGGCGGGCAAGGCGGAGCAGCGCAGGCAGCGCCAGATACGCGTCGATGCCGTGGGTGTGGTACTCAATCGATCCGGGGACGCGGGGAAAATAGACATTGACCCGGCCTTGACGTTGCTGCCGTGGGATGCGCCGGAACCGCGCGACGGCGGGCAGCGGCACCAGCGGCGGCACCCACGGAGTGGGCACGATGACCGTTACATCGGCCGCCTCCGCGGCGGCGTCGCACATGCGCTCGACCCACAGGCCCCGCTGAGGGGCCGCGGCCGTCGGGTAGTTCCAGGACAGCACCAGGACGCGGAGCCGTCGTTCGGTGACTTCGGTGACGGGCATCAGAGGGCGAACCCGGTGTCAGCCGACAGTGTGCGCGCAACAACGTCGACAAACGTGGCACGGCGAAATGGCGTGAACCGGCTCGACTGGACGTAGTCTCTCGCCGCGTCCCGATACCGTTGCTCCGCGGCCGGTTCCAACGTCGTCAGAAAGGCGCGCAAATCGGCAAAGTCCTTGAATCGCCGCATGTCGATGAAGCATTCGGCCGGCACCCAGTCGAGAATATCCGGCGCTCCCCAGTACACGGGCACCGTCCCGGCAAAGAAACAATCAAATATCTTTTCGGTGATCCATCCCTTCAGCCTGCTGTTCTCGAAGCACAGGGCAAATCGATACTGCGCCAGCGTGTTCGATTTGGAGGCGGCCGGACCGCGGCTGGCGCGTGCTGCCGCCGAGTACAAAGGGTTGGGCCACACGCGCTGTTTGAACTTCCACAACGGAGGCGCGAGGTTGCGCAACGCGAACGGTGTTCGAGTCTTCCCGACGCGTGTCGGCATGCCGCCCCAGTTGCGGCCGTAGACGTCGACTTCGCCGAACTGCTCGAAGAACTGCACCGCCTGAAGCCGCGCCGTGTACAACTCGTTGACCGCCAGGCGCGGGAGCTTGTTCGCATTCATCATGACCAGGAACTTGCGGTGGTCCTGTCGCGACCACAGCTGGTCATGGACCGCGTCGAACGACTGCGGCCAACAGAAATGCCGGACCTGGACTGGCGTCCGGGTGAACGGGAGAAGTGCCTCCGTGTCACTCCACGAAAAGATTCGAGCAAAGTGCTTTTCGAGGAGCGGAAGTGCTTCGAACATCCTCGGTTCGACATTGGGGCACTCCATGGCAAAGAACGCGCTGAGCACGACATCGGGACGGCGCGACAGCGCGATGTATTTCCGCACCGAATGCGAGACCATCCGGTCGGGCGCGCCGAACGAGATGAGGACATGCCGGCGTCCGTCCGGGCGATCGGGCAGGAAATCCGCAGTCTGTGCCGCGATCCCGCTCTTCGCGAGCCGGTCGCGCACGGCAACGTACGGCGCGAGGATGTCGTCGCCGGCGAACGGGTTGCTCTCGCGGTCGAAGAGACGATTGTTGAACAGGTGATGGGTCGGCGGATCGAAGAAGACACCGACCGCGTCGCGGGACGCCGTGGCGGGCGCGTCTAGTTGGGCAGCCACCTGGTGAACCATCGATCGAGTACGAAGGTGCTGTGGACGATTGACGTGAAGTTGCCCGCGCCGCGCGCGTGCGCCGCGCCAAGATCGGCCACCCGCTTCAAGTCGAGGAGATCGCCGATCAGCTCGGACGTCTGCGCGCTCCGCATGGTCGAGCCGACCGCCGAATCGCCGCCGAGCCATTCCGGAAGCGGCAGGGCGAACCCCTGCTTTCGCCGGTCGATCAGCGCACCCGGCAGCCAGGGCCGAACGGCGTCCTTGAGCGCGAGTTTCGCCGCATGGCGATTGACCAGATCGGCCGGGGGAATTCCCGCCGCGAGCTCCATGACGTCGCGGTGCAGGAAGAGCGGCCGCACTTCGAGCGAGACGGCCATGCTCGCGCGATCCACTTTGACGAGCATGTCGCCGGGCAGCGTGAGCACGAAATCGAGATGGCGCATCGCGTTGACGAGTCCGACCTGGTCGGGCGGCGCAGCCACGAGCAACTGCTCGACGAGCCGGTGCGGATCGTAGTGCCGCAAGGCCTCGGCGAGCGGCCCGCGAGCGACTGTCTGCAGCAACGGCAGCGGAAAGCCATGGCACAGCATATCGGCGAGCATCTGGGGCGCCGCCAGACCGTATTGTCCCAGCGTTCTTGGCCAGCGGCTGCCCTCGCCGAGCGCACGGCGCGCGATCGCCGCCGCCGTTCGCGCGATGCCTCCCGGGAGCACGGCGGCAAGCTCGGCGCGCCTGACCAGACGTTGGTACTTCCGGTACCCGGCGAACAGCTCATCCGCGCCGTCGCCCGACAGTGCGACGGTGATGTACTTGCGCGCCTCGCGGCACAGGTAGTATGTCGGCACCGAGGAATAGTCGTTGAACGGCTCGTCGTAGTGCCAGAGCAGGCGATCGAGCACGGGAACGACGTCCGAGGCCTCGACCGTCCTGGTGACGTGCTGGGTCCGGTAGCGGTCCGCCACCTGTTGGGCCCAGGGTCGTTCGTCATACGCGGCGAGGTCGAAGCCGATCGTGAAGCTCCGCACCGTGTGACCGGAGAGGCTCAAGGCCGCCGTCACGGTCGACGAGTCTACACCGCCGCTCAGAAACGAGCCGAGCGGCACGTCGGCGATCGCCATCTCGTGCGCGGCATTGAGCAGTGCTTGACGAAGGTCTTCGGCGCCGTGAGCGCCGGGACGGCTGGCAAAGGCGAGCGACCAGTACCTCTTTGGGGGAAGCGCGCGTGGCGCGGCACCGGCTGGGAACTCGACGGTCATCGAATGGGCGGGAGGCAGCTTGCGGACATCGCGCCAGATGCTCTTCGGATCCGCGACGAAGCCGAACGTCAGGCAATCAATCAGGGCCTCGTAGTCGAGGCGCCGTGGAAATCCAGGCCACTCGAGCAGCCCCTTGATTTCCGACGCGAACAGGAACAACCCATCGACGACGGCGTAGTAGAACGGCTTCTCGCCAGCCCGGTCCCGCGCGCACCACAGCCGCCGCGCCGGCGCGTCCCAGATCGCGAACGCGAACATTCCCGAGAGCCGATCGAGGGAATCGGCGCCCCAGTGACGATACGCGCTCAGCAGCACTTCGGTATCAGAGTCGGTCCGGAACTGGATGCCTTCACGCTCCAGGGCGGTGCGCACGGTGCGGTAGTTGTAGATCTCGCCGTTGAATGTAATGACCTGCCGACCGTCACTGGCGGTCATCGGCTGATTGGATCGCGGATCGAGGTCGATGATCGACAGGCGCCGGTGTCCCAGGCACACCCGGCCATCACCTGATTGCCAGAGGCCGGCGTGATCGGGTCCGCGGTGCGCCAGTCGATCGCGCATCCGTGCGACGGTCTCAGGGGCAATCGCCGACGAGGACAGGACGCCGACTATGCCACACATGAAGTCGGCCGACTCACAGGATAGGACTGACCAAGGCGGTGCGGAACGGAGGCCGCTTGACGTGCCACCGGTCGTACATCAACCGCGCGAGGGTTTCAATGCGTGGCAGCCGCAACAATCCCCACATGCCCGCCGCGAGCAGCAAGAGTCGGCACCGCTGAACCTGCGGCGCATGAGCGATCGCGCGGCCCTGCACCGCCGACAGCGCACGTCGTCCCTCGGCCAGATCGCCCTTGATGTAGTGGCTGATGGCGGCCATCAGCCGGTCCTCCGAGCGATGAGCCTCGTAGCTCACGAGCGCCTGAGGCGTCGCGAGCGCGGCCGCTCCTGCCGCCAGGTATTCGTCGAGGATGATGAAAAAGTTCTCGGGCTCGGTCCGAAGATGGTGGTAGCGCTGCGACGAGTTGCCGTGAAAATGACGGTACTTCATGAGATGTGACTCGAGCACCGCGATTGGATAATGACGCGCAATGCGCAGCCACATTTCGAGGTCGGCCGTGTTTCGGTAGCGGTCCTGCCGATACAGCCCGACCGCGGCGTGGACGGACGCCCGCACCATCGCCGTCGGGCAGACCAGAAAACGGTTCTTGTAAGTCAGCAGCGCGTTCAGGACCATCCGATAGTCGAGTGGTCGCTCGCCGCGCACCTCTGGCTGAAGAACGAGACGGGCGTATTCGCGGCCCTCTGCGTCCACGAAAATGTCCGCGCAGAACACGGCACCGACCTCGGGATGCCGTTCAAAATACGCCACCTGGGCCTCGACGATCGTCGGTAGATAGACGTCGTCGGCATGATAGGTGGCAATCAGGTCGCCGCGGGCCTGTGCAATTCCGGCGTTGACGTTTTCGTAAATACCGAGATTCGCCGGCTGCCGGACGTACGAGATCCGTCCGGCGTACTCGGCGGCGATCGCAGGCGTCTCGTCGGTCGACGCATCGTCCAGAAGGATGATCTCGACGGCCCGATACGTCTGGGCAAGGAGCGAGTCCAGCGCCTCGCGCAGGTGCCTGGCGCCGTTGTAGCTCGGCACGAGGATCGATACCAGGGGCCACGTGCGGCCCGCGGGCACCTGGCGATCCCCGGTCGCTGAAGTTGGCATTGGCGGGAAGCAAAAAGCATAACAGAACATGTCGCCGGCTCGTGTGCTCGGCCATTGATCCGTCGGGCATCAGGCTGACGTTTACCACCGAGCACGCGAGTGCACCGAGGTAGGACACCAGGATTTGTCTCGGTGACCTCGGTGGTTGCCCTTGAAACTGCGGCACGACCTGTTGATCTCAGGCTGAGCCGATCCCTCGATGGCGACGGCGCGACGCGGCGCACGGGTACAATCGCTCTCGCATGATCAAAGTGCTGTTCACCATCGGCGCCATCCAGGTGCTGCAGATGACGGTACTGCTCGCGAGAACCAAAGGGCTGGCGCTGCTGCTCGGTCCTGAGCAGGTCGGGGTGCTGGCCGTCATCGACAAGCTCGTCGCGGTGTTCGTGCAGACGGCTTCCCTCTCGCTGCCCTTTGCCGCGTTGCGATTCCTGCCCTCGCTCTGGAACTCCAATCGCCTGGAGTTCGATCGGCGGTTGCGTGGGATGTCGATCGTCCTTCTTGGCCTGGCTTGCCTGGCGATGGCAGCGGGCCTCGGCGTCACGCTGGTCGATCCGGGACGCTGGGGCGAGCAGTTGGCGCCGTTCTGGCCGATTGTGCTCGTCGCGCTGCTGACCATACCGGTGCAGGCCTTCGTCCCGTTCGTGCAAAATGCGACCGCCGCGGCGTTTGCGCCGCATCGATCGATGCTGTTTGCTGTGGCGCATGCCGTCGTGTTCACGCTCTCCGGGTTGTGTGGCGCCTGGTGGTTTGGACTTGAAGGCATCTACGCGCTTTATGTGGTGCCTGGGGCGCTGCTCGTGGGCTTCGCGGTCGCGCGCCTGAATGCGCCTGCCGATCGCGGGCCCCGGCCTCCAGCAACGGCGCTGTCGGCGGTTCGCCTGCCGCGGGAAATCTGGCAGTTCGGCCTCGCGCTCTTCGCGTTGACGTTTCTGGCCCCATACGCCGCACTGTTCCTGCACTATCGGGTGTTGAGGGATCTCGGGCCGGAGTCGGCGGGCTGGATGCAGGCCGCGATTGGGATTTCGCTCGCGGTCCGCACTGTTCTTGGCTCGGCGCATCCGGTCTTCCTGACGCCGAACGTCAATCGAGGCGGCACGCCGGAGCAGCGCATGCAGTGGGCGAGCGACTTCCAGAAGACCCTGTGCTTTCTGACTGGCATCGTCCTGCCGCCGCTGCTGCTGTTTCCCGACGTCGCGGTTCGCCTGTTGTACTCATCAGAGTTTCTACCCGGGGCCCAATCCGTCTTCCTGTTCGTGCTGGTCGAGATCGTCACGCTGCTGGCGGGGACCTACCAGTCGCTCGTGCTGGCGCTCGATCGTCTGGGTTACCACGTGGCTCAAAACATGACCGCGCAGGGAGTCATGATCGTCGTGGGAGCGGTTGCCATCCGCCGGTTTGGCATCCCGGGCGCGGCGCTGGCGGCCTTGTCCGCTCAGCTGTTCCTGTACATGTCGACGACCGTGTTCCTGCGACGAAGCTTCGGACTGCGATTGCCCCTTCGAGCGGCGCTCCTCGCGGCCTACCTCGTCGCGATTCTGCTCGTCGCGGGCCTCGTCGGCCGAAGTCAGTCCGCGATCGACTGGCACAGCTTCTTTGTACGGGTGGGCGTGTACACGGCCCTCGTGGGCGGACTCGCGCTCTTCCTCACGCGAGCCGATCACAACCGGCTCGCGGAGCTGGTTCGTCAAATGTCCAATCGAGCCCTGGCGGTCGTCAGGACGTAACGTCACGATCCGGCTGAAGCCCAATGCCGTTCGGAAATTCCGTGACGGTGTGTGGCCTGAACCAGGCCGCTCGGCGAACAGCTCGACGCCGCGGGAAACCGCTCCTCCGGGTCGTGGGTACAGCTGGCGCAGCTCCGCGAGCTGCGCCGGACTCGGCCCTGCGAGCGCGGTTTCCCGTCTCTCGCGCGTGACGCGGCGCTCGCAACGTTCGCTGCCGCAGCCTGCTTTCAGGCCATTTCGAGAGCCCGCGAATTTCCTAGAGGCATTGGGCTGAAGCCGGACGCTACGTAGGAGTCGAAGACTCGCTAGCGCCTAACTCCTAACCACCCATTCGAAAGCTCTTCAAGTGCGGCGGTGCGGCAGGACCCAGCCGGATCCGTTCTCCCTCCGTCGCGGACACATAACAGCCGGCCACCACCTCCAGCACGTCGCGCGCCTGCGCCGCTGAAGAGTGTGGCGGCGTATTTGTCGCAAAGGCGGCGAACGCGTTCTTCAGCACTTCGCGCGTGGCAACCATATTGGGATTCCCAGGGTTCCGCGCGAGTGCCGTGCGGCGCTCGCCATCTTCCCGCCAGGCCAGGCCCGCCGAGCCGTACTCGAAACGAAGGTGTGGCATCTTCGATCGGACGAGCCCCGCAGAGAGCCGCGCGCGACCGCCGAACGACGCGCGGAACGACGCGCCCTCGGTGTCGGCGCGTACCTCGAAGTATTGCGCGCTCCCCTGGCATAGACGATTCTGCGTGATGTGAGCCAGCCGGTTCCCGGAAAAGAACAGCGTGGCCAGCACGATGGCGTCGCGGGTCGAGCCGTGTTGTGGACCTCCCGACATCGAAGCCTGCACGCTCACCGGCATCTCGCCGAAGAGCGCGATGATGAGATCGACCAGATGAACGCCCGCTTCGAACAGGGTCCGTTCCGACATCTGCCCGCGCCACCCGGCTTCAGCCCACGGCGGCCGGTTCATCAATTGCCAGGCTTGGACGAATCGCAACGAGCCAGCACCGCTGCCGCCGATCTGATCGATGAGCGCGCGAAAAATCGGCATTTCCCGAAATTCGTGGTTCACGGCCACTTGTCGATGCGCCGCGGCCGCGGCGGCGATGACCTGGTCGGCCTCGTCGAGACTCGCCACGAACGGCTTCTCGCAGATCACGTGCGCGCCTGCGGCAAGGGCTCGCAGGCAGTGAGCGGCGTGACTGGGCGGCGGGGTCGCCACGATGACGACTTCTGGATCCGTCCGCGCCAGCATTTCATCGGGCTCGGAGAACGTGGGGATTTTCCATCGACGAGCCGCGCGGTCACGGCAGCGGGCGTCGAGATCGCACCCGCCGACGACGGTCGCGGACGGCAGACCGGTCAGCGCGGGGAGATGCAACCCCAGTCCCGCGCTTCCGAGCCCGATGATGGCCACGCGCATGATTGATGGACGCCGGAAACTAGCAGCGACTATGCCGCTCGAGAGCCCGTCGGCACGACGGAGAGCATAAGGTCCAGGTAGCGTTGGGTCACAATTCGCCAGTCGTAATCAGCAGCACGCCGCGGGCCATCGGCCGCCATCTGCGCTCTCCGGGGCGTGTCAGCCAGAAGGTCGGCGATGCCGGTCTCGAGCGTACTCACCCGGGCATCTGGGAGCAGGCACGCCACGCCACCCGCGAACTCCGGAAATGCGGTGTTGTCGAGCGCGACGACCGGCGTTCCACAGGCCATCGCTTCGAGGACCGGCATGCCGAAGCCTTCGTACGAAGACGGGTACACCATCACGTCGGCAGCGTTGTAGGCCTGGACCATTTCGGCGTGGCTCGCGTAGCCGATCCTCACGATCTCGTCCTGAAGGCCGAGCTCGCAGATGAGCGGGTCGAATGAGACGCCGGGCAGCGACGTGCCGACAAGGAGCAGCTTGTGTGGCAGACCCCGAAGCCCTTTCAGCCGCGCGAAGGCCCTGATCAGATTAGGAAGGTTTCTTCGTCTCGTCGGCTTGCCGACATAGAGAATACACGGCACGTCCTGGCCCAGCACGCGACGACGCCATGCCGACAGGACGACCGCATCTGTTGACGGTCTGAACAGCCGTGTGTCGACGCCCTCCGGTATCACGTGGATGCGCTCGGGACTGACACCGTAGTATCGCGCCATGTCCTGCCGGCTGAATGCGCTCACCGTCGACACCACGGTGGCACGGCGGACGCTCAGCGGATAGCTGATGCGCGTCTTGATCAGCGTCCAGCGAGAAAACACCTCGTTGGCCTGCGCGTATCCCTCGTACGAGCCGTGATGAACCAGCAGGGTCGGGCACCGCGCGAAAATGGGAATGACATAACTGGGGCAGAACAGCAGGTCATGCGTCCCGTGCGCACGCGGTAGTGTGACCTGCTCCCAGAGACCTGGCGGAAGGCGAGAAGGCAGAACGATGTTCCGCGCGCACCGCGGCAGCTTGATGGACTCGTCGAGCGGCGTGGGCGTGTAAATCCGTATCTCTTGGAACGGGTGCTCCAACTCTCCCAGGCAGGTCAGGATGGCTTCGATGGCGCGCGCCACTCCGCTTCGGTCCGCGACCAGCCGAATGCCGTTGACACCAAGGATCACGGCAGGTCCACACCCTCAGAATCACCGAGCGCCGAGACATCGGATGCGCTCAGCGGATGACCCGCAGAACGTCCGCTCGGCCGCCCTCGGCCGCGGGGCCGACGCCGCCGGGGAGCGCGGGCGCGACGTTTGCTCTCTCGGCTGAAGTCAGTGGTTCGACCTTCTGCCACACTCGTCCGCCGATCATCGCGCGCGCCAGACTGAGCGGCTGGTAGACGATGCTGGACCAGAGGAAGACTTCGGTCGTGCAATGACACTCTTTGTTGGCGATCGACCGGCGCAATCGGCGCGCCGCCGCTGAGCTCCAGATCTCTGGAAATGACTGCTGTCTGAGGTTGCCGAGCGGTTCGTGCAACTCACACACTCCCACGTCGCCGTTCGCGTACACGACCGCGCTGAGCACGCCGGCCCGACACGGCACGACCTGCGTCTGACGGGCAATCGTCTCCGTCTTCGCCCATTGCAGCATCGGTTCCACGATCGCGCCATACCGACCCTGCTCGCGGGGCTGCCATAAACGACGCACGTATTCGTAGAGCTGCTGATAGTCGGCGATGGCGGGTGCGCGAAGGGCCGGGTTCTTTCGATCGCCCCTGATGATCGCCAGATTGTGATGATCCATGCGGGGGCAGCGATCGAACAGATAGGTGGTCAGCTGTTGAATCTCGGCGATGTTGACGTCAGTCGCGGTGGAGATGGCATGAATGCGCAGGCGCGCATCTCTTGCCTGTAGTTCGACCAGCGCATCGTAGGTCTCCATCGCCCGCGCAAAGGAACCGGGCGCCACGCGAAACGTGTCATGAAACTGGGCGAGGCCGTCGAGCGACAGCTCGACGACGAACAGGTCGAGTTCCGGCGCCTGCAGCGTCAACTCCAGCTGTTCGATCGTCTTCTTGGTGTACCAGCCGTTGGTGGGCACGTAGATCTGCCGCACCTGGTTCTGCCGGATGAATTGACGACAGATCTCGGCGAACTCGCGTCTGAGGAAGGGTTCGCCGCCGGACAGATTCAGGTTCTCGATGGGACCGAGCGATTCCGAGAGCCGGACAATTTCCGCGGTGGTCAGGTCGTCACGCTGATTGAGCTCCTGCCAATAGAAGCAGTGCTCGCACTTCATGTTGCAGATCGAGTTGATGAACAGGATCAGAAACGGTGGGCTCGGCCGCTCCACATAGCTCGCCATCGTCAGTCGGGCGTGACGTGCGGTCCGTTGGAGCACATTCATGATCTCTTACAGTATGCCCGAACGGGCGACCCGCCGCCGCCACCGCTAGCAGCCCGTGGTGAAAGTCTGGCGTCGCACCGAGACGGGCGAGGCGCCCCGTCCGGCAAGGCGCGACCCCGGGGTCCCCGACGCGCGTTTCCCAGCGCGTTGGGGTGGGGGCGACCGAGAATACCGGGAGTATTTGAGCGAGGAGCAACGCAGCCGGCGGGATGCATCGCTCGTCGAATGCAGCCAGACGTTCACCACGGGCTGCTACCGCCAATGCTGCGCGCTCTTTCCTGGTCCGAAGAGATAGCCGACGAGCTCGCCCGCCGCCCAGCTGGTACCGAACACGACAAACCAGGGGATGGCCCGCACCAATTGAACAATCAGTCTTCCTCTCGCAGCGATCAGTCGGATGATGCGATAGACCTGCAGGAGAGGCAACAGTGGTGCCAGCAACGCCAACATCCCGCGACGCAGCCACGACTGCCGCGCCACTCTCCTGGCGGCGAATCCCCGCCCGTGGTGAAACGGGTTGACCGTCACATGCGAGCGGGGCCATGTGTGTCGATTGGTCACAATCAGAGTCGGCGTGATCAGCATCGGTAAGCCCTGCCGACGCCAGGCTTCGTGGACGAACACCTCGTAGAAGCCCTCGGTTTCCACGAAGCTCTTCTCGGCCAGCGCCCGGCGCTTGTAGCTGACGTTGTTGCCGGGCAGCACCGACGACTCGCGCTGGTCGAACGGCAGCATGAAGCGGCCATATTCGAAGAAGTACACGGCCCAGTCGCTCGCGCGCGTGTACGGGCCCGGCTCAACGGCGCCGCCAACTGCGACCCAGGGCTCGCGATGCGCCCGGATCACGGCCCCACACCACTGCGCGTCGACAACACAGTCGTCCTCTGTGAGCGCGACCACGTCGCCACGCGCCGCCGACATCCCCAGCCACCTCATACGTGGAACCGTTTCGCCGGCGGGAGCGGTCATCCAGCGGCATCCGCTGAACCGCCGCCGAACGGCGTCATATCCGACGTCATCGATACGGAGAGCACGAACGACCAGAATCTCGGCCTGGTGCGCCGCAGCCGGTTCGACGAGCGACGCCAGACAGCGATCAAGAGACGCGGGCTCGCTGAAGGAAACGACGACCACGGAAAGGGATGGAGGGGCGTCGGGAGGGGCGTCGGAAGGAGCGTCGGGATGAGCGATCAGAGGCGCCATCAATAGAAGAGCCGCCGGCAGCTGGCACCGGCCCCTCGCAGGTATCCCCAACCCTCACCCGCCGCCCACATACCGAACAGCAGGATCTGCAACGGCAACGTGGCGAGCAGCATCCGTCGATTTCGCCGCTTCGCCCAGCACACTCGTCCCCAGCGCCATCCGATGATCAACGGCAGCACGGGCGCCGTCGACGCTCGAAGCAGCCGCTCCGGCCAGCGGCGAGCGCTCGGCCGCATGCCGGCAAAACAGCGGCCGTGATCGAAGCGGCTGGTGAGGAAATCGACGAAGCGTACAGGTTTCGACAAACGGACGAGGACCCGTGGCGCCAGCCAGAGTGGCGACCCGCCGCCCTCGATCTCCCAGTTGACGAACGTTTTCCAGAATACCTGGTAGCGCGGTCGATCGCCGTCGTAGAGCGCCGCTCGCTTGTAGGACACGTTGCAGCCGGGCACGATGTTGGTGACGCCCCCTTCGACCGGCGGCATGAACAGGCCGTACTCATTCAAGTAGATGGCCCAGGCGGCCAGCGTCTGGCTGTCGGCGTCGTGAAGTTCGACCGCACCGCCGATGATGAGAGAGGGACACGTGTCGTGGGCCGTGATCACCTCGCGGATCCAGTTTGGCGCAACGATCGCGAACGGATCGAGGATGGCGATGACCGACCCGCCGGCCGCGGCGATGCCCCTGCCCCGCAGCTCCGGAACCGTCAACGCCTCGTCGAAGTGCAATACACGCACGCCCGGAAAGGTCTCCGCGATCGAGAGGGTACCGTCCGTCGAGCTGTCGGCAATGATGATCTCTACACCCTCGATGGCCGACTGCTCGAACAGCGCGCCGAGCGACTGCGCGATCACCGCGGACACGTTGTGCGTCGCGATCACGATTGACAAATCACTGCTCTTCACGGCACCCATCAGGTTCAGACCAGAGCGCGCCGCCAACGGCTAGGCGCGGACGTTGCGGGCCAGATCCTTGCGGCCCGCTCGACTGCACGCGTCGTCGCACGACTGACGTAGGATAGTCGAGACCTCGTGCGATGTCTCGACATTGCACCGCGGCCGCTGTTCTCACCGATGGAGATTGATTGTGACCTGACGGTGATCGTGGCTTGCGTGGAGGCCGCCCGATCGGTCGAACGTTGCTTGCGGGCGCTCGAGGAGGCGTGCATCGGGCTGCGAGCGCAGATCATCGTCGCCGACGCCTCGCGCGATGGCACGAGCGATGTGGTTCGCGCGCGGTGGCCAGCCTTGGATGTCCTGCGGTTTCCTGCTGGCACGCTGGTCCCCACACTCTGGAGCGCCGGTCTGCGACGCGCACGCGGCCGCGCCGTGGCGTTTACGATCGGCCATGTTGTCGTCACGCAATCCTGGGCGCGCGCGCTCGTGACCGGTCTCGAGGATGTCGACGGGGTCGGTGGCCCGTTGGTGCTGGCCGACGGCGCTCGCATTGTGGACTGGGCCGTTTTCTATCTCCGCTACTCGGCCTTCCTGCCGTCGCAGCTGCTGGATGGACCGGTGACCGGCGAGATTGCCGGAGACAATGCCGCCTATGCCATGACCGCATTGGCGCGGGATGCCTCGTCATTCTCCGACGGTTTCTGGGAAGTCGAATTTCATCGCCGCCTGCGTGCAGAGGGCGGCACCTTGCGCGCCACGTCGCAGGCCACGGCTGTGTTCACTGCAGCCTCTCCGTTCTGGTGCATCGCACGGCATCGATACGCGCATGGCCGCCACTTTGGCGCCGCCCGTGTGGCCCGCGGCTCGAGCGTGCTCCGGATCGTAGGAGCCGCTCCATTCGTCCCAGCGGTTCTGGTGTGGCGTGCGGCTCGCCGCGTTCTGCGCGAGCGCCAGCACCGCGGGCGCTTTGTGTTGGCGCTGCCGCTCTTGATCGCGCTGGCGGCGGCGTGGTCAGCGGGGGAAGCGCGAGGGGCGCTTTCCGGCCGCTCTGCGACTGGGCTGGGGCGGGCTGACGCGGCCTGAAGACCGCGAGATCGGAATTGCCCCTGGGAGGACCAATCTATAAGAGCCGCTCACCGCGTGCCCACGCAATGGTGTGGTCGAGGCCACGCTCGAGTGGGTAGGGTTCGAAGCCCAGGAGCCGGCGCGCCTTGGTGATGTCGACGCTTCGGTTGACGACCGATCGCGTCAGCCTTTCGATGCCAGTGGTTTGATCCTGAAGTTCCCGCGTGCGTGTCCGCGTGAGGCGCCCAAGGCTGCGCGGCAGTCGAAGGGGAATCTGGAACTGGTGGACGCGAACGCCCAGGCGGCTTGCGACCAGCTCGATGAGGTCGCGATACGTGAGCGCTCGAGGTCCCGCGATATTTATGATCTCAGTGTGCAAATCGATCCGCCCAAGCGTGCAGAGAATGGCCGCGACGAAGTCTCCGACATAAGTCGGATGCAGTAAAGTAGTCGCAGGACCGTGAATCCACACCGGCCGGTGACAAATGCGGTGGAGAAACCGTGCCGAAGCCAATCGTCCTGGTCCGTGCAGGCCTGAGGGCCGCAGAATCGACCACACCACCGGTGTGTGCGCCAGCTCCGATACAACGGCGCGTTCCGCGTCGAGTTTGGTCTGTTCATAGACAGTCGTCGGGGCCACGGGGCTCGACTCGTCGTGCGGTCCCAACGTCGTGCCGTCGCCGTAGACTCCGGCGCTGCTCCCGTGCACAAACTGGACGATCTTGCACCGCACGGCGGCCCGGGCCAGATTCTCCGAGCCCTCGACGTTGACGCGCCGTACCTCGGACGCCGGGAGACCGGACTCAGGCAGCGCCGCCGCGAGATGAACGACGGTGGTCACCCCCTCGAGGGCGGCGACGAGCGAAGCAGGATCGAGGAGGTCACCCTGCCTGACCACGGTGTTTCCCCTCTCGGTGAGTCCGTTGGGACGCCGGACGAGCAGCGCGATCCGGTGATCGCGTTGCAAGAGGGCTGGAACCAGGGCTCGCCCGACGAAGCCGGTGCCGCCGGTCACCAGAATCACGAGCGCCCCCGCGTAAAGAGATGATTAGCAGAAGGCTCGAAAACCCACCGAGTACTGAACAAAGTCAGCTGTGGCGAAGATTTCGATGGAAAGGAATCTCTGATTCCTGCCTGTACTGGTGCTGTAGCGAAGCCAACGATAGCTGAACACTTGGCAGGACTCTTGGAGGCCCTCTGAATACCGCCAGCTCCAGTTTGAGGCGAACCTTTCAAAATGCGATACGTCAAGGCGGTCATCGTCAACCCACCGAATCCTCACGGGTACGTCTCCAACAAGGATTCGATGGGAGGATTCGGCCAGCTCTATCCTAGGGGCGCCACACCGTTTCCGCCACTCGATATTCCCTACCTGGCGGCCGTGCTCCTGGAGCGTCAACTCGACGTGGACGTCATCGAGGCAGGGGCGCTCGACCTGTCGATCGCCGAGGTGTCCCGACGGCTCCAGGCGGATCCAACCGTGTCCCGCTCGCTGCTCCTGGTGCGAACCTCGCTCCCCACGATCGACTGGGACCTGGAAACGTGCCGCCAGTTGAAGGCGGAGTGCGCGCCGGGCGGGGTGGCGATCTTCGGAGCGGCCGTGCCATCGCTGCGCCGCCGAATCGAAGCCGACGAGGCGATCGACTATGCGGTGCTCGGTGAGCCGGACGAGACCGTGATCGAGCTGATGAGGGGTGAGCCTCCTGCTCAGATTCCCGGCCTGATGTATCGAGCCGGCCGGAACTGGCTGCAAACCGCGCAACGGCCCTTTGAGCGCGACCTCGACAGCATGCCGTTTCCCCGATGGGAACTGCTGCCATACGACCGTTACGTCATTCCCAAGTCCTCGACTTCAGGACACCTCCGATTTCTCCCGATGCTGACCTCGCGCGGCTGTCCGTACGGCTGCAGCTATTGCCCGTATCCCGTGGGTCAGGGGCTGAAGTGGCGGTTCAGGTCCCCGCGCAACGTGGTCGATGAGATGGAGCACCTGGTCGTACGCCTGGGCGTCGAGCACATCCTGTTTCGCGATCCGATGTTCTCGCTGCAACAGACGCGCGTCGTCCAGATTTGCGAGGAGATTCTCCGGCGCGGCCTGAAGGTTCAGTGGAAGTGTGAGACGCGCGTGGATTGCCTCGACCGCGCCACGATCGAGATCATGGCGCGGGCCGGGTGCACGGGGATCAATTTCGGTGTCGAGAGCACGGATCCCGAGATTCAACAAGGGGTTCATCGGAAGCCAATCTCCACCGAGGAGTTCGTCAGCAAGGTCGCGATCTGCCGCAGTAACGGCATTGCCACGTTCGCGTTTTTCGTCGTGGGGCTGCCGGGCGATACGGTGGAGACGATTCTAAAGTCGATCGAATTCGCCGTCGCGATGCGGGCCAACTGGACGCAGTTCACCGTCGCCACACCATTTGCCGGCACGCCGATGCACGACTGGGCGGTGCGCCAGGGATTTATTGCGCCCGATTTCTACAAGATCATCAACGCGCACGAGGGTTCGCCCGGCAACGAGCATCTGCGTCCCCGCGACATCGTCCGCCTGCACCGCTTCGCGCGGTTCCTTCAGAACAATCTGATTAACCGCCACGGCATCCTGAAGAACGAGACGCGGCGCGATCTGCCGTATCGCATGGCGCGGCGCGCGGCCGATACCCTGGCCCATGCCGCCGCCGCATGCGCCACCCGGGCCGGTCGGCACTATTTCACGCGCACGATCGTGGAGGTGCCGCCGGCGCCGCGCGGGCCTGGCGGCGACGCCATGCCGCTCGCGGTGCGGCGCTCGAATTCCTCGACGACCGCATGAGGAAGGGCGACAGGTGCACCCGGTGAAGCTGAACATCTCGGGCGTCGTCCCGAAGCACGAGCAGGCGGCGGGCCGGCGCCGATGGCTGGCCTTAGCAGCCCGTGGTGAAAGTCCCTCGTCGCACCGAGGCGCACGATGCACCCGGATCGCAAGGCGCGAAACGCGAGAATACCAGGAGTGTTTGAGCGTTGAGCAACGCCGCGAGGCGGGATGCAGCGTTCGCCGAATGCAGACGGACTTTTACCACTGGCTGCCAGCGAAGCATGCGTCCTTGTAAATTGTCAGTGGTCGTGCCGTCCGTGAACGGTTGGCAGGATCTGTCCGGCTGCCTGGAGGCGCTCGAGGCCAACGAGCGCCACCTGCAGATCGAGGTCCTCGTCGCCGATCGCTGTGGTGAAGAACTGCGCCGCCAGATCGGTCGGCGGTTCCCGCGCGTGCGCGTGCTGGAGGCTCCCCCCGGCACGTCCATTCCGGATCTGCGCGCCCGTGCTTTTGCCGCCGCGCGCGCTGACGCCGTGGCGGTCATCGAAGATCACGTACTGGTGCCGCCCGACTGGGCAAAGCAGCTGCTCGCGGCACAAGAGCAGGGAGAAGATGTCGTGGGAGGGTCGGTGTCGAATGCGGCCACCGATCGAATCGTGGACTGGGCCGCGTTTCTCTGCGAATACAGCCACCTGCTGGCCCCTCTTCGGGCGGGGCCGAGCGAGACGCTGGCGGGCAACAACATCGTGTACCGGCGGGAACTGCTCGATCGCTATCGCGCCGAGACCGGAGGGGGTCGATTCGAGGACTATTTGCACCGGGCGCTCCGTCGGGACGGCGTCACGCTTTTCTGTCGTCCCGAGATCGAAGTGGCCCACAAGAAGCACTACACGATCAGCAGCTATCTGGTTCAACGGTTCTTGTACGCCCGATCGTACGCGGACCTGCGTTTGCATGGAACATCATGGCCGACGCGGGTCGGCTATGCGGTGGCTGCCACCGCCCTTCCGCCGGTGCTGTTCTTCCGGATCGTGTCACGAGTCGCCGTGAGACGACGGTACCGACGCGCGCTGGCCACGTCGCTGCCGCTCATCGCCTTGTTCGTCATCGGCTGGGCGGCCGGCGAGATGGTCGGAGCCCTGGCGGGTGCGGGCGACTCCCTGTCGCGCGTGAGTTGACGGACATTCCATGAACCACGATCGAACCGTCGCTCAGCTTCGTCCAGGCGATCGTGTGGTCGTCATCGGTGCGGGCCCGGCTGGGCTCACCGCCGCCTATCAGCTCTCCAAGGCAGGGGTGGCGGTCACGGTGCTCGAAGGCGACGACACGGTGGGCGGCATCTCGCGGACTGCGCGATACAAGAACTTCCGGTTCGACATCGGTGGACATCGGTTCTTCACGAAGCTCGCCCCGGTCCAGGCGCTCTGGCGCGAGATCCTCGGCGACGACTTCCTCTCCGTGCCGAGACTGTCGCGCATCTACTACAACGGCCGGTTCTTCGACTACCCCCTCAAAGCCGGCAACGCGCTCCGATCGCTCGGGCCGTGGAACGCGGCGTTGATCGTGCTCAGCTATTTGAAGTGGCACTATCGCCCGTACCCGACCGTGGAAAACTTCGAGCAGTGGGTGACGAACCACTTCGGCAAGCGGTTGTACGAGATCTTCTTCAAGACCTACACCGAAAAGGTCTGGGGCGTGCCGTGTACCGAGATTCGGGCCGAGTGGGCGGCGCAACGGATTCAGGGGTTGTCGCTGGCGCGGGCGATCCTCAATGCGGTGGCGCTCAACAAGCGCTCGACCACGATCAAGTCGCTGATTCATGAGTTCCAGTATCCGCGTCTCGGTCCGGGCCAGATGTGGGAAGCCTGCGCCGATCGGATCGCCGCGATGGGCAACCAGGTGCTCCTCCGCCACCGCGTCGTCGGAGTGGACACGCGGGATGGACGCGTGACGGCGGTTCGCACCGAGACCCCAAACGGTGAGCGTCGATTCAGCGCCGAGCACTTCATCTCCACCACGGATATCCGCGGGCTGGTGCGAGCGATGTGTCCCACGCCGCCGCCCGCCGTCCTCCGCGCGGCCGAGGGGCTCAAGTACCGCGATTTTCTGGTCGTCGCGCTGATGCTGAATCGCGACAAGATCTTTCCGGACAACTGGCTCTACATACACTCGGCCGGTGTCAAGGTGGGGCGGATCCAGAATTTCAATAACTGGAGCGCCGCCATGGTTCCGGAGCCCGGGATCACCTGCCTCGGGATGGAATATTTCTGCTTCGAGCGGGACGGCCTTTGGGCCAGTCGTGACGAGGATCTGATCCAGCTCGCCTGGTCGGAACTGCGGCAGCTGGGGCTCGCGCGCGAGGCCGACCTCGTGGACGGTTGCGTGGTGCGGATGCCCAAGGCGTATCCGATCTACGACTCGACATACCGCCAGCACCTCGACGTTCTGCGAGACCACGTCGATTCCATCCCGAATCTGCACACGGTCGGCCGCAACGGCATGCACAAGTACAACAACCAGGACCATTCGATGATGACCGCGATGATGACCGTCTGGAACATGCAGGGTATGTCGCACGACATCTGGAACGTCAACACCGATTTGGAGTATCACGAGGAGCAGAAGATCGAGGAACGCGATCTGGCGGCCGTCGCGGCGACCTGAGACCCGAATGCGGATCGGTATCGATGCGACGTGTTGGGCCAACGGACGCGGATACGGCCGCTTCACCCGTGAGCTCCTGCCGGCGATGGCGGATCACGCGCCGTCGGACAGCTTCGTGTGCTTCGTGGATGCCCGTGCCGCCGAACGGTTCGATCTGGTGCGCGGGAACGTTCGCGCCGTTCAGGTGGATCAGACAGTGTCGCCTACTCTCGCCGCGGCTGCGGACGGACGCCGTAGCGTTGGCGACATGCTGCGCCTGACGCGAGCCGTGGCCCGGGAAGGCCTGGACGTCTTCTTCTCCCCGTCGATCTACACATATTTCCCGTTGCCGCCGCGGTTGCCCGCCGTCGTCACCATCCATGACGCGATCGCGGAGCGCTATCCGGAGCTGACGCTGCCGTCGTTCCAGGCTCGCGCGTTCTGGCGCGCGAAAGTCGCGCTCGCACTGTGGCAAGCGCGGCTGATCCTGACCGTGTCGACCTTCGCCGCAGACGAGATCGCGACGGTGCTTCACGTGGCGCGACGGCGCGTGCGGGTGGCACTCGAAGCGCCGGCGCTCGCCTACACGCCAAGTGACTCGCCGGCCGACGTCGCCACGGTGGCGGCGAAGGTGGGACTGCCTCCCGCAAGCCGTTGGTTCGTCTACGTTGGCGGTTTCAGCCCGCACAAGAACGTGAATCTGATCGTCAGGGCGCACGCGTCGGTTGCCCGCACGTGTGTACCTGCGCCGCACCTGGTTCTCGTGGGCGCCCTCACGGGAGACGTCTTTCATGGCGACCACGAGCGAATCCGCACGGCAATCGCGACGGCGGGCACGGGCGCGTTGGTGCACTGGACGGGATTTCTACCGGACGAGGAATTGCGGCATCTGCACTCCGGCGCCGTGGCGTTGTTGCTGCCATCTCTGTGCGAGGGCTTCGGCCTGCCCGCGGTCGAAGCGGCGGCCTGCGGAACGCCCGTCATCGCAACCACCTCCAGCCCGCTGCCCGAGCTGCTGGCGGGAGGCGGTCTGTTCGTCGCGCCTGGCGACGAAGGCGCGCTCGCCTCGGCGCTCGCCGAGCTCCTGAATCACGAGCCGGCCAGGCGTGCGATGGGCCATCGGGCACGCGAGCGGGCGGGCGAGTTGAGCTGGACGCGTAGTGCGCAATCTGCGTACGGTGCGCTGCAGGAAGCGGCCGCGTCGTGAATCGCCTGCGCTTCTGCTTTATCACCACGTTCTATCCGCCGTATCACTTCGGCGGCGATGGCATCGCCGTTCAGCGGCTGGCGCGCGCACTCGTCGCTCGAGGTCATCACGTCACCGTTGTGCATGACGTCGATGCGTTCGACGTGCTCCGCCCGGACACCGCGGGGCCTTTGCCCGAGCCGCCGGAGCCGCCAGGTCTCGATGTCGTCCGGCTGCGGAGCGGCGTCGGGCTGTTGTCGACCCTGCTGACCCAGCAGACCGGCCGTCCCATCCTCAACGGCCGCAGAATTCGAGCGATTCTCGATGAGGGTCGATTCGACGTCGTGAACTTCAACAACATCTCGCTGATTGGAGGTCCGGGGCTGCTCGCCTATGCCCCGGAGGCCGTTCGGGTGTATTTCGCGCACGAGCACTGGCTGGTGTGCCCGACACATGTCCTCTGGCGCCACAACCGGGAGGTCTGTACCGGTCGCGAGTGCCTCCGGTGCTCGCTGGCCCATGGGCGGCCTCCGCAACTGTGGCGGTTCACCGGATATCTCGAAAAGCAGCTGCGCCACGTTGACGTGTTCATCGCCATGAGCGAGTTCAGCCGTGACAAACACCGCGAGTTCGGCTTTCCCCGCGACATGGAAGTGCTGCCGTATTTCCTGCCGGATCCAGATCCGGATCTCGATCCGGTGGCACCGGGATCATCCGACGAGTCTCCGCATCCGCGCCCCTATTTCCTGTTCGTCGGGCGGCTCGAGCGTATCAAGGGGCTCGACGACGTGATTCCCGCGTTCGAGCGGTATCGAGACGCCGATCTGCTGATTGCCGGCGACGGCGATCACGGTCCAGCGCTGAAGGGTCTGGCTGGAGACAACCCGCGAATCACGTTTCTTGGCAGGATCGACGTCGCGAGTCTGGAGCAGTACTACAGGCACGCGATCGCGCTGATCGTCCCGTCGGTGTGCTTCGAAACCTTCGGCATCATCCTGATCGAGTCCTTCAAGCAGGCGACTCCTGTGATCGCGCGGCGCATCGGTCCGTTTCCAGAGATCGTCCAGCAGTCCTGCGGCGGCGAGCTGTTCGACACCGAACAGGAACTGGTGGCGGCGATGGCCCGCCTTCAGAACGATGTCGCACGCCGGGAAACCATGGGAGCGGCGGGCTACGAGGGCTACCGCACGCGCTGGTCGGAAAGCCAGGTGGTCCCCTGCTACCTTGACATTGTGCGTCGCGCCGAAACACGCGACCGAGCCGGGCGTCGTCCGTCGAGTCGATTCCAGGATGAGCGTCGCGAGGAATAGTGGAGTGGATTCGTCGTTTCCAGATTCTTTTTCGTGTTTTCGTGTTTTCGTGGTTGCATTTGGAGTCTACAAACCAGCTGGACAGGCCACTGCCCTGGAGCTCCGATGCGCGCGGTGCTGACCTATCATTCGATTGACGACTCGGGATCTCCGATCTCGGTGGGCCCCGACGCGTTCGAGCGCCATATTCGATGGCTCGTCTCCGGCAAGGTGCAGGTCACCACGCTTGCCGACCTGGCGGCGTATCCTGCCGATGCTCAAGCGGTCGCGCTGACGTTCGATGACGCGTTCGAGAACTTCGAGACCCATGCGGCGCCGCTCCTGACCGCGCATGGATTGCCGTCCACGGTGTTTGTGGTCACGGACCACGTAGGCAGGACCAACGCATGGAACGGGCAGCCGGGCGCTGGAATCCCGACGTTGCCGCTGCTGGACTGGGCGGCGCTCGAGCGGTTGGTGACGGCTGGAATCACACTCGGCGCCCACACTCGAACGCACCGGCCGCTCACGCATCTCGATGGGGCGGCGATCGAGGACGAGATTGGCGGATCGGCGGAATGTCTTCGGCGCCGGTTCGGAGTCGCACCACAGGCGTTCGCCTATCCGTACGGCGCAGTCACGCAGGCGGCCAGCGACAAAGTGTCCGAGACGTTCTCATGGGGATGCACGACCGATCATCGGCCCTTCGGCGAGTCGGAGCGGCCAGCCCTCATTCCCCGGCTGGATATGTACTACTATCGGGCCCCTGGACGCCTCGAGGCATGGCAGACACCGGCGTTCAAACGCCATCTGATGGTCACGCAGCAACGACGGCGCCTGCGTTCGCTGCTGCATCTCGCCCGGAGCGGCCGGACATGACGGCGCCACGCATCTTCGAACCGGAGTACTACGAGCGGATGCGGCAGCTGGAGGCGACCAGTTGGTGGAACGCGGGCATGCGCGATGTGGCGGCCGCGCTCTTGAATCAAGCCTCGCTTCCCCCGACCGGCCTGATGCTCGATCTGGGCTGCGGATCGGGTCAGACCATGTCCTGGTTTGGCGCAAACCATCCCGGCTGGCGAACGATCGGTCTGGACGTGGCCGCGGATGCCGTCGCCGCGGCCCGGCGCGCTCATACGAGGGTGTGTGTCGCGTCGGCGCTGCTGTTGCCGTTGCCGGAGCGCTCGATTGATCTGGCGATCACTTTCGACGTCATGCAGCATCTCCCGCTGGCCGGTGGCGACAGACAGGCGCTGCGGGAACTGCGACGCGTGCTCAAGCCGGGGGGACATCTGCTCGTCAGGACGAACGCGCAATCGTTTCCGCGGACCGGAGACGACGAAGCGGCGAACTTTCACAAATATCAGCCTGCGGAGTTCCATGCTAAGCTGGAGGCCGCCGGCTTCGCGGTCTTGCGTTTGAGCCGTCTGAATGCGTTGCTTGGCCTCGCGGAAATCCCGCGGGAGCTCGAGGCCAGGCGCTCCCAGCACACCGAGTATCACGGACTGCTCGCTGATCCCTCGACGCAAGGCTCGCGTCTCTCATCGCTCAAGCGCGCGTGGCTGTTGTTCGAAGGCCGCCTCGTAGGCTCAGGATGGCAGTTACCCTTCGGCAGAAGTATTGTTGCCTTGTGTCGCGCGTAGTGGAGGCTGGCGTAGTGGAGGCTGGCGTAGTGGAGGCTCAAGTCGCCATGCGATCTTCGCCGAGAGACCCCCTGCCGCTCTTGTCTCCCGCGTTGGCCCGCGAGTTTGCTCCCCTTCACAAACGCGCGCTCGGCACGGCCGTAGGGCTGGCCGTCGGCATGTCGGTGTCCATCATCACTGCGTTTCACGTGATCGTCCAGCCCGCCAATGCCCTTGATGTTGGACTGCTGTCGCACTACTTCTACGGCTACTCCGTCTCGTGGCAGGGGATCGGCGTCGGTTTCTTCTGGGGATTTGTCACGGGCTTCGCCACCGGCTGGTTCGTGGGATTCGCCCGGAATTTCATGATCACCGCGTGGCTTCTCGTCATACGGACGAAGGCCAACCTCGCGCAACCGTTTCTGGACGACCTCGGATGAGCACTCCAACGTCGATGCAAGACGCGCTCGACCCCCGCGAGGAGCAGGCACTACGCCAGGTCATCTTGCGGATGAGAGTGCGCGGGCTGGGTGTCTCTTTTGGGTTGTTGTGCGCCGTGGGGTTGTTTGCCGCCACCAATATCCTGATCGTTCGCGGCGGTGAAAACGTCGGGGCGCATTTGGGACTTCTGGCCGCGTACTTCCCCGGCTACCGGGTGACGTTCGGAGGCAGTCTCGTCGGCGCGTTCTATGCGTTCGCGATCGGATACGGCATCGGTTGGATGATCGGCGTCGTGTATAACCGTCTGGTCGAGACTTAGTCCCATCGCGTACGCCATGCCTTCACGGCTCGAGCGTCGGCGGGTATTTCATCCGTCTTGCCCATCCTCTCCCGAAACCCTCCCCAGCGTCAGATTCCAAAGGCCAGTTCCCGAGAAGCGATGTCCAAGGCGCTTTCAGTAGTGGTGGTTGGCGCCGGATTGATGGGCCGCTGGCACGCGGAGGCCGCCGTCCGCGCCGGCGGCCGTGTGAAGGCTGTAATCGATCGGGACCTGGCTCGTGCCGAGGCGCTGGCCGCGCAGTATTCGAACTCGATCGCCCGACCTCAACTGGGCGCCGCGCTGCAAGGTCGCGAGACGTCCGTCGTTCATCTCTGCACGCCCTCCCCCACTCACGAATCGCTCGCGCGTGAGGCTATCGAGGCCGGGTATCACGTCCTCGCGGAAAAGCCGCTGGCGCCGACGCTCGCTGCGACCCGTCGCCTCCTCGATCTCGCGGCGGCACGCCGCGTGCTGCTCTGTCCAGTACATCAGTTCGTGTTTCAGCGCGGGACGTTGCGGATGTTCCGTATGCTGCCTCGACTGGGAGCGGTTCGCCATGTCGACCTCGTCATCTGCTCGGCCGGCGCAGATGGGCAGTCCGACGCGGTCCGCGATCAGGTGGCATTCGACACGCTGCCGCATCCCTTTTCCTTGCTCGTGCGCTTGCTCGGGGCGCAGTTCGCCGGGATTTCCTGGACTGTCGCACACGCGGGTGCCGGAGAGCTTCGTCTTTCGGGTGTTGCTCCCGGCGTGACCGCAGGCCTGATCGTCTCGATGAGCGGCCGGCCGCCACGGAACATGGTTCGCGTCATCGCCGACCGTGGTTCCGTTTCGAGCGATCTCTTTCATGGATTTGCGACGTTCGAGAAAGGGACCGTGTCTCGAGCGCGAAAGATCCTCCGCCCGCTATCGACGTCCTCGGTGGATTTCGGGGCCGCCATGACGAATCTCGGACGTCGCCTGCTCGAACGCGAATACGCCTATCCGGGCCTCCGGGAATTGGTGCGGCGTCTCTATGTGGCCGCCGCCGAGAATGGACCCAACCCGATCAGCCCGGCGGATACGCTCGCGGTATCAGCAGCCTGCGACCACGTCGTGGCATCCTGTAGAGTGGCTCCCGCGGCGATCGGAGACGGCTCCGCGAGAGAAGAGATATGACGTTGCACCTCGTCTTTCGCGTCGCGGCGGTCGTCGCCATGGGCGTCCTGGTCGACGGCTGCGCTCGGCGAGATGGCCCGCCCAGCTCAATCTCCAGCCCTGTCATGGTTTTCCGGACACCGGGGGGTGGCATCCAGCCTCAAGCCGTCTTCGATTCGGCCGGCACGCTCCACCTGATCTACTTCAGCGGCGCGCCGGACGGCGGAAATGTCTTCTACGTTCGGCGGCCAGCGGGGGAAGCTGGGTACTCGGCGCCTCTCCGCGTCAACAGCCAGCCGGACAGCGCCATCGCGGTCGGCACCGTTCGGGGAGCGCACCTGGCTGTGGGGAGCCGCGTGCATGTGGCCTGGAACGGATCGAGCCGGGCGGAGCCCAAGGGGCCCGGCGGCACGCCGATGCTGTACGCCAGGTTGGACGATTCAGGCACCGCGTTCGAACCGCAGCGCAATCTGATCACCTGGGCCGGAGGGATCGACGGAGGCGGCACGGTCGCCGCCGATTCCAGCGGTACGGTTTACGTCGCCTGGCACTCGGGTGAGAGCGGTGTCGACGATGCGCACCGGGCGGTCTTCGTTACGCGCTCGACCGATGAGGGGCGGACATTCCAGCGCGAGCGTCAGGTCAGCCCTGAAGGAAAAGGCGCCTGCTCATGTTGCGGCATGTCGTCCGCCATCGACCGCTCGGCGCGGTTGAATCTCCTCTATCGTGCCGCAGACCGCAACGTCGATCGCGACCTCACACTCCTGTGGTCGGCTGATCGGGGCGAATCGTTCACTGCCGCGCCGGTACACGACTGGAAAATCAATGCGTGTCCGCTCACGACGAGTGCGCTGGTCACCGCTGAGGAGGGCGTGCTGGCGACCTGGGAAACCGAGCAACAGATCTATTTCACTACGCTCATCGCGGGTCGGCCTGGGCTTCCACACCCGGTCGTGCAAACGGCCGCCGCGGTCCGCAGGCATCCCGCGATCGCGCGCAACAGCCAGGGTGAGATCCTGGTAGCCTGGACCGTGGGCTCTGGCTGGAAGGGAGGAAGCGATCTGGCCTGGCAGGTGTACGACCCGACCGGCATGCCCACGTCGGCGGCGGGTCAAATCGGAGGTGTGACTGCCTGGGGGGCTCCCGCCGTGGTGGCTCAGCCCGACGGTCGCTTCTTGCTATGGTACTAAGGACCCGTAGATGAATAACGTGCGCATTCTGGCCGCCGATGCATCCCGCC
>JBDTVS010000156.1:0-19354 GCA_040007095.1 Acidobacteriota bacterium
CGATCGCCGTGGGCAGTACGAAGTGCAGCGTGCCGGCGACGACCTTCTTGTCGTGCTTCATCGTGGCCAGTATCTCGGACGACGACACATCGGCGATGGGGGGCAGCGGCCCCAGGCTCGCGATCAGGTCGGCCAACGCGGCACGGTCCGCCCCGGCCAGGGCGCCGCGCGCCACGGCCAGTTGTGCGGCCACCAGCATGCCGTACCCGACCGCTTCGCCGTGCCGATAACGACGATATTTCGTCACCGACTCCAGCGCATGCCCCGCGGTGTGGCCAAAATTCAGGATCCGTCGCAGCCCGGATTCGCGCTCGTCGGCCGAGACCACCTCGGCCTTGATCCGACAGGATTCGGCAATGATGGCCGTCAGCACTTCCGGCTCCCTGGCGAAGATCGCGTCGCGCTCCCGCCGGAGGCGTTCGAACAGCGACGGGCTCGACGTCATGCTGTACTTGACGATCTCGTAAAGCCCGGCACGGAATTCCCGCCGCGGCAGCGTTGACAGCAACGACGGATCGACGACGACGGCGTGAGGCTGGTAGAAGGAACCGATCAGGTTTTTTCCCAGTTCGTGATTGACGCCCACTTTGCCGCCGACCGAGCTGTCCACTTGCGCCAGCAGCGTGGTCGGCACGTGAACGAGTGAAATGCCGCGCAAGTAGGTCGATGCAGCGAAGCCGGCCAGATCGCCGATGACGCCGCCGCCGAACGTGATGAGCGTCGATGCCCGGTCGGCCTTGGCGCGGATCAGGGCGTCGTAGACCCGCGCCACGGTATGAAGCCGCTTGGACCGTTCGCCATCGAGCACCAGAATCGGCTCGGCGGAGGGCACCGCCCGACCAAAACGTTCGCCGTGGTGCCTCCACACCACCGGGCTGGAGACGACGAAACGCCGCGCGGGCAGGCGCAAGTCGTCGAGCAGTTGATTCACACCGTCCAGGGCCTCGTACGCGAGCGCGATGCCGTAGGAGCGGGAGGGCGTGGTGACGTCTATCGAAGTTGGCTTCATGAACGAGCGAGTCTGCGATCGTGGGTGTGAAGTCTTACGGTCGGTCGCTTGCCGGCTGCAACCCCGGAGGCGGCAGCCAGCAGCCTGGACCGTTGACGTGTCGTTCGCCGTGCGAATGCTAGGATAGCATTCAGTCACTTGACGACCGAGCGCACGGATTTTCTCATCATCGGAAGTGGAATCGCCGGCCTGCGCGCGGCGATCGGACTGGCGGCCGCCGGTCGCGTGCTGATCCTGACGAAGGCCGAACCCACCGAAAGCAACACCGGCTACGCACAGGGCGGCATCGCGGCGGCGATTGGAGACGATGACAGCCCGGCGCTTCACGCCAGCGATACCCTTCAGGCGGGCGATGGTCTGTGTGACGAGTCGGCGGTCCGCGTGCTCGTCGAAGAAGGCGTGACATACGTGCGCCAGCTTGCCGAGTGGGGCACGAAGTTCGACCTGGACGCGAACGGGCGTCCGGCGCTCGGGAGAGAAGCCGCACATTCGGTGCGGCGGGTGTTGCACGCCGGCGACGCCACCGGTCGCGAGATCGGCCGTATGCTGTGGCAACGGGTCTGTTCGCTGCCATCGGTGACCACCACCAACCACGCTCTGGTCACCGAGATCGTGGTGGAGGACGGGGTCGCTCTCGGGGTGCGTTATTTCGATCCAGACGGCCGGCTCGTCGAGGTCCGCGCCGGCTCGACCCTGCTGGCGACCGGCGGGGCCGGACAGGTCTTTCGAGAAAACACGAACCCCCCGGTGGCGACGGGCGATGGGGTGGCTTTGGCCTATCACGCCGGTGCCAGACTGGCCGACCTGGAGTTCGTGCAGTTTCACCCGACGGCGCTGAAGCGGCCGGATGCACCGCGTTTCCTCATTTCCGAAGCCCTGCGAGGCGAGGGAGCTCGGCTGGTCAACGCTCGCGGCGACGCCTTCATGACGCAGTATCACGAGAAAGGCGACCTGGCGCCGCGAGACGTGGTCGCGCGGAGCATCGTCCGCGAAGTCGAGCGCGTCGGCGGCGACGCGTTCCTGACGCTCGGCCATCTCGATGCGGAGTATATCCACCGCCGCTTTCCGACAATCGCAGAAATGGTTCGGCGCGTGGGACTCGATCTGGCACGGGACCCCATTCCGGTCGGCCCGGCGGCCCACTACATCATGGGCGGCATCGATACCGACGAATGGGCGCGCACGTCGGTGGCGGGTCTCTTCGCAGCGGGCGAGGTCGCGTGCACCGGTGTTCACGGCGCCAATCGCCTGGCGAGCAACTCGCTGCTCGAAGGGCTTGTCTTCGGCGCGAGGGCCGCGATCGCGATGCCCCAGCCTCCTTCCGCGGCGCGGCTCAAAGCCGACCGGGTGGGTGCGAGCCCCGAGTCTCTGGTTCCAGATCCCCAGCCTGCGGCAGCCAGCCTCGATACCGCGGGCGTCCGAGATTTGATGTGGCGCTTCGCCGGATTGTTCCGAACACGGGCGGGGTTGCAGGAGGCGGTCGGGCAGCTCGACCGCGTCTACGCGATCGAGCGAGAACGCGTCCGCGCCAAGTCGACCGACGGCGACGCGTGGCGCCACTTGAATCTGGTGACCGTGGCGAAGCTGATCGCTCGCGCGGCGCTGAGGCGCGAGGAGAGTCGCGGCGGCCACTTCCGCGAGGATTTCCCAGAGCGCGACGATCGTCACTGGCTCGTGCACGTCGTCGACCGCCGCGACGCCGAGTAAGAGCCCGCGAACGCACAACGTTGCCATTGCGGCCCGCCGATGCATCCCGGGCCGGGCTGCGTTGCTGGTCGCTGACCTGGTCCCGCCATGCGCGCTCCTGAACGAATGCTTTTGGACCGCCGGACTTTCACCACGAGCGGCTGACCGATAGAATGAGCAGCGAATGGCCAAACAATCGTCCGATTCGTTCGTCACCGAGATCACCCCGCGCTCGCAGGATTTTTCCAAGTGGTACCTGGACGTCGTGCGCAAGGCGGAGCTCGCCGATTACTCACCGGTCAAGGGCTGCATGGTGATTCGCCCATATGGCTACGCGATCTGGGAACTGATTCAGCAGGCACTGGACGCACGGATCAAGGCCACCGGCCACGTCAACGCCTACTTTCCCCTGTTCATCCCGGAAAGCCTGCTGAACAAGGAAGCGGAGCATGTCGTAGGCTTTGCCCCGCAAGTCGCCTACGTCACCCACGGCGGAGGAGAAGAGCTCGAAGAGAAGCTGGTGGTCCGGCCGACGTCGGAAGCCATCATCGGGACGATGTACGCGAAGTGGATTCAGTCGTGGCGCGATCTGCCCGTGCTCATCAACCAGTGGGCCAACGTGGTCCGGTGGGAGAAAGTGACGAGGCCTTTCCTTCGTACCACCGAGTTCCTGTGGCAGGAAGGTCACACGGCGCACGAGACAGCGGAGGAGGCCGAGGAAGAGACCCTCAAGATTCTCGCGCTGTACCAGGAAATGGTCGCAACCGAACTGGCGATGCCGGTCATCCCCGGCCGCAAGAGCGAGAGCGAGAAGTTCGCCGGGGCGTTGCGGACGTATTCGATTGAAGCGCTGATGGGCGACGGTCGCGCCCTGCAGGCCGGCACGTCGCACAACCTCGGTCAGAACTTCGCCAAGGCGTTCGACATCACCTTCCAGTCTCGCGACAAGAGTGTGCAGCACGTGTGGGGGACTTCCTGGGGCATGACGACCCGCCTCATCGGCGCCGCGATCATGGTCCACGGCGACGACAGTGGACTCGTGCTGCCGCCGCGGATCGCGCCCTACCAGGTGGTGATCGTGCCGATCGGCAAGGACAACTGGCGGGAGACCGTGCTGCCGCGCGCGAAGGAGATTCGGGCCGAGCTCGTGGCGGCAGGGATTCGCGTGACGCTCGACGAGCGCGAGGAGCGCCCGGGCTGGAAGTTCTCCGAATGGGAAATGCGCGGCGTGCCCCTGCGGATCGAGATCGGACCCAAGGACATCGAGAAAGCGCAGGTGTTCACCGCCAGGCGCGATACCCGCGAGAAGGCCGGCGTGCCGATGGACGGCCTCGCCGCGCGCGTCCGCGAAATCCTCGACAGCATTCAACGCAATCTCCTGGAGCGGGCCGTCGCGTTCCGTGAGGCGCACACGCAGCGCGTCGAATCGTACGCGGCCTTCAAGGAGGCAATGGAGGGGAGGCCCGGGTTCGTGATCGCCGCATGGTGCGGCTCGGCGGACTGCGAGGCGCAGATCAAGACCGACACGCAGGCCACCATCCGCAACATGCCGCTGAACGCTCCGGCGCCGAGTGGAACCTGCGTTCGGTGCGAGAGCCCGTCGCAGGCGGAAGCCTGGTTCGCCAAGTCGTACTAGAAACTAGACCTGCAAGGATGGCGGTCATGCATCGAAAGATTGTGGCGTGCGTCGTTGTCTTGGCGTCTGCCGGCATGGTTGTTGGACAGCGGCGTATGTCCGCGGGCGCGCAGGGCGCCCGCCCCGCCGCGCGCGAGGTGCCCAGGTTTCAGGTGGATCCGGCCTGGCCGAAGATCCCGAACCACTGGCAGTTCGGGCAGGTCTCGAGCGTCGCCATCGACTCCCAGGATCACGTGTGGGTGCTGCAGCGTCCCGCGACGCTGACGCCGGACGAGAAGCCGCGGGCCGCACCGCCATTGCTGGAGTTCGACGCCGCCGGCGCGTTCATTCAGGCGTGGGGCGGAACCAGCGCGGCGTACGAATGGCCGAGCTCGGAGCACGGCGTCTATGTCGACCCCAAGGGCTTCGTCTGGATCGGCGGCAACGGTGCGAACGATCATCAGATTCTGAAATTCACGAAGGCCGGGAAGTTCGTGCTGCAGATTGGTCGAGCGGGCCAGAGCAAAGGCAACGCCGATACGCAGAACCTGAACCAGCCCGCGGACACGTTCGTGTCCGCCAGGACCAACGAACTCTTCGTGGCCGACGGCTACGGCAATCGGCGTGTGATCGTGTTCGATGCGGACACGGGCACGTTCAAGCGAATGTGGGGCGCGTTCGGCAACGTGCCAGTCGACGATCCCCCCAACCCCGCGTCTCCCGACGCGGACGAAAAGGGCGCCCCCCAGTTCGTCCAGCCCGTGCACGCCGCGCGCGTCTCGAACGACGGATTGGTCTACGTTTCGGATCGAGGCGGGAAGCGCGTGCAGGTGTTCACGGCCGCGGGAAAGTACATCAATCAGGTGTTCATCGGCCGGGACTGCAAGGCGCCGGACTGCGGCAACGGAACCACCGCTGCCAGTACTGCGTTCTCACCCGACGCGGATCAACGCTTCCTGTACGTCGGCAACAGAAGCCAGGCCAAGGTCATGGTGCTCGATCGCAAAACCCTCGACGTCCTCGACACATTCGGCCGCTGGGGTTCGGCTCCCGGTGAGTTCGGGACGCTGCACCACATGGCCGCCGATTCGAAGGGCAATCTCTACGTCACCGAGGTCACCCCGCTCAAGCCCGAGAATAGACGCATCCAGAAGTTCACGCTTGTGGGGATGTCGCCGATTCCAGCGAAGTAATACCCGGCGGTCTCTCCTCTCCGATCGACGGTCACGGACGGTTGGCAGACACAGCATCTGCGGGCGGGTAGTCGTCTCGCTCTCTCCCCTGACCGCAGGTCGTCGCACGGGCCAAAAGCACGCGTGAGTGTTGTGTTCGACGCCTCGCCATCCGAACTCATCCACGGTCCCACCCCCGCCCCCACCGCCACCGCCATCACTTCGCCTCGTCCGAGCAGGTTCGAAGGCCCCCGCCGCGCGTCGACGTCACTACCGCCGAGATTGAATCTGAACAGAAAAAAAACGCCGGGGCGCGTGCCCCGGCGTTTCCTTCGATTCGACTGGCGGCGTCGACTACTGAACCTTGACCACCAGCGCCGCGCGACGGTTCAGTCGGCGCGTTTCCTCACGAGCGTTGTCGTACTTGGGGCGTTCCTCGCCATAGCTGCGCGTCTCAAGTCGTGCGGCCCCGACGCCGCGTGAGGTCAGATACTCGCGGACTGCAGCGGCTCGTCGCTCACCGAGGGCGAGATTGTATTCGGCGGTGCCGATGCTGCACGTGTGTCCTTCGATGATCAGCTGCTTGTCCGGATTGGCCTGCAGCTTGGTTACCGCATCGTCCAGGAGGCGGAGTGCTTCGGGTCGCAGCGAGTAGCGATCGAAGTCGAAGTACACGTCCTCGAACGTCAGCTCGACCACTGGCGCCGGTCGAACGACCTGAATCCGCACAGTGTCGGTCGCCGTCTTGTTGTCGGTCGGACACGTGACGGTGATCGTCACCGGCACCGTGCCTTCTTGCTGCGAGGCGGTCCACGGCGTGACGCGCTGCGCGGGGTTCGCGAACGTCCCGCTTGGTGCGCTCCACCGATACGTCAGCGCGCAACTGATCGAATCCTGCGCCGTCGCGGTGACCGTCGATGTCTGGCCCACCTGCACCGTGCAGGGATTGCACTCCGCCTTCACCGACAGATCGTGAGTCGGTGGCGCCACGGGAGCCGGCGGTGGTGGCGGCGGTGGTGGTGGCGGCGGTGGCGGTGGCGGCACGTAGACGCGCACGCCCGGGTGATATCCGATGCGGAACTGCCAGTCTACGTAGTCCGCGAACGGGTCGTCATCGGATTCTCGACGGCCGTCAAGGCGATCCCGGCGCGGCACGTTCCAGCTCAAACCTGCGCCCGCGAAGAAGCCGTTCTTGGCCTGGAACGTGAGCCCTGCGGTTGCGCGGGTCAGGTTTTCCGTGGCCGATACGAGCGGAGCCCGGCTGTTGTCGGTGCCGAAGAGGCTCGATCCCGTAATGGTCGTGGTGCTGCCGTTCGGCACGATGCCGTTGACCTCGCCAAAGACCCGCAGCGGGCTGCGGGAAGGGAACGTCGTACCTGCACCCCACTGGAACGCTCCGTTCGGCGCATCGAAACCGTCGGCCACTCCGCGAATCTGATAGCCGGCGTAACCCGACACTTCGGTGACCTTCGCGATCTCCCTGCTGACGATGAAGTCGAAGGAGCCGTCAGCTTTACCCGTGCTGTTGCCGACGTCCTTCTTTCCGGTGGGGACCTTCACCATCGCCCGCACAGCGATCGCCGCGGGTTTCTGTCGATATTGGGACCAGATGTTGAACTTCGCGCCGAGATAGAGGTCGCCGACGTTATCGCCCGTCCAGGTGGTGTTGACGCGAGGGTATCGATCGATGACGCCAGCAAACTCCGTCTCGGTGCCGAACAGCGGCCGCACATCGCGATCGATACGAGTGTCGACCAGGAACGAGCCGAAAATCTCGACCCTGTCCTTCACGCCGAACGCGAACGTGCCGGCAAAGTCGGCGACGTTGGTGTATCCCTGGATGTAGTTTGTGCCCCGGCGGTAGCCGCTCGCTGACCATTTTCCGGCGGGTACGATCTCGCCGGTCGGCACGAACCAGATACCGGTGTCGCCGAAGAATGTCGTAGTAGCTGGACGAGTCGTCTCGTCTGACGAGGGGGATGTCTGGGATGCCGGCGCTTGCGCACTTGCCGTCACTGCCCAAAGAACACAAGCAGCCGTGGCTGCCATCGAACGAAGCGTTTGTGACATTGAAGCTACCTCCCGCGGTAGCAGTCGCCCATTAGCTCAACAGCAATCAATAGTACCGCTGGCTCTAACTCTACGTCAATGCACCTCAACGGGATGTCTCATTCTGCACTCTCTGCACTCTTTCCTTTGGGGCCGACCATCCAGGCGATGAGAATGCCGAGCACGTACAGTCCAACCATCGGTGCGGCGAAGATCGTCTGCGTCACCATGTCGCCGGTCGGCGTGATGACAGCGGCGGCCACGAAGATGACCAGGATCGCGTACTTGAAGCTGCGCGCCAGGAATCGCCAGGTGACCATCTTCATCTTCGCCAGGAAGTAGATGATCGTCGGCATTTGAAACACCAGGCCCATCCCGAGCAGCATCTTCGTATACAGATCGAAGACATCGTCGAGCTTCGGCAGAAACACGAGATCGGCGGTGTTGAAGCTGGCGAAGAACGTCATCATCCAGACGAAGACGATGTAGTGATTGAACAGCGCGCCGCCGATGAAGCCGGTCGTGGACAACGCGACGAACGGTACGGCGAGCTTCTTCTCGTTCGCATAGAGGCCGGGCGCGATGAACATCCAGACCTGGTACATGATGACCGGCGCCGCGAGCACCACGCCGGCGATGAGCGCAACCTGCACGTTGAACGAGAACGCCTCGCCCGGCTGTGTGTAGATCATCTTGCTGCCGGGCGGCAGGATGCGGCGGGTCGGTCCGAGCAGGAAATCGGAGATGCGGTCGATTAAAAAGAAACCGACGAGGACACCGACCGCGACGGCGATGAGGGCGTTGACAATCCGCTTCCGGAGCTCGTCGAGGTGCTCCAGGAAAGACATTTGCCCGCCCGGAGACTCATCCTCGTCCGGAACAAGCGCACGCGCCGCGGATCCGGTCTGTGGACCGGGGAAGGGGACCAAGGCCAATTACGCGCTCTTGTCGACCTTTCCTGACGCGCCAGCCATGACCGCCGGTTCGTCGGGATGGGTCTGGATGGGCGTGGCCGAGGCTTCGGTCGCTCTGGGGGGCTCGACTCTGGCTTTCTGATCCTCGAGACGAATCTCCTCCTCGAGGGTGCTGCGCAGTTCGTTCGAGGCGCGCTTGAACTCTGCGAGGCTCTTGCCGAGCGATCGGCCCAATTCGGGTAGCTTGCGGGGGCCAAAAATGATCAGCGCGATCACGAAAATGATGATCAGCTCTGGCATCCCGATGGAACCTAACATGGTGTGCTCCTGAAATCCGGATAAAGGTAAGGCCGGCTGCCACCATTATAGGAACCAGGCGCGCGGCGGGTCAAGAAATTCTACGCTGATGATGCCCCAGAAGTCGTTGCCTGTAAGGAAGTTATCTGCTAGGCTGATCTCCATATGCGACGCTACCGCTCCCTGCCCGTCGTTGTGTTTGCGATCGTCACCTCCGCGCTGATCGGCGGGTTCTTCGGGAAGAACGCGCTCGCCGTCGACGACAAGATTCCCGAGCACTACAAAACGTTCACGGCCGCGCTCAGCGCGATCGAGACGAATTACGTAGAGAAGGTCGAATCCGACAACGTCGTCTACAGCGCGATTCGCGGCATGCTGAGCACGCTGGATCCTCACTCCAGCTTCTTCTCGCCCGTGGAGTACGCGCGGATGCGCGAGCGGCAGGAGGGTCGCTACTACGGCATCGGCATACAAATCGTTTCAGTCGATGGCGATGTCACCGCCACACGCATCTTCGAGGGATCCCCGGCCTACAAGGCGGGCGTTCGCCGCGGCGACGTCATCGCGCGCATCGCCGGCGACGATGCGAAGGGCTGGACCAACGATCAGGCGATGCAGAAGCTGCGCGGCCCGAAGGGCACCAACGTCAGCATCGAGGTCAAGCGGCGCGGCTACGAACAACTGATTCCGGTCGCGCTCACGCGAGACGAAGTGACCATCCCGACAGTCACGTCCTATTTCATGATCGACGCGACGACCGGCTACATCCGCATGCAGGACTTCGGGGAAAATACCGATCGCGACGTCAAGCACGCGCTGCGCGAACTCTCGTCCAAGGGCATGAAGCGCCTGTTGTTCGACATCCGCGGCAATCCCGGCGGTCCACTCGACCAGGCGATCAAAGTCGCCAACGAATTCCTCCCCCGCGGACGGATGATTGTCTACACCCGCGGCCGCGTGCAAAACTCCGATCAGGACTATCGCGCGACTGAAGACGGCGAGTTCTCCGATATCCCCGTGGTCATGATGGCGAATCGGGACAGCGCCAGCGCCTCCGAGATCGTGACGGGGGCGCTGCAGGATCACGACCGCGCCTACATTGTCGGCGAGACGACGTTCGGTAAGGCGCTCGTGCAGTCGGTGTACCGCATCAGCGGTCAGGCCGGCCTGGCACTGACGACCGCACACTACTACACGCCGAGCGGCCGTCTGATTCAGCGCCCCTGGGATTCGACATTCGACGAGTACCTGAGCTACAGACTGAAAGACCAGGATGTCGAACGTGTGCACAGCCCGAGCGACCTGAAGCGCACTGACTCCGGACGGCCCGTCTACAGCGGAGGCGGTATCGAGCCCGACAAGCGAATCGCCGGACCCGTGGAAGGATTCAATCCCGGACGCGTCGGCCGCACGCTCTACGGCCGTCAGACGTTCGAGACCTTCGCGCAGAAGTTCACCGCCGATGGCGATAACCGCATCACACAACGCGCCACGGGCCGCGCGCTCGTCAAGCCCAACTTCGTCGTGGACGATGCGATGCTGGCCGATTTCCGCGAGCAGCTCACCACCGACAAAGTCAAATTTGACGAGGAGGCGTTCAAGAAAGACGAAGACTTCATCCGCGCGATGATCCGCTTTCGCATCGACGAAGTGGTGTTCGGCATCGCCGAAGCGCAACGGCATCTCCTGAGCGCCGATCCTCAGTCTCAGGTCGCCCTGTCGATGTTCGGCGAAGCGGTCAAACTGACCGAACTCTCGCGCACGAACGGACGTTCGAAGGCTCACTAACCAGGGGCGGGGTTGGGGCACACGACCACAACGAATTGTGTCGTAGTTTGCTCTTGCCACTATACCTGGGCCTTGCTACACTGACGACCGCTTTACGACCTGGGGCCGCCGTCTGGACTTTCAGACGGCGAAAAGGTCGCAAGTCGGTCCGTGTCGTTCTGCCTCCCAGCCAGAACCTGTGTCGGGCCTGACAGGGCCCGTCCGTATGTAGGCGGACCCTCACAACGGAACGTGGCGGCCGGCGCCGGCCGGCCTTCAGGGTGTGCTCATGCGTCTCGAGCGTCTCGAAATCAACGGCTTCAAATCGTTTTCCGACCGTTCCGAACTGGCCTTCGACAAGGGGGTCACCGCCATCGTCGGGCCGAATGGTTGCGGCAAGAGCAACGTCGCCGACGCCATCACGTGGGTGATGGGCGAGCAGAGCGCGAAGAGCCTGCGCGGCGAGAAAATGGAAGACGTCATCTTCAATGGCAGCGATGCGCGCAAGCCGACCGCCACGGCCGAGGTGCGATTGCGCTTCAGCGGCGTCTTGAAGAATGTCGTCGGGCCCGCGTTTACCGATCAGCCTGAGCAGCCGGGCGCGAGTGAAGACGGGCACCACCTGGATCGGCCGAGCGATGGCCACGTTGGGAATGGTCACGCCGGCAATGGCCACGTGGCGAACGGCCATCTCGTGGAAGGCGGCCATGGCAATGGCCACGGGAATGGTCATGGGAACGGCCGCGGCAATGGCCACAACCACCCGGTCACCGACGCCGACACACTGATTCAGTCGGTGGCGCGGGAAGTCGAGGTCACGCGTCGGCTTTACCGCTCCGGCGACAGCGAGTATCTCATCGACGGTCAGGTCTGCCGGCTGCGCGACGTTCACGACCTTCTGATGGACACCGGGCTCGGCGCCAAGGCGTACGCGATCATCGAGCAGGGGAAGATCGGGCTGATTCTGAGCACGCGTCCGACCGATCGCCGCCAATTGATCGAGGAGGCCGCCGGCATCACGAAGTACAAGTCGCGGCGGCGATCCGCGGAGCTGAAGCTCGACGCCGCGCAGCAGAACCTGACCCGTATCGACGACATCGTGTTCGAGGTCGACAAACAGCGCGGCACGCTGAAGCGTCAGGCGGCGAAGGCGAAGCGATACCAGAAGCTGCGCGACGAGCTGCGCCGATGGGAAAAGGTGCTGTTCGCGCGGAAGTACCGTCAGCTCGCCGAAACGATCGAATCGGCGCGCGGCCGTCTGGGCGACGCGCGCGAGCGCGAGTCGGCGGCGGCGGCCCGCCTGTCGGAGATTGAATCGGACCTCGGACGCGTGCGGATCGAGTTGGTCGAGGCCGAATCGAGCGCGATGCAGGCGCGCGAGAGCGCGCACGGCCGTGAGCTGGCGATCAACCGCCGGCAGCAGCAGATTGCCTTCGACCGCGAACAGATCCAGTCGCTGGACGCGCGCTGTCGCGTGCTGGCGGCGGAGTTCGACACCCTGGAGGCGCGGCGCGAGCCGGCGCGTCTTGCCCTGGCGGCCGGCCGTGACGCTGCCGCCGCAGCCTTGGTCGATCGCGATCGCGCCGGCCAGACGCTGGCGGACGGGAGCGAGGCCTACGAGGTCGCACACCGCGAGATCGAAGGCCTCGAAGCGGACGTTGAGGCGGTGCGCAGCGAAGTCTTCTCGGCCATCAATTCGGCAACGGCGTTGCGGCATGCGGTCGAGCATGCAAAGACCGCCCGCGACCGCGTCGCCGAAACCCTGTCGAAACTGGACGTCGAGCGCCAGGACATCCGGGTCGAATCCGATCGGGCGGAAATGGATCGCGCGGAGGCGACCGAGCGGCTGCGGCAGTTGCAGGACGCGATGGATGCCACGCGGGTCGCGCGCGCGGCGCGCGAGTCCGAGCTGGCCAGCGCCCGGATCGAGCATGAGTGGCGCGCCCGATCGGTGCGCACGCGCGAGCAGGAGCTCGCCGCACTCGAGGCGCGCCTCGCATCGCTCGAAGAGCTCGATGCGGCGCGGGCGGGTTACGGCGACGGTGCCCGTGCCGTGCTCGCGAAAGCCAACGGCCACGTCGCCCAGCTGGGTGCCCTGGCCGACTATCTCGAGGTCGATCCGGGCTACGAACGCGCGGTCGAAGCGTGTCTGGGCGATTTGGTTCAGCACGTTGTCGTCGAGCGGGCAGAACACGCGGCCGCCGGTCTGCAGCTGCTGCGCGACACACACGCCGGCCGCTGCGGGTTCGTAATCACCGCCGCGGCGGATCGGGACGCCGCATTCAGCCGCACCGCCGCCGGCGCCGGTCCGGTGCCACCCGCCGGCATCGTCGCGCTCTCGACCGTGGTCCGCGTGAATGGTCCCTTTGGCGATGCGATTCGGTTGGCCCTCGGCGACGCGTGGATCGCGGATGCTTACGATCAGGCGGCGGACGTGAGCCGCTTCGCGCCGGTTCCGGTGGCGACGCTTGCCGGCGACGTGTTTCACGGGCCGCATGTCGTTCATGGCGGCGGGCGCGAGGACGCGCGAGGCATCCTGGGAACCAAGCGCGAAATCAAAGAGCTCCGCGATCGCATCGAGGCCGACCGCGACGATCTTCTTCGCGTGATCGAGGAGACGGAGGGGCTCGAGAACACCATCGCGCAGGCGTCGAGCGCGATTGCCGCCTTGAACGCCGAACACCACCGGCAGGAGAAGGCCGGCGTCGGTTACGAGGCACAGCTCCAGCGCGCGGCCGATGAAGCTGTCCGGTTGGCCCAGAAGAGCGAGCAGCTCATTCGCGAGCATCGCCAGGCGACCGAGGAGCGTGAAGCGCTCGACCGACGTCAGGACGAAGCGCGGCTGGCGATCGGTCGGCTCGAACAGGAACAGCGCGCCGCGGACGAGCGGTTCACGGTCGCGCAGCATCGATTGTTCGGCGCGCGGGAAGCGGCCGAGGAGCTGAGCCAGCGGGCGGCGGAAGCCCGGGCCGCGCATGCCGGGCTGGTCGAACGCGCGGCCGCACTCCACGCCGACGTTCGCAGGTTGGAGGAGTCCGGGATCGAGCTCGAACAGCGTGCGAGCGCATTGGCAGCGGAGATCGATCAGATCCGATCCCGCATCGGCGAGTTGCTCGAGGCCATTTCGACGGCCGAAGCGCTTCTCGATGTCGACGTGATCGCGCTCGACGGATTGCAACGTGACGTGCGAACCGCCGACGAGGTGGTCTCGGCGCTGCGCACCAGGACCGAGGAGCACGACGGGCTGGTGAAGGCCGGCCGCGCTTCGCTCGAATCGATTCGGGCGATCGTGTCTGAGCTCGCGATCGCGCTGGCCACCACCGAGAGCGAACTGTCTCATCTGTCGGCGTCCTGCCTGGCTGCCGTGCAGGCCACCCTCGATGACGTCCTCGTTGAAGTGGCGGAGCTCGAGCGGGACGGCGCGGCGGTGCCCGATGCGCGTGCCATTTGCGCCGACGAGCCCGACGACTCGATCGATGACGGCGAGGGGCAACTCGCCGGTCGTCGAGATGCCGGCGGCCAGGAGGCTGCCATCCGCGTCCGGTTGGAGCCGGACTTGTCGGATCCGGGCGCGGCTGTCATCGCCGCGGAACGGCACTCGCTCAGCGCCGAGGAGGCGATCGCCACGCTGCGCGCCAAAATCGAGCGTCTCGGGCCTGTGAACATGATGGCGATCGAGCAGTTCGACGAACTCGAGTCGCGTCACGCCTTTCTGTCCACACAGCAGAACGATCTGGTGGCGGCGATCGCGCAGACCACCGAGGCCATCAAGCGCATCGACCAGACGACTCGACAGCGTTTCGCCGAGGCGTTCGCGGCGATCAACCACAACTTCCAGCGAACCTTCGGTACGTTGTTCGGTGGTGGCCGGGCAGGGCTGACGCTGCTCGACGAGAACGATCCGCTCGAAAGCGGGATCGAGATCATCGCCCAGCCGCCGGGCAAGCGCCTGCAGAGCGTGCAGCTCCTCTCGGGCGGGGAGAAGGCGCTGACGGCGATTGCCCTGATGTTCGGCCTGTTTCAGTACAAGCCGAGCCCGTTCTGCCTGCTCGATGAAATCGACGCGCCACTCGACGATGCCAACATCGGCCGGTTCGTCGAAATGCTGCGCGGCATGCAGAGCCACACCCAGTTCATCCTGATTACCCACAACCGCAAGACGATGGAGATCGCCGACCGCTTGTACGGGGTGACCATGGAAGAGCCCGGAGTCTCGAAGCTCATCTCGGTGAATTTGAATTGAGGCAGGGGAGGCGACGGTGCGATGGGGTGATGGAATGATGTGGTGATGGAATGATGTGGTGATGGGGTGATGGGGTGATTGGTGGATGGCGGAACGGGGGAGTGCTCACGGCGTAATGTGACGTGTGTGCCTGAGCGATGAACTCCCGACCACGGCCTCTCGTCTCTTGGATTCACACCATGCCGCCATCGGACGATCACGCCATCAATCCATCATCCCATCACCCCATCACGGCATTACCCCATCAACCTGTTACCCCATTCCGCGGCGTCTCCCTGCTGCTGCTTGTCGGGTCCCTGCTCGCCAATCTCGGGTGCGATGCGGCGGTCGGGGGGCTGGTGGCGCGCGCGTCGGACCAATGGACCCATACCTATCCACTGGCGGACAAGGGGCAAGTGCAGATCTCGAGCGGAAACGGCGACATCGAAATCGAAGGAGTGGACGGCTCGACAGTGGAGGTCCGGGCCGAACGGGTGGCTCGTGCCGCGACCGACGCGGCCGCGCGTGATTTGCTGCCCCGCATCGGCATCAAGGAAGAGGTCACGCCCGATCGGATCGCCGTCGAAACCGAACGACTCGCCGGCGTGATGATCGGCGCCAGCTTCCAGGTGAACTATCACGTGCGCGTGCCCAAATGGGCGCTCGTTCGTGCCAGGGCCACCAACGGCGCGGTCGCCGTCGAAGGGATCACTGGACGCGTGTTCGCGAATACGACCAATGGCGGCGTCACCGCGCGTGAGTTGGGCGGCGGCGTCGACGCGCGTGCCACCAACGGCAGCGTGATGATTGAGCTCAGGGCGGTCGGCGACGATCCGATCGACGTGCGAACCACGAACGGGAGCGTGCAGGTGACGCTCCCGCAGAACGCGAAGGCCAATATCTCCGCCAGTTGCGTGAACGGGACGATCGACGTGTCGTCAGTCGAGATGCAGCCGATGGGCGAACAGTCGAAGCGTCGCGTGCGCGGCCGGATCAACGGCGGCGGAACGCCAATCGACGTCGCGACCGTCAACGGCCGCGTGATGATCTCAACCCGCTAGACATCTTCCAAAGCCGCTGTCTGTGCGAATGAAGCAAGTTCCTGGTTTCAGAATCTGTCTTAGGGCCTGTCAATGAACAAGGTGTGCAGTGTAGGCGTCGAGGCGCCCGCCCGGCAAGGCGCGAGAAGCGCGCATACCGGGCGTATGCAAGCGACGAGCAACGAAGCCCGGCGGGATGCCTCGGCGGCCACACTGTATATCTTGTTCATTGACAGGCCCTTAGCGCGGCCGCGCAACGGCCGCCCAGCTTGATTGAACGTCCTGAGAGTCCCAGAATGCTGCAGGTGTGCCCGGCCCGCCGGACACCGCGACGCCCCGCGGTCGAACGGTGAACGAAGACAAGGCGACTCGGTATCATCGGTCCAAGCGCGCGGCGAGCGTCGTCTCGATCGCGTGGGCCGGCGTGCTGCTGGTCGGCCTGCTCGCGACCGGGCTGAACGTCAGCCTGCGCTCGATCGCCGAATGGGTAGCGCTCCCCGTGTCCTCATTTTGGGTTCCGCCCGTCACGGCGATTGTCTACGTGGCGTTGTTGACGCTCATCAACGGCGTCGTGGAGCTGCCGGTGAACTTCTACAGCGGCTTCGTCCTCGAGCGTCGCTACGGACTGTCCAATGAGGGCATCGGCGCGTGGCTACGCGATCAGATGAAGGCGCTGGCCGTGGGGGGGATCTTGTCGGCTGCCGCCGCGGCCCTCCTGTATCGGCTGATCGCGTGGTCACCACAATGGTGGTGGTTGACGGCCGGCATCACCTTCGCGCTCGTCATCGTCGCGCTGGCCCAACTGGCGCCGGTGCTGCTGCTGCCGCTGTTCTACCGCGTGAAGCCGCTCGAGAAAGAGTCGCTTCGCGCGCGGCTGCTCGCGCTTGCCGAGCGGGCCGGCGCGCGGGTCATCGGCGCCTACGAGTGGGGCCTCGGCGACAAGACGAAGAAGGCCAACGCCGCGCTGACCGGGATCGGCGCCACCCGCAGAATTCTCGTGTCCGACACGATGCTCGCTCAGTATTCAGACGAGGAAATCGAAGTCATCCTGGCGCACGAGCTCGCACACCATGTGCATGGCGATATTTGGAAGGGGATTGTCTTCGAAAGCGCGCTGATGGTGTGTGGCTTCTATCTCGCTGCCCGGGTCCTGGCCGCGTTCTCCCGCTCAATCGGCCTGCGCGGCGTCGTCGACGCCGCAGGGCTGCCGCTCCTGCTGCTCGCGGCGGGCGCCGTCTCGCTGCTGATGGCGCCAATCGCGCACGCGATCTCGCGCGAATACGAGCGGCGCGCCGATCGGTTCGCGCTCGATCTCACCCGAAATCCCGCGGCGTTCATTTCGGCGATGCGCCGGCTCGGCGCGCAGAATCTCGCCGAAGAATATCCTTCGAGAGTCGTTCAATGGCTGTTCTACAGCCACCCGCCGTTGCGCGAACGCATCTCCGCTGCCGAGGCGTTCCCTCGAGCATCCTGATCGTGCAGAAATGATCGTTCATACCGACTATCTGTTCTTCACCACGAAGACACCGCAGGAGTTCATTCGCATCACCGACGACATCGCCGCGATCGTGAAAACGAGCGGCGTCACCGAGGGCACCGTCCTGGTTTCGGCGATGCACATCACGGCCGGCGTCTTCGTAAACGACTGGGAGGACGGCCTCATCCACGACTTCCAGGACTGGCTCGAGCAGCTCGCGCCCTCAGGTCTCGACTACCGTCATCATCAGACCGGCGAGAACAACGCCGACGCCCATCTGAAGCGGACCATCATGGGCCATCAGGTGATCGTACCGATCACGAGCGGGAAGCTGGATCTCGGCCCGTGGGAGCAGGTGTTCTATGCCGAATTCGACGGCAGACGCAGGAAGCGGGTCGTCGTGAAGGTCATGGGAATGAAAGACGCCCGAGCCCGTTCCGTGTGTCCGTAGTGTCCGGCTGCAGCCAAGATATCGCCGGATCGCGGCTATCGTCGCGGCCTGACGACCAGCCGTCCGCGCATCTGGCGGCAGCCATCGTCAATCTGAAGGTTGCAGTAATAGGAGAAGGTCCCGGCCTGGTCCGCTCGGAACTCGAACGTGACCGGCTGCGCCGGGCTGACGCGTTTGGCGATGCGATACGCGTCGATCGTGAGGCTGTGCGCGATATCTTCGGTGTGCACTTCAATCTTCACGAGGTCGTCCTGAAAGACGTCGATGATCGGTGGGTCGAACCGGTACCGGCTCGCCGTCACCTTCACAGATCGGATCGTGGGCCCATCATTCTGTGCACCGGCCGGGGGAACCGCCGTCTTGGCTCGTTCGGCCGAGATCGGCACGCCTTGGTTACTTGGGGGAGTTTCGGCGAGGAGGCGCCCCGAAACCACGTAAATCACGCCCAGGGCGCAGGCAAGCGTCCCCAGGGCAACCGCCCGCCGAGGGTTGATCGACTTCATCGGCGATACCTGATTCTACGACGAATGAATCAGGCAAACGGTTGGGTGGGAGTCAGGTCGGGCGTCGGACGGTTCGGACAGGCGGGACAACTCGGCGGGTAAGGCGGTCCAGCCTTACCCACCGCGAGCCTAGGAGCTTTTTATTGCCGGGGTCTCTTCAGTCAGCAGCGCCTTCCGGCTCAAACGAATCTTGCCGGTCGGGTCGATGTTGATGACTTTCACCAGCAACTGTTCGCCTTCTTTGAGCTCGTCGCGTACGTCTTTCACGCGATGATTCGCGATCTCCGACACATGCAGCAGGCCGTCGGTGCCGGCCATGATCTCGACAAACGCGCCGAAGTCGGTGATTCGCTGAACCTTCCCGAGGTAGGTCTTGTTGAGCTCGGGAGTCGCCGTGAGCTCCTGGATGATCGAGATGGCCTTCTGGGCCGACGCTGAGTCGGCCGACGCCACGTTGACTCGGCCATCGTCCTCGACATCGATCTTCACCCCGGTACGCTCGATGATGCTCCGGATCATCTTGCCGCCCGGTCCGATCACGTCCCGGATCTTGTCCACCGGAATCTTGATCGTGACGATCCTGGGCGCAAAGGTGGAGATACTCTCGCGACCGGCCGAGATCGTCTCGCGCATCTTGTCGAGGATGTGCAGACGGCCCTGGCGCGCCTGCTCGAGGGCCTTCTTCATCACCTCGGTAGTGATGCCCGTGACCTTGATGTCCATCTGCAGCGCCGTAATGCCATTGGCGGTGCCAGCGACCTTGAAGTCCATGTCGCCGTAGTGGTCTTCGGCGCCGGCGATATCGGACAGGACCGCGTATTTGCCCGTGCTCTCGTCCATCACGAGGCCCATCGCGATGCCCGCGACAGGGGCTTTGATGGGCACTCCGGCGTCCATCATCGCGAGCGAGCCGCCGCACACCGACGCCATCGACGACGAGCCGTTCGACTCGAGGATGTCGGACACGACGCGGACTGTGTACGGGAAGTCCCCCTCTGCCGGCATCATGGGGGCGAGCGATCGCTCCGCCAGGGCACCGTGGCCGACTTCCCGGCGTCCGGGTCCGCGCAAGAACGCCACTTCGCCGACCGAGAACGGCGGGAAGTTGTAGTGGAGCATGAAGCTCTTCCACGTCTCGCCTTCGAAGCTCTC
>JBDTVS010000157.1:0-33060 GCA_040007095.1 Acidobacteriota bacterium
CGCGGGCGCCGCGCGCCGGAAGCCGTGTACTAAATCGTCGAACGCAGGACACTAGTTGAACGTATACCGGAAGCTGAGCATCAGGCCATAGACGTCGTTGATGGTGGCCGAGGTCTGGAACGGGGCCGTCAACAGGTTGCCGCTCAGAGTCTGGAGGTTGTACGTGAGCGCGCCGCTCGCGTCCACAGACGGACTGGTCAAGATCTGCGGGTTGATGACTCGCTGCCCCACACCCCAGTTGTGATTCAACAGGTTCCCGAAGTTGGTGATGTCGAGCCTGAGCTGTCCCGTGTGCTTGGCGCCGCCGAGGCTGTGAAACACATCCTGCACGATGCTCAGGTCGACGCGGTTGACCATGGGATAGAACACGGCGCCACGCTCGGCGTACTGGCCGCGGTGCGAGCTGAGGTAGGAGTCGTTCTGGATGTACTGCTCGAAGGCAGCCGCCTGATCGGCAGGGGTGTAGGTCCTTCCGCTGACCGTGAGCGGCTTGAAGTTCATCTCCGATGTGCTGCGAGGGATGTAGATCAGGTCGTTACCGCTCACCGTGTCTCCGTTCGCGTCCCCGGAAAAGACGTAGCTGGTGTTCGCGGCCGTCTGCCCGCTCGAGCTGCCCGGGACGGGCACGAACGTCGGGTGCGCCTCGTAGAACGCCGAGACTGTCGTCGCGCCGAAGCGGAGGTACTGGTGCGAGTAGGAGGCCTGGAGGAACACGCGCTTGCCGGGCGAGTTCTGCGAATACGCCAACGCCGGGTTGTTCGGATCGAACGAGATCGGATTCGCCGCCCCCCACGAGCTCCCTGCCGTCGACGAGGGCTCGACGATACTCTTCGACACGCCGTAGTTGTACCCGCCCTTGAATGCCACTCCGTGGGTCAGCGTCTTCGCGACAGAGCCGGCGATGTCCCACGACCGGTTCTGGTCCTGGTTCTTGATGACGTACGCCGCGGTCACCGAGTTGCCCACCGGGTTATTCAGCCGCGTCACGCACGGACCCGTTTGACCGCCGGTCCCGAACGGTCCTCCACTGGTCACACAGGCGGGATAGGCAGCCGTCGCCACCCAACGTGGGCGGTTGTCGACGCCCGTGTACGCAGACTCGGCGGCCGGCAGGTTGGCGTTGATGTAGACAGGAGCGTTGACGTCCCGGTTGTAGATGAAGTCGACCGTTCCGACGAGACCGAACGGCAGCTTCCGGTCGGCACCGATGTTGGTTCGCCATGTCTGCGGGAATCGGAAGCTCTGATCGGTGACATCGAGCTCGTAGCTGCTCGCCACACCGCCGGCCGCCGCCGGCTTGTATCGGTCCGGATTCGGGTTGAACGGAAACGCGGTGGAGGCTCCGCTCGAAAGGAATCCGTACAGCACTCCCGTATTGCCGATCTGGTTCGAAATCCAGACGAACGGCGGCTTGCCGGAAAAGAGGCCGGTACCGCCGCGCACCTGAGTGGTGCCATCCGACAGGGCATCCCAGTTGAAGCCCATGCGGGGCGACCAGTACGGCGTTGTGCTCGGGAGGCTGCCGGTCGAGTACTTGACGGCAGAACCGTCCTGATCGCGGAACGTCAGCGCGTTGGCGGCGGGATTGTCGAACGCCGTATTGCCGAACTTCGGCACGTCAACGCGCAGGCCGGCCGTCAACGTGAAGTTCGGCCGCACCCGCCATTCGTCCTGGCCGTACGCGCTCGAATAGGTCACGTCGAGCGGCTGCATCGGCGGCACCGTCTGACCGGGCTGCAAGAGGTACTTGACCTGGAAGTTGAGGAGCGTGACCGGCGACACCGTACGGTTCGGATTGGCGAGGTATCCGTTCGCGTCGGCGTAGAAGTCCGACAGCGAAGCATAGGAGTATGCGCTCTGAATGCCAAAGTAGAAGGAGTTCTCGGAGTGGAACTTCTCGTAAGCTCCTCCGAACGTGAAGGAGTGGTTCTTCACCACCTTGGTCACGCTGTCCTGCAGCTGAAACTGGCTGTATGTGAGCAGGTTGAACGGCGTGAACGGTTCAGACCCGAACGCCGTATAGGCGCTGCCCGCGCCGTCGCCAATCACCACGAACGGGAAGAGATTGATCTGCTTCCGGCTCTCGTCGTTGAAGGTGTGGCCGACGATGAGGTCATTCGTGAACGATCCGAATACCGAGTTCCACTCTCCGACGCCCGACTTGATGTTCTCGAGAATCGAATAGTTCGAGTTGGCGAACGTCAGGAAGTTCGTCGTCAGCGTTTGACGAGTCGTGCCCAGCGCGGCCGACCCATTGTGATTGACGTCGGTGCTCGCGTCGAGCTGGTTGTACCGGAAGGTGACCTTGTTGGCGTTGTTGATGTTGTAGTTGCCCTTGATCATCCACGGCTTGGCGGGTGTCAGCTTCGGCACGTTGTCGAAGGGGCCCGTGTCGTAGTTGAAGTTCTGCTTCAGAAAGCTGCTGAGCCCTGCCATATCCGACGTGAGGACGCGAGTGGTGTTGCCGGCCACCGGCGCCCCACCAGGATTCGAGGTGAACGTCGTGAGCGGCCTGGTGTCGCTCTGGTTCTCGAAGCTCTCGAAGAAAAAGAGCTTGTTCTTCACGATCGGCCCACCCACCCACTCGCCGGTGTCCGTGGTCTTGAAGGTTCCAGGGTTATAGGCCTGATCCGCCGCCTGCGTGCCGACGTACGACTGGTTGCGATAGCGCGTGTAGATCGAGCCGATGAACTGATTGGTTCCGCTGCGCGTCACCGAGTTGACGTTGGCGCCCGTGAAATTGCCTTGGCGGACGTCGTAGGGCGCGACGCTCACCTGGATCTGCTCGATCGCCTCGAGCGAGATCGGCGCGACGCCCGCGCGGTCCCCCGGTCCGCCGGTCGCCGTGTCCAGACCGAACGAGCCGTTGAAATACGACCCGTCGACGGTGATGTTGCTCGAGCGGTTGTCCTGGCCGACGAAGGTACCGCCGCCGCCGTACTGCGGCGTCAGTCGGGTGATGTCCGTGATGCGGCCGGAAATCGTCGGCAGGCTGGCGAGGTCGTCGCGCGTGACCGCGGTGGCGGCGCCCGTGCGCAGCGTGCTGAACACCGGATCGCTCTGGCCGACGACCGTCACGGTCTCGGTGACACCTGCGGGCTTCAGTGAGAACTCGAGATCCCGGGCGACGCCAAGGCTCAGCGTGACGTCGTGCAGCACGTCCGAGGAGAAGCCGCTGAGCGACGCCGTCACCGTGTATGGACCGCCCACGCGCATGCCGGGCATGGAGAAGTGTCCGTCGGACTGCGTGACCGCTTCGTAGGTCGTGCCTGACGGCTCATGGACGGCCAGGACGGTCGCTCCTGGAGCGGCCCCACCCGTGCTGTCCTTGACCGTGCCTGAAAGAGAAGAGTTGGTTACGCCTTGCCCCGCGGCCACGCTGGCCGGCCAGGCCAGCCCAACACACCCGAAAAAAACCAAGGTTCCGAAGAGCCATTGAAGGTCGCGAGCCCGGGGTGCGGCCAGCAGCCCCAAGCGGAATCTAGCAATCATGTTGGTACTCCAGTGATGAAAGGAGCCTGTGCCACAAAGGTATCAGACCTGACGAACAACGCTGTAAACGGTGATTGTCGATCTTAAAACACCTTCCCCTTTTCGATCAGATAGATCTGCTCCAGAATTGCGAACATTTTCGTCCATCCTGCGCCATCGTCATCGTCGGGCCAGCCTGGTTGCATCGAAAGTGGGTGTCCGCACATTGATCCTCGAGAACCACTACGAGCCGAGCTCTGCCCTGGTTTTGAGGTTTCACATTTCTATTGTTCGTCGCTGGCAGGGATGGCTACAATCGCGGCCTTGGCGACGTGACAGAGCCGGTTCCGGGTCAAGGAGGAACACGATCGCGCCGTCTTCGTCATTACTTCCCGCCGCCCCACTATCCTGCCTCCCATATTATTCGTCCTCGGTTGCTGGCAAGTGGTGCGCGCCAATGTGCCAAGGAGCATCCACGTGAAGAAGCAGATTGCGTTCACGATCGCGGTGGTTGTCGTGGCGGGCCTGGCCGCCCTGGCGCAGGTCCGGGACTTGCGGCCGACGGAGCTGTCGACCTATACGAACGTGACCGAGGAAATGCTGCGCAATCCGCCCGCCGGCGACTGGTTGAACTGGCGGCGGACGGACAACAACTGGGGCTACAGCACGCTCGCGGACATCAACAAGCAGAACGTCAACCAGCTGCAGCTCGCCTGGTCGTGGGCGATGGACGACACCGGCGCCAATGAGGCTGTGCCGCTCGTCCACGACGGCATCATGTATCTGCCGAATCCGCGCGGCGTCATTCAGGCGCTCGATGCGGCAACCGGCGATTTGATCTGGGAATACCGTCCAGCGCCCGAAGCCGCGCCGGCGGCCCGTGGAACTGCCGCGGCTCCGGCAGCCGCCCGCGGCGGAGCGGGCGAACAGACCGACATTCCGCGGCAGGCGCAGCGGCCGACGGCTGCTCCCGCCGCCGAGGGGCAAGGTGACGGCGGCCGCGGCATTCAGCGGAACATCGCGATATTCGAAGACAAGATCTACGGGACCACCAACGACGCCCATATCGTCGCGATCAGCGCAAAGACCGGCAAGCTGGTGTGGGACACCAAAATGGCCGACAAGGCGATGGGCTTCGAGTACACGGCCGGACCGATCGTGGTTCGCGGCAAAGTGATCGCGGGGATCACCGGCTGCAGCCGGTACAAGGAAGAACCCTGCTTTCTCGCCGGCCTGGATGCGCGGACCGGAAAGGAGCTGTGGCGGACGGCAAGCATCGCTCGGCCCGGCGAGCCCGGCGGCGACACCTGGGGCGATCTGGCCATGCCGTTCCGCGCCGGCGGCGACATGTGGATGTCGGGCAGCTTCGATCCGCAGACCGGTCTGGTGTACTGGGGCACGGCGCAAGCCAAGCCCTGGGCGCGGGCGGTCCGGGGCACGGATGGCGCCGCGCTCTACACGAGCTCGACGCTCGCGATCGATCCCGACACCGGCAAGATGAAGTGGTATTACCAACACATTCCCGGTGAAACGCAGGACATGGACGAAGCGTTCGAACGCATGCTCGTCGACGTCAACGGACGCAAGTCGATGCTGACGATGGGCAAGTTGGGGATCCTGTGGGAGATCGATCGCGTGACCGGAAAGTTCATCCGGTCAACCGATCTGGGATACCAGAACATCCTCAAAGTGGACAACGCCACCGGCAAGGTGACCTACAACCCGAGCATGATTCCGCAGGTCGGCGTCCAGTTCGACATGTGTCCGAGCACCGCCGGCTTCAAGAGCTGGCGCTCGATGGCGTACAGCCCGCAAACCAACGCCGTTTACCTGCCGCTGAATCTGAACTGCGAACATGCCACGTTCGGTCCTGGACCAGAGAAGATCATCGGGAGAGGCGGCAGCGGACCAGTGCGCCGGAAGAACTACATGCATCCGGCGGCAGACGGCGCCCTCGGCGAAATGCAGGCGATGGACGTCAGAACGGGGCGATCGATCTGGCACCAGCGCTACAGCGCGCCGATGAATACGGCGGTGCTCGCCACCGCGGGCGGAATTGTGTTCAGCGGTGATTGGGATCGCCACATGTACGCGTTCGACGCGGCGACCGGCAAGGCGTTGTGGACGACGCGGCTGCCGACGACGGCTCAGGGCTTTCCGATCACGTACTCAGCGAAGGGCAAGCAATACGTCGTGATGCCGGCCGGCATTGGCGGCGGGAGCTGGTCGACGCTGATTGCGCCGGAGCTCCGTCCAGATATCCGGCGTCCGTTGGGCGGCAACTCCATCCTCGTGTTCGCATTGCCGGGTGACGCCAAGGCCACCGGGGCGAGTGCCCGGTGAGCGGATCAGCCCGCGGTGAAAATGCGGCGTCGCGCCGCGCCAGTGGAATGCGACCAGACGTTCGCCACTGCTTGGCGCGCACGGGTTTCACGAGCCGCGTTGTCTGCCTCGCCCTGGCGTGGTTGACAAGCGCTGGGCTCGCGGGCGTCACGCAAAACGGGTCGAAGGCTGGCGGGCGCACGGTCTGGGACGGCGTCTACTCCGCCGAGCAGGCCGACCGGGGAAAGGCGCTCTACACGCAGTCCTGCGCGGGGTGTCATTCGGCCGACCTGCGCGGAGACGGCACCGCCCCGAGCCTGGTGGAAGGCGACTTCGCCTTTCAATGGGCCGACACCAGCCTCGGCGAGCTCTACGAGCGAATCCGAACGCTGATGCCCTCGACCAGGCCGAACAGCCTACCGCCGCGGAGTTATCTCGACATCGTGGCGTACATTCTCCAGGCGAACCAGTTTCCTGCAGGCCCGATTGAGCTCGCTCCCGAACTCGCGACGCTCGAACAGATTCGGGTCACCGCGAAACCGTAGTTGGAGCGTGCATGCCTTCGTGGCTTCGAGTTTGGAAATCGCGAATGCGCGCCTCTAATAGAACTTTCTCGAGATATTGAAGCCCAGGAACCAGTCCTTGTCGACGGGGCCGCCGCGAGCGATCTGCGCCATGGTGGTGCCGAAACTGTTCGAGAAGTTCAGCTGGAACGAGTGGCCGCCGGCCCGTTTCTCGATCGCGAAGCTGCCCTGCGTTATCCCAGGCTTGTAACCGCTCGGGCGAGGCGCCGCTTCCGCGACGAGGTACACCGATGGACGCACTCGAACGCGCGCACCGAATCCCACCATGAACGTGTCGTTGTGGTCGACGACCGCTTTCGGCAACTGGTTCGTGTTGTTCACCCACATCGGCTCGACGTAGACCGCCACGAGATCGCCGAAGGTTCGCGAGACGATCGCGCCGACCGTGGGCGAGTAGCTATCTTTGAAGTTGTTGGTGCCTTCGATGCTGAAATAGGCCGACACGTCGACCAGCGAGCGGCTCTGCGGCAGGACGCGGTACTGGGAGAAGAGCTCGATCGTCTTGTTGCTGGTCCGGTAGAAGCCGATCTGTCCGTTCGGGATCACGCCAAACCGGTATTCCAGACCGATCGTTGCTCCCGTGTCGAGCCCGAACAAGTCGCTGGCCACATCGCCGAAGTCGTCGTTGAGCGGTCGCGTGAAGCGATGGGTCACGCGAAATGCGCTCTTCAGTGGGGGCAGCCTCAGCGAAGTCGGGAGAGCAATCAGGGTGAAGTCAGGCTCGGCCAGCCGCAGCGCCGCGGCGTCGTCGTCCTGAGCGCGGGCGGGCGAAGGCCCGGCCAGTAATGTGCCAAACACCAACAATGCGGTACAGATCCACGGCAGTCGTGTCACAGGATTCTCCCATCAACCGAGATGAAGAGCCGTTTAGTTGCGCGGAGCGCCGGTATCAATCCAGCGCTGGATGATGAGGATCTGTCCGTCGGAGAGATACGGCGGGCCGTTCTGCGGCATACGGCGGCCGACAATGCCGGCCGCGCCAACCAACTTCTGGAGGAGGTAGCTGTTCGCGGAATCGCCCGGGGCCACCCGCTTGGCCCCGGCTCTCTCAACCGCGGCGGCGTTCACGAGCTGATCGTACGCGGTGTCGTGATTCAAATTCAGTCCGGCGGACGGCGCACGTCCGGTGTTGGTGTGGCAGGTCACGCACGACGTGCGGCCGGAGCTATCGGTGGTTTCGAACACGTCTCGCTGGATGCTGGCGAACGTCGGCTCGAGATTCGGGGTCGGCCCGCCGAGCGACGACAGTTTCTCGTCACAGGCGGACAGACAGACGGACGCGCACACCAGCGCGGTCGCGAAATGCAGTCGATGCAGCATGGACCTCCATCCCTGAACGGGATGCGTCGACGTTCGCAATCATCGCGCCAGCAGGGCAGCATGACACGAGCGTACCTCTGAGTACAGGACGACCGGCGATTTACCGAAGACGAAAAAACCACTTACGTGCAATGTCGATCGCGAGTTGATCGGGGCGAGCGACTCGGCCCAACGATCGCGGCTGCGACGTCGTTGATGATCAGCCCGTGGCCACGCTGTAGCTGTTGATCGTGCGAGTCGTTCAGGTCGAGCCGACGATCCTGATGCCGACCGACCTCGACAGCGGACACTCGGCGCGCGCCCGAGTTCGCATACCGCCGCTGTCGGGATGCGCAGTCTCGATTCAGCCAGGCTGGATCCGCTTGACTTCCCTATCGCGCAGATCGACACTGACGCGTTTCGGTGGTCAATCCGCAGTGACACGTTCGCGTTCTTCCTCCGCCGCTAGGTCGCAGCCCACTCGGTGAATGAAGGAGACGCTCGATGATCAGACTGGACGTCTGATCCCAGAGTCCGAGTACGCTACTGAAGCGCGCAGAAGACGCCGGCAACTGACGGACGGTAACGATGATCACAACACGATGGTTCTGCGCTGGCCTGCTGGCCGCAATCGTATCCAGCGCGGGCTCGCCGGCAATCGCCGCCACGCCGGCCGCGGAGGATGGCAAGAAGCTGTTCGACGGATTGTGCGTCGCGTGCCACGGCTCCGAGGGAGCGGGCGGTGAAGCGCCCAGCCTGAACCGGTTCACGCTCGATCGCGCGCCCGACGATGACGCGCTTCGGTCGCTGATCGTGAGCGGGATTCAGAATCGGATGCCGGCGATGCGTCATCTCTCGAATGACCAACTGCGGCAGCTCGCGGACTACGTACGCTCGCTGGGTCGGACACCGTCGGCGCCGCCCGGCGGCGATCCGCGGCACGGCAGCGAGCTGTACGCTCGGCTGGGCTGCGCAACGTGTCATATCGTCGCCGGGCAGGGCGGGAGCCTCGGTCCGGTCCTGACAGAGATCGGCGCGCTTCGCGGAGCCGAGTACCTGCGCGAGGCGATCGTCGATCCCGGTGCAGCGCTGCCACGGGGCACGCTGTCGGTGCCAGGCCGGGACCTTTTCCAATTCCTGCCGGTACGAGTGGTCACGCGCGACGGGCGCGAGGTGCGCGGCATTCGAATCAACGAGGATTCATTGACGATTCAGCTGCGCGACACGAGCGGCCAGTTCTATTCCTTCCGGAAGGCTGAGTTGCGGCAGCTTGAAAAAGACACCGGCAAGAGCCCGATGCCAAGCTACAAAGATCGCACGACGCCTGGCGAGCTGGCCGATCTGGTGGCCTATCTATGGACGCTGAAAGGTTCCAGATGATCGCACGCTGCTGTAAAGCCGTACTGGCCAGCGCCGCAGTGATTGCGCTCGGTTACGCGGACACGTCCGCCCAGATTCCCTATCAACGACTCCTTCACGCGGACACGGATCCCTCGAACTGGTTGACCTACTCTGGCGGTTATCAGTCGCAGCGCTTCTCGGCGTTGAACCAGATCACCAGACAAAACGTCGGGCAGTTGAAGACGACGTGGGTGTACCAGTTACGGCAGCCCGGATTGTTCGAAGCCTCACCGATCGTGGCCGACGGGATCATGTACATCACGGAGCCTCCGAGCACCGTGACAGCCCTCGACGTTCGCACCGGAAGACCGCTCTGGACCTGGTCACCCCAGATCCCGCGTGACGTGATCACGATCAGCGCACCGTCTCCTGTGAATCGCGGCGTCGCGGTGCTGGATGACATGGTGTTCGTCGGCACCGTGGTGGGACACCTGACCGCGCTGGACGCGAAATCGGGCGCCGTGCGTTGGGATGTCGTCGTGGAAGACAACAAGCACGCGTACTTTCTCACGCTGGCGCCCCTCGCGTTGGACGGCAAGATCATCGTCGGCGTTTCCGGCGCCGAAGCCGGCATTCGAGGGTTCATCGATGCCTACGATTCGAAGAGCGGACGCCGGTTGTGGCGCACGCACACGGTCCCGTCGCCCGGCGAACCCGGGTCGGACACCTGGGGCAAAGAGAGCTGGAAGACTGGCGGGGGCTCGACCTGGCTGACCGGTTCGTTCGATCCCGATCTGAACCTCTTGTACTGGGGCACCGGCAATCCAGGCCCCGATCTCAACGGTGACGATCGACCGGGCGACAATTTGTACACCTGTTCCCTGCTGGCGCTGAGTCCCGCGGACGGAAAAGTGAAATGGCATTTCCAATTCACGCCGCACGACACGCACGACTGGGATGCCAATCAGATTCCCGTCCTCTTCGATGCGACGGTCGATGGCCGTACCCGCAAACTCGTCGGCACGGCGAATCGGAACGGCTTTTACTACGTGCTCGATCGCTCGACGGGGGAGTTCGTCACCGGCACCGCGTACGCGAAACAGAATTGGACCGAGGGGCTCGACGCAAAAGGCCGGCCGCGGGTTCGGCCGGGAACCGATCCGACCGTCGATGGCCTGCTCACCTACCCAGGTCTGAGCGGTGCGGCGAACTGGCACAGCCCGACCTACAGCCCCCAGACGAAGCTCTTCTACCAGGCGGTCAAGGAGATGGGCACGTATTTCTTCAAAGGCGAAGCGAAGTACGAAGTCGGCCGGGTCTTCGATGGTGGGGGCTTCCGCCAGGTGGGCGGTGACAGCGCCTCGGGCGCAATTCGGGCGCTGGATGCGACGACGGGAAAACCCAAATGGGACTTTCCGCTGCTGTCGCCTCCCTGGACCAGCCTGTTGTCGACCGCCGGTGGTCTTGTGTTCGGAGGCACCGAAGAAGGCAACTTCCTGGCACTCGATGCGGACACCGGCAAGCTGCTGTGGGATATTCAACTGGGCGGCGCCGTCCGCGCCGGAAATCCCATCTCGTTTGCTGTCGACGGCAAGCAGTACGTCACGACAACAGCGGGCACGGCGTTGTTCGTGTTCGGGCTGCCTTGAAGCAGGCACGTTTTGAAGGAGATGTGATGTTGAAGCGACACGCGTTGATGGCGGCGCTGCTCGGGGTGGGTTTGGTGACCGTGTCGGGAGCCGTACGCGCCCAGCAGAAGAGCACTGCCGGGACGGCCAAGGCGATCACGCTGACGCCGCTCGATTACATCGAGATTCGCCAACTGGTCAACCGGTACGGCTTCGCGGTGGACACCGGCAGCAACAACGGCTTCGATTATGCCGATCTCTTCGCGGCCGACGGCGAGTTCATGCGCCCCTACGCGAGAGGCCGCGAGCAGTTGGCGGCCCTGGCCCGCGGGGGCCGCCTTGGCTCGGCGAACACGGTGCACTACATCTTGAACCACGTGATCGAGCCGACGCCGGACGGCGCGGTCGGCAAGGAGTACCTGGTCGAGTTGAACTGGGATTTGACCAGCGGCGATCAGAGCGGCCGCGGGCAAGGCCAGCGTGGTGGCCAGGGCCAGGCCGGGCAAACTCAGGGCCAGGCTCAAGGCCAGGCAAGAGGGAATCAAGATCAGAGTGCTCAGCCCCAGCGTGGGAATGCCCAGGCAAACGGCGGCCGCGGAGGGCCCGCCAGCGGGTGGGACCAGATCGGCCGCAAAGCCGGCGAACTGGCCCGGACCGGCGGCCACTACGAAGATGTCTACGTCAAGACCTCGGACGGCTGGCGCTTCAAGAAGCGTGATTTCATCCCCTCGAAGAGCGGCGTCGATGCCGCGCCGCTGGCAGCGCCGCGTATCCCGGCCAATGCGGGATCAGCGCCGTTTCCTCCAGCGCCGGCCGCCAATTTCATTCCGCCCACCAAACAGTCCACGTTGACGGCGACCGATTATCTGCAGATCGAACAGTTGGTGTCGAGCTACGGACATGCGCTCGACTCCGGCTACGGCAAAGGGGAGAACGGCGAGGCCTACGCCAATCTGTACACTCCGGATGCATCGTTTGCCGGAGCGGTGGGGCGCGACAAATTGGTCGTGCTCGGGAAGATTCAGCCACGAGGACCGGACTACGTCCGCCACTTCTTGACCAATCATGTGATCGAGCCCACATCTGAAGGTGCCAAGGGCAAGGAATACCTCGTCGTCATCGACATCGGCGAAAACGGCAAGCCGAGCTCGCTCTTTCTCGGCGGCCACTACGAAGAGACCTATCTCAAGACTGCCGAAGGATGGCGCATGAAAGAGCGGCGACTCTTTCCGCCGCGTTCCGGTCCACAGCCCCAGGACGCCACGCCGATCGCGGTCGCTCCTTCGTCGCTGCGGACCGAGCAGAACCTGGCCAAGGAAGGAAAAGCGTCCGGCCTGCCGGCCAAGGACCACATCGAGATTCAGCAACTCGTGGTGCGCGCCAGCTACGCGCTGGACACCGCGGCGGAGAAGGGGCGGGCTTTTTCGCGTGTGTTCACCGCCGACGGCGTCCTGAAGACCGCGACCAGCCAGCCGATCGAAGTCAAAGGCCAGGAGCAGCTCGCCGCATTCGCCGCCGGAGACCTCGCGCACCGGGGACCGTTTTATGTCCGGGACTATGTGACCAACCACCTGATCCACCAATCACCCGGTGGCGCGACCGGGCGCGCGTATCTGGTATGGATCGAGGTTGGCGAAAATGGGAATCCAGGCATCGTGCAGGGCGGTGGGCGGTACGACGATGTCTATGTGAAGACGTCGGACGGATGGCGGATCAAGAGCCGGACCTTCGTGCCATCCAGGCTGGGTCCCCGCAGCGAATGGGAGTTCGTCTCGGCACAATAGACGTCTGCCCGGTCGTGGTGCAAGGCGTCGGTCCGTCGAGGCTCGATCACGATCACGCCGCAGACTCGCGGGCGGCCTCCGCACGCGTCACGCCGCCTTCGTCAGACCACGGCTCGTTGAAGAGGGCACGTTGAGCCCCGTTCTTCACCAGCAGCAGCTGGAATACTCCCGCGTGCCGTTCGAGAAATGCCGCTTCGCAGTAGGCGAGATACAGATCCCACATGCGAATGAAGCGGTCGTCGAACCCGAGCGCGCGCACACGATTGCCGCTGTGATGGAACCGGGCCCGCCACTCGTGCAGCGTGCGTGCGTAGTGCGTGCCCCAGTTTTCGGCGTGATACATCGACAGTGTCGTCGTTCGCCCGAGCGATTTCAGAATTTCCCCGACCGAAGCCAGTTCGCCGCCCGGAAAAATGTATTTCTCGATCCAGTCCGGCGTGCCGCGATACCGCGGGAACCATTGATCGTCGACCGTGATTGTCTGCAAGAGCATGGCGCCCTCCGGCGCGAGCAACCGATCAACCGCCTTGAAGAAGTCATCGTAGTGGTCGAGACCGACCGCCTCGAACATCTCGATGCTGACCACTTTGTCGAATTGGCCGGTCAGTTCGCGGTAGTCTGCCTTCAGGACATCGATGCGCGACCCGGCCTCGCCCAGTCTCGACCGCCACTCCCGGATGTGACGATACTGCTCGTCGCTGATCGTCGCGGTCGTCACCCGACAGCCATAGTGCGTGGACGCCCAGACCGCGAAGCCGCCCCACCCGCCGCCGATCTCGAGCACGCGATCCGTGGGCCCGAGCGAGAGCTTCCGGCACAGGCGATCGACTTTCTGCGTCTGCGAGGTCTCGAGCGAATCGGCCGCCGACTCAAAGTAGCCGCACGAATACATCAGCAACTGAGTGTCGAGGAACAGGCGAAAGAAGTCGTTGCCGAGATCGTAGTGCCGGTGGATGTGCCGCCGGCTGCCGGCGAGCGAATTGTCTCGCAGGCGGCGCGCGATGCCGCCACCTAGCCGGTGCAGCGCGCCCACGACGCGGCTCTGCCCGTCGAGCACTCGACGGTTGCGCAGCATCAGTCGGGCCAGCGACACGAGATCAGGAGTCGTCCAATCGCCATCCATGAACGACTCGCCGATACCGATATCATTGCCGGTCAGCGCGCGGAGAAAGAACCGGTCGTTGTGGACGACCAGCGTGCCATCGAGTCCGCCGGCCTCGCCGAAGCGGTAGCGGCGTTCGCGACACTCCAGGTTGAATACTCCTCCGCGCACACCACCGAGGCCCGACAGAAACGCCGACTTGGCCCACTGCGTCACCATGCTCATCGCTCCATCAATAGATCGGCCTCAGCCGACGATTCCTGCCTGACCTGCCGCGCGCTCACCGACGCGTCGCGCGTCGCCCGGCGGACGACCGGTACGCCCTTCCACCACAACCTCAGAGCCTGCCAATGAATGCCCGCCATGACCTTCGCCGTCATCGCCGGATGACGGAGGAGGACGCGTCGGATTTCTCTCGCGTTCCAGGCCCTCCGCTCGAGCGACAGCGTGGCGTCGAAGCACACCGAGCCCGCCTTGACCGTTTCCATGTGCGCGACGAGGCGCCCCGCCGGCGGCGTGAACGCAAAGGCGTAGTCCAGGTCAAGCGGCATGAACGGCGAGACGTAGAGCGACTTGGCGGCCGACGAGCGAAACCTACGCGACGCGGGGTCCGGCCGCAGCCAGTAGTTGTGCGACCCGCCGAAGGTGTTGCTCACTTCGGCCAGGACCACCTGCAGTCGATCCTCGCGATCGAAGCAGTAAAAGAATGAAACCGGGTTGAATCCGTAGCCGAAGTACCTGAGGTGCGTCAGCAGGAAGATGCGACCACCCGGCAGATCGATCCCGTGGCGCGCCGCGTCGACCGCGACCCGCTCCCGCAGCGGGCGTGCCGGATCGCCGAGATGATCGCGGTCGTGGAAGCTTGCCCAGTTCAACCGGTTGTAGCTCGTCACCCGCGAGACGCGCATCGACTCTGCCACGCGATCAATGTCGAGCAGGGCCATGAACAGTGGATAGGTGAACGCGTGCGGGACCGGCGTGAACCGACGATGGCGCAGCGTGCCGACAAACAGTCCGGTGTCGATCACCATTCGACCCCAAGGGCACTCGCCACTCTGAGCGCGGACGTCAGTCCGTCCTCGTGAAAGCCGTTGAACCAATAGGCGCCGCAGTAGTGCGTGCGGTTGACGCCGCTCACCTCGCGCCATTGCCGTTGCGCGCCGATCGCCTCGCGCGTGTACAGCGGGTGGCGATAGACCAAACGTCTCAGCACGCGCCGTTCGTCGATCTGGCCGTCCGGGTTGAGCGTGACGCAGTACTGCTCCGGCGTCGTCAGCCCCTGGAGTCGATTGAGATCGTAGGTCACCATCGGGGGCGCGGCAGCGGTGAGCACGTAGTTCCACGAGGCACGTGCCCGCGTCAAGACAGGCAGGACCGACGCATCCGTATGCAGCCATGCCACGTTGGTGGTGGTGGTGAACTTCGAGAAGATCTCGCGCTCGCGATCGCCGGCATCGGCGAGCAGCGGCAGCACCTGGTCGCCGTGGCAGGCGAACACGACCTCGTCGAACGCCATCGAGGGTCGGTCGCGGAATGCAAGGGTGACCCCGTCCTCGCTTCGCCGCACGGCCTGAATCGCCGCGCCCTGGTGGATGTCGCCAGACACCCCCGCCATGAGCTTGGGGATATAGGTGTGGCTCCCGCCGGCGACGACCTTCCACAACGGCTGCGCATTGAGCGAGAGCAGCCCGTGGTTCTCGAAGAAGCGAATCAGCGTCAGCGCGGGAAACGATCGGATCGCGTCGAGCGAGGCCGACCAGATCGCCGACGCCATCGGCAACAGATACCGATCGGTGAACGCCTCACCGAAGCGGCGCGACTCGAGAAAGTCCCCAACTGTCTGGCGCTCGGCATCCGGTGCAGTCAACAGCAGCGGCGCTTCACGATTGAAGCGAAGGATCTCCCGGAGCAGCACGAGGTGCGACGGCCTGACGAGGTTCCGCCGCTGCGCAAAGAAGCCGTTGGCGCCCCGGCTGCTGTACTCGAGTCCGCTTTGCCGGCACGAGACGGCGAACGACATGTCGGAGTTGCGGGTCGCCACGCCGAGCTCTCCGAACAGCCGCACCAGGGTTGGATAGGTGCGGGCGTTGTGGACCAGGAATCCCGTATCGAGTGGGACGCTGCCCGTCGGCGTCGAGACGACCACCGTGTTGGTGTGACCGCCGAGACGCCGTGACTTTTCGAAGAGATCGACGTGGTGCCGGCGGCTCAAGAGATAGGCCGCGGCCATACCGGAGACGCCCGAGCCGATGACCGCAATGCGCTTCATGCGACTTCAGAGATACCAGTACCCTCGGAAGATGTCAATGATTTGTCCATGACAACTCATTGACACTGGCGTCCCCGCTACGATAGGCTGTCGGTCAGGTCACTGGCTGATCAGAAAGCGGAGATGGTGATGGGACATACGATCAAATTGGCAGCGATGGGCGCGGTCGCGTTCATGCTGCTCGACGGCGTCTGGCTTGGCCTGGTGATGAAGCACTTCTACCGCGACCACCTTGCGCCGATCGTGCGGCTCGCCGACGGCGGCATCGCGCCCAACTGGCCCGCGGCGTTGGTCGTCTACGCCCTGCTCGGGGTGGGCATCGCCCTCTTCGTGCTCCCTCGGGCGTCGACCGTCCCGCAGGCGGCCGTCTACGGCGCCGCATTCGGCCTGGTTGTCTACGGTGTCTACGATTTCACCAACTACTCGACGCTGCGCCAATGGCCGTTCGTGCTCACGCTGGCAGACGCCGCGTGGGGCGCGGTGGCGTCGTCCGCGTGCGCGGCCGCCGTTCGCATGCTGGTTCCATGAGGAAACCCCACGACCCTCCCGCCCACTATCCCATCCGGGCGGTGTCCAAGCTGACGGGCATCGCCATCGACACGCTGCGCGCGTGGGAGCGCCGTCATCGTGCCGTCACTCCCGTTCGCGACGACCGCGGGCGTCTGTACACGGAAGCCGACGTGTCCCGCCTGCGCCTGCTGCGCGATGCGGTCGAACACGGACATAGCATCGGCCGCCTCGCCGGGCTCGGCGACGCGGATCTGCGCCGCCTCGCGGCGACCGCGAGCGCCGCCGCTGTGCCCGCCGTCCATCCGACGGGACAGACCGCGGTGGACACCGCCGCGCTCAGCGCGGCGCTGCACCGGTTCGATGCGGCCGGCATCGACCGGGAGTTCGCTCGACTGGCCGCTGTTCTGCGGCCCCTCGACCTTCTCCGCGACGTGCTGATGCCGATCCTCGAGCAAGCAGGTGACGACTGGCATAGGGGACGCGCCGGCATTGCTCACGAGCACTTGATGTCCTCGACCATGCGGAACATCCTCGGCTCGTTTCTCCGGCTGTATGCACGCGCCGACGTGGCGGTCCGCCTGCTCTTCGCGACCCCGTCGGGCGAACGCCACGAGATCGCCACGCTCGGCGCGGCGATGCTCGCTGCGAGTAGCGGACTGGACGTCACGTATCTCGGTCCCGATCTGCCGGCGCGCGAAATTGTCGAAAGCGTCAAGCCCGCGAATGCACGGGTGCTGGTGCTCGGCCTGACGTCGACATCAGTGGGAGCCGCGAGGGCTCGCGAACTGCACACGATCGTTCGCGACCTCCCGAAGGATGTCGAATTGTGGTGTGGCGGGCGAGGGGCCGAGCGTCACCGTGCCCTCATCAGTACCCGGGGGCTGATCCTTCGGGACTATGACGCCCTCCAACGAGAACTGGTTCGTCTCGGCGGACGCGCAGGGTGACGCGATGCCTGTGATCAGACCCCTTACTGGAACCCCGCCCGCACGGGACACGACAACGACGCCAGCCGTCCTGGTCACGGGCGCGACTGGCTACATCGGGGGGCGGCTTGTGCCCGTCCTCGAAGCGGCGGGGGTACGGCTGCGCTGTCTTGCCCGTCGTCCCGACACGCTCGAGTCGCGCGTGGCACCGACGACGGAAGTCGTCACCGGAGACGTCTTCGATCCGGATTCGCTCGATCGCGCCCTCGCGGGTATCGACGTGGCCTATTACCTGGTCCACTCCATGGGAGCGCACGGCGACTACCTCGAACGGGATCGCCTGGCCGCCCAGAATGTTGGCGACGCGGCGCGCCGGGCGGGCGTTCGGCGAATCGTCTATCTCGGGGGCCTCTCGAGCGGCCAAGAGGCGCTCAGTAAGCATCTCAAGAGCCGGATCGAAACGGGCGACGCGCTGAGGCGCAGCGGCGTCCCGGTGGTGGAGTTCCGGGCGTCGGTCGTCATCGGTTCGGGCAGTCTCTCGTTCGAGCTCATTCGCGCGCTCGTCGAGCGTCTGCCGGTGATGATTTGCCCGCGCTGGGTCTCGACGCTGGCGCAGCCCATCGGTATCGACGATCTCCTCGCGTACCTGGTCGCAGGGCTCCACCTGCCTGACGGCCACGACCGCATCTTCGAAGTCGGCGGTGGCGATCGGGCGAGCTACGGCGATGTCATGCGCGAGTACGCGCGACAGCGTGGATTGAGGCGCGTCATGATCTCGGTGCCATTTCTGACGCCTCGGCTGTCGAGCCTGTGGCTGGGCCTCGTGACGCCCGTCTACGCCCGGGTCGGGCGCGAACTGATTGCGGGGCTGAAGAACACGTCCGTGGTCACCGATGCGGCGGCGCTTTCGGTATTCCCGATCCGGCCGATCCGTCTTCGGGAGGCCATCGGGCGGGCGATCCGCTACGAGGACCGCGCGTTCGCCCTGACACGGTGGTCTGATGCCCGCTCCTCGGGAGGTGACGTGCGGTCGCTGCCCGAGAGCCGATTCGGGAACAGGTTCGTCGATACGCGACAAATTCACGTACCTGTCAGCGCCGACCGCGCGTTCGTGCCGATCGCGAAGATCGGCGGCGAGCACGGATGGTACTTCGCCACGTGGTTGTGGCGGATTAGAGGAGTGATCGATCTGTTGATCGGCGGCGTCGGCATGCGTCGAGGGCGGCGCGATCCGAACGCACCCTCAGTTGGCGACGCGCTGGACTTCTGGCGCGTCGAGGCCTACGAACCCGGACGACGCTTGAGGCTCGCGGCGGAAATGAAATTGCCGGGCCGGGCGTGGATCGAGTTCGCGGTCGTTCCGGCCGAGGGCGGCGCCGTCGTCAATCAGACCGCTGTATTCGACCCGGTCGGATTGTCCGGTCTGCTCTACTGGTACGCGCTCCTGCCAGTTCACGCCGTGATGTTCGCGGGCATGCTGCGGGCGATCGCTCGTCGTGCTCGGAAAGGCGGAGATTGATCTCGGCTGCCGCGCCCGGTCTCTGGCGAACGACACCGATCGTGCCGGGCCCGATCGCGGCATTCGTCGGCCTGGCGGTAATCCTGACTGTTTTCTCCATGGTCTGGATCCTCAGCCTGAGACTTCGAGATGCCAGCATCGCGGATGTCTGCTGGGGCCTCGGGTTCGTGCTGCTGGTGTGGGTCTATTGCGTGCTCTCACCAGCCTCGACACCACGATCCTGGCTGGTCGCGGTATTGATCACGGTCTGGGGCACGCGACTCTCCCTGCACATCTTTCTTCGTCGCTACGGGAAAGGCGAGGATCCCCGCTACCAATCGATGCGTGATTCCAATGGACGGGCCTTCTGGTGGCGCAGCCTGTTCACCGTCTTCTGGCTGCAAGGCGCCATCCTGTGGTTCGTCGCCCTGCCACTGCTGGTCGCGGTGCGTGCCACAGAACCCGCCGCCGTGACCGCGATCGATGGCGTGGGAGTCCTGCTATTCGCGATTGGTTTCGGCTTCGAAGTCGTCGGCGACTATCAACTCCACCAGTTCAAAGCCAAGCCCTCCAACCGGGGCCAGGTGCTGGATCGCGGGCTCTGGCGCTACACGCGGCATCCGAACTACTTCGGAGACGCCACGTTATGGTGGGGCGTGTTTCTTCTGGCGGCAGCTACGCCAGGCGGATGGCTCACCGTGCTGAGCCCGTCACTCATGACGATCCTGCTGCGGCGAGTCTCCGGAGTGACGCTGCTCGAAGCCGGCCTGAAGTCCTCGAAACCCGGCTATGGCGACTACATGACCCGCACGCCCGCGTTCTTACCGCGGTTTCCGCGCGCTGCAAGGTCCGCCGTCGGCGGCACACGTGATTGATCGCCACCGAGCGTCGTCACCGACCGCTGTTCCCTTCGATATCCAAGCCTGATCCCACTTCCATCGGCGTCTCCGCGAACACCTCCATGTTGCCCAGTGCGGTCAATCTCGCGGCGGCGTCTTTAACAGCCTGATCGAAAAGCACCACCGACTCCTCGGGCACGTGGCCCTCAACGTCCAGGCGCAGCAGCTGCAGCTGATTCAAGCAGTTGTTGACGATATCCTGGACCGTTCGCATCGTGACCTGGACCACCCGCAGCCGCTCGGCCTGCAACTGCGCCTCGTACATGACGCGGGCGTCGCTGACGATTGGCGCCAACTGCGACGCCGCAGTGGAGAGCATCCGGACGTCATCGCGGCTGAACTCGCGCGGCTCGATCGTCTGCACGGCCATGACGCCGAGCAGCATTCGACGAACGCTGCATCCCGCCTCGCGGCGTTGCTCAACGCTCAAATACTCCCGGTATTCTCGCGTTTCGTGCCTTGCGATCCGGCCGCATCGTTCACCTCGGTGCGACGACGGACTCTCACCACGGGCTGCTGGCGTACTATTAGGCTCATGACCCGCGTGCTCCTTCGACTCTACTTGAGCGACGACCGGCCGCTCGGCCCAGGAAAAGTCCAGATTCTGGAGTCGATTCGCGACGGCGGTTCGATCAGCGAAGCGGCCCGCGGCATGAAGATGTCGTACCGTTCCGCCTGGCTTTTGGTCCAGAGCATGAACCTGCTGTTCCGTGAGCCAGTGGTCAATACGACGCTGGGAGGGCGCGGCGGCGGGTCGGCGACGCTGACCGAATTCGGCGCAACGGTCATCCGACGCTACCGGTCCATGGAACGGGCAACACGGCGCACGATCGCGAAAGACCTGGCGGTCCTCGAACGAAGTCTCCGATCGGGCCGCCGAAGAACCCGTAAGACAGCCTCCCGGTAGGCCGTCGGGATGACCGAGAACATCTCAGTGTTGTACCTCGGTGCACTCGATGTGCTCGGTGGTAAACGTGAATCTGATACACGAGCGCCCGGCCGGATCTTCACCGCCGCTATATTTCCTGAGATATTCTGAGACGGATCAGGCTCACGAAGGATATGTCCCACGCCACACGCCGCGGCCTGGCTGCGGAGCGCACCCGTCGGCTCGCGCGGTTGTTCGTGCTGCCTCTCGCGCTGGCACTTTCAGCCGCAGCGACTGCGGGCCAGTCTGCGCCGGCCAGGCTGCGCCTGGCCACCACGACCAGCGTCGACAACTCGGGCCTGCTGGCGGCGATTCTGCCGACCTTCGAGCGAACGGCTCATGTCAAGGTCGATGTCCTGGCCGTGGGCAGCGGTCAGGCGCTCGGCCTGCTCAAGCGCGGCGATGCCGCGGCAGGGCTGACCCACGATCCCAACGCCGAAGCGTCCACGCTCGACGCCTGGGTGATCACGAGCTACCGCAAGATCATGTTCAACGACTTCATCATCGTGGGACCGAAGGAAGATCCTGCTGGCGTGGCGCACGCATCCAATGCGATTGACGCCATGCGCCGCATCGCGGCGAGCGGCGCCCTGTTCGCGTCGCGCGGCGATGCATCCGGAACCTACTCGCGTGAGCAGCAGCTCTGGGCTCTCGCGAAGCAACAGCCGGTCCGGGGCGGCCTCCTCGAGACCGGACAGGGCATGTCGGCGACGCTTCGAGTCGCCAGTGAGAAGTTGGCATACACGCTGACCGATCGGGCCACCTTTGAAGAGGTCCGGTCTGGACTGCGATTAGCCCTGCTTTACGAAGGTGGCCCCGACCTGCTGAACACCTACGCCTTTTTTCTGCGCGCCGGCTTGACCCGAACCGAGCGCGAGGCCGCCACCGCGCTGGGCGAGTGGTTGGCGGATGGCGACGGCCGCCGGCTGATCGCCGGTTATCTGGCTCACGGGCAGGCGGTTTTCACGATCTGGCCGCCGGGAACCCCTCGCAGTCGTCCCACCGACCTCCCGAATGCTCGCTGAAGTCGGGCGCGCGCTGGCGCTGATTGTCCGCGGCGATGTCGAGGTCTGGCAGATCGCCGGCGTGTCGTTCACCGTCTCGCTCACAGCAGTCTTCACCGCGGTGATTCTGGGGCTGCCGATGGCGTACGTTCTCGCGGCGTCCGGCGCTCGTCGCGCGCGAGTCGGCATGTGGCTCGCACACAGCCTGGCGGCGCTTCCGACGGTCGTCATCGGGCTCACCCTGTACATGCTGCTATCGGCAAGCGGTCCCCTCGGCTGGGCCCGACTGCTCTACACGCGCACGGCGATGGCTGCGGCCCAGTTCGTCCTTGCGCTTCCACTCGTCGTTGCTGTCGTGCTGGGTGCCCTTCGCGGGTTGCCTCCGTCGGCGGGCGAAGCGCTGGTAACGCACGGCGTCACACGCGCGCGACACATGGGGTGGCTGCTGTGGGAAGTGAAATCAGCCGTCGTATCCGGCACCTTTCTGGCGTTTTCGCGCGCCTTCACCGAACTCGGCGCGGCCTTGATTGTCGGCGGCAATATTCGGGGCGCGACACGGACGCTGACGACCTATATCGCGCTCGAGTACGACCGCGGCGATGATGCCCGAGCGATTGCCTTGGGACTCATCCTGCTTGCGGTCGCGCTGGTCACGAACTCGGTCATGCATGTGCTGGTCAGTGAGCGATGACCGATCGACCTGATCGCGTCACGCGCACGCGGCACCTGACGGTCGGATACTCAGGCAGAGCCGCCGCCACGATCCCCGATCTCGATCTGATCGGAGGTGTCGTCTGGCACGTGACGGGGCCCAATGGCTCGGGCAAGACGGCTCTCTTGAAAACCCTGGCTGGCCTTCTGCCGCCGATTGCCGGCGAGGTAGAACGGCGATGCGGATTCGGCACGGCCGGGGCGATCTACATTCACTCCGTGCCGTATATGTTTGCCGGCAGCGTGCGGCGTAATCTGGCACTCGCCCAGCCAGAAGACGACGAGGTGCGGGCGGTCGCGGAGGTGTTTGGACTGTCTGCCCTGCTTGGGAGAGAGGCGACGACCCTCTCGCACGGGGAACAGCGACGGCTGGCGCTCGCGCGGGCGGTCGTCGCGCGGCCATCGCTGCTGTTCATCGACGAACCGGAAGGCGGACTCGATGATGAGGCGATCCAGGCATGGCGGGCCTGCGCGCTCCGAGCGGTCCATGCACGAGAGCCCGTCCTGATGGTCGCGGCCCATCGCCCGATCGCCTTCGAGGCCATCCCCGTGAGGGAAATTCGCCTGTCGTAACGATCGCCGGTCAGGTTCCATCTCGTCGTGTACGAAGTTGAGGTTCACCACCGAGCACACCGAGTGCACCCGAGTGCACCGAGGTAGAACATCAGGTTTCTTCTCCGCGATCTCGGCGACCCCGGTGGTTGACCCTGAAACTGAGACATTACCTTCCATCCACTACAATTGAGGTTTCGAGCGCTTCTCGCCTGTTCGTAGTGTGGGGCTTGGTGACCGCGTTTTAGCTGCATGTAGTGTCCGCCTTCAGGCGCGAGACGCTTGAGTCTTCCCTCCGACAATGTCGGTACGCATGAACGACCACGACAAAAGAGCGGTGGACGATGTGCGGATGCGCGGCTTCGCGCACCGTCATACAGTCGCCGCCGCCCTGGCCTGGCTCGATGCGCAATTGCAGCCGCCAGGCACCGAGATGGTGCACCTCCGGATGGCCGGCGGTCGCGTGTTGACGGCGCCCATCGTCAGCCAGGTGGACGTGCCCGGGTTCGACCGCGCCACCATGGACGGGTACGCGGTCCTGGCTGACAGCACGGAAGGGGCGACGTCATACAACCGCCTTCCGTTGATCGTGATCGGGGATTCGCTGCCGGGACATCCGTTCGATGGCTCGGTCGGCGTCGGCCAGGGCGTCCGAATCATGACCGGTGCCCCGCTGCCGCGAGGGTGCGACGCCGTGCTGCCCGCCGAGTGGATCGACGACGCAGCCGATGCCCCCGGAAGGGTCAGCGCCCTCGCCGCTGTATCGCCCGGCAAGAACGTCGGCAGAACCGGCGAGGACATCGTCAGAGGCAGCACGCTCTTTCAGGCCGGACGGGTACTGCGCCCGCAGGACCTGGGGGTACTCAGCTCGATCGGGGTGGCAGAGGTTGAGGTGTTCACCCGACCACGCGTCCGGTTGGTGGTGACAGGCAACGAACTACTGCCCTCCGGGTCGCAGCCCCACGGTTATCAAATCGCGGACGCCAACGGTCCGATGGTCGCCGCCCTCGTCGAACGGGACGGAGGTCTCGTCGATTTCCCCGGGCTGGTGCCCGATCGCCACGATGCGATCGCGGATGCGCTTCTTGCCGACGCCGAGGTCATCATCGTCTCAGGTGGATCGAGCGTCGGCATCGAGGATCTTGCGCCGACGATTCTCGCACAGCTCGGCAATCTGGCCATTCACGGCATCGCCATGCGGCCGAGCAGTCCGACCGGCATGGGGCGAATCGGGGCGCGGCTCGTGTTTCTCCTTCCCGGCAATCCCGTCTCATGTTTCTGTGCGTACGATTTCTTCGCCGGCCGCGCAATTCGCGCTCTGGGTGGACGCAGCAAGGCGTGGCCGTACCGCCCTCTTCGCGCCCGGTTGGCGCGCAAGATCAGCTCGCCGATCGGGCGGCTCGACTATGCGCGAGTGCAACTGGTCGATGGGATGGTTGAGCCGCTCGCCGTCGGCGGCGCGTCGATGCTCTCCTCGACCACGCGCGCCGATGGCTTCGTCATCGTTCCCGACGACAGCGAGGGGTTCGCTCCCGGCGCCGAGGTGGAGGTCTGGCTCTATGCGTGAACAGGAGCAGTTTCTCCACGTGCTCGACCGCGACGAGGCGGAGCGGCGTTTTCGCTCGGCGATCGACCTGTCGCCGCGTGGAGTCGAGACCGTACAGCTCGATGCTGCGCTCGGCCGGGTGCTTGCTGCCGACGTCGTCTCGCCCGTGGATGTGCCTTCGTTCGACCGGTCGAACGTGGATGGCTTCACCGTCGTGTCGGAAGACACCTTCGGCGCGTCCGAAGAGATTCCGCGCATCGTGCGGCTTGGCGAGGACGTGATACATACGGGAGTTGTCCCGAAGGGCGTGATTCGTCGCGGCACAGCCGTCTCGATTGCCACCGGGGGGATGGTTCCTCGCGGCGCCGACGCCGTCGTCATGATCGAGTACGCCGAACCCATCGGCGGCGAGCTGCGCATCTCGAGAGCGGTGACGGCCGGCAGCGGCGTCACGTTTGCCGGTACCGACATCACCGGCGGCGAGACCGTGCTGCGACGCGGTCAGCTGCTCACCAGCCGAGACACAGGCGTGCTGGCGGCAATCGGGGTCACGGCCGTTGACGTGTGGCGAAAACCAGTCGTCGCGATCCTCTCCACCGGCGATGAGATCATCGCGCCCGGTGAGCCGATGCAGCCCGGCAAAGTGTTCGATTCGAACGCCCAGGTCCTCGCCGACGCGGTACGAGAGTTGGGCGGCGAGCCACGACGACTGGGCATCGTCCACGACGATATGGCGGCCCTCAGGGAGCGGCTTCAGCATGCGCTAGGGTTTGCCGATGTCGTGATGTTGTCAGGCGGCACCAGCAAGGGCGCGGGTGATGTGTCGTATCGCGTGGTGGCCGAATTGCGCGATCCGGGGATCGTGGCGCACGGCGTGGCCTTGAAACCTGGCAAGCCGATCTGTCTTGCGGCGACCGGCGGCCGCCCGGTGGTGGTACTCCCGGGCTTTCCGACATCGGCCATCTTCACCTTTCACGAATTCGTCGCGCCGGTGATCCGCCTTCTCGCCGGTCGGGGATTGCAAGAGCGGACCGTGGTGCCGGCTCGACTGGCCGTCAAGGTCAACAGCGAGATCGGCCGCACGGAATACCTGTTGGTCGGTCTGGTCGCCACGCCGGAGGCAGAGGGCGGAACGGCGCTCGCCGCGTATCCGATGGGACAAGGATCCGGAAGCGTGACGACCTTCAGCCACGCCGATGGTTTCACGACGATCGGCCGGCACGACGAGATTGTTCAGGCGGGCGCCAGCGTCGACGTTCAACTGCTCGGGCGGGATTTGCAACTGTCCGACCTGGTGGTGATTGGAAGCCACTGCATCGGCCTCGACTACTTGCTTGGCGAAATGCAGCAGCGGGGCTTCCTCTCGAAGTTTCTCGCGGTCGGCAGTACGGCGGGCTTGGACGCCGCCAAGCGAGGTGAATGCGATCTTGCGGGCATTCACCTGCTGGACGCGAAGACCGACGAGTACAATCGGCCGTTTCTCACCCCGGCGCTGGACCTGATCGCCGGCTACGGTCGTGCGCAGGGTGTGGTATTCCGGAGGGGCGACCCACGCTTCGAGGGTCGCACGGCACGGGCCGCGATCGCCGACGCGCGACAGGATCCGGACTGCGTGATGGTCAACCGCAATCAGGGCAGCGGCACACGAGCGCTGATCGACCGCCTGCTCGAGGGCGTGAGACCAGCTGGCTACGCGGTTCAACCTAGAAATCACAACGCGGTCGCCGCGGCCATCTCTCAAGGGCGCGCGGACTGGGGAGTGACGCTGGACACGATCGCCCGCAGCGCGGGCCTCGGATTCCTGCCAACCCAGGAGGAACGCTACGATTTCGTGGTCCCGAGATCGCGCGCGAGTCGCCCGGGCGTGGTCGCCTTCAAGAAGCTGCTGTTGGAACCGTCCACGCGAGAAACGTTGGCGCGGCTCGGGATGAAGGCCTAGCGGCTGTTCTGATCCATGTGTCGGTGCCTTCGTGACTTCGTGCTTTCGCGCTTGCGCTTTTGGAATGACGAATACACTCCACTAGAACAATGACTGCTGGCGGGATCGTTCTGTGCGGCGGGAGATCGACGAGGATGGGATCGTCGAAGGCGCTGCTGCCGTTTGGCCCGGAGACCATGCTTCAGCGCGTCGTCCGGCTCCTCAGCACAGTCGTCTCACCGATTGTCGCCGTCGCCGCGCCTGAACAGTCGCTTCCTGAATTGCCGGAGGACGTGACAGTCACCCGCGACGAGCGCGAGGACCGTGGTCCACTCGAAGGCCTGCGAGCCGGGTTGAAAGCCTTACCCGCGACCGTCGAGATGGCGTATGTCACGAGCTGCGATGTCCCGTTGCTCGTTCCGGGTTTCGTGCGCCACATGATTGACTTGCTGGGGGAACACGATATCGCCGTGATGGACATCGACGGCTTCCCACATCCCCTCTCGGCGGTCTATCGACGCGACACGCTGCCGCATGTCGAAGCGCTGCTGGCGAAAGACCGCCTGCGTCCGGTGTTCTTGTTCGATGCGGTGCGAACGCGTCGGGTACGACCGGCGGAGATGGTCTCCGTGGACCCGGAGCTGCTGACGCTGCGCAACCTCAATACTCGTGAGGACTACTTGGAAGCGTTGGCCAAGGCGAATCTTCCGCAGTCCGGCTGAAGCTCAATGCCTTTCGGAACTTCAAACGCGAGCCTGACCGGAAATTAGGTCGCCTCGCGAACAGCTCGACGCCGCGGCAAACCGCTTCTCCGGGTCAGGTGCACAGCAGGCGCAGCTCCGCGAGCTGCGCCGGACTCGGCCCTGCGTGCGCGGTTTCGCGTCTGTCGCGTGAGTCGCGGCGCTCGCAACGTTCGCTGGCGCGACCCATTTTCCGGTCATTTCGTCGGTGCAGAGAATTTCCGAAAGGTATTGGGCTGAAGCCGGACACGACCTACGACTGGAAAGCGCTGTAATAGGACGCTCGGGCAGTTTTCGGCGTCCGGCACACACCGTACGTGCCCTTCGTGGTTCAAGAAGACTCGCGACTGTAGCCGCTCGCCATCGAGTTCAACTGGCCTGGGGAGCCCAGACCAGGATCTCGCCCTTCCCAATCACCGACGTGTCCCCGACGTAGCGCTTGTAGGCCCCGTCCTGCGTGTTGTGAGGGAGAGCAATTCCGAGCGTCTGCAGGTGTTTGGCGTACAAGCCCATGAACGACGGAATGTAGGTCGTCGCATAGAGGAAGCTCGGGAGCAGCGGTATTGGTGCAAGGGAAATGATCGTCCCGCGATTCATCCAGGCGCCCGTTCGCAGTTCCGCGCCGCTGCGAAGGATGATGGTGCCGCCCTTCATCTCGAGGCCGGCGAAATCCCTGACGGCTCCCCCGATCACGATCGTGCCGCGCTTCATGCGCATGCCGATTTCCAGACCCGCTGAACCGCCGACAACGATGGTGCCGTTAGTCATGCCGATTCGACTGCCACGGTAGGCGGCGCCGATCTGGCCGCCAGCATGACCGGCAATCCGGATCATTCCCCCCGACATCTCGCCGCCGACCCAATCCGAGGCGCTTCCGGAGACGTCGATCGTCCCGCCCTTCATGTAGCCGCCGAGATGCATGCCGACGTTGCCGACAATTTTCATGCGGCCGCGGCTCATCCCCCTGCCGACCCACCGGACTTTCCTCAGCTCGCCACGAATCTCGAGCTCGTCGCTGGCCTCCCCGTCAACCGTGAAGAAGTCATCGATGCGGCACTGTCTCTTGCCAAGGTAGACCGGCAGCGCGCGAATCGCGTCGTTTCCGAGCGTGGCCACGGTATCCGGACAGAGCGCCTCCGCTTCAAGCGGAACCAGTTCGACCGGCTCCTTCAGCGTGAACGTGATCACGCCGGCTCCGCCGGCCCGGCCGGTGCGCTGAACGCCGATGGGGTGCACGGCACGATCTCCGGATGATGGAGCCGCTCCATTTCCGTCGGGTAGTTTTCGAACGACATCGTGTAGACCTTCTGGAACTCCGGGCGGATGAAGTCCTCGATCTTGGGATCGAACTCGGGATGGACGATAAATTCGCGACCGGAGACAATCGCGCGAACCTGGCCCTCTTCGACGACGACCTCGCCAGCCTTGAGCACGTAGCGGGGATAGGAGAACATGACGCCGTCTGCGTTCGGTTTTTCCGAGTAGATGGTCACGTCTGCGTCGGCGCCGACGCCAAGGTGTCCCTTCATGGTCAAGCCAAGGGCGCGGGCCGGTCCCGCCGCGGTGACAATCGCAACGTCGGAGAACGTGTACTGGCGATTGATGTCTCCGAGCGTGATGCGGCCCTGCGATTCGGCTGGAAGCTTCTTCACTTCTTGTTTGCGGAACTCGACGTCCATCAGAAGTCGCAGGATCTCGGGATATCGCCAGAAGCCGCCGCCGTTGGGATGGTCCGTCGTCAAATAAACGCGCCAGGGATCGTCGATGAGGAGCAGCAGTTCGAGGCCCACCGCCCACTGGATCGCGTTCACCAAACGGTGATCGCTGTAGACATACGGCACGATCCCGCAGCCGGTCTCGTTCTCGACATCCAGATTGCCCCACTTGCGCCCGGTCAGCTCGTGCAGGAAGTGCTGCCAGGGACCGTCGGCGGTGATCGTCACCGCGTCGCCAAAAAGAATCGCGCCAACGTCGCACGTCAGGTTCTTGTTCTTGAGGAATTCCTCAGCGACAGCGGGCGCAGCGGAACTCATCGTGTTCCAGTCATGACCGCCGTAGGCATGAAACTGCAGGTGAGCGAGGTGGGCGCGGTGGCCCTGTAAGACCTTGATCGTCTCGATCGTGGAGCTGACGTTGCCAGGCGTGCCGAGGTTGTTCTGGTGCAGGTGCATCGGATGCGGCAATCCGAGCTCGTCGACGATTTGCGCGAGTTGCGAGACGATCTGCGCCGGGGTGATGCTCTTGTAGCCCGCGATCGGCTCGTGCAGCAGGTTCGCGTTCTTGCCCCACTTCCACGCCGCGACGCCGCCCGGATTGACCGCCTTGATGCCATACGTCTTGGCCGACCAGATCAGCCATCCGACGAGCGACTTCGCCTGCTCGAACTCCCCTGCTTCGAGCAGATCCAGCATCAGCTCGTTGTTCGCCATCAGCAGCAGCGTCGACTTATCGACGATTGGAATGTCGTGCATCTCCTCGTGGGTATGCTTGGCGGAGAGGATTGGCACGGCGGCTTCGTTGACGGTGGTCCACCCCATGCCGGCGTACAGATACCCGGTGGCGAACGTGGTTGGGGTCAAACCGCCGATGCCGGCACGCAGTTCCGGCGAGTGCATGAACTTTCGGGCGATGCGCTGATTCTCAGGAACCAGTCCGCGGGCGAAGTTGAGCGCGCCGCCGGCCACATGCGTGTGAACGTCCACGCCCCCGGGGAAGACCAACATCCCTGTCGCGTCAATCGTGCGGGTGCTGCCGCCGTTGGTGTCGGCGACGACACGGCCATCCACAATACAAATGTCCTTCACGACGCCTTCGACACCGTTGGCGGGATCGTAGACTTTTCCGCCGGTTATCCTGAGCATTCGCTTTGCACTCTCCCCACACTGCCCGAACTGCTTCGAAGCCGACCGGAGGCACCCTCGGTAGAAGACAGTTTGTGCCCGGCGATGGGCCGCCGGCTCATCGGTGACCAGGTGGCGTCAGCACCAAAAAAATGCTCCCGCCTCCACGCTGGCGACGGGGGCCGGCGAAACCTGCACTGAAAACTGACTTCTCCACTTTCGGTTGCTGCCCTCTTCAGCAACCTGCTACGCGATCTCCGTCATCTCCGCACTTGCCGAGGGCCGCCATCCCGGCTTCCTGGCGACGGCCGCGATGATGAGGTTGACGATCTCTTCGTCGGTCGCGTACGGCGATTTCAGAGCCGGACGAACCGTGATGGGGATCTCGTCCATGCGATAGACCGTCCCGGGCGCGCTGATACCGGACACCGCGGTCGTGAAATGCACCCGCGCAAGCCGACTCGTGTGGGTCACCTTTGGATCCAGCACGATGGTCGGCGTTCGCGCCAGGTGATCGATCGCCGGTTGCGGCATGGTCGCCCCCGGATCGGCCCCGAGCACGAGCGTCGCGTCGTTGTCTCCGCGGACCAGTACGTCGACGGTCGAAAACTCCCCAGGATTGAACCGGGGATAACCGCGGCTCAAATTGATCCCGAACGGGTAGCCGGTCGTCCACCTGAGCACGACGTCCGCGCCGGTCACGTTGCCATGACCGCGCATCGGCATGCAGACGAACTTCGTAAAGGCATTCATCTCGGCGGCGATGTTCAGAATCCCCGCGGAGTTCATGTGCTTGCCGCGAGTCATCGACAGGCCCATGCCGAAGAAGATCACCCCGAACTTGGCGCGCTTCATCCGCGCGACGATGTCCTTGATGGTGTCGAGCGACAAGCCGATTTCGGCGACGCGGGCCTCGTCCACCGGCTGGTTCTTCATCAGCGCCCGCATCGTCGTGCAGAGCTCGAAATCCTTGCCCGGCTTGATGATGAGCGCGATGTCGGCCGCCTTGGCCGAGGGCGTTTCCCGGATGTCGATGGTGATCATCGTCCGGCCCTTGCGTCCTTCGGGAATGAACTTGCCTTTCTGGGTGATGGTGTACTTGCTGAAATGCCGTGGGTGGCATTCCGCAGGGTTCCCGCCCCAGTAAATGATGAAGTCCGCCCTGTTCTTGACTTCCCCGAGCGTGCACGTGACCTTGCCACCCAACTGGGCGGCTATTTCAGTGGGGCCGTGTCAAAGGGAGGTGTGGCTATCGACCACGCCTCCAATCATTTCGGCCAGCGCAACGGCACCGCGGGTCGCCTCGGATGTGACGTTGCTGAGCCCGTAGACGAGAGGCATATTCGCGTTGTACAGAATGTCAGCCGCCACTTCGACGGCCTCGGCCACGGTGGCGGGCTTGCCGTCGATCAACGCATCCGGATAATGCCGTTCGGCCGTGTGGTACTTGAAATGTGCGTCGCCGAGGCTGCAGGCGTTCTTGGCCTTGACGATCTTATTTCCTTCGGTGTGGAGTTCGATATCGTCACAGACGCACCCGCAAAATGTGCACGTCGCGTACTTTACGATTTCCATCGATGCCCTCTTGGCGCCCTACCCGGGTTGTTTGTCGCCCGTACCGGGCGACACAAGGAACGTTCAAGCAAGCTCACGACCGCGGAGGCTGCCGCGCGTCCGCCGTGGCTGGTAGCGACCTTCTTCGATCATGGTCCAATGCTCGACGTTCTCTTCCGGCAAGATCCCAAAACTGATGGCCTGCTCGCGCTCCGGGGTCGTATCTCGCTTTTTCATATGTGCGTTTCTTTCCGATGTTGGAGCCTGAGAAAAACCGACATGCAACGACTTTTCGCACTGTCGCATGTTCATTTAGTCGCGACGGCGACTGGTGCTGGAGGCGCCGGCGCCTCTATCAGCTCGACCTCGACCTCCCACCCCTTCGACAGGGGCATTCCGGTTCCGTCGGTGTACTGTCCCATCAAACGGCAGGTCGGCGGGCCGTAAGGCACGAAAATCATTCCGGTCGGAATCTTGCCGGCAACACACTTGAAGGTCGCTTCCCCCCAAAGGGATCGCACGCGCACCACGCTGCCGGTCGGTACGCCGATGTCCTTCATGTCGTCCGGGTGCATGTGGATCGTGCTGACAGTGGCTTTGTAATCGTCGCCGTCCTTGCCCGAACTGATCTGCTGCCCCTGCTTCGTCGTGCGACCGGCGTTCATCAGAAAACGCCGGGTACCTTGAACCAGCGGACTTCCCGTGCTTTCGAGCGGATTTCCGATGCTGTCGTTCATCTGATTCGAGTACCCCTATACGCCCGCATCTCGTTCAGTTGCACGATGATAGCACGCCGATTCGGCCGGATACACGGCGGGTTCAACGAGGCTCCTGGTCGCTGGAAGTGATCAGTTACCCCGAACCTCATCCAGACCGCCGAACCTCTCGGTGAACTGCCCAGAAGCTGTCCTCGGCGAACGCTCCGAAGGTCCGGCTTCGCCAGCCTCCGCGAAGGCTGCGGCGGTCCGCCCCCGCAAAGGCGGAAGCCGGGTAACGATGTTCAAGGCTGACGTTTTCGTGGCACCGGGCGAGAGCCTGCCTCATGACGACTTGGTGGTCCGCGGCCTGGCCAGACCTACGCGGGCTCTGCGTCGGCCAGGGTTCGCCAGTTGTCACTGGAGAGAAACGGTAGCCCCCCTGCCCCGCCGACGAACTCCGACAAGCGCTGCAGCTGTTCCTCGAGGCCCTGGGCGCGGTCCTCATAAGCCACACGCAAATGCTCGAGCAACGCGTGCTCGAGCTCGAATCGGCCGCAGCGATTGCACTCCACTCGAAAGACTTCGCGGTCGATAATCCGACGGATTTGAGAGCGGCGCTGGCACAGCGGGCAGATCCAGAGTTTGTTCCGCAGTTCGAGCCGGAGCTCGCGAATCGCCTGCTCGGGCGACCAGTCCTGTTGAATGTCGATTGAGAAGCCGGGAAATCGAGTGTCGGGCGAATGATCCTCGAAATCGACCATCCACGTGCCGTCGGTCAATTCCGAAACTTCCACGACCTCCGCGCTGTCGTCGACCTTCAACTGCCGCAGGACATCGGCCGCCAGCCGCCGCAATTGAAGAGCCTCGAGCCGAATCACGCTACTAGCCCCAAAATAAGCGCGTTTGCGGGTCGGCGGGCGAGGCGAATCGCAGAGA
>JBDTVS010000158.1:0-21414 GCA_040007095.1 Acidobacteriota bacterium
CGGTCGTCGCGCCTTGCCATGCGGGCGCCGCGCGCCGGAAGCCGTGTACTAAATCCGTCGAACGCAGGACACTAGTTACTTCTTCCTGGCGCGCATCTGTGTCGGTCCCGCGGCCTGGTTGTGACCGAGGAAGATGGTGTGCCGGGGGCCCCCTTTTCGCAGGCGACCTCGCACGCGCTCGACTTCAACGCCAAACCCCCCGTAGCGCAGGCGTTGCTCGAACTTGCGATCCTCCCACGCCGACCACACCGCCAGTGTGCCGCCGATCTTGAGCGCCGATCGGGCGGCCGCCAGCCCGCGATCGTCGTAGAGCCCGGCATTCGCTGACGAGGTGAATGGGGCCGGGCCGTTGTCGACGTCCAGCAGCACGGCGTCGAATCGACCGCGGCTCGCGCGCAGTGTGTCGACGACATCGCGGACCTCGACCTCCACGCGCAGATCCTTCAGCGGATGTCCGGCCAATGGCCCGAGCGGACCCCGGTTCCACTCGACGACCGCCGGTACCAATTCCGCGACCACGACGGAGGCGTCCGATGGAAGCAGGTCAAGGGTGGCGCGCAGCGTGAAGCCCATGCCGAGACCGCCGACCAGCACGCAGGGCCGCTCCAACGTTCGTACTCTCCGGCACCCGAGCATCGCCAGCGCCTCCTCCGAGCCGTGCATGCGGCTCGACATCAGGCTTCGGCCGCCGGCGAGGATGACGTACTCGCCGCCGCGTAGCGTCAGCGCCATCTCGTCGCCGTCCGGTCCGCGCGTTCGACCGAGGAGCTCCCAGGCTTTCACCGGCCGACCGGACGGCGGATGCCGTCGCTCCAAGATATCTGGAGTGCGACCTGGTCGACCATGCGAGGCAGACGGATCACTGTGCCTGCTGTTAAATGGTGCCGCGGCTCAATCGTTCCAGCTCTGCAGCGTGCGAATGTAATGCGCGCGTTCGAATGCTGCCGGATCTTCCGTTCGAACGTGGCTGGCAAGTCCCCGCACCTCGCTCAGTTGCGTGAACTGGTGCTGTTCCATCCATTGTTCAAAACCCTCTCGTAGGACCTTGAAATGGGCAGGCCCCTGCCTCAAGATCGCCGACACGACTTGCACCGCGTCGGCGCCTGCCAGGAGCGCCTTGATGCCATCGTCTGGCGTCTGGACCCCGCCCGTGACCACGAGTGATGACCGGACGCGACCGTACAAGATCGCCAGCCAGCGCAGGCGCAGGAGGAGCTCGCCGCTGGTCGAGAGGCTCACACGCGAGACTGGTTTCATTGTCGCGGTGTCGATGTCTGGTTGGTAGAAGCGGTTGAACATCACGAGGCCGTCGGCCCCTGCCGCGTCCAGTTGTTTCGCCACGTTGCCGAACGCGGCGAAGAAGGGGGACACTTTCACGCTGACGGGGATTGTCAGGACGTTCTTGAGCTCAGTCACCGCATCCAGGAGTTGGTGCTCGACGGTTCTTCCTGGAACATTCAGATCGGTCACTACCTCGTACAGATTCAATTCGAGCGCGTCGGCCCCTGCTTGTTCGACGACGTGTGCAAACTTCAGCCACGATTCACCGGAGGTGCCGTTGAGGGACGCGATCACCGGTATGGCGACGCTCCGCTTCGCTCGATCGATGTGCGCGGCGTACTCGTCTGGCGTCAGCGTGTAGTCGGCGGCGTCCGGAAAATGCGCGAGCGTGGCGGACCACACGTCGTCAAGCGGATCCCGGTGGTGGATGCGGCCGGTGGCGGCCTGCGTGATCTGTTCCTCGAACAGCGAGGGGATGACAATTGCCGAGCACCCGCCGTCTTCGAGGCGTTTGATCGCGTCAAGATCGAAGCCCAGCGGTGATGCCCCCGCGATGAACGGATGCGCAAGCCGAAGTCCGAGAAAAGATGTGGCTGTGTCCATGCCTTCGCCCTTCTCGCGCGTTGTTCACCTGAGGTTCGTCGGCGCGTTCAAGCCAAAGCGCTTGAGACAATCGACTGCGCCCGGAATCCGACCCATTGCACTCGGTACCAATTCTAAGCCTGAATCTCCGCACAGCTCCTCGGAACCTCGACTTCAGACATCGCCCGGCTGACCTGACGCAGTTTGCGAAACGGAATGGAGGCGTCTTCAACGACGAGGCCATTCACCGCGTGGTTGACGGCCGCACGTCGAAAGCGCACGGTTCCACGGCGATGCCGGCGTGGGGCGACGCGTTCAAGTGGCGTCAGGGACTCGACGAAGACGCCATCAAAGCCCGCATCCAAGCCATCGTCCGCTATGTGCAGTCGATTCAAGAACGGGCGCGTCACTGGACATCTGCCAAAGCTGGTGTCGTGTCTCAGAAGTTGGTTGTCATTTTCCGGGCGGGGCTGGCTACGTGCTGTTTGGAACACGTTGCTGCGCCGTCCGCCGAGTACGCTTGAGCCTATGACATTTACACCACTCGGCGAATTTATCAGTGCGCATCGTGACGAAGTCCTGCTGCGCTGTCGAGAAAAAGTCTGCAATCGGTCCATTCCCCTGTCGGCGGAGGCCGACTTGCGCGGCGTCCCGCTGTTTCTCGATGACCTCGTCGACCAATTGAAAGGCCATAGTCCGTCGACGACCAAGCGGTTGGGCACGGCCGCAACGCAGCACGGGTCCGATCTGTTTTTGAGCGGATACACAGTGGGGCAGGTCGTCCACGACTACGGCAATGTGTGTCAGGCCGTCACCGATCTGGCAGTGGAATCGGCCGCCGTCATCAGCTCGGATGACTTTCGCACCCTCAACCGCTGTCTCGATGATGGCATCGCGTCCGCGCTTGTTGAATTCTCACGCCAACAGCAGTTTGTCGCCGCGGATGATGGCATTCAGCAGTCAATGCGATTGCGGAACCTGGTCGAAACCGCCATCTCCGGTTTTGAAGTGCTGCAGAGCGGGAAGATTGGCGTGGGGGGGACGACGGGCGCCATGGTTTATCGGAGCCTTTTGGCGCTTCGCGTGATCGCGTGACCGGCCAGGGCGATATGACCAGGTCGCGTGTGCGACGTGTCGACACGGTATCCGGCCCGCCTGGGAAGGCGGGACAGGTGCGGGGCAAAAGAGTTCTGTCCATCACCCTACCAAGTGTTCTACACTCCGAGAGAAGCTCATGCGTGGGGCGATGGAAGCCGGATTTAGCGCGTCGCGTGAGGGGTAGGGGCGAAGGCGTCGCGGCGATCGAGCAGTCCGAGGTATTGGTTTCGGCCGCTGACGCCCCGCTCCCTCGTGACACGTGGTCCCCGGCAAGGACTCTCATCACGAATGAAATCGAAGCCAAACGACGCGTTCGATGCGGAGGCCTTCCTCGCCTCGGCTGGCGTTTCACGGCAGATCGTGGAGTATCGTCGAGCCGAAGTCATCTTTGCCCAGGGCGACCCGTCTGAGCACGTTCTCTACATCCAGACTGGCGGCGTGAAGCTTTCGGTCCTCTCCAAGGCGGGCCGGCAGGCCGTCATCGCCATGCTGGGCCCAGGAGAATTTTTTGGCGAAGGATGCCTGGCCGGTCATCCCGTCCGTATGGGCAGTGCCACCGCGACGACCGACAGCACCGTCCTCCTCGTCGACATGGAACAGATGGCGCGCCTGCTGCACGAGCAGCGTGCGATGTCGGATCGGTTCATCACCCACATGCTGGCCCGGAATATCCGGATCGAGCAGGATCTGGTCGATCAACTCTTCAACTCCAGCGAGAAGCGGCTGGCCCGGACGCTGTTGTTGCTGGCGCGGTACGGCGAGCACGATAAGCCGGTACGACCCGTTCTGCCGGTGACCCAGGAGACGCTGGCCGAGATGATCGGCACCACGCGGTCGCGAGTGAATTTCTTCATGAAGAAATTTCAGCGGCTCGGATTCATCGACTACACCGATGGGCTCAAGGTCAACAACTCGCTGCTCACCGTCGTCCTGCACGACTAGTGTCCTGTCTCACCGTTCTACCTCTGGGTCGGGCTCGAGCCCAGGTGCCACGCTCGCCATCGGTCGCCGACGAGCCCTCGTGTGAAGTGGGGTGGCGCGACGACTACGTTGAGGGCTTCTCGCCGTGTGTCGCCGCGGCTTGCTCCGCATCGAGAGTTCTCCGGTACGCGGCCGCCTCGACCCGCACCGCGGCACGCAACGTGCGGTGCAAAGGGGTCTTCAACGACGTGAGCGCCAATTGCTGCTCGAGGTGCATGATGCGCTCAAGTCGGTCATAGACGCGCCGGGCGATCGCGCTCCAGTGGTCAACGTCCGCACCGGCCTCAGACGTCTTGGCTCGAGCGGGTTCCGAATGTCTCCTCTGGTTTCTGCGTGCGGCCATGATGCTCTCCTGAGTAAGACGCGGGCGTTGCGCGCACGCTCACGGCCTCGCGTCGATCGGGACGACCAGCCACCACCTCCGCCAAAGTGCACCACCAGCAGGATGATCCGGCGGATCAACATGATGGGACTATTCCCGGCCGAGTTCACGAGTGGTCTCGGTCCGCGCGCGATTACACAACCGAGCATGCGCCAATCGATGACGAATGTCTGTGCACTTCAGAACACCTCGTATTCGACGGCGGCCAGGAATGTGAACCGCACCGTCGCGAAGTGGTAGCCTCCGGATGCTCGACGATCCTCCGTTGATTGTGAGTACACTGGGCCACGCATTGTTCAATGGTCACTTCCCGTCCGCATCGGCGTCTGTTCGGTTGTGCACACTTCTTCGACAGGTCCAACTGTCATGCTGGATCAACCCGTCGCATCACGGAAAACACGAATGCCTATCCACACAGTAATTTGGATCGATCATCGGGAAGCCCGCATTTTTCATGTCCATGCGGAGACGGCCGACGAAGCGACCGTCCTCGCGCCGCAGCACCATATGCACAGGCATCCGAAAGGAGCTGGCGAGGCACGAGAGCACCCGGATGACGCGCGCAGGTTCTTCCGCGAGGTCACAAAATTACTCGAGGACGTCGATGCCCTGCTCATCGTCGGCCCCTCATCGGCCAAGCTCGAATTCTACCGATACCTGCACGAACACCACCGCCGACTGGAGGCGAAGGTCGTCGGCGTCGAGTCAGCGGATCATCCCACCGATGGAGAGATCGTCGCCCGCGCGAAGCAGTACTTCGAGGCCAGCGACCGCATGGGTTAGGCGTCGCCCGTCTCGGTGCAACACCAGACTTTCACCTCGGGCTGTTCACGCGATCAGCACCGAAGGGCCGTCAATGGTCCCGGAGAAGCACAGGCGGGCGAGTCGGCGTCGCCGGTTGAGGCCCGGAGTGCCGCTCTAGGCGCTCTGGGCGACGGCGATGATGGCCAACCGCGGGAGGTCGACCGTGAAGACGCACCCGTGGTCAGGCACGTTGCGCACATAGAGGCGACCGTTGTTCGCTTCGGCGCCCCATCGACTGATCGCCAGACCAAGACCCAACCCGGTACGGTCTGCACCGCGCTGCTGAAACGGCTGGAACAGGTCCTCGGGCTTCCCGTCGGGAAGCCCACCGCACTCGTCTTCGACTTCGAGAAGAACCCGGTCGGGGGTCGCACTGACGCGCAGCGTAACCGTGGTCGCAGGGCGCGTGAACTTGAAGGCGTTCTGAAGCAGATTTGACAATGTTGCCGCCAGAATCGACCGGTCCGCCTCGATGCGCACTTCGGGGGACCCCGCTTCTACCTGGAGCGACAGTCCGCGTGCGTCCGCGTCCAGAGCCGCGGCGGGTGCGAGCTCTGCGATGAACTCGGCGATCACGAACTGGGTGCGGTCCCGAATATCGTGTCGCAGCCGGACCTCGGCGAGCGATCGGTTGATCAGATCGCGAAGCGCTGAGAGGCTCCGTTGCAGCACCGTCCCCGTGCTCCCCCCCACGCCGACGTTTCCGGTCCTGAGCACTTCGAACGCGACGGATGCGGTGCCGACGAGATTTCGGATCTCATGCGCGAGGAATCCGAGGTGTTCGTCGTCGCGAGCAGCTTCGCCATCGAGAATTGACCGGTTGCTCCGTCCATGCTCCGTGACCGCACTCGCAATCGCGTCGTCCAGGCATCGGTTCAGGGTGCGGAAGTCCTCGACGCCGATGGCTGCGTTCAGTTGCAGTGCGAGATCGGTGATGGACTGACACACATCCCCGTAGTCGTGGACAACCTGAGACACGGTGAATCCCTGCAGCTGGAGATCGTGGCCATGGCGCGCAGCACTCCTGCCGATCTCGGAATTCGCTGACGAGGAGTGCCGCAAGGCGTCGACGAGTTGATCCAGAAATCGCGGGACTCCGAACTCGAGCTCGGCTGGTGTCGGAGGTGGAATCGATCGCAGTTCCACCTTCGCGCGGCAGCGGCGGATGAGCTCGTCGCGGTGTTGGGTGACAAACTCATGCAACACAGCCATCGACCACCGCCTTCCAAACGCGTCGCGCAAGTAGCAACAACAGCACGGCCAATGACCCCATCGAAAACGGGACCGATCGCGATTTCGGATTAAGGACGGAAGGCAGCGCCGCCGGAATCTGATTGCTGACTGTGCCGGCTCGTCGAGAGCTGAGGCACTTGAGCAGTCTACCGGCGGCCCGGCCGCGCCCGCTGTCTCTTTGTGAACAGCCTCGGGCTATTGACGAGAGCGTGCAAACGGCCGGACGGTCTCGCGCTTGCACCCCACCTGCAGCGCGCGGTTCAACCAGATTCGTCCGGCTGCCGATCTCGCCGAGCGTGTCGTCGCTGGCCATGGAAAAGGCGTCGGTGAAGCACTCGCGATACGGCCCGGCATCGTTCGTGCGTAAAGAGTGAATTGAAAGGTTCTTGCGGGTCCGACAACGAAACGGAGGCATCCAATGACCGGTAATGAAAGCGCCGCAATCTGCCAATGGCGCACACCCACCCGTCTTCTGCCGAAGCCATATTGGTTCGACGCAGGCATCCGGCCGTGGAGCTGTCTGCGCGACGGCGAACCGCGCCCGCTGAGCATGAGCGAGCTTCATCAGTGTGCGACCTGCCCACGCTGGCAGCCGCGCACGTTCGAGGCCGCGAAGCGAGATCTGATCTTCGAGGCCTGGGGTGGAGCTCCGGGGTTCGATCACAGAGCGTTCGAAGACGTCAGGCGCGACTTGCTGTTCGAAGTATGGGGAGTCAGATGAGGCTGAACGGCTGACCCCCTGGTCAGTGCAGCGCAGGGATATTTTCCGCAGGTGGAAAAAATCCAACGATGGTCGAAATCCGTCGCATTCCGTGTCCGACTGACTTTTCCGAGAGCTCTCGCCATGCGCTGGAACACGCCGTGGCACGCTGATCTCATCGTGATCGGGCCGCGAGGGTGCTACGCCATCGACCGCATGCTCTTCGGATCAACGAGACCGCAGCCTGCCTGGTTTCCCCGACTGCGCGGAGTTGACTGATTTGTCCGCTACCGGATCGAGAAGTCCATCACCACCGTAATCGCGACATCGACCGGCATGTTTCCCAGCCGGCCCGGCTGAAAACGCCACAGGCGAACCGCGGCGATGGCCGCGTCATCCAGACCTGGATCCAGCGAGCGCGTGACGCGCACCTGGTCGATGTGCCCCTCGCGGGTCACGACGAGGTCGAGCCACACCGAGCCGGTGATTTTCCGACCAAGCGCGTCGCTGGTGTACCGGGGCTTGACCTCCGCGATGAGGCGCGGTTCCGTGACCCCACTGCCTGGGCGGTACACGCTCCCTCCGACACCTCCGCCTTCGCCTGGCCCGAACCCCGGACCTCGACCGGGTCCGATGCCTGTTCCGCTGCCCGTGCCGACGCCGCCACCGGAGCCCGGACCCGTCGACGTTCCGAACGAGACGCCTCCAACGGGCAGTCCGATCTGGTCGACGTTTCCCGATGCCAGCGATCGGGCATCGAGCGTCAGCGCCGGCACGTCCGGCTCGGCAATGATCGAATGGTTGGTGGTTGCCAGCACGGTGGTCGTTCGCAATGTGACGGCGTCGCGTCCCTTACCTTCGGCATGTCGGATCGGACCATTCTGCCGGTTTCCACCACCCCCACCCCCGCCGCCAGGGCCCACGGACCTGCTCGGGACAAAGACGACGCGCGGGAGGACGACGCGCATCACGTCTGGCGCTGCTGGCTGTGCGGGCGACTGATCGACTGCGCGGTGGGCGACCGATGGAAGCACGGCGATGACGAGCGCAATGGCGCCGACGTGCAGCCATGCCGCGACGCTGAACGCCGTACTGCCCGCCACCCAGGGGTGGTCGGGCAGACGAGGTGATGGTCCTGCGAGATATCCGGTGATCATCGTTGCCACCAGGCCCGCCCGGCGCGGCGGTCAGTCCTGCCGAGGGAGTGCCAGCACGTCGACGCGCACGGTCACGAGGGCCTGACCCAAAGCGTGGTCGTCTTTTGGGTGTGGACCGGCGGTCGTCGCGAACGGCGACAGCGGCGTGCCGACCATCGTCAGGCGCAGCTTCACCGAGCGATCCCGCACGCTCAGCACCGGCAGATCCACCAGGTGCAGCGAGTGTTCATCGGTGATGCTGGCGGTGGCGTCGAGAGCGAGCTCCCGCGGCCCGAGCTCGATGGGCACCTCGACATCTCCGTTCTGCTGCACGTTGCGGCGGACGCTCGGCAACGGCCGGCTGATCGACCGCGTGAAGAGGGTGAAGGCCGGCGCCGACAGCGAACTCGACTCCAGTCCGGGGACATTGTCTGAGATGAAGCGCCGGGCCGCGGACAGCAGGGCGAGCGACGGAGCGGCTCCGGACGGGCACGTGCTGACGAGGCCGAACACCCCGCCTTCCACGATCGCCGGGGCGCCTGCGCATCCGACCAGCCTCCCGGCCTCGCGGTCGCCTTCGACGACAAGAGCGGTGGGAGAGCCGTACCGGACCCGTTCTGGCACGCTCAGGTGCGAACCGCCGGTGCCGAATCCCGTAATAATGAAGACCTGGCCCGGCTGGGGAAGCTGGAAGACAGGCGACAACGGCACCAGCGTCCCAGCGGCGGCCCGGGCTCGAATCACCGCCACATACGACTCACTGTCCGTAGGGAGGATGATGTCGGCGGGCGAGACCTCGATGGCCGTCGAACGGTCGCGCAAGATTCGAACACGCCGCGGCGCCGTGCCCGGGTCGGCGTCTGGGCTCGTGAAGAGGCGTGACGAGGCCAGGAAGTACAAGACCGCGTCCGTGCCGCGGTTTTCCTGCTGAACGAGCACGCACGTGCCTTCGACAGTGATCGCGCCCGTAACGACTTCGAGCCGCAGTACCCCCTGCTCGGGAGTGGCGGCTCGAACTGGCTCCGGTGTGACGGTCAGGAGCGTGACCGCCGTGAAGCCGAAGAGCAAAGCATTGGCAATGGTTCGCATGCGTTGCGTATGTGCACACCTGATGCCGACGGCGCGGTCATGAGCAGAGAAATTGCAGTGAACGAAATTGCAGAGAACGGAGAGGGAAGGGCGCATGCTCGATTTCAAACAGATCCTCTGTCCGGTTGATTTTTCCGAACCGTCCCGATTCGCATTGGAACATGCCGTCACGATTGCCAGTTGGTATGCGTCGACCCTGACCGTGCTGCATGTGTGCGATCCGACCTATCCACCAGAGCCGCCGATTCCCTTCGCCGTGTTCCCCGCCCGCCCGGGAAGGCTCGGCGACGCCGATCGACGGGACCTGGAGGCCATGCTCGAGCCCTGGCTGGCCCCGGCCCGTGCCAGGTCCCTCCACACCAACATCGTGTTCGACGAGGGACACAACCCGGCCGCCCCGATTCTCACGTGCGCGGCCCTGATTCCGGCCGATCTGATCGTGATGGGGACCCACGGTCTGGGCGGACTGGATCGTCTGCTGTTGGGATCGGTGACCGAGAAGGTGGTCCGGAAGGCGCCCTGTCCGGTCCTCACGGTGCCCCCGCGCGCGTTCCAGGCTGCGACCCCGACGTTCAGGCGCCTGCTGTGCCCGGTTGATTTCTCGGCATCGTCCACGACGGCCCTGCAGGTCGCGAGCTCCTTTGCCAAGGAGTCGGATGGAGAACTGAAGCTCGTGCACGTGCTCGACTGGCCCGAGGACGATGAGTTGATGATGAAGCGGCTGAATACGCCGGAGTTCCGCTTGCCACTCGAGGCTTCGGTCGAGCGACGCCTCGAGGCCCTGATCACGGAGGAGGTGCGCACGTGGGCGAAACCGTCGACCGTCGTCATTCACGGGAAACCGTATCGGCGCATTCTCGAGATCGCCGCAGAGGACAAGACCGACTTGATCGTGATGGGCGTGCGCGGACGCAACCCGTTGGACCTCATGCTGTTCGGCTCGACCACAAACCATGTGGTCCGCAGGGCGTCCTGCCCGGTGTTGACGCTGAGGCAGTGAGCAAGAATCTCGCGTCAGGATTCCGTGTCCGGAGGTTCGCCCTCCCACTCGTGCTCACAATCTCGACAGAGATAGATGGCCGAACTCCGGAGCCAGCGGAATAGCGTCGCGCCAGACGAGTGGCAGCGCGGACAATGACACCTGATGGTAGGGTCGGGCGTCGCGGACTCGATGAGCAGTTGTCGAATCGTCGCCACCAACAAGACCGGAGGACAGGGCTTCGGCAGCATGGCGTTTTACCCGGCGGCCCTCGCCTCGTCTCCGTGCGAGGCTGCGGCCCCACCGGCCACGACCATCTTCACCTTGCTGGTGGCGTCATGTCGCCGGAGCTGGCGACACGACGCCAAGCTGTCCACGTCGTGCATCTCGAGGTCCGTCACCACGAACGCGGGAGTTATGGTTCACGCCAGTGTCAGCGCCGCTTGTGGCCGGTATCCCGCGACGGAGAATGGAGTCCGCGTCGCCTCGAGGAGAGCGCGCACGTGCCACATATGATGGTCGTTCTGGGCCTGCACTTGCGTCGGCCTCCCGGGAGTGAAACACTGCCCGCCATCGACGCAGTGCAGACTCTGTACCACCTTAGGACCCAGGCGGGAATAAAGCTGTCAACTGTGGGCGTGAAGGCCTTGGGCAGGTCTTTGAAGCGTCGCGGAGGGCCCGTGGAAAAGTTCGCTTCTTCCGCGCAATATTCCCCAGCGCCGGATGGATTCCCCAGCGCCGGATGGCGATTGCCACCGACGCCGCGAGCCAGGCCTCGGGCGACGGCACGTGAATGGAAGGGGGCTGATTAGAGCGATCCGGTTCTAACGGCTAACGGCGGGTGGCGCGTGGCCGGCTCGCCGTCAGCGAGTACCGGCCATTTTGCTCGATTGTGCAAAGGATTTGAGTGGTGGACGGCAGGAGGATCGAACTCCTGACCTCCGCGTTGCGAACGCGGTGCTCCTGCACAAAAAACAACCCAAATACATCGCTCTCTCATCCAATCGGGAATCCAGCGGGAATTGAGTCTGCTATGCTTATCGCCGCTCTTGCCGCAACGCAGGGCAGAGGGGTGATGGGACATGGGTGTCTTTCGACGTGCTGATTCGAAGTTCTGGTGGATGTTTCTAGAGTCCGAGAGGCGCAAGGAACGGACCAACATTCCACTTGGCGCGACCCGCGAGCAGCAGAGTGTCAGTCGGAAGCGCGCGGAGCATGAATACCACCGTCGCATGGTGGAGCCCCCGGGGGACCCAAACGCGAAGGTTAATATCTCGTTCAGTGAGTGGGCTTCGAAATACGACGAGCACGTCATCGCGCATCATCGAGGTTACGAGCGCGAACGTGAGATCCTCAACACCCTCCGCGCCGGCTTCAGTCATCGGGAGGATGGCACGCTGCGCCCCTTGCGGGAGATCGACCAAGAACTCGTCATCGAATGGCGGACACGCCGCCGTTCTCAAGGCACAGTCGTTGAACATTTCGGTGGACCGAACGGTCCACGACGTGTGTTTCCGCCGCCGTGCGCAAGGACTGTCAACCGCGAGGTCGATCTTCTGCAACAGATCCTCGCTTCAGCCGTCCCGAAATACCTGGTGCGGTCGCCGGTCGACGGCCTGGCCGACCTAGACGTGGCGAACCCGAAGCGGCGCATCATGTCGGAAATCGAAGAGGAAAATATTCTTCCGCATCTGGCGCCGGATGACCGGGCGATCATGATCGGTGGTCTCGACACACTGGCTCGGTTGTCGAACCTTTTGAACCTGAAACGCGTTGACGATCACAAGACCTATCTCACTCTGTACGACACGAAGAACGGGGAGACCTACGAACCGCCGGTCTCGAAGCGCCTGCGTGCGGCCCTCGACGCGGTCGCGGTGGACCTGGTTGACCCTGAATACTATTTTCCGCGTCGACGCAGGGCGAAGTCGTCTCGGGACCGGCGCAACGCGATGGCGGGCGCGCTGCGGCGCGCGTGCGCGAAGGCGGGAGTGCCATACGGTCGCGTCCGACAGGGTCTGACCTTTCATTGGGCCACGCGGCGAACGGGCACGACCCGGATGCTTCGCCATGGCGGGGAGGGCGCGATCTCGGCAGTGCAGCGCATTGGCGGTTGGAAATCTGCCAACGTGCCGCTGACCATCTATCGCGAGGTTGCAACGGCGGAGATGAGAGCGCTGGTCGAAGTGGTCGGCCAAAAAGTAGAGGTCTCCAAATTCAAGACGCCGAACGGCAAAAGAAGGGGAGCGTCGAAAGTTTGAGAGTAAGAAAATCCCCTTTATCTTACCTTCTCTGGTTTGGCGTCGGTCTGAACTTTTGAGAAGATCTTCTACTAACGTAGAAGAGTGGTGAACACCTATGCTACACTCCAACCCGCCAGAAGTCTAGGAGTTAGGCGAGATTGCCGATGCCCATTGCCCCCAACTGGTATCCCCGGATTCCCGACGCCATCGTGCAGCTCGAATCCCTCGACCGCGATCTCCTCACGCGCACCGATCTCGAAGTCCTGCTCGGCGTCTCCCGGCCCCGCGCCTCCCAACTCTTGCACCGCTTCCACGCCCGTCCCGTCGGCTCCCAACTCGTGCTCGATCGCGCGGGACTCATCCGATCGCTGCGCGCGATCCGCCGCGGACGCCCCGCCAAGGCCGCCGCCGCCCGCCGCACGGCCGTCGCCACCGAGCTGCGGAAAGCGCGCCTCGAGGCGGTCCGCGTGCCGGTGGCGCGGGAGGTGTTGCAGACGCAGGTCGCCGGCCTGCCCGCCGGCATTGCCCTCGGCCCCGGGTCCATCGACCTCCGCTTCGCCTCCGTCGACGAGGCGCTCCAGAAGCTCTTCGCGCTCGCCAAGGCCATCACCAACGACTACGATCGCTTCGCCGCCATGGTGAGCCTCAGTTCGAGCCCGCGAGTGGGGGAGTCGACCGCATGAGCGACGCCATCGTACCGACGGCCCTCGTCCCTTTGGCCAGGGGATCGTCATCCCCGCGCTCCTCGCCGATGCGGGCGAAGAGACCGCGCGCCAAACCGTGGACTTCTTCACCGTCAAGATTCGCAACAAGAACACCCGCCGCGCGTACGCCGCCGCCATCGCGCAATTCTGCACCTGGTGCGAACGGCGGGGCATTGCCCTGGCGCAACTCCAGCCGGTCATCGTCGCCGCCTACATCGAACAGCACGGCCGGTCGGCGCCAACGGTCAAGCAGCACCTCGCCGCAATCCGGATGCTGTGCGACTACCTCGTCGTGCACGGCGTCCTCCGCATGAACCCGGCCGCCGCCGTCAAAGGGCCCAAGTACTCCGCGAAGCGCGGGAAGACGCCGGTCCTGAGCGGCGCTGAGGCGCGCGGCTTTCTCGAGGCGATCGAGACGAAGACCATCATCGGCCTGCGCGATCGCGCGCTCATCGCCGCCATGGTGTACACGTTTGGGCGCGTCGGCGCGGTCACCCACATGCGTGTCGAGGACTTTTATCCGCAAGGGAAGCGCTGGTGGTTTCGGCTGCACGAAAAGGGCGGCAAGCGTCACGAAGTCCCCGCGCACCATCTCGCCGAGGCCTACGTCGACGCCTACCTCGACAGGGCGGGGCTGCGCGACGATCGCAAGGGGTGGCTGTTTCGCGCGGTCAATCGCAAGCGCCAGCTGACGATCCGCAGGCTCCACGAGGTCGACGTGTTTCGGATGATCAAGCGCCGCGCGTCCGCCGCCGGCGTGCCCGAGAGCACGTGCTGTCACACGTTTCGCGCGACCGGCATCACCGCGTACCTGCAGAACGGGGGCACGCTCGAGAAGGCCCAGCAGATCGCCTGTCACGAATCGCCGCGCACCACGAAGCTGTACGACCGCAGCAGCGACACCCTGACACTCGACGAGATTGAGCGCATCATGTTGTAAGCGAAGGTCACGGCGTTTGAATCAGTGCGGTCGGCGGGGCGTGCGCCAGGACCTGGTGGTCCACCGATCGCGCAGCAGCAGGGATGGCACACCGGGGCGCCGGCGTCGGAACCCATGCAGGGTTGGCCGACTGGTGGGGCGCACGAGGCGAGAGTTCGTCAACGGAGGGGGACCAAAGCTCATGACCGGTATCCAGTTCATCACCGACGCGAAAGGCCGCAAGACCGCGGCGGTCATTGACCTCAAGAAGCACCGGGCGCTTTGGGAGGACATCGAAGACGGGTTGGTCTCGGAATCCCGCCGCAAGGAAAAGGGAATCGCCCTCGACACGATCAAAGCGGACCTCATGAAACGCGGTCGGCTGCGTGCCTAGGTATGCCGTTGACGTCAAGCCATCCGCACTAAAGGAACTCGAAGCGTTGCCCAACCGCGTGTTGGCGCGCGTCATCCACAAAATCGACGGGCTGGCGCAGGTCCCACGGCCGGCCGGCTGCAAAAAGCTGATCGGCTACGCCGATCAGTGGCGCGTCCGGATCGGGGACTGGCGCGTGGTGTACATCATCGACGACGCGGCAAAGCGCGTTAGTATCACGCGCATCGCCCACCGCCGCGAGGTGTACGAACGATGATGTCAAGCCTTTCAGTGCAGGCCCAAGCGCTCGGAAGTCCATGTGGTGGCCATGAAACCAGGCTCTCCCTCATCGCTCTTGACGCTACCGTACAGGCGCCGCACCGATGAGGGAGAGCTTGGTTCCGGCCCAATGAATCGACCAGCACAACATGTAACCGACTCCCGTGGCCAAACACTGCTACGGAGCGCCCTCGAGCGGTTCGGCTGGACGCTATCGGTCGTCGTCGCTGACTACGGGATCGACTTCGATATCGAGGTGTTCGAAGACGGTAAAGCCACGGGCATCACGTTCAAAATCCAACTAAAAAGCTCTCTCGCTACCCAATACTCGGCTGACGGCGCGTACATCTCCCAGCCTCTAGATACCAAGAACGCGCGATATCTCGTCCGTGAAATGCAGACGCCGACGATTCTTGTGCATGCCGACGTGCAAAAGGGTCAGACGTATTGGATTGCACCGCAACTTGAAACGGAAGCGGTTGAGAGGCTCAAGACACGTGACGACCGCGGCACGCTGACGTTCCGCATCCCGAGGGCTAACTCGCTGCCGGGCACGGTCGGCGCGCTTCTTGATTCGGTGAGCCGGTCGAAAGTGCTGATCGCGACGCGTACGATTATCCACACGCCCGTTGTGAATTTCGTCTCTGTGCTGGGAAAACAACCAGATGCCGAGGTGATGGTTCGCGAGTTCAGAAGCAAAGCCGACGCTCTCGACGCACGGCGGGCGTTCGACCTGATGTTCCAGGGCAAGCTTGCGGAGGCAGAGGCCGCGGCGCAGGCGCTGTGGCAGGACCCGAGGACGGTCCTCGAAACGAAGTTCAGCATAGTGCTGACTTTGGAGCAGATTGAAACTCGCCGTGCGATTCAAGAACGATGGCCGGACGATACCAGAGAGCGACTGAGACTCATTGCAGCCGATCGACTGGACATGCTGGTCGGAGACTGTTCGGAACCGCTCCGCGCGTACGCGGTCCTGTTCCGAAAGGTCGCCATGTTGGATGTGCTACTCCAAGAGAACTGGGGCGTCTTCCTTCGCATCGACATCGGCAAGAAGCAGGGGATTGACGCGACCGCTGCGGCGGAGATGGCGTTCAGATTGGCCGACGTCACCGACAAGGTTCGGCGCAAGATGCGCCAGTGCTATCGACTCGTCAACTATGCCGCCCGCTCTCGACATGGCTATGCGCTTGCGGATCCGATTGTCCGGCTTGCAAAGTCGCTGATGCGCCTCTCGGCACAGTTTCGAGCACTCTATCCCCACGCCGACGTCTCGGGGGGCCTCAACGCCCAATCACTTGAACTGCTCCGCCTGGCGGCGATTTTTAGCGCGCGAGGGCATGACGAACAATCGTTCATGCAGGCCGTGGTTGCTGCTCGGCTCATCGCAGAGGATCCGGAAACCGAGAGCTACCTATGGATGCGAAACGAGTTGGCGAAGATCACGACCCCGGAAATCAAGCGCGCCGCCGACGACTATCTCGATCGGATCAACCGGCGCGCGAATGGCGAAGAGTTGCCGTTTACGATCGAGACAACCGATCGACAAATCCTCGAGAATCTCGCATTAGGCGTCGGCGTCAACGTCAGCGACCCGGAGCATCCAATCGCCAGAGCCGTTCGGATTGGGATAAACGACCTCGATCCGACGCGAGTCCTCAGGCAGTGCGAGCATCTGTCGGTACGCGGCAGCACGCGTGCTGCTACCATCGGTGGCATTCACCTGCCCATCGCCAGTCCACAAGTCATCCAGTGTGTGAAGCATGGCCACGGGCTCACGGGGATTTCGCTCGACTCAACGTATGAGGCATTTCGACAAAAGCATTGCGTCAACTGCCCTGATGCGAGGCCGCGTCCGGCGAATTGGCAATATATCGAGAATGCTCCTTAAGCCGGTTCTCCCTCAAAATTGGGCGGTGTACTGATGAGGTGGCCGTGGCTGGCAACGCGACGAGCGGGACAAGCTCGCTCCCTTCAACGAGTTAAACGTCGTCGAACGGCCTACCCTGCACCAAAGATGGCTCTGACTCAATCCCGTTGCAAAGCTGTGGAGTGTGACGGCGGGAACCGCCAATCGGCCAATGATTTACAGGCTTTCCATCCGTGCGACGCTCGGGTCGCCACTCACGGGGGCAAAACCGTCAGAATTGACGGCGACAACTCCTTACCACACCACGACTTGCGCCTTCTGCCTCGAATTGTGCGCACTCGCCATTTGCAACGAGAGCGAGTCAGAGCCACGAAAGTGAGGCAGAATCCCGACGATGAGGGAGAACCGTAATCTGGCTGCGGTCGCAGAAATGAAGGCTCTGACGCATCCTCGGTGCAGGACGTGCGAATTGCGTCGGGCGCCGGCGGTCAAGACTTCCGCGTGTCTCGATACGAGGGCACCGATGATCGCCGATGTCGTTCGATTGAGGACGAATGCCCGCCCACGAGAGGACCTCGGGCGTTAGCGAAGAGTCGCCGGCGCGGCCGGCAAGAGGCGAGCGCGCAGGAGCTCGACGCCGGCGCGGCCGTACATCTGCCGACGTAGCATTTTGAGACGATTGATGTGCCCTTCGACCGGCCCGTTGCTCCACCGCTCGCGTACCGCGCCCTCGACGGCACCGAGATCGCGACGAAGCCTCCGCACGAAGCGTTGCAGCGCGTGGATGTTGGTCGCGTGAGCCCGCACCAGCCAGCGGTGCAGGGTCGGCACTTTGCCCACGCGCGGAATCGTGCGAAAGCTCAACACCAGCCGTCGCATCGTCATAAAGCCCGGACACTGGGCCTTCAGCGCGTCCACGGTTTCAGTCTGACGCTCGGTCAAGAGCGAGCGCGGTTGTCCAAGGAGGATGGCAGCAACCTGCGGCGACACGTGTCGTGTGAACACGCTCGCGACCGGCGCCCCGTCGTCCCGCGGACGGCAGGCGGGGACTCCATGCAGCCGCCACGGCGCGAGCAGCCTCGCCAAGCCGGCGTAACTTCCGACGTACCCGAGCGTTTCGATTTCGGCCATGAGGAGGCGGACACTCTGATTCCCTTCGGTCCAGCGCCGGATCAAATATTCGCGGTAGAACGCCGCCATGCCGACGCGGGGTTCCATCCGATTGCGTTCGGGCAGCTCCTCGAGCCGGATCCAGGTCCGAACATACGTCCGGCCGAGACCGGTCTCGCGCATGATGGCAGAAGCGTTGTGCCCGGCGGCTTGGAGTCGTTTCACTAACCGAAAGCGGGCGAGCTGCATGGCGCGCCGTTCCTGCGCGAGACGGTCTTCCTGCTCGACGTACGTGGACCGGAGATGACGACCGGGTCGAGGTGGGACTGGGGTTCTATTGATAGCGGCGGCCGGTGTCCGGTACGGCACCATTAGGAACCGGCGCAGCCGAGCCAACTCCTGTTGCACCGCACCTCGCAGATTGCTCACGAGATGAAACCGGTCCGCGACCTCACGCGCTTGCGGCGCGCCGCGGTGGACGCCGTCGGCGTACGGCCCGTGGCGATCACGGCTGATGATCCGAATGCCGGGATGGACTGCGAGCCAATCGGCCACGGCATCGGCCGTGCGTACCGCGAGCACATCCACGACGCGGCGTCGCTCCAAGTCCACGAGGATGGTGCCGAAATGCTGCTGGCCCTTCTGCCAGGCCCAGTCATCGATGCCCACGACGCGCAGAGTCTCATCGACGTCGGGTGGCGGGGCGCCTCGTTTGACGACGCGCAAGATCGTGTCGGCACTGATCGCCATGCTCAGACGGGCCAAGAGGCGTTCGCCGGCACGTCCTCCTAACGCATGACCGACCAGATGCACGACCACGCCCAACCGGTGCGTCTGTTGGGCGCGCGCCGCGGCGACATCCGGCAATCGCTCGCCGAAGATCGCGGTCGCGCACCGAGGATTCCGGCATCGCCAGCGACTGACCCGCACCCGCAATCTGATGGCCTGTCCATGCGCCACCAAGTCCTTCATCGTTCGCCAGTAATGGCTATGGCGCGCCATCGAAATTCGGCGACAACCCGGACAACGACCACACGATTGCCCCTCCGCTTCGATGATCAGGCCGTCTTCGGTGGGGACGATGGCACGCAATGCCAAGCGCGTGCTGGGGAGGATATTGCGCCACGTAAGCAAACGCTTCATGGCTCCAGCGTACGCCTACGGGCTGCACCGAGGATGCGTCAGAGCCGAATTGAGTGCCGCGCGACATCAACCGTGCGAAGCTCTATCGAGCCTTGTTCGCCGTAGATGGTCAGGGCGTCAAAGTGGGAGGCGGTTGTTGCCCGTTGCTTCGCGCCACCAGAGCCTCGAAAGTCTGTGCTCTGGCCAATTGCCGTGTGACCTCGAAGGCAAGATTCGGAATGGGAGCGGCGTCGTAGTCAGCCTGAATCCGAAACGAATGCATGCGCAAACCATCGACACCAAGCTGCCGAATGTTCGGGTCAGTATGGTTTTGGCACCAATCCCAAAGTTGTCTATGCAGGCCGGGCAGCTTCCCCTTAAAATGCAGCGCGCGAGCTTTTTTTAGACCAAGATTATAAATGTAGTAGTACGAGCGCCCGAGACTGGTTCTTCGTGCGCCTTCACTGTGGTCACTCCGCAAGCCGTGTGCGATGACCAGAAATTCACGCCAATCAAACGGCATCCTGGGTCTCGTAGTCGAACACCAACGCGCCGCCGGAGCGATGGCAGTTGTTTAACCACCACTCTTGGTCGAAGGTGCACAACGCTCGTTCAGCATCGACGAAACCAGCAGGCAGCCGCACAGCGACCTTGAGCAGAGTTTCATCTTCAGAGGATTGCAGTCGAACATGAAAGAGACTGCCCTCGCCGAAGGCTGTTGTCAAAGGACGAACGGCCTCATGCAGAAGCGCCGGGAGCCCAGGCTCCGCTTCAAAAAATTCAACGACGGCGCGGTCGTTGTCCAGTGTCAAGTAGTGCTGTTGCAGATTGCGCAATTGCAGCATCAAATCTCGCCGAGGGCGAAGATTCTGATAGGTGTACTGAAAGACTTGCTCTTCGAGTCGGCGCATCGTCGGTGCCGCACCCGCAACAGCCACGACCTCGACATACGTGCTCTGACGCTCGTACAGGTCCTCTATCGGACTTGCAAATAGTGGAGTCTGGGGCCACGTTTGCGGCGCGTCCAAGGCTATTAAGGACAAGTTAGGCATTGGGAGCCTCTTCAACTCCTAGGATTTCGAATAGCATTTCTTGGTCGCTTCGCACCTTGGCCATGATGTCTACCATGGGCGGTTTTCCATCAAATTGCACCGCGTGTCGCAAAAAAATGCCGTTTGCGAAAGCCTGAGAGAAATCGAGCAGCGCATCACCGTCAGCCCATCGCAGATGATTGCCAAAAGTTTTGACGTCTCGTTTTGCCATGAGCGACTTGAACGGCTCTGGTACGAACGGTGCCAATAGTTCTTCGCGCCTCTTATCCAGTAGTTGCAGATGCATTGCCAAGTTGACCAGGCAGGATGCGACCTTCGCGCCGGTCACTTCTAGCAGAGTACCCTCCGCAGCGAGCAACACTTTGGCGTCTTCTTCCAATGTGCTCCAGGACGACCCATCTTTGGTGAATTTGTATTCTTCAGCGCTGAACTGGAAGCCGATGCCACGGTCAGGAAGTCTGAAAATGGCCTTGTGGTCGGCCAAGGTTCCTGTCGTGACGACTTCGCAGTTGGCGAGCCGAAGGTTAAAAGGTAGCCACGCTGCAATGACAGCTGCAAAGGCTTTCGGCCGGTCATCGGAAATCAAGCCGACATACGGTCGGTCGAATCTGGCGATGTACTCAACACTCGCCAGGGGAATTTTGACCAGCTCAGGCATTCGTTTCGACTCTTGAAAGTTCTATCGTCCGGCGTTCGAGACGACCAGGCCCCGCGTCCCTCGTACGCCCACTTCAACCGTCCTGGTGACGACCTGGTTCGACGGCGGATCGCCGGCCAGCGCGTTGGGCAGTTTGCACGGCTGATCGGGGTCGGCACAGCCCAGCTCGATGGAAGTGGGGGCGGGTCACCGCCAGCATAGAGCAAAGCATCACAAAAGTCGTTAACGCCTTACGGAGTAATAGTTTATCAGGAGCCGATGCCCTTGCAGCCGGGTAGGGCATGCTAGCATGCGACGTGTCGCCGTGCACGTGAATCGGTTCTCCCTCATCTGATAAGATTCTGCCTCACTTTCGTGGTTCTGACTCCTTCCCGTTGCAAGACGATCGGTTTTACGGCGAGAGCGGAATCAGTCTGGCGCGGAGGAGTTCCACGCCGGCCCGACCGTACATCTGGCGCTTGATCGTCTTCAATCGATTCACCTGCCCTTCGACGGGGCCGTTGCTCCAGGGTTCGGTGACGGCCGCCTCCACCGCCAGGATATCGCCCTGCAATCGGGACTCGAAATTCTGGATCAGGGTGATCCCGGTCGCCCGCGCGCGAGCCATCCACCGGTGTAAGGCGTCGACGGTTCGGGCCGGCTTCCGCGACGTCGTCGCCGGTGCGGACGGTTTGAGCAACGCCCGAAAGCCCATCATCAGTGAACGCATCACCGCGTAGCCCGGACATCCGACTTTCAACGCGTCGACGATCTGCGCGTTGCCCGCCGTGAGGTCGGGTCGCGGGATCGTGAGCAACGTCGCCGCGATGTGTGGGGAGATCT
>JBDTVS010000159.1:0-14713 GCA_040007095.1 Acidobacteriota bacterium
CCGGCGCAGATGGAAGGGTACATCACCTACTACTACGAGTACCACTTCCTCTACGTCAACGGGATTGAGAGCGTCGAATCAAAATCGATTCAGAACACCAGCCTGCTGAAGCTGACGTTTCACGCCGGCACCGACATGGCCGAGGCGCTCGCGCAGACGATCGGCTACGTCAACCGGGCCCGCGCGTTCATGCCTCCGGGCACAGTCGGTCCGTTCATCATGCGGTTCGACGCGGGCACCGTGCCGGTCGGGTATCTCGTGTTCTCGAGCGACAGCCGCAGCCTGGGTGAGATTCAGGACCTCGCGTTGAACCGTGTGCGTCCGCAGTTTGCGACGCTGCCAGGCCTGACCTCGCCGCCGCCGTTCGGTGGTAGTCAGCGGACGATCGTCATCCGTGTCGATCCGGATCGACTTCGCTCATATGGCATGTCGCCCGACGAGGTGATTCGCGCGGTGACGACCGGCAACGTCATCATGCCCTCCGGCAGTGTGAACATCGGCGACGAAACGCGGATCTCGCCGATGAACTCCGTCGTATCCAACATCAACGATCTGCTGGACCTGCCGATTCGCACCGGTGCGGGACCGCCCGTGTCGATTCGCGATATCGGCTCGGTCAGCGACAGCACCGACATTCCGACCGCCTACGCGCTGGTGAACGGGCGTCGGGCGGTCTACATACCGGTGACGAAACGTCCTGACGCTTCCACGCTGACGGTCGTCAGCTCGGTAAAGGCGAATCTCGCGCGCTTCCAGGCGCTGGTCCCCGACGACATCACCGTGAGCTACGAGTTGGATCAGTCGCGCAACGTGGCGGCATCGCTCCAGGCGGTGCTACGGGAAGCGGGCCTCGGCGCTCTGTTGACCGGTCTGATGGTGCTCTTCTTCCTCCGCGACTGGCGCAGCGCGGGCATCGTCGTGGTGACGATTCCCTTCGCGCTCCTCACCGCGGTGATCGCGCTCTGGGGCACAGGACAGACCATCAATGTCATGACGCTCGGAGGGCTTGCGCTGGCGGTCGGCATTCTGGTCGATGAAGCCACCGTCGCCATCGAAAACATCCACACGCACCTCGCGCGTGGTGTGCCGGTTGCCGAAGGTGTGCTGGACGCGAGCGCGGAAGTGGTCATCCCACGACTACTCGCCATGCTCTCGGTCGTCGCCGTGTTCGTTCCGTCCTTCTTCATGACCGGCGTGTCGCGGTCGCTCTTTGTGCCCCTCTCGCTCGCGGTCGGCTTCTCGATGGTGGCCTCGTTTCTTCTGTCGAGCTCTCTCGTCCCGGTGCTGTCTATCTGGCTCCTGAAAAGCCGCCGCGGCCAGGCGAGCGTCGACCACCACGCGGAGGACTGGGTTGACCGGCTGCGGGACCGCCTCGGGGGGCTCTTGCAGCGACTGGCTCCCGCACGCTGGATCCTCGTCACCGCGTATGCAGCCGTCACCATCGGCCTGGTCGCAGCCGTCGGCCTCACCCTCGGACGCGAGATCTTCCCAGCAGGCGGCGCGAGTCAGTTCCAGCTGCGCTTTCGGGCTCCAGCGGGGACGAAGTTTGAATCGACCGAGCATCTCGCAACCGACGTACTCGACGAGATCAAGCAGGCCGCGGGTCCGCACAACGTCGATATCACGCTCGGTTATATCGGCGTCCAGCCCTCGTCGTACCCGATCAACACCATCTTTCTCTGGACCGGTGGTTCGCACGAAGGCGTGCTGCAGGTCGCGCTCAAGCCAGAGGCGGGCATTCGCCTCACGGACTTCGAAGAAACGTTGCGGGCCCGGTTCAGCGAACGCTTTCCCACCGCCCAGTTTTCGTTCGAGCCCGGCGATATCGTCAACCGGATTATGAACTTTGGCACGTCGACGCCGGTCGAGGTGGCGATCACCGGGCCGGATTTCGCGGCCAGCCGAACCTTCGCGGCGAAGGTTCGGGACGAGCTCGCGCGGATCCCGGCGCTGCGCGACCTGCAGTACGGCCAAGCGCTCGACTACCCGGCGATCCAGGTCGACGTGAACCGCCAGATGGCAGGTCAGCTGGGTTTGACCGTCGATCAGGTCGGGCGCTCCTTTGCCGCGGCGACCTCGTCGAGCCGGTTCGTTGCGCCCAACTATTGGGCGGATCCGCGCACGGGCATCGCGTTCCAGGTACAGATCGAAGTGCCACAACCACGGATGACCACGCTCGACGACTTGCGGGTGGTGCCGGTGAGCGCCGACCGCGGCTCGCATGCACTGCTGGGAGACGTCGCGACGATCGGCAACGCGACGATTGTGGGCGAGTACGATCGGATCAATGGCCAACGCATGGTCACGCTGACCGCGAACGTCGCAGGACAAGACCTTGGACGTACCGTGGGCCAGGTGGACCAAGCCATCGCGCGGGCGGGAACGCCGCCGCGCGGCGCGGCGGTGGCCGTGCGCGGCCAGATCGGCGCCATGCGCGAGACCTTCACGAACATCACCGCCGGCCTGATCGTCGCGGTCGTCGTCATCTTCCTGCTGCTGGCCGCGAACTTTCAGTCGCTGCGTCTGGCGTTCGTCGTGGTCTCAACCGTGCCAGCGGTGCTCATGGGCGTGGTCCTGATGCTGGCCATCACGCGGACGACGCTGAACGTGCAGTCCTTCATGGGCGCCATCATGGCGATCGGGGTCGCCGTGGCCAACGCCATCCTGCTGGTGACATTTGCGGAACAGGCCCGCGTGCAGGGCACCTCGCCGCTGCAGACGGCGATCGACGCCGCGCGCTCCCGCATGCGCCCCGTCTTGATGACGAGTGCCGCGATGATCGCCGGCATGATGCCGATGGCACTCGCCTTGGGAGAAGGGGCCGAGGCGACTGCGCCGCTCGGCCGCGCCGTGATTGGAGGCCTGGCCGCCGCGACCGTTGCGACGCTGATCGTGCTGCCGTCGGTGTATTCACTCGTGCAGCAGTCCGCCCGTGTGGGATCCCCCTCCATGGATCCCGACGATCCGGCGAGCGCGTACCGCAGACAGGGAGCCATATGAGGACGCAGATACGTTTCGGGGGGGGGCGCGCCGCGTTCGGCGCAGTCTCGTTGTTGGCCCTGGCTGGCTGTGGCGGCAATGCGCCGGCTCAGACCACGCAGAAGGCCGCGTCGGCGGGGCCGCCGATCGTCGAGGTGGTGAAGGTCGTCGAACAGCCACTCGACGTGACCTTGTCGCTGCCGGGAGAGCTCACGCCCTACGAGACGGTCGCGCTCTATTCCCGCGTGAACGGATTCGTCAAGACCATTGGCGTCGATCGCGGATCGCGGGTGAAGGCCGGCGAGCAAATCGCCGTCCTCGAGGCCCCCGAACTCGGTGCCCAACAGGCTGAAGCGCAGTCGAGGCTGCAGGGGACGGAGGCGCAACTCGCGGCCGTGCGATCGAAGGCCGATGCGACCTCGAGCACCTACGACAAGTTGAAGGCAGCATCGGCGACACCGGGTGTCGTCGCCGGCAATGATGTGGTCTTGGCGCAGAAGGCGGTCGAGGCCGACCGGAGCCAGATCGTCGCCGCTCAGCAGAACGTCGAAGGAGCCCGCCAGGCACTGAAGTCGGTCAGTGACATGGAAGCGTACCTCCGGATCACCGCGCCCTTCGATGGCGTCGTGACCGAACGAAACGTCCACCCGGGAGCCCTGGTGGGTCCGACGGGTGGACCAGGCACGGCGACGCCGATCGTCCGGATCGTCGCGAGCGATCGGCTGCGCCTTGTTATTCCCGTGCCCGAGGCCTACACGGCTGGCCTGACGAATGGGACGTCTTTGACCTTCACGGTCGCCGCCTACCCGGGACAGACATTCACCGGCACGATCTCCCGCATCTCGCGATCCGTGGATGTCGCGACTCGAACCATGCCGATCGAACTCGACGTGAACAACGTCGATGGTCGTCTCGCGCCTGGCACATTCTGCCAGGTCAAGTGGCCGGTACGTCGAACGGCGCCGTCACTCCTCGTGCCGAGCGGCAGTGTCGCCAGCACCACCGGACGTTCGTTTGTCATCCGCGTGCGAGACGGCCGCACTGAATGGGTCGACGTCAAGACCGGGCTGACATCTGGCCAGCTGGTGGAAGTCTTCGGAGATCTGAAATCCGGCGAGGAGATCGCCGCGCGGGGGACCGACGAACTGAAGGCCGGGGCATCTGTCCAAACGAAACAAGCGAAGCCCGCGTAGCGCGGCTGGGCGGGATACGGGCGGCACGCCGACTGGCGAGCCTGGGGGCCGGCGCCGCGCCGAGGGTGGAGGCCTTGTCGGGGCACCGGGCTCTTTGACCATCGGCGGGGGCTCCCTACGAGGCGGATTATGTCGCGGCCAGCCTGATGAATCCAAGCGTGATCAGCTCGCCAAGCTGCTCACGGTATGTCACTGCTCCGACAGCGCGGCGGCCGCACCGGCCGACGCCGAATGGATTCTTGACGTCTTCCGCGCCGACGCACGGGCCCCTCAAGCGGGTGAGCTTGAAAGAATCAAGTGACTCTGAGTGTCCACTAGTAGACAGCCGGCCAGGGCGCGGGATCACTACACTCGTTGAAAGATGAGTGCTGCCAGGGGGGTGCGACATCGATTGAAATCCGGCACGGAGCGACAGCATCGGGACATCGAAGCGGTCGTCGATCCGATGCACACGTTTTCCTCTCGCAGGAAAGCCGTCGATGGGTCATGAATATCCCTGCAGCATCAAGCGGCACGGCATCACACTGGAACAGTGCGAGGATGAGCCGGTACAGACACCTGGCTGCATTCAGGCGCATGGGGTCCTGCTGGTACTCCGGCGGAGCGATCTCACGATCCTGCAGATTAGTGAGAACAGCCAGGACTGGCTCGGATTCGCACCCCAGGACCTGCTGACCACCCACGTGTCCGTCGCCGTCGGCGACGCGTGGCCCAGCACCTCCGGACCGCCCTGGACCGCGAGCAGCTGGAGCGAGCGCCACTCTACCTGACGACTCTTGAACCGAGAGATCTCCACAATACCCGGTCGCTGCACGTCAGTCTGCACACCCGCTCGAGCCTGGTCCTGCTGAACTCGAAGACGCGATCGCCTCCGACATCGACTCTCCGGATCAGATTGGTGTCGAGCCGGACTATTACGGCCTGGTCCGGACAACCCTGACTCGCTTACAAGCGGCTTCGAGCGTTCGCGACCTGACCCAGGCGATCACGGAGGAAGTGCGTCGCATCACGGCGCTGGATCGGGTCATGGTCTATTACTTCCATGCCGACGACAGCGGCGAGGTGGTGGCCGAATCCAAACGAGAGAATCAGGAGTCGTGGCTGGGTTGGCGTTACCGGGCTCATGACATTCCCTCTCCCGCTCGCGAGATTTTCAAGAAGATCTGGTCACGACCGGTCCCCGATGTGCGCGCAGAGCTCTTCGAGATGGTGCCCCTCTTGAATCCCGACACGAGACAGCCGCTGGACATGACCTACTGCTCGCTGCGAGGGGCATCGATCATGTACACGAAGTATCTCGACCACATGGGCGTTCGGGCCGCGTTCACGCTGCCGCTCAGGCGAGACGGAGAGCTGTGGGGGCTGATCGCATGTCATCACGACACCGCGAAGCGCTTGTCGTATCGGATCCGTGCGGCCTGCGAATTCCTGGCACGCGGCGCCTCGCAGCAGCTGGTGTGGGCGGAGGAACGGGAGAACGCGGAGTATCGCATCAGGCTGGAGGAGGCCAACCATGCCCTCATCTCCAAGGTGACCGTGGCGCCGGAGCTCACCGCGTTCACCGAGGGCCCGGTTCGTCTGGGCAGCGACTTGAATTGCGCGGGCGCGGCGATCTTCTGTCAGGACAGCTGGAACCATACCGGGCAGACCCCGTCAGTCCCGGACATGACCGCATTGGGAAGCTGGCTGCTGACCCAGCCGGCCTGTCAGGAAGGCTCCCCGAATCCCATTTTCGTCACGGATCGTCTATCCGAGCTCTACCCCGCGGCGTCAGACTTCGCTGAACACGGCAGCGGCCTGATGGCCTTCTGCTTTTCGAGAACACCGTTGGGCCTGGTGTTGCTTTTCAAGTCCGAAACCCTCCACACCCTGACGTGGGCCGGGAATCCCAATGAACTACCGACGGCACAGGGGCCTCACGGAACCCGGCTCTCGCCCCGAAAGAGCTTCGAACCATGGCGTGAGACGGTCCGCCGCCGCTCGATGCCGTGGAAGACCGTTGAATGCGCCGCCATTGGCAAGCTGCGCGGCTTGATCATCGATCTGCTGGTCTCGCGGGCCGAACAGCTGAATACGCTCCGGTCACGAGTCGCGGAGCGCACCCGGGAGTTGCAGAGCAGCAAGGAACATCTCAATGCCGTCCTCGACAGCTCACTCGACGGCATCATCGTCTATGAATCGATTCGGAATGAGGCCGGCACGCTCCGGGACCTGCGATTCGCGATGATCAATCCGGCGGCCGCAAGCCTGATGCGCCTGGCGGCCATCGACCTGATTGGGCACACCCTGCTGGAAATTCTCCCGTCTGCCGCCACCCACCTGTTCGCACAGTTCAGCGCGGTCATCGAACATGGCCCGAGCCTCGAAATGGTCACCGCTTCCTCGGTGCTGCTGGCGCGTTCGTTACGCAGGCGCCAGGCGGAGAGTTGCTGCTGAAGAAATTGCCGGCTGGTGTGGTTGTCGTCCACGACGAGCACCCGGGTGCCGAGATATTCGTGGCCGAGTTCAGGCTCGCGGCCCGGCTCGACCTGGCGCAAGAACCTCATCGTGACCCAGAACGTCGAACCCTCGCCCAATGTGCTCTCGACCCCGATACTGCCGTTCATCAGATTCGCCAAGCGCTTACAGATGACCAGCCCCAACCCGGTGCCGCCGAACCGCCGCGAGGTCGAGCTATCGGCCTGGACAAAGGGCTGGAACGACCCGGCTCGAGCCTCGGTTGAAATGCCCACGCCGGTGTCCTGGATCTCAAAGCGCGTCAGGACGTCCGTTCCGGTCTCCGCTTCAACGGTCACCCGCACGGCGACCTCGCCCGACTCCGTGAACTTGATCGCATTGCCAACCAGATTCGCCAGCACCTGATGGACGCGCCCCGGATCCCCGCGCAGCTTGGTGGGCACCCCTGGCCCGACGCCGCCGACCAACTCGATCTGCCTGGCCCGGGCCTGACCCGCCAGCATCTCCAACATCTCCTCAACCACGTGGCGCAGATCGAAGTCGAGCTCTTCGAACCCGAGCTGTCCGGCCTCGATCTTCGAAAAATCCAGAACATCGTTGATGAGCCGTAACAGCGTTTGTCCGCTGGAGCGGATGGTCTCCGCGATCTCGCGCTGCTCCGGTGCCAGATCGGATTCGAGCAGCAGTCCAGTCAGTCCGATCACGCCGTTCATCGGCGTGCGGATCTCGTGACTCATGGTGGCGAGGAAGTCGCTCTTGGCCTGGTCGGCGACCTGAGCACGTTCCTTTGCCAGCCGAAGATCCTGCTCGTATTGCTTGCTCGCCGTGATGTCCGTGAAGGTCACGATCAGGCCGTCGCCCAGCTTGACCGCCGCAAGTCGGAGGCAGCGGGATTCTCCCTCAGAGACGGCATCGTATTCGAAACTCGCAATCATCGACCTGCAGCGAACCGACGCCGCCGCTCTCTCCCTCGCCCGGGCGATCAAGGCCGAGCCGCTCTTTGACGCGACCCGGGTCGTTCTTTTCACGCCGTTCGGCACTTCCGTTGCCGGCGATGAGCTCAACGCGTTGAATGTCGCCGGCTGCTGCACCAAACCGGTACGCCAATCCGCGCTGTTGGATTGCATCGTCCAGGTCCTGGCCCCTCCTGCTCGTCCCGTCGGGTCCTTGCCACGCGAGCCGTTCATACGGTCCACACTGCCCTCGCCGGTGCGAAACGAGCAACTGCTGCTGGCAGAGGACAACATCGTGAATCAGAAGGTGGCGCTGGGCAATCTGCGCAAGCTCGGATACGAGGCCGATGTGGCCGTCAACGGAATCGAGGTCCTCCACGCCATCAACCTCAGGCGCTATCACATCATCCTCATGGACTGTCAGATGCCGGAACTGGATGGCTACGAAGCGACCAGGGAAATCCGCCGGCAGGAGCGCCCGGGCCACCGCCATTACATCATCGCGATGACAGCCAACGTCATGTCTGGAGACCGTGAAAAGTGTCTCGCCGCCGGCATGGACGACTACGTGAGCAAACCGCTGGATCGCTCCGAACTGCGGGCGGCCCTCGAGCGAGGCGCGGCGCGGCTGGTTGAACCATTCAACCTGGCGGTTGTCGACAGACTCAAGCAGGATGATGAAGGTCAACTCGTCATGTTGATCGAACTGTTTGGGGCGACCGCCCCGACCGACGTTGCCGACATGCGCCGTGCCCTGAAGCAGGCCAACCCGGCCGGCCTTTCCATGGCGGCGCACACCCTGAAAGGCAGTTGCGGCAACTTTGGGCCGCTCCGCTCAGTGACCTGTGCGTGCAGATCGAAGACGCAGCGACGAGCGCCAACCTCGAAACCACCGCCGACCTGATCGTGCGGACCGAGAAGGAACTGGGTCGTCTTGTCGAAGCCCTGAACTCGTACCGCAAGGCCACCCTCCCCGCATGAGCCGAGCGAGGTCGGTGGACTCCGGTCGGCAACCGCGCCGAACCACCCACACGGGGTCGGAGGTTGGAGTCGGACGCTCGCATCGTGTGGCCGATGCCGGGTTGAGAGTGAGCGTCTACTTGTCTCGTGTTACCAAATCGTAAATCAGCCCTCCCACGCCACCGGCTGCCGCACCAACGCCGGCGCCCTTCTTGCCGCCGGCCAGGGCACCGATCGCCGTCCCGGCGCCAGCGCTGCCTCCGATAATCAGCGCCTCGCGCTCCCACGAACGTTTCTTGGCGCGTGGAGCCTGGGCGCGGGGCTCAGCGACCGCCGGTGAATCATCCATCTCTTCACGTCGGACCTGTTTGCTGAGACGGATGGGATGGAGCCCCTGTTCGTCCTGGACATACACCGCATCATGGGCGTTGCTCACCTTTTGAGGGATGAAGATGTGCCCAGTGCTGCCATCGGCGAGAGTGATGGGGACAAGCGTGCCCTTCATTGGGCCATCGGCCGTGGTGATCGTTTTGGCGAAGGCACCAGGAACGCCGTAATCCTGCTCGATCCGCTGAGCATCGATGGCCTCGTTGTCGCGGCCCGCAGAACACGCGCCGAACAGCGTGGCGCCGAGCAACGCTACCATCGTCGTCTTCATCAATGTCATGCGAATACCTTTCGGATTAGAGTCAGCCTCGAGAACAACCCTCTTCCGGAAATTGCACCGATACAATTGACCGTCAGGGATTGGAGTCGCGCGAAATACCACCACCCACACAACGGACCTTTCTGCACGTACTGTCTGCAATGCGGGCAATCAACCCGGGGCGGGCGAGCCAGAAACAACAGTCGGGATGTCTGGCGGGACGAAGCGAGGGATGACATCTCAGCGGCTCGGTGCTGGATGACCGCTCAAAGATGTCCGGATGTGTTCTGCGTCTACTCCCGGTTCGGAATATGGCAGACACCGCCGGCGCTGTCTGTTCAATCGGGCACAGTCAGCTTGCAATCGTCGTAGCGTCGCGAGAAGTATGCGGCTGCCGAACGTCGTTCAGCCACTCCGAAGGCACGCCGCATCCGAAAAGTTGATCGTCACCCGTTGCCGCCAGCCAGTTCGTGATTACGAAGATGCCGTGACACAATGGTGACGGTCATGCCAAGGGCGCGGTGAAAGTCCGAGACGTCATCAAAATGCTCGAGGACGACGGGTGGTCGGTTGTGCGGCAACGAGGTTCGCATCGCCAATTCAAGCACAACTCGAAGCCCGGACTCGTGACGATCGCGGGCAAGCCGGGAGATGATCTTGCGCCGGGAACACTGAACAGCGTGCTCAAGCAAGCAGGACTCAAGCCATGAAGTATCTGGTGGTGATCGAAAAAACGTCGACGGGATATTCCGCGTACTCCCCGGACCTCCCGGGCTGCGTCGCCGCCGCCGACACGAAGGATGACGTTCAACGTGAGATGCAGGACGCGGTCGCGTTCCATCTTGATGGCCTCAGACAAGAGGGGATGCCCATCCCAGAGCCTCACTCGACACCGTCGTACGTCGACGTTCCCGCATAGACGAGCTCCCGACAGGTCGCTCAGGCTGCTGCGGCGTCACTCTACCCGAAACACCTTCATCACCTCATCTCCAAGGTGGTTGATGACCTTGACGGCGATGCGTCCACTCGTCGGCACCGGAAAGGGGCGCGACACGGCGCTGTTCAGCGTGGCCCACACATCGGCGTCGATCTCCGCCTTGAGCGTGGTCTTGAGCGTGCGGACGGATCGTGGTCAGCCAGTCATGGCGCGATTTCAATGAGCTGATCGAGCCGGGCCAGGCAGCTCGCCATGACGGTCGTCTTTCCCGCGCCCGTGGCGAGCTTCAGCGCGAGCCGTTCGATTTGAGGATTCGCGTCCGCGTTGACCGCCTTGAGGTTGTCGAGCAGTCGTTTGCCCGACACCAGGTGCGGCGCGACTTCGGTGAACCAGATCGCCGTTTCGACCGCCTCGATCTGACAGAAGGACGGTCGGACGCCGCCGAACTCATAGTGTCGCCAATGCTGGAGGAGCCGCGCCGTCTCTGGCGTCACCTGCCATTGGCTGGCCGGCAGGCCGCGCCAGGTGTCGACCTACCCGCGAACCTCATTGATGATCGAGGTGACGTCGTACGCCTGCTTCCTGGTCGACAGGCCTTTGCCTTCGTCGAGGACCAGCTCCTCCTGACGGTTTCCGCGCCGCTTTTTCGGCTTCGGGATCGGGGTGATGAATTCGGCGCGCCGTCGTCGGTCGCTCAGGTGCCCCGTCGGCTGCCCCGTTTCGTCGAGCCGCCAATGCTGACGCGGTACTCGTACGGCGAGTTGACGATGGGGCGGTCAAAGAACGGGTTGGACATTCGTCGTGGTTTTAGGGCCCGGCCCGGTCGTCCACGGATTCTAGTCGAGGTTGTGCCGCCCGGCTGACCGCGCCCGGTTTCAACGCTCTGTCCTGGGCGAACGTCCTGTGATGCGGCCGGGTTCCCACGCCGCATCCCGCACGGCTTCCGACGGACGTCGTTCAAGAAAGCGTGAAATACTAAGAAATTCCTTCAGGCCGGGGTGGCGGAACTGGCAGACGCACAGGACTTAAAATCCTGGGTCCCGCAAGGGGCGTGCGGGTTCGATTCCCGCCCCCGGCACCAAATTCGCCTTATTTCTTGACGTTTTCGACGAGTGTGGTCTCCGTCTCCACAATGTCTCCACGGTTGAGGGTGCATCCTCGATGATCCAAGAGCCGAATGGCGCCCTCGACCGCGGCGGGGCTGAGATGCATGTACCGCTGTGTCGTCGTCAGATCTTGATGCCCTGCCAACTCCTGGATCGCGCGTGCTGGCGCGCCACGCATGGCGAGGTGTGAACAGAACGTGTGCCGAAGGACGTGGACACCGGCGTTTCGGAGGTTGGCCCGTCGCGCCGCTCGCGCCACGAGACCTTGCACGACGTGCTGCGTCAGCGCAGTGCCATCATCGAGGCACAGCGTGATCCCCGAAGGTGACGAGCCTCCCGGAGGGCCGAAGCGAGACGAACTGTGAGCGGCACGTAACGCAACCGCCCGCCCTTTGGAGCGGTGACGTGTCCTCTCCACACCGACCGTTCAATACAAAGTTGCCGCTTCCCAAGATCAACGTCGCGCCATTCCAGCGCCATCATCTCGCCGCATCGCAACCCGGCTTCGCCACCGAGCAATACGACGATGTAGGTGCGTACATCAGCGGACTTCGCCACTTCAACCAACCGCTCAAAATCGTCGAAGTCGTGGAACCCGGCCGACGGTTTTGGGATCGGCAGCAACCGGACAGTCCTCGGCATCCGCTCGATCACTTCCCACTCCACTGCCTTTTTTAACAGCGTGTTCAGTACCGTAAGCACGTTGTTCACTGTCTTCGGGGCCTTGTCGTGCAGATGGCTTTTCAAGCGCTGCACATCTTCGCTCGTAATCGCGCTCAGCCGCTTGATCCCGAGCAAGGGAACCAAATGGACGCGGAGGATGCATTCCTTGCCGGCGATCTCGCGGCCAAGCATGAACAGGTGGACCGAGCGATCCGCGCTCTCCAACCGGATCGCATCGCGCTGCAACGCCAGCGGGCAGATTTTGGCGGCACGCTGACAGAGTCGGAATACCGCGAAAAGCTAGCAGATCTCGAAAGGTCGACGCGATCTGTTCCTACGTTTCGACATCGTCGGGCGTCGGTCTGCGCAGCCGCTGCCACAACCAGTGTTGGAGCGTGTTCGCGCCGACGAGTCCCGCGTCGGCAGGAGCCAAGACGTGCCGCGCGCCACGGTACTTCGCCCGCTGCCAGCTGAACTCGGTGGCATCGACGAGCACGGGTCGTGCGCACGTTGGTACCGGATCCGCGTCCAGCGCGATATCGTCCGCGGCGAACCTGGCCACATCTGAGCGCGGCGCCGCATACAGCGTCACGGTGGACGGCGCATCAAGTCGGCTCGGCGCAGAGGTGACGAACGCGTAGTAGAGCCGGCTGTGACAGCCAATTGTCACCACGATGCTCGGTGTCACCGACAATTCCGCCATCGGTTCTCACTCCTCTCACGCGCTGGCGAGTACCAACGCGACCATCCCTGCACCTTGTCGAGCCACTCAGCGCGGCGTGCCTCACTACTCGCGCGATGTTTCGTCAAGACCGCAATGCATCCACACGCAGCAAATTGGAGCCGCGCGACAGACCCAGGCGTGGGCGACGCCTCACCGGCCAACCGGGCAACCCAACACATTTCACGTGCGATCGGATTCAGGGGTGATCGGTGCCCCGACCTCGGCCGGCCCATCGCCGTGAAAGAGCACGCGGTGGTCGTAGCCGTCGCGTCCGACGTCGTAGCGCCCGACCTGGATCAGCTCCTCGACGTGCCGTGCCCCGCGATGACGTCCGAGGTGGAGCACGAGGTCGATCGCCTCGGCGATCTGGTAGCGCACGGCCTGGTACGGCAGCTCGACGCCGCTCTGGACGACGCACGACGCGAACCGCGCCAGCGCCTGCTCGGCGGAGTTCGCATGGATCGTGGACAGCGACCCGCCATGGCCCGTGTTGAGGGCCTGCAACAAATCGAAGGCTTCGCCGCCACGCACTTCGCCGAGGATGATCCGATCGGGCCGATGGCGCAGGGTCGCCCGCAGCAGCTCGCGAATGGTCACTGCCGGCAGGTGGGCCTGCGCACGGCGGGCCTCGAACCGCACCAGCTTGGGGCGATCGATTTGGAGCTCCGCCGTGTCCTCGATGAGCACGACCCGATCGTCGCTGGGCAAGCACGCGGTAAGCGCGTTCAAGAGGGTCGTCTTGCCCGTACTGGTGCCCCCACTGATCAGGATGTTCCCGTTCCGCGCGATCGCCGCCTGCACCGTGGCCAACACGTCCGACGTGATCGTCCCGATGCGCACGAGCTCGTCGGCGGTGAAGAACCGCGTCTGAAACTTCCGAATGGTCAGCGTCGTGCCGCCGAGGCTGCACGGGGGCAAGACCGCCGCCACCCGCGAGCCGTCGGGCAGGCGCGAGTCGAGGATCGGCTGCTCGTCGGAGACATCGTCACCCAAGGCGCGCGCGATGTTCTTGACGGCGACCTTCAGATTGCGTTCATCGACCCGGACGCCCTCGACCTCCTGGAGCTGCCCGTGTCGCTCGACAAAGACACGCCGGCCGCCGTTGACCATGATTTCGGTGACGTCCGGATCCTGAATCAGATGCGCGATCGGGCGAAGGAAGGGGAGGATGACGTCAAAACTCATGTCAGAGGGCTCCTGCGGCGACATGATCGAAGTAGCTGGTCTCGACCTTCAGGTAGTACGGCTTCAGATAGCAGTACGTCGGCGGCTGGGGATTGAGGCCGTCGTACGGCAGCACGATCGCCTGCGCGTTCTGGAGCTCCGCAAAGACCTTGGGCTGGAACACGTCCTCGCGGACGACGCTGTAGGTCTTGGTGGCGCTGACGGTGGTCCGTTGGGCGGCCGGCTTGCCGGTGAGCAGACTCACCCGGGCGTCCTGCCCGGCCTCGGTCAGCGTGTACCCAGGCTTCAACTGTTCCACCTGCCCGCACAGATCGGCGGCGAAGCGCGTACTGACGTCGTCGCTCAGCGCCAGGAAGATCTTCGTGCGCAGCCCCTGCAACAGGGTGCGCCACGATTCGCCTGGGAGTGTGGACTTGAGCGAACTGATGCTCTGCGTGGCGACGATCGGGATGCAGCGCGCCTGCCGGGCCAGGGAAAAGAACTTCTCGTCGCCAGATGGTTCGTTCTCCCCGGTCGTCGCGAAGGATTGGTACTCGTCACAGACAAACATGACGGCGCGCCACGCGCGCGTCGGCTCCGCCTGCATCTTGGACATCCGATTCAGCACCGCGCGTTGAAAATCCTGCTTCAACATCGTGCCCAGCGCACGGCGCAAGGCCGGGATTCATGGCGCTCGGAAAATTCAGTGCCACGACCTTCCCTTGCTCGATCAGATCGGCGAGCGGCGGCAACGGCACGCCGTAACGGCCGTCGGGATTGTGGACGGGATCGTAGGTGGCTTTGGGCGGACAGAACGTGTATTTGACTTTGGGGTTGTCGTCGAACAAGGAGAGGAACACGCTGATGCCTTCGACAATGGAGGTGCGGAGCTTCGGCTCGATGCGCATCCAGTCGTCGTCGAACCACCGTT
>JBDTVS010000160.1:0-9579 GCA_040007095.1 Acidobacteriota bacterium
TCGTCCACCTTGCCGCGCACGAACACCTGGTCGATATCGCCAATCGTCATGACCAGCGTGGCATTGGCTCCCAGGTTGAGGATCGACGAGACGGGGCTGCCGATCTCGACGTCGCGCGTCAGCACCGAGCCGCGAATCGGCGCGCGAATCGTGGCGTTTCTGAGGTCCTCGTTGGCGCGATCTGCCGCCGCCTTGGCCTGGGCGACCTGCGCCCGCGCCTCGGTCACCTTCGCCTGGCTGATGGCGAGCTGCGACTGGGCGGCGCGCTTGCGGTTCTCGGCCACTTCGACCGCTCCCTGTGCGTCGTCCAGCGACGCCCGGGCGATCAGACTCTGGGCGAACAGCGTTCTGGCCCGTTCGTAGGTGCGGCGTGCGAATTCCACGTCCGGACCCTCGGCTTCAACCAGGTTCTTCTGCCGCTGCGCCTCGGAGCCTTCGAGGGCGGCGCGGGCGGCCTGCAGGTTCGCGTCGGCACCCCGGACCGAGGCGGTCAGCAGCTCCTTGTCGAGCTCGACGAGCACGTCGCCTTCGCGCACGAGACTGTCGACATCGACGTGCAGCGCCTGGATGATGCCATTCGCCTTGGACTTGATTTCGACTTTGGTGATCGGCTCGACTTTCCCCGTTGCAACCACGGATCGAACCATCGTGCCGAGTTCGACCCTGGCCAGTCGCGCCGGATCGATGTCCGGGGCCGCGCCTTTGATGGATGCCAGACCGAGGGCGCCTGCGACGAGGACGCTGGTCACGACGAGGCCGACGTAGAGGCGCTTTCGCGACCGCGGTGGAGCGTGGCTCATACAAAAACCCTTACGAGAGCCCGGCGCGAGAAGTTCTGGACGGCCGTACTAGAATGTTGGGCCATGTGGATTCTTCGAGGCTCGTACGACACCGAAGCACTGACGTTTCGTCTGGTCAATGGCTCGTCAAAAACCGTCGGGCGGGCCCCGGTGGCGGATTTCAAACTGGACGCCGCCCTCGTCTCCCGCGTGCATTGCCGGATCACCGCCAAACCTGAAGCCCTGAGCGTCGAAGATCTGGCGAGCACGAACGGCACGTTCGTCAATGACCAGCGCATCGACACGCGACAGCTATTAGACGGAGACCGCTTGAGAATCGGCCGCGTCGAGCTCGTTGTCGAGCAGGTCCTCAATTGAACGACTACCGCCTGAAAGGCGTAGTCTCCGCGCGCGACTGAACGTCGCGGACCGCGCCGCCTGCGTGCGGCAGGCTACCTCGCGGCTCTCGCGATGGGTTCCAAGGCGAGGCTGGTTACCGTCCGGCAGTGATAAGAAAAGGATTTGTTCGGCGCTCCTGCCCAATCGTCGTCATCGGTCCATGGCCGGGGTAGACCTCAGCGTCGTCCCCGAACGCGAAGAGCACCGTCCGAATCGCGTGAATCAGCGTGTCGTAGTCGCCGCCCGGCAGGTCGGTTCGACCGATCGAACCCGCGAAGAGCGTGTCGCCGACGAACAGCTTGTTGCCCGCGGTTCCACTTTTCCCAACCTGAAGGCATACGCCCCCAGGACAATGGCCCGGCGTGTGATGCGGACGCACCTGGTAGGCGCCGAATGTGATCACCTGCCCGGGCTCGTAGAACAGGTCGACCGGCGGGGGCTGCGTCACCTGCAAACCGAACATGGCTCCCATGGCGACCGCGTTGTCGTACAGGAACACGTCGTCCCGATGCAGATACACCGGCACGCCCAGCGCGGCCTTCGCCGCCGCCACGCCGGTGATGTGATCGACGTGGGCGTGCGTCAGCAGGATATAGCGCGGGGTGAGTGCCCGCTGCTGCGCGAGCGCCAGCAACTCGGCCACTTCGTCGCCGGGATCGATCAGGATGGCGTCGCGAGTATCCTCGCAGCCGAGCAGGAATCCGTTCTTGTAGAAGGGCGCGACCGCTCGAGTCTCGATTATCATGGCTGCTGTGATTCTAGCGATCGTAGACGACTTGATGTTCACCTCCAAGATCAAGACAACCGCCCGGCTGCTCGGCGTCCCGATCCTCTTCGCCCGATCGCGTGATTCGGCACTGACGGAAATGCGGAAAGATCCGCCTTCTCTCGTGATCTTCGATCTGAACGGCACGGGGACGGATCCGCTCGGTACGCTGGCGGCGATGCATGGCGACCCGGAGCTGGCCGCGATTCCGACCGTCGGGTTCGTCTCGCACGTTCAGGCGGAGCTCATCGAAGCCGCCAGGCAGGCAGGGGTTGGGGAAGTCATGGCCCGCTCCGCGTTCACCGCGCGCCTGGCCGACATCCTCAAGGTGGGCTGAGGCCGGCGGAAATTCCGACGCGACGCCCAGTGAATCCCTATCACACGCTGCTTCGGACGAACCGAAACTTCCGACTTCTCTTCATCGGCCAGACCGTTTCGCAGCTCGGCGACTGGTTCAGTGCGATTGCGGTCTACGCTTTGCTACTCGATCTGACCGGGTCCGCCACCTCCGTGGCGTGGATGATGATCGCGCAGTTCCTGCCGTACGCCATCGTCGGCCCCGTCGCGGGGGTGGTCGTCGACCGTGTGAACCGCCGCACGCTGATGATTGTCGCCGACGTGCTGCGTGGTGTGGTGGTGCTCGGGCTGCTGTTGATCCGGCGGCCCGATCAGGTCTGGATCGCGTACGCGGTGACGGCCGTCATGGTGTCGGCCTCCGCGTTTTTCGAGCCCGCACGGACCGCCACCATTCCGAACATCACCTCGGCCGACGAGCTCCTGCCGGCCAACGCGCTCTCGAGCGCCCTGTGGTCCGGGATGCTGGCCATCGGGGCCTCGATCGGCGGTCTGGCGACGGTGGTCGCCGGGCCGCAGGTCGCGTTTCTCATCAACGCCGTGTCCTTCTTCCTGTCCGCTTTCTTCATCGCCCGGACGCGGTACGACGCGACGCCGCCGCTTGTCGCGAGGCCACAGGGATTGATGGCGCTCACCGGTCTCTCCGATCTGATCGAGGGATTCGGCTACGTGCGAAAGCATGCGCACGTTGCGGCGCTGATGTTCGTCAAGTGCGGGTGGGGTCTTGCCGGCGGGGTGCTCTTGCTGCTGACCGTATTCGGACAACGGGTGTTCCCTGTTGGCGGCAGCACCGCTGCGGGCATCGGCTTTCTCTACGGCGCGAGGGGAATCGGCGCCGCCCTTGGTCCAATCACGTTGCGGTGGCTCCTCGGGCAAACGCCGGCCGCACTCCGCCGCACGCTGGGCCCGGCATATTTCATCGTGGGCGGGTTCTACATGGTCCTTGCCGTCGCGCCGACGCTGTGGATCGCGGCGCTCGCGGTCCTGTGCGCACACTTCGGAGGCTCGATTCTTTGGGTCTTCAGCACGGTGCTGCTGCAGCTCGAAGTGCCGGATCGCTTCAGGGGCCGCGTATTCGCCGCCGAGCTGGCGCTGGTGACCATCAGCTCGTCCGTGTCGAGCTACTGGACAGGTTACGAGCTCGATCGAGCCGCGTGGTCGCCGCGGAGCTTGTCCTTTGCGCTCGGCGCCATGTTCATGGTGCCGGGCGTCGTCTGGTTGTTGATCCTGTCCCGTTGGCACTCAGCCGAGAGCTCGGACGTTGAAGTCAAGAGCGCGTGAAGAACCGCGAGGGTCCGTTCCGTCGCGGGCTCCACAGCGTGGTGAAAGTCTGGCGTCGCACCGAGACGGGCGAGGCGGCCCGTCCGGCAAGGCGCGACGACCGAGAATACCGGGAGTATTTGAGCGAGGAGCCACATCGCCGGCGGGGATGCATCGCTCGTCGAATGCAGCCAGACTTTGTTCACCACGGGCTGTCAGGGCATCACGCCCGCGGCTTGAGCTCCTGCATCGCGCTCTGCACCAGCTGCTTGACGTCGTCGAGCTGTTCGATGACCAGCGCGATGTCCATGCGCGGCCGGCCCGGAAACCGCTCGCTCCGGCAGTACACGCCGTGTTGGCCAACCAGGGCGAGCGAATCGGTCAGCAGGTCGAGCGCAACAGCCAGGCGCCCGCGCGAACTGCCCATCATCGTTTCGTGGTGCTCGAGCGTGTCGCGGTGCTTCTCGAAAACAGACATGGTCCTACTTCCTGGGCGGCTTGGTAGGCCGAAGCTCGACGCGGCTGGGCAGGCTGCGGGCCGGATGATGAAGCAAGTTGAGAACGACTTCCGCGACCTCATCGGCCGACACCTTCCAGTCGGCGCCTTTCGACTCGTCGCCGCCCATGAATTCGGTGGCCACCGAGCCGGGCATCACATAGCTGACGCGGATGTTGTCGTACCGCACCTCCTGCATCAGTGCTTCGCTGAAGGCGTTCAGGCCAGACTTGGTCGCGCAGTAGGCGGCGGCCAACGGAAAGGCGTTCTTGCCGGCGAGGCTGCTGATGTTGATGATGAAGCCGCCCCCGCGTCGACGCATGTACGGAATCGAAGCATGGCAGGCGTAGAACACGCCGGTCAGATTCGTGTCGATGACGTCGGACCACTGCGCGGGTGTCATGTCGGCCACGTTGGCAAAGATCCCGATGCCGGCGTTGTTGATCAGGATATCCAGGCCGCCGAAGCGCGCCACCGTCGCGGCGACCGCATTTTCGACCTCCTCGTAACGGCGCACGTCGGCGCGCAACGCCTCGACCGAGCCAGGCCCCTCTTTTTCAATGATCAGCCGCGCCGCCGACAATTGGGACTGATCTCTGCCAGTGATCGACACGTGCGCACCCTCGGCAGCCAGCCCGCGCGCGATGGCGAGGCCGATCCCTCGCGACCCGCCAGTGACGATGGCGGTCTTGCCGCTCAACGATTCGGACATTGGCACCTTCTATGTCTCTTACAATAGCCCACTGATGCGCGAAATCGCCATCATCGGCGCCGGCGAACTTGGAGGTGCGCTCGCTCATACGCTTGCGCGGCGCCACATGGCTGACGTGGTTCGTCTCGTTGACGAACACCGACTCGTCGCTGAGGGCAAGGCGCTCGATCTCACTCAAGCCGCACCCGTTGAGGGCTTTGCCACACAGTTGTCTGGATCGACGGATCTGACGTCGGCAGGCGGAGCGGGAATCATCATCGTCGCAGACCAGGTCCAGGGTGGCGAGTGGCATGGCGACGCCGGGTTGAGGCTGGTCGGACGCCTGGGTCAGGTTGCGCCGAGGGCGATCCTGCTGTGCGCCGGCGCAACGCACCGTGACATCGTCGAGCGCGCCGTCGGCGAGCTCCATCTCGACCGCCGCCGGATTTTTGGGACTGCGCCCGAGGCGCTGGCTGCGGGCGCGCGCGGCCTGGTCGCGTTGGCGCTCAACAGTTCGTCGCGCGATGTCGCGCTCACGGTCCTGGGAAATCCGCCGAATCAGATCGTCGTTCCATGGGAGGATGCGTCGATCGCGGGCCTGGCCCTGATGCGGCTCCTCAACGAGCCGATGCGGAGGCGGTTGGCGGCGCAGATTCCGGCTCTGTGGCCCCCCGGACCGCACGCGCTTGCGGCTGTGGCTGCCAGGGCGGTCGAGGCCGTGTTAGGCCGAACGCGGCCGGTGTTGAGCTGCTTTGTCGCGCCGGACGACTCGGCCGGACGCCGCGCACGCACAACCGCACTGCCCGTACGACTCGGACCGCGAGGCGTCGAAAACGTAATTGTCCCCTCACTGAGCGTCGTCGATCAGGTGGCGCTCGACAACGCCATGCGACTGTAGATCTGGTTCCCGCGGCCCCCTTCTTGGATCCTAGGTGCCGTAAATCGGGCGGTGCAACGACAGGCCGCCGGCGAAATCGGCCAGCTGCTTTCGCAGAATCAATCGGCCACGATGGAGCCGCGACTTGAGGGTCTGATCCTTCACGCGCAGCACGGCGCTGGCCTCCTCGGCCGACATCCCCTGTATATCCCTGAGCATCACCGGCGCCCGGTAGATCGCCGGGAGCGCGAGCACCGCGCCAAAAAGACGCTTGCGCAGCTGAACGCGAAGAACGCTCTCATCCGCCATGTTGGTCCAGTCTGCCGGTTCCCTGGGCGGGGTCTCGGGGCGTTGGTCGTTGTCGGCCAGGGCCGACTGGCGATCCTCCGCCTGGGCTCGTTGATACGCGGCCGTCCGCAGCCTCGACATCGCGGCATTGAACGTGATTCGGTAAATCCACGACGACAACGCGGCGTCGCCTCGGAATGCCCCCACGTTGCGATGAACCTTGAACAGGACGTCCTGGGTAATTTCTTCGGCGTCTTCCTTGTTTCTCAGGTAGCGAAACGCGAGCTGGAAGATCTTCGAGCTATAGGCCTCGGCCAGATCCGCAAGCGCCCGTTCATCGCCCGCTTGCAGCCGTTCGAGAAGTGCCTGTTCCTTGGGGTCCCTCATTTGTTGTCCTCTCGGTCAGAATAAGAACACCGGCGCGCCGCAAAAAATTCCGACGGCGGCGGAACCAGAAAGTCCTTACCGAGGAATAAGATAGGGAACTTACGGCAGAGCGCCCGCTTCGCGGATTGCCGAGGGAGTGCGTTCGAACACCTCGCAGAAGTGTGCGACCAACCGTGCCTCCACCTCGTGTCGGTTTACTGGCCCCCCGACCAGGCGTTCGAGCGAGGTCACACCGCGGCCGACAATGCCACAGGGCACGATGAGGTTGAAGTACTCCAGGTCGGTCGTCAGATTGAGCGCGAAGCCGTGGCTGGTCACCCAGCGCGCGATCCGGACGCCTATGGCTGCCAGCTTTTCCTCGCCGATCCACACACCACTGAGGCCTCCGATCCGCGTCGCCGTCACGCCGTAGTCGCCCGCGGTGCGAATCAGGACTTCTTCGAGGTCCCGGATGTAGAGGTGCACGTCACAGCGGTCGGGCTTGAGGTCCAGAATCGGGTAGCCCACGAGCTGGCCTGGCCCGTGATAGGTGATGTCCCCGCCTCGCCCCGACTCATGCAGCTCGACGCCGCGAGAGGCCAGTTCGTCCGGCGTGGCGAGGATGTGTCCACGCCCCCCGTCGCCGCGCACCCCAAGGGTCAAGACGTGGGGATGCTCGACCAGCAGGAGCAGGTCGCCGACCTCGCCGCGTTGCCGCTGTTCGACGAGCGCGCGCTGGAGGGCGAGCGCCTCGACGTAAGGTCGCCGGCCCAGGTCTCGGACTTCGATGCGTCTCGTCATCTGTCATTTGCTCATCTGATGATTGATCGGCGGCTGACGCGATCAATGACCAGATAACCAGATGCCAGTCTCGGGAGCTCGCGCCGCGGGCGGGCGCCTCGACGACGCCACATTGACAGCCTCTATCAGGCCTCGGCCGAATCCCAGCTCTCCAGACGGTGCTTGACGCTGGACATGAATTGGTCGGCGACCGCCCCGTCGATCAGCCGGTGGTCGTAGCCGATTGTGAGGTACGCCATCAGCCGGATCGCGATCGCATCGTCAATCACCACCGGCCGCTTCTCGATGGCGCCGACGCCGAGAATCGCGACTTGAGGCTGGCTGATAATCGGCGTGCCGGAGAGCGCGCCAAAAACGCCGGGGTTGGTGATCGTAAAAGTGCCGCCACCGACCTCGTCCGGCTTGAGCTGTTTCGTACGCGCGCGGTTGGCAAGATCGACGACCGAGCGGCTGATGCCGAGCAGGTCCTGCTGGTCGGCCCGCTTGATCACAGGCACGATCAGCCCCCAGTCCAGCGCCACCGCAATGCCGATGTTGACATCGCCGTGATAGACCACGTTGTCGCCGTCAATCGACGCGTTGACCACGGGCACGGCTCGAAGCGCCTCGGCCGCCGCCTTGATGATGAACGACATGAAGGTGAGCTTTGCGCCGGCTTTCTCGTATTCGGCTTTCTTTGCCTCGCGAACGCGTGCGACCCGGGCGAAGCTCACTTCGAAGATGGAGTGCACATGAGCCGACGTCCGGCGGCTTGCCACCATGTGCTCGGCGATCTTCTTGCGCATCACCGACATCGGCTGAACCCGGTCGGGCGTGGCGCCGGCCGCAGGGGCCGACGTTGGCGTCGGGGCGGCCGTCGACCTGGGAGCGGGCGCTGCCCCGGAAGCCGAGGCGACCGTCCCGCCGCTCGACTGCGCGATGAAGTCGAGGATATCGTCCTTGGTCACGCGCCCGGAGATGCCCGTGCCGCTGATCTTCGAAATATCGACGTTGTGGTCCTTCGCAATCTTGCGAACCAGTGGCGACGAGCGCTGGAGGCGCCGGTCCTCGACGTTCCCGGTCGGCCCGCTGGTCGCGGTCGGTTCTGGCGCGCTTGGCTGCGCAGAGGCCGCAGCCGTTGGCGGCGCGGAGTTCTGTGGCGGGGCCGGCGATGCCTGGACCTCTGCGGGCGCGGCCGGCTGCGCCGGCGGCACGCTGCGCTCGACGCCTTGGCCGATCACCGCGACGACGCTGTTGATCGGTACGGTCTCGCCTTCCTGGACGCGAATCTCCGACAGTACGCCCGCGGCGGGCGACGGAATTTCTGCGTCCACCTTGTCGGTCGAGATCTCGAACAGCGGCTCGTCGCGAGCGACCTGGTCGCCGAGCTTCTTGATCCAGCGAACGATCGTTCCCTCGGCGACCGATTCGCCCATCTGCGGCATTACGACATCCGTCGGCATGTTTCGTATTCTCTCATCGCGGGCCGACAGAAGTCTCAAGTTTGAGCTGTAGATGCCGTCGCCGAGACCCGGACCTCATTCGGCCCGGCCTTCAGCCTGCCGCCGTCGAACCTCAGACCTCAGACTTCAGACCTCAGCCGTCCCGCGTCAGACGTGAATCGCCGTCCCGTGGACCGCGTGGGCCGCCTCGCCAACGGCCTCGGCCATCGTGGGATGCGCGTGAATCGTACGGATCAGCTCTTCGACGGTGCTTTCGAGACGCAGGGCAACGGTGGCTTCGGCCACGAGTTCGGTCGACCGCAATCCGATCATGTGAATACCGAGCAGTTCGTCATTCTTCTTCTCGGCCACGATCTTGACGAATCCTTCCGTTTCGCCCGCCATCTTCGCGCGGGCCAATACGCCAAACGGAAAGGTGCCGACCCGGACCTCATACCCGCGCTCCTGCGCCTCCCGCTCCGTGAGCCCGACGCTGCCGATCTCCGGATCGCAGTAGGTGCAGCCCGGCACGTGTTCGTAGTTGAGGGGCCGCGGCGTCTGTCCGGCGATGCGCTCGGCGGCGATGATGCCCTCGGCAGACGATACGTGGGCGAGTTGCGGATGGCCGGGCGCGCCGAGCGTCACGACATCGCCGATTGCGGAGATCCCGGGCACGCTCGTCCGATACTGGGCGTCGACCTTGATGTAGCCCTTCTCGATCTGGAGGCCGATCCGCTCGAGATCGAGCCCCGTGGTCACCGGTCCGCGACCGGTCGCGACCAGGAGATAATCGGCGCGGAGACGCTGCGACGTGCCGTCGGCGAGTTGGGCGTCGATGTTCACGCCGTCGCCGGTCGTCGTCGCGCCCGTCACTTTCGCGCCGGTATGACAGACAATCCCCTGCTTGCGAAACGCCTTTTCGAGCTCCGCGGATACGGCTTCGTCCTCAACCGGCACCAGGCGCGGCAACAGCTCGAGGATGGTCACCTCGCTGCCGAAACGCCGGAAGATCGAGGCGAACTCCACGCCCACCGCGCCGCTGCCCATGATGGCGATCGCCTTGGGCACCTCGCGCAAGCCG
>JBDTVS010000161.1:0-23299 GCA_040007095.1 Acidobacteriota bacterium
TCGGCGCACTGCCTCATCAAGATCCTGCAAGCGCACCTTGGCCGCCGCAAGGAAGCGCAGCGGGTTGCGGTAGAGGCGAGGCGTCGGCCGTTCGTGTTGTCGACGATGCCGTGGATGTGCGGGTACTGTCCCGTCAGGAAGCTGGCGCGGCTGGGCGAACAGAGTGGCGCGGAATAGAAGCACCAACGCACGGGATTGAGTTCGGAGGATGCGCCCACCGGACAGCGGGCAACAAGCCGTCGGTGGCGAAGAGGAAGAAGAACGACCCCGCCGGCCCCGTCGCCGTACCCAGCGCGACCGCGGCAGGCGAGATCGCGGTGCCGAGCGAGAGCTCCGCAAATAAGACACCGGTGGCGCTAGAAGGATCGCTCGCCGTCCTCGCGAAGCTCGAAGAGCTGGAGTTCCACTCGCGCGCGAGTCTCGAGCGGCTCGCGGAGCTGGCGCTGATGGTCGAGGACGAGTTGAAGCAGAACGAGATGGTCAGTCCGCTCGCTGAGGTGTACTCCGCACCGAGTGACGTCGGGGTCGTCAGGCGGGCAGTCGTCCACTCTTTGATTGAGCAGGAGGGCCGCAGCACAGAGCAGGCCTGTCTACTTCGGCGTTTCGTTTACCGTACGGGTAGCACCGTCAGCGGCTGAAACGGCCATGGCTCCGGCTGCCGCTGACGCAGGCGGGTCGTGACGTTCAACAAACGCGCGCAATTCCTCGAGGCTGCGACTGACGACGGCCCCGGTCGCACCGCCGACTCCAACTTTGCCCAATTGAACCATCTCGAATGCCGTGCTCGCGGTGCCCACCAGACTCCGCAATTCAGAAAACTGCCCGTTGCGGGTCGTGTCGTGCTCGGCCGATTGTGCGTGGGCAAACGCCGTGACCGCCCCTGCGATGGCGTCGTCAAGGCAGCGGTTGAGTCGGCGGAAATCGTCCGTGCTGACCTGGGCGTTGCGCTCGACGGCCAGTTCGGTGACGGCCTGACAGATGTCGCCGTATTCGTGGACGACTTGAGAAACGGTGAAGCCGTTCGCAAAGAGGTCGTGGCCGTGCCGAAGGGCGACCCGCATGATGGCGAGGTTGCGCGTGGAGGTATCGCGGCGCAGTTCATCGACCAGTTGGTCGATGAAAATGGGAACACCCTGGTTGAGTGGAACATTCGAGTGGGCCGCGACAAGTCGGGCGTGGGCCTTCTCCTCGCAGCGCCCGATGATGGCCGTGCGGTTGGTCGTAATGAACTCGTGCAGCATGATGGCCTGATCGTAGGCGTGGGCGTGGACCACCGGCTATCCAATACTGAACACTGACAGCGAACCGAGGCCACCAGGTTCAAGGCGTAGATCAGCGACCATCATGAGGCGCGAACACATCCGTCCGTGGACGGAGACCCAACCGCTGGCGCTGTGCGGCATTCGCTGGTTCAGCACATTTCTCTCATTGGGGCTCCGTTTCGGTGGGCGAAATCACCTGGCCGCGGGTATCAATCCGTGCTCGTATCAGGTTGACATGATCGCAGTGCCTCGCTCTGCGCCCCTCGAAGTATTGCTGCAACGCGTCCGCGAACGATATCGTGAAATGCCGGGACTCAATCTGACAAGTGGGAGGCGTCGCGTCTGTTGGGGGTCCCCCTCGGTGTGCGCCGCGGCACTCCGGGCGCTTGTGATGGAGGACTTTCTGTTCCGCACTGGAGGGGGTCTGTTTGTGAAGACGACCATACACTGACGTCCGACCTACAGGTGAGGCCCGCGCGCCGCGATTGGTGAGAGACGCCCACCGCGAGCCAGGATGCAGGCTCGCGGTGACCGATCCGTCGGACTACTCAAAGTGCGGATGGACGCTGCCCTCAGTGGGGAGGTCGGGCTTGAACTCCTTGTGACAGCGTTCGCAGGTCTCCACGAGCCGGCCGTTGGCCTTGATAAGCGCGGCTAGATTCTTGCTCCGTGCCGCAGTCATGGCTTCGAGCCCGGCGCTATTCAAGTCTTCGCAGAGCTTCCTCCAGTCCGGCGACTTCGCCCATCCGGGATCTGCCTTGCCCGTGCCACCCATGGCGATCAGCGTACCCGAGGCTGCCAGCTGTATCGCGTGATGCTCGATCTCTTTCCACTGCGCCGCATTCTTAGGGGCACCGCCTTGTTTTTCGACACTCCATAGCTCGTGGCCGGCATGGTCGATCAGTCCAACCATCACCGCATTGACACTCACGACAGGCGCGACTAGCGCGCCTGCGTGTGGATCTGCCTTCTGTGCTTCGCCCCTGGCGCTCGATCCGTAGAACAATAAGGCACTGACAGCGACCAACGAACCGAGAATGCGAGTCGTCTTCCACGTGAGCGGCGGCTGTACCATACTCTCCCCGTCTTTCTTGTTTCGCGTCGACGTGTTTTCCGAACGCCTTTTCTACGAAGGCGCTTCCCCGCGGCTCCACGGCATCACTCGAGACTGGGTTGAAGCCGGATGGCACAACGTATCTGATTAGCGCTCGGACGGAGTGTGCAAGATTGAACAGATACAAGAATGGGCCAAGTAAGTTATCGCACTCACGCGACGGGGCGACCTCGAAACCATGCTGACGGCCCTCGAGCGCGGAACGGACGACATCCTTGGCCGGATGAACATGACCATGATGATGCTCGTCTGCACTGCCACGGCGTCATCATTAACCAGTCGCTGCTGAGCGTGGTCTTGCTCGATTCGCCAGTCGAACACATCACTGTACCGTCCCGGACGTGTCCCCATGAAATCGCCTAATCAGGTCGAGATTCGCGTACGAGTCGTCCAGGAACTGGCGCTGAGCCGCCTGAAGTTCTTCGCTGCGCGCTTCGTTCTCTCGCTCCAGGTGCTTGCCAAGCAACAGTCGGCCTGAGCGACGGTCGCTGAGGGCCAAAAGCCGTTCAAGCGCCTCGCTCCGTGGCACCACGGGAGGAACGATGAACTTATAGGCGTGCGCGCCTCGGGCTTGAGGCGACCATTCCAACAGTTGCAGAGTGGCCAGCGAATCGAGCGCGGCGACGACCGATTCGACCGCGTAGCCCAACAGGCGAGCAAGATACTCCGGCGGCAGGAGAGTCATCCGATGGCGGTGGAAGAAAGTCAGCACCTCCAACTCGCAGCGGGATTCTACGCCAACGGTTTGAAGCCAATGCTGGACATCGGCGTCGGCGAGTGTTCCTCAACAATCATTGTGAACCCTATCTTCCTGCCGCCCGCCAAACGCACGAAGAAATGGAGACCCGAATCGCTCGAATCGGCGTGAGAGGGGTTCGCAACTCATGGGAAAGGACGGCGAGAAAGTCATCCTCGGCCGCAGCGGCGGCGGTCAGTTCCGCCGCCGTCACTTCGTACCGACGCGTGCAGTAATTCTCGCGCAGGATGGTGTCGGCCAGGACTTATAAGAGCTCGCCGTGATCGGACCGCAAACGAGCTGCTCACCGACGCCGTACACGTTTACGGTCAGGTGCGTTACCGCGGCGAATTTCTCGAGCGCCGGCCGCCACACCTCCTCGCCGAATAGGGCGTCGCCGGGCGGATCCATCGATTCTATTCGCTCCCTCCGGACCGATTCACGCGCTGGCGCCGCTCCGGCGCGCGCGCGAGGAGACCGCTGTAAGCGGCGAAGGCCACCTGGGTCGGCTTGAGCTGGCGGTCCGGCACATGCATGCCCCGGCCGTTGACCACCTCGCACTCGTGGGTGGTACGGACGCACGGGTTCGCGCGCATCTTGGCAACCGTCAACCCGAGACGGAACGTGTCCCCGAGAGGATCACCCGGTACATCACCTTCAGGACCGCCTGCCCCTCGATGATGCGCGTGCGCCTGGTCGCCTTGATGCGGTTCCGAAGCCCGTGCTGCAAAAGCCCGGCGACCTCGGCCGTTTTCAGCCATTCCATTTGTTCGTCTGGCGACAAGGCCGCGACTGCCTCGTCTACTCCAAAGGAGGCAGCTTTTACACGGAGCCAGGCGGACAAGTGCACTTCGCGAGAACGGGTCCGGCAGGTGCGAAGGTTGCCATCACCGGCTATGGCTCGAGCCTGCGTATCCAACTCGCGTCTTCGCGAAATCGTGGCTCATTTACATCGCTGGTGAGCTGGGTATCAGCGAGGACACCGCACGTGTCCATCTACCGAGCAGCTTCCTCAAGCTCAATGTTCACGATCGAACTGCGGCCCTGGTGGTGGCACTGCGGCGTGGGCTGGCGCGAATCTGAGCGCGCGCCACAAGAAACGTGAGAAGTTCAATTATCGCGCAGTCCGAACGCAAACAGAGCATTTCCCGCCGCCACTGTCACGTACTGCCGGCCGTTGACGGCATAGGTCATTGGCCCCGCGTTGATTTGCCCGCCCAGCGCAGCCCGCCACAGCAGTTGGCCCGTGCGTGCATCGAGCGCAAAGAAGTGCCCCTCCTTACCACCACCAAACAACAGGTCGGAGGCGGTTGTGAGTACGCCGGCCCACGTGATGTCGTTCATCTTGAATTCCCACCTGCGCTCCAGCGTCGACGCATCGAGCGCACGGATCACGCCGAACCCTTCCTCTTCTCTCTTCAGGTTGGGCGTGAGCGTCGCCTGTCCCTGCGGGGTCCCGCCGGGGATGCCGACCTCGCGTGGCCCGCGGCCCTGGATCACGATCGACCCGGTGTTCTCCCAGGAGGCGACATAGAAGAAACCTGTCCGCGGACTGAAGGACGGCGCCGACCAGTTCGTCGCACCGCGCACGGTGGGCATGATCAGCTCCCCCTCGAGCGTGGGTATCTTGCCCGGCACGCGTCGCGGCCGGCCGTTCGGGTCGAATCCCTCCATCCAGTTCACTTTGACGAACGGCTTTCCGAGCAGGAATTCGCCGGTCACCCGGTCCAGGACGTACGCGAGACCGTTGCGGTTCGCCCACAGCATCAGCTTGCGAGGCCGCCCATTCCACGTGCGGTCGACCAACACGGGAACTTGAGTCGAGTCGTAATCGAACTCGTCGTGCGGCGTGAATTGATAGTGCCACTTGAGCTTACCCGTGTCGGCATCAAGCGCCACCACGCTGTCGCTGTAGAGGTTGTCACCGAGGCGAGTGCGCCCGTCCCAGCCCGGCGCGGGATTGCCGGTACCGAAGTACACGAGATTCGTCTCGGGATCGTACGCGCCGCTGTTCCAGATCCCGGCGCCACCCGTCTTCCACGAATCGCCCGACCACGTCTCATTGCCGGTTTCCCCCTGTCCGGGGATGGTGTGAAACCGCCATCGCTCTTCGCCCGTCTTCGCATCGAAAGCCGCGATGAAGGCATGAACGCCGAAATCGCCGCCGGCGGTCCCGACGATGACCATGTCCTTCACGATGTTCGGGGCGTGCGTAATGGCATACTTCTCGTTCGATTTCTGACCGACCTTCGCGACCGTCTTGTCCCAGACGATGCGGCCGGTCCTGGCGTCGATGGCGAGGAGATGCGCATCGATCGTGCCTAAATACAACGTGTTGCCAGACACCGCGAGGCCACGGCTCACCCGGCCGCAGCACGGGCGGGCTTCGGCGAGTGGCGTGTACTCGAGGGTCCAGAAAGGACGTCCAGTCACGCCGTCGAGGGCCGCGATCTGATACGTCCCCTGCACAGGCGGACCTTGGACCGTATACACAGCGCCGTCCACGGCGAGCGCGGTGGCTTCGAACTTCTCGAGCGATTTAGCCTGCCAGACCCACTTGAGCTCGAGGTTGTTCACGTTGCCTGGCGCGATGTCCTTGAGCAGGCTGTGCCGCTGGTTGAAGACCGTGCCCGAGTAGGTCAGCCAGTTCTGCGGCTCTCGATCGGCGCCGATGATGCGATCGAACGAGACGTCCTGCGCCGCGAGCGAGGCCGCGGCGACTATCAACACGGAAAGCGCGGCGAGCGTCGCCATCCGCCCGCTGCGCCTCGCGGCGCGTCTGCCCACCTGCTGACACCTGCTCATGGCTTGCTCCTCAATGTTTTGAGGTAGCTCACGAGGTCGGCGAGCTCCTCGGCGGATAGCTTGTCCTTGTAGGACGGCATCGGCGTGCGATCGACGAACCCGTAGTTGCGAAGCGTCGACTTCTCGAAGGAGCGAAGGATCTCGCGAGTGTCGAGGATCTACACGGAAAACGTGTCCAGATTCAGCAGCCGTCCGGTCACCGTCGTGCCGTCGGCGGTGGTGACGCGGTAGAACCGATTGGTGGCAAGCACTTCGGCGTCGGGGTCGACGATCGACCGCTCGAGCGCGGCCGCTGCTCGAGCGCGGCCGATGTCGTTCAGGTCAGGTCCGACCCGCCCGCCGCGGCCGTTGACGCTGTGGCACGAGAGACACTGACCGCGCCCTTCGAACGTCGTGCGCCCGCGCTCAGCGACGCCCGATCGGCCAGCCGCCTGCGCATCCGAGGACATCAGGCGCAGATACGCGATGACGCGTGAAGCCTGTTGATCGGACAGCCCGCTGGCCGGCATCGCGGTTCCTGCGATGCCGTTTCGGATGATCTGCACGAGGTCCTGGTCCGAGACAGCCCGGCGAAACACGCCGCGTCCCAGATCGATGCCGGCAACGTCATTGCCGTCCGCGCCGTGACAGGTCGCACAATAGCCACGAAACGTGGCGGCGCCCTCGTCGATGTCGGCGGTGGCGTCGCGCTGCACGGCCTGCACTGCAGGCGCACTCCAGACGCCGGCCCATGAAATAAACGCGAGCGCCGCGACCGCTCCGAGCTGTAGCGAGGTGCCGGGCCCGCGCGATCGCGTGCGAGTGCCGGCCACAGGCGACGTCGACTCGTCGTTCGACGACGGGCCGTGAGCCGTAGACAGGAACGATCGGCGCGAGAGGCCGAGTATCATGGCAGGCCGAGGAGCGTCGCCGGGTTGAGCGTGGATACACGCTCGATGTCGGCCTCCGAGAAGCCCTGCGCAGCCAGCGCGCCGAGACACCCGGCGAACCCTTCAGCAGGTAGTGGCAGATCGACGCCCTTCAACAATCTGTCCTCCCGACTCTGCCGCCACAGCCGCACGCCCGGGATGCGATACGGCGGGCCGCCAGTGTCCTCTTCAGATAGTTCGTAGTCGTGTTCCGGGCCGGGCATCCCGCTGCGCGGCGTTGCTCGTCGCTGGCATCTAGAATCTGATTGTCACGCCGACACGCCGCAGTCGTGGATTCAGAATCGTCGTGACGTTTCCCAGTGCCGGTCCGAACGTGTTGATCTGCGCCAGGACCGCATTGGCATTCAGCATGTTGAACAGCGACAACTCCGGGCGGACGTCGACACCGGACTGCCTGAACGACTTCGACAGCGTGACGTTCCAGCTGGTTCACGCGATCCAGGTACGTGCTGCCCGGTTCGTTCAGGCGGACGTTCACACTCGTTTGCGTGAGCGACGGCAGAATCGATCTCACCACGGCGTAGGTAGTGCTCTGCTCGGCGCCAGGCTGGCTCTGGAAGTTCGCGCCAATGTGGATGTCGTAGGGCAGGACGTAGGTGCCCGCCAGTTTGAACTGTGTCCGCAGCGGCACGTCGGACGATGACTGATCGCAGAAGCGAAGGCTGTTCGGATCCTCGACCTGGCACGTCGACGACAGCGTTCGGCCGATCGATACCCCGCCGAGCAGGGTCAGATTTTGAGCCCGGTAGTTCAGCGACACATCGACGCCTTTGTACCACGTGGTGTTCGTCGACGAGTTGGCGTCGAGCTCGTTGATGAGCCCGAGTTTTCCCGGCGCGAGATTATACACGGGCAGCGGCTGGCCCCCTCCACGTGGGTCGGGGACGGAAAGGAGCGTGTAGTCGACCGGAATGTCGAGCGCGAGGTTCGTCGTCCAGATGGTGTTGTAGAACCGACGGTAGTCATAACTCACCGTCAGCCCAAACCTGGGGAAGAGCTGATGCTGGATGCCGAGGTCGGCGACCACCTGGTACGGTCTGCTGATATTCGGATCGGGGTTCTGATTACGACGGACGCCGAAATTCGTGTTGCTCGTGGGCCCGATTTCGTTTTCCTGCCCGATATCGTCGCCGTTCAAATCCGTCCACGTCCTCTGGTCCACTGCCACCAGACTCGGGCCGTAAGTCATCGCGAACCCGGACGTTCAAATGTCGGTTTGTGCGGGAACGGATTTCGTAGACGCCGTGCGGCCTGGACGATAGCGAATCCGATTGATGTGGTCAATACCCAGAAGTGGTAGATCGAAGGTGGGGGGGCGTGGTGTCGAAGACGTGGTCCGGCGTTCTGCTCCATCTTGGGTCGCCGCCCCGTCCTCTTTTTGCCCTGACAACGGGCTATACTCCAGCGCCGGAGGGTGCCGGATGGATCGGCGATTTCTCGGTTTGTTGATGGCGTCCACATTCTTGGCGGCACTGGTCCTGTCGGCGCGCGAGAGCCGGCCGTGGACGTTGAAGCATCTGCCTCTCGACGAGTACGCCTGCCACGAGGGCAATTGCGGCCTCGCGAATATCCTCAGGGGCGCACGAGTCGAAGAGAGGACGGCGCAATAACGTGCGCCCGTACCACCCACTTGGGCGTGGGATATTGCCACGGACAATCAAGGCAGCCGTCGCCCTGGCGACCGCCATCGTGGCAGGTCTGCTGTCCATCCAGGCGGCGGCGCAGGGCGGCGGCCGTGGGCAGGGACCGAAGGTCGCGAGGATCGAGCAGGTGCGTGGCAACCTGTACTGGATCACCGAAGGGACTGGCGGGCCGGGCGCGAGCAACCTCGCCGTGCTGGTGACCGACAACGGCGTCATCCTCGTGGACACGAAGAACCCGGGCTGGGGACCGGCGACCACACGGCTAATCGGCACAGTCACCGACCGGCTGGTGACAACCATCATCAACACGCACACGCACGGCGATCACACCGGCAGCAATACGGAATTCCCGGCCAGCACTGAATTCATCGTGCACGAGAATACGCGCGCGAACCTCGCCAAGGATGTCTGTGATCGGCTCGCGAATTGTGGATTCCTCTCGGGCGCGAAGGCGGGCTACCTGCCCAGGAAAACGTTCAAGGAACGGATGACCGTCGGCCGCGGGCGGAATCGGGTGGAACTCTTCAACTTTGGCCCCGCGCACACCAATGGAGACGCCATCGTTGTCTTTCCAGCGGCCCGGACGGCACACTTCGCCGATTTGTTCGCGCGCAAGTCGCTGCCGAACATCATGCCGACCGACGGCGGATCAATCCTCGGCCATCTGTATACGCTCGATCGGGCGCTCGCGACCATCAAGAACGTCGACACCGTGATCACGGGCCATGGCACGGCACTGCTGACGTGGAGAGACTTCGAGGAATTCGTGCGCATGAACCACGAATTCGTGACCGCAGCGCAGGACGGCCTCAAAGCCGGCAAGAAGGTGGACGACGTGGCCGCGGACATTGCGACGATGCTCGCTCGGCACTATCCGGGCTATACCATCGCGCCGGCGAAGGTGAAGGAGAACGTCGCGCTCGTATACGAGGACATCTACCGTTCGGGTCACTATGTGCAATGACACACACGTGCAAGGGCGGAAGCGGACCAAACGCAAGGCGACGCTCCGTGACGTGTAAGGTTTCCAGAACTGGGTAACCCGTTTGAGTGAGATCCGCTTCTGTGTTGACTTTGATCTAACTCGTCGGGAGAATGTGCTGAGAATTTCCCGCCTTTGATAGATCACTGAGTCACCGATGGCGTCACCGGCTGGTGCTGCCGGCAGGAGCGACACTCATGAAGAGAGCGACCGTAGTCCTGGGAGTCGTCTTGCTGGTGTTTACACTCACTGAACGCGTCGCGCGGGCGCAGAGCGCGATTGCGGGCGTCGTCAAGGACTCGAGCGGCGCCCTGCTGCCGGGTGTGACGGTGGAGGCGAGCAGCCCGGCCCTGATCGAGAAGGTAAAGACAGCGGTCACCAACGAAGCGGGCCAGTATCGCGTTGTCGACCTGCGTCCTGGAACCTACGACGTCTCGTTCACGCTGACGGGCTTCAGCACGGTCGTCCGCGCGGGCATCCTGCTCGAGGCGAATTTCACGGCGCCGCTCAACGTGGAACTGCGCGTCGGCACGGTCTCGGAAAGCGTGACCGTCACCGGCACCAGCCCGGTCGTCGACGTGCAGACGAGCCAGCGGCGGCAGGTGGTCTCGCAGGAGATGCTCGAGTCGATTCCGACCGGCCGCAATTTCGTCCTGATGGCCGGGACGACGCCAGCGGTGACGACCGGTGCGTTCGACGTCGGCGGGTCGAGCACGATGTGGAGCGGCGGCAGCCTGCTCGTGCACGGGTCGGTGGCGTCGGATTCGCGCACGCTCATCGACGGGATGGTCGTGGACTCGATGTTCGGCAACGGCCAGTGCTCGTGCGTGTACGACAATGAAGCCCAGACGCAGGAGATGGCCGTCCAGGTCTCCGGCGGCGCCGCGGAGCATCAACTGTCCGGCGTGCTCGTCAACCGGATTCCGAAGTACGGCGGCAACAAGTTCACCGGCGAAGGGCTGCTGCTGTTCTCGAACAGCCGCATGCAGGGAGACAACGTCGACGACGCGCTGCGGGGGCGCGGGATCACGACCCCGGCGCGGCTGGGGCGTCAATACGACGTGAACTACAGCATGGGCGGCCCGATTCTCAGGGACAAGCTGTGGTTCTTCGCCTCGGGACGCAACTGGGCCTACAACAACTACGTCGCCAACGTGTTCAACGCGGACGGCTCGCAAGCGGTGAACGACAACTCGCTGAAGGCATTTCCAGCCCGGTTGACGTGGCAGATGTCGAACCGGAACCGGCTGACGGGGCTCATCGACCTCACGAACAAGATCGCCGGTCACTTCCAGATCACCTCGGCGGTGACTCCCGAGGCCACGGTGCGACAGGACCAGCCGGGCGAGAAAATCGCCCAGCTCAAATGGACGTCGACGCTGACGCCGCGGCTGCTGTTCGAGGTCGGCACCAGCCGGACGCAGCACAACGTCCGGTATGTCTATCAACCCGAGATCACCGTCGGCACCTGCCATACGGCGTTCGCCCTCTGCCCATCCGGGACGGGCTACGGCAGCATTCCCCACCAGGACACGCTGCTTGGCACCACCACGGTTGCTCCCCTTGGCGGCACCGGCGCGGGCGCCGGGCCGAACGAACGGCCCGCGATGTCGCAAGTGATCAACGCATCTCTGTCGTACGTCTCCGGCGCCCATGCGTTCAAGGTCGGATTCCAGGATCGTTTCGGCTGGCTGGAAGACATCCGCCAGGGGGTGAACGCCGATCTCAACCAGCTCTATCGCAGCGGCGTGCCCTTCGCCGTGCAGGTGCTGAACACGCCCAGCTACAGCCGCGGTGACGTCAACGCCGACATGGGGATCTTCGTCCAGGACATCTGGACCATGAAGCGACTGACGCTGAGCCCCGGGTTGCGGTGGGATCATTTCAACTCCTCGCTGCCCGAACAGGTCGCGGCGGCGGGCCGCTTCGTGCCCGAGCGCCGGTTCGCGCCCTTGCCTGACGCGCCGAACTGGAACAACGTGGTCCCGCGCCTCGGCGCCTCGTACGACGTGTCGGGCCGCGGCAAGACGGCGATCAAGGGGAACATCGGGCTCTATGTGCAATCGCAGGGCACCGGCTTTGCGATGACCTACAGCCCGAGTCTGGCCGCCGTGGATCAGCGAACCTGGACCGATACCAACCGCGACGACATCGCGCAGGAAAGCGAGATCGGCCCGACCAGCAACCTCAACTTCGGCCTGCGCCGCAACCAGAACCCGGCTCCGGATATCAGCCGTCCCTATCAGCTGGTCGGCGACATCGGCATCCAGCACGAGCTGTTCCCCGGCTTCGGACTCGCGGTCAGCTACGACCGGCGGAATTTCTATAACACCATCTGGACCACGAACCTGGCGTTGAACCTGCCGGTCGACTACACGTTGGTGTCGGTGGCCGATCCCCGGGGCAATGGTCAAACGCTGCCGGTCTACAACCTGGCGCCGGGCAAGCTGGGCTTGATCAACGAGCTCGACTCGAACTCCTCGACCAATACGACGTGGTACCAGGGCGTGGACGTGACAATCAATTACCGCTGGTCCTCCGGCACGCTGCTCGGCGGCACCTCCACCGGGCGGACGCTGTCGCGCACGTGTGAGCAGGAAGATCCGAACAACTGGCGCTTCTGCGATCAGTCTCAGTACGACGTCCCGCTGCTGACACAATTCAAGCTCGCGGGCACCTACAACCTGCCCTATGGCGTCCGCCTGGGCGCGAACTTCCAGAGCCAGCCGGGCACCGAGCGGATCATCAACTACTCGGTGGTGCGCGCGATTCTGCCGACGCTGACGCAAACGAGCGTCAACGTCCGCGTGAACGAGCCGGGCAGCACCTACAACGACCGCGTCAATCAGCTGGACGTCACGCTGTCGAAGTCCTTCAGGAGCCGCGGCGTGGATGTGCGCCCCGAACTGTCGCTGTTCAACATGACGAACGCGAACCCGGTGCTGGTGCAGATCAACACCTTTGGACCTTCGCTCGGCAACGTCACCACCATTCTCAATCCGAGGGTGCTGAGGATTGGCGTGAACGTGAAATTCTAGCGGGGCTCCGGCCCCCGCTGAGGCCTCGGCCCGCTAGTTCACTTGCGAGCCCGAAATGTGACCGTTCGGTCAAGCTTCGGGTTCTCAACCGTTTTGACCGGAAGTCGGCCGCGCGGGAGCGCGTGGGACCGAACAGCGTGGAGGGCAGGGCGATGAGACGTGTCGCGCTCGTGATGATGTGGGTGTTGCTGAGCGCCGCCGTCTCAGCCCAGTCGCCGACACGGTCGTCTTCTCCCTCGGTGTGGCTCGAGGAGCACACGCCGGCGGAGCTCGCGGCGGCCGTCGCGTCAGGAAAGACGACGTTGATTTATTCCGACGGCAGCTCGCTCGCGGTGGCCAATCACGTCGAGGTGGCGCGCTATGTCGCGCGGCGGGTGGCCGAGGAGCTCGGGAATGCGTTGGTGCTCCCCATCGTGCCGGATCCGACAGCGGGGGCTCCACCGGCCGCGGGCCGCCAGGCGGATAGCGCGTACAACGTCATCGTCAAGGCGATCTCGAGCGCCGCATTCAAGTACGTCTTCGTGATCGGCGACGAGGGCGCCGGGCCGAGCGACACCACGCTCCAGACGCTCGCGACCCGTCTAGACGCCGATCTCAAATCGAAGGGGATCCAGGCGTTCTACGTGACGGCGCACGAAACCAGGCCGGGGCAGCAGGGCTTGACGTTCAACGGCGACTACCTCCGGCGGTGGGCCGGGCGAACGGTGCCGCCCGAGCGCCGCAAACCGGTCGAAGATGCCGCGGAGCTCCTCTATGTCGACCCGTCACATAAGTTTCTCAACCCGTCGACGATCGCGGTGTCGGATCGCAGCGTGGTAAAGCCCGCGCTCGGCCGCCTGCTGGTCGAAGAACGCGTCAGCTCAATCCTCAATCAGGTGCGCACGCTGTCTCCGAGCCAGGTGCGCCCGCCGTCGTCGCTCGTCAACCCGCGCAATCGGCTGACCGCCATCCCCGAAGACAAAGTCACGGAAGCACTGCGCAGTGCGCTCGCCGAGTACCGCGACGTGCGTCCCGACGGGCTGGGCGGCGACCGCGGCGGCGCCGTGGGAAACGGCGGCCCGAGCCTGTGGTCGGTCTACGTGCACCTTCCTGAAATCCTTGGGCCGATTCGAGCGCTCCACGAGCAGGCGCACGTGAACCCGCGGATCAGCCAGAAGCTGGTCCACCTCGTGATCCTCATCAATGCCCGCTATTGGACCAACGACATCTGGTCCGCTCACGACGAAGACGTGATCAAGGAGGGGTTGGGCGCGGACACGGTGAAGGCGCTCGCCGAGGGCCGCCATCCGGATCATATGGCGGAAGACGAGTCGATCATCTACGACTTCTGTACCGAGCTGCTCGAGAACAGGCGCGTGAGCGACGCCACCTACGCGCGGGCGGTCGCCAGGTTCGGCGAGGAAGGCGTCGTGCAGACCGCCGTCATCCAGGGGCTCTACAGCTACATGTCGATGGCGGTGAACATGGCGTACCCGGAGTCGGCCGACCACGGCCGGCTCCTGCCCTTTGTGCAGTGACAGAGACCATGAGGAAGCCGATGACTACGACACGAGGACTGCTCGCGATTGTTGTGACGCTCACGGCGTGGCTCGCACCTGCCCGGATGGGAAGCGCCCAGGAGCGGCTGGGCCCTATTGCGCCGGAGCAGATGACCAAGGCCCAGAAGGAAGCGGTCGAGGCGTTTACGAAGGTCCGCCGCAACGGCCCCTTCGGCTTCTGGTGGGGCTATCTGCGCGTGCCCGAAGTGATGATGCCATTTCTCGAAATTCAAACCCACGTGCACGGCGTGATGGAAACCGAGAAAGGGGCGCTCGGCGAGAAGCTGACCCACTTCGCGATCCTGATTGCGGCGCGGGAATGGACCCAGAACGTCATCTGGAATCTTCACGACAAGAACGCGGAGAAATCCGGGCTGAAGCCGGAGACGATGGGCGCGCTCGCGGCCGGCCGGCGGCCGCCGCACATGTCGGACGACGAGGCGCTGGTTTACGACTTCTGCATCGAACTGCAGCACAACCGCAGCGTCACCGACGAAACCTACGCGCGCATGGTGAAGCGTTTCGGCGAGCGCGGCGTCGCCGAGGCGACGCTGATTCAAGGCGAGTACACGATCATGTCGATGTTCATGAACGTGGCGCGGACGCCGCTCGACGCCAACGTCAAGCCGCCGCTCAAGCCGTTTCCGCGGTAGCGGCGCGGCCATGAGCGGCCAGGCATCGAAATCGGGCAGGCACGTGGCAACCCCGTTACTTTGGCGATTGCGGACCGGACGCCGCCGCGTTCTCCTGAGCCCGTGCGGCACCGAGGATGAACCCGAGACCGTAGTTCCCCTCATGGCACGCGTACTCGTAGATCGGACCGTCCCACTTGCGCATGACCAGCTCGCCCGACCACGGACGGGTCCACATCGTCGGGTCTTCGACGGTGAAGCGGTAGAGGATCGTCTGCGCGTCGAGTCGCGTGAATCGCTCGACGACGTGCAAGTTCCGAGTCGCGATGATGTCCTGGCGCCCCATCGAGGTGGGCGCTCTGAAATTCGTGGTGTCGGTGAAATTCGTCGTATCGACGACGAGCGTGGCGCCCTCCCAGCGTCCGCGGGAATCGCCTCCCAGCTGACGCAGGCTGGCTGGCAAATGGGGTCTGCCGTCGAACGGAATCAGGCGCGTGCCATGGATCATTTCGTGACGAATGGCGACGAACTCGCGCCCTTGCAGGATTTGCAGGTTGGCGTTGTAGTTCGCCCCGAGCATCGGCGGCCCTTCGTTGCCGCGCGAGATGCAGCGCTCGCCGAGCGCACGGCTTTCGGCGTTGTCGGTCGTACTGCGCCGGATTGCCGCGACACGCTGCTGACCGGCAGGCGTCAGCGTGGGCAGTTTGCCGTCCGCCGGGTCGTAGACGATCGACGTGCGCTGCCGCGTGACGCCTTTGTCGTAGCTTTCGTTCTGCCAGATGGCGTTGTCGTAGTGAATGTCGTCTTTCGGCTGGCTGTTCTCTTCCAGCGTCTTTTTCGCTTCAAACGCCGCCGCCTCGGCGTCCGACAGGAATTCTTTGCCGGCAAACTCCGCCGGCCGCTCGAGCGGCGTGAACGTGGCGTTGGTCCAGTATCCCTGCAGGTCGGGTTGGCCGTCCGACGTGCGGGTCGCGGTCCACGATTTTGTCTGACCGTCGAGTGCCGTGGACAGGACGGCGGTCAACGCGATCACGGAGAAGGCGCCGAAGAGTCGAAGCGACATGTGACCTCCCTGTCGCACAACCAGTGAGCGACTCGATGAACAGCAACGCCAGGTCACATGGTAATCCGCAAGTCAATGCGAGTGGACCGTGCTCGTCGATCGTGAGCGGCTCACGCCGCGGCGGATCACCAGTTCTGGTGAGACACGCACGGTTGGTGGCGGCGTTCGGATTGGCTGTGACTGCCGCGATCTCCGGCGGCGTGCCGCTGCGCGCCCGGCAATCGTCCACCTCGCCCACCGCGCCCGCGGTTCCAGGCTCGCTCACCGCTCAGTACTGCACCAGCTGCCACAACACGACGCTGCGCACGGCGGGGCTCGCTTTTGATGCCGCCGACGTGTCCGACGTCGGCGCCCACGCCGAGATGTGGGAGAAGGTGCTGCAGAAGCTCAAGATGGGCGCGATGCCACCGCCGGGCCGGCCCCGCCCCGGCAAGCCGGCGCTCGATGCGTTCGTCTCCAGTCTGGAGGCCGACCTCGAGTCGGCAGCCGCCCGGCGTCTGAATCCCGGCCGTCCCGGAAGCGTGCACCGCCTGAATCGAACCGAGTACCGCAACGCCGTGCGCGATCTGCTCGGACTCGACGTGGACGTGGATGCGCTGCTGCCGGTGGACGACGCCGATCGGAGCGGGTTCGACAACGTGGCCAACATGCTCTCGGTGTCGCCGGCGCTGCTCGATCGGTATCTCGCCGCGGCGCGCAAACTGAGCCGGCTCGCGCTCGGCATCGCGCCTGTGGGCCCGGTCACCGATGTCTACAAGGTTCCAGGCTCGCTCGATCAGAATCGTCCGGTCGGCGAAGACCTGCCGTTCGGGTCGCGCGGCGGGCTCGCCGTGCGCCACTATTTTCCTGTGAACGGCGAATACGCGATCAAGATCCGGCTGCGCCGGCAGCTTTATGACTACGTCGTCGGCCTCGGGGCGCCGCATCAGATCGAGGTTCGCGTCGACGGCGTTCGGATCCTGGCGGCCACCATTGGCGGCACGGACAAGGGCACGCCGCCGCCGGCGAGCTTCGTCGGCGAGGTGTTCGGCGATCCGGTGTGGGAACGCTACGCGCTGACCGCCGACACGCCGCTGACGGTGCGCTTTCACGCGCAGGCCGGTCCTCGCGTTCTCGGCGTCGCGTTCGTGTCTCGTCTGGCGGCCGTGGAGGACGGCGTGCAGTCGCCGAAAGGTGCCGGCCGGCTGGAAGAGCGTGACGAGATGCTCGAGGGAAACCCCGCGGTCGACAGCGTCGTCGTCGAAGGACCGTACTCGGTTCAAGGGCCCGGCGACACGGCCAGCCGGCGATCCATCCTGAAGTGCGCGCCGCAGCGGCCGGCGGACGAAGACGCCTGCGCACGCCGGATTCTGACCGCGATCGCGCGCCGCGCCTATCGGCGGACAGTCACGACCGACGAAGTCGCCACCTTGCGGCGCTTCTTCGAGGAGGGCCGCACGGGTGGCGGCTTCGATGCCGGCCTTCAGTTCGGCATCGAGCGGATTCTCGCGGATCCGAGTTTCTTCTTCCGGATCGAGCGCGACCCGGATCAGGCCGCGCCCGCAACCGCCTATCGTCTGACCGATCTCGAGCTCGCGTCTCGGTTGTCTTTTTTCCTGTGGAGCAGCGTGCCGGACGACGGGTTGCTCGACGCGGCGAATGGGAAGCACCTGAGCGAGCCCGCCGTGCTCGAGCGTCAGGTCAAGCGGATGCTGGCCTCGCCGCGGGCGCGGACGGCGCTCGCCGACAACTTCGTCGCGCAGTGGCTGCAGCTTCGTCCGCTGCGGAGCGCGGCGCCGAGCGAGGAGGAGTTTCCCGACTTCGACGAGAACCTGCGCGACGCCTTCCGCCGCGAGACGAGCCTGTTTGTCGAGAGCACCCTCACCGAGAATCGCAGTGTCGTGGATCTGTTGACCGCCAACTACACGTTCGTGAACGAGCGGCTCGCGCGCCATTACGGGATTCCGGACGTGCACGGCAATCGCTGGCGGCGGATCGAATTCGCCAGCGACGAGCAACGCGGCGGGCTGCTCGGACAGGGCAGCGTGCTGACGATCACCTCCCACCCGAACCGGACGTCGCCGGTGCTCCGCGGGAAATGGCTGCTCGACAACATTCTCGGCACGCCGCCGCCGCCGCCACCGCCCGACGTGCCGCCGCTGCCGGAGAAAGGCACGGGCGCCAGGGTCGCGTCGGTCCGGGAGCGCCTGGAGCAGCACCGGAAGAACCCGACGTGCGCGGCGTGTCACGCGCCGATGGACCCGTTGGGGTTTGCCCTCGAGAACTACGACGGCATCGGCTCGTGGCGGACCAGCGAGGCCGGCGGCGCCGTGGACGCGACCGGGGCGTTGCCCGACGGCGCTAGCGTCACCGGATTGAAGGGGCTGCGTCAACTGCTCCTGACCCGACAGGAGCAATTCGTCGGTACGATGACCGCGAAGCTGCTGTCGTATGCAACCGGCCGCGGGCTGGAGTATTACGATTGGCCAGTGGTTCGCCGGATCGTGCGTGAGGCGGCGCCTGGCGGCTACCGTTGGTCGTCGCTCGTGCTCGGCGTCGTCAAGAGTGCGCCGTTTCAAATGCGGATGTCGCGGGAGAAGCCATGATCATCACACGTCGATCGCTGCCACGCCGAACGTTCCTGCGCGGTATGGGTGTGACCATCGCGCTGCCGCTGCTCGATGCGATGGTGCCGGCGTTGTCGACGGGGCCGGCGGCCGGTCCGGTCCGGCGCCTGGGCATCGTCTACGCTCCCAACGGGATGGCGATGGACAGCTGGACGCCGAGGAATGCGGGCGCCGATTTCGAGCTGACGCCGATCCTGCAGCCGCTCGCGCCCTTCCGCGATCGGCTGGTCGTCGTGTCCGGGCTCGACGGACAACGCAACGCGTCCGCGCAGTCCTCGCACGCGGCCGCGTCGACGAGGTTCCTGACCGGCGTTCCGGGGCGACAGACCGCGGAGGGGATGGAGGCCGGTCCGTCGATCGATCAGCTCGTCGCCCGGCGGATCGGGGGCGAGACGCCGCTGGCCTCGCTCGAGCTGGCGGTCGACCCGCGCGACATCAGCGGATTCTGCGACGGGGCGAGTTGCGCATTTCTGAATACCGTGTCCTGGAGCAGCAGCACCACGGCGCTGCCCACCGAGCACGACCCGCGCGTCGTCTTCGAGCGGATGTTCGGCGAGTCCGGCAGCACCGACGCGGCGGCGCGGCTCGCGAGCCTCCGCCGGCAGCGCAGCATTCTGGATTCGGTGAGCGGCGCGGTGAGCACGCTGGTGCGCGGTCTCGGGCCGGGCGACCGGTTGAAGATCGACGAGTATCTCGACGCCGTGCGCGAAATCGAGCGGCGCATGCAAACCGCCGAGCGGCGCGATGCGGCCGCCGTGCCGGTCGTGAGCCAGCCCGCGGGGATCCCCGACGATTTCGAGGAGAAGGTCCGTCTGCTGTTCGATCTGCAGGTGCTGGCCTATCAGGCCGACGTCACCCGGGTCATCACCTTCATGATCGGGCGTGAGTTCAGCGGCCGCCCGTATCCGCAGATCGGCGTCGCCGAAGCGCATCATCCTCTGTCACACCATCAGAACGATCCGGAGAAGATCGGCCTCCTCGCGAAGATCAACACCTACCACGTCTCGCTGTTCGCGTCGTACCTCGAGAAGCTCCACGCCCGATGGAGACGGCTCGCTGCTGGATCACATGCTGCTGCTGTACGGCTCTGGCATCAGCGACGGCAACAGGCACGATCCGGACGATCTGCCGCTCCTGCTCGCCGGTGGGGCGGTCAAGGGCGGGCGCCATCTGCGGCTGAGCCACGAGCCGGCGGCCAACCTCCTGCTGTCCGTGATCGAGAAGATGGGCGTACCGGTCGAGACGCTGGCCAACAGCGACCGGCGGCTCCCGCTCGACACGATCGCCGGGCTGTAGGGCGGACCAGATGTCACGGCTCGCGCCGCACTCGCCGCTCGCTGCGATGGCGTATGCCATCCGCCCGGCCTGGACGCTTCTCGTCCTGGTCCTGGGGCTGACGCCGCTTCACGCCGCCGGTCCCGACCTTCAACTCGTCGACGCGGTCAGGAACCACGACGTCGCGGCCGCACGATCGCTGATCGAGAAGCGAGCCGACGTCAATCAGCGATCCGGCGACGGCGGCACGGCGCTGCACTGGGCGGCGTATCACGACAGTCGCGAACTGGTCGATCTGTTGCTCCGGGCGGGTGCGCGCGTCAACAGCACGAACGATCTCGGCGTGACGCCACTGTGGGTGGCCGCAAGCCAGGGGAGTCGCTCGAGCCTGACACGGCTGCTGGATGCGGGCGCCGACCCAAGTCTTGCACCTGCGACGGGCGGCACGCCGCTCATGCTCGCGGTGCGCGACGGAGACCTCGCCTCGACCAACGCGCTGCTCGGCCGCGGTGCGGATCCAAACGGCGTCGAGCGGGCCAGCGGTCAGTCCGCGCTGATGTGGGCCATCGCCGAACGACGGTCCGAGCTGGTCGGCATCCTGCTGAAGGCCGGTGCGAACGTGCACGCCCGATCGAAGACGTCGCGGCGCGTGGTGCTGCTGTGCTGCCCCACGTGGGTGGGCGATCCCGAGGGGACCGTTGAAATCGACCAGGGTGGACTGACCCCGTTGCTGTTTGCGGCGCTCAACGGCGACGTCGCCTGCGCACGACGCCTGCTTGACGCCGGCGCGAAGGTCGACGAGTTGGCGGCGGCCGGCACGACGGCCCTGGTCATGGCTGTGCACCGCGGCTTTGCGCCGCTGGCCACGCTGCTGCTCGAGCGCGGAGCCGATCCGAACGCCGCCGCCGGTGGCTATGCCGCGTTGCACAGCGCGGTGTTGCGCGGCGATCAGCCGATCGTCAGGCTGCTGCTCGCGCGCGGCGCGTCGCTGAACCCGCGACTGGCCACGGGCACCTTTCTCAAGCGCGGCTCGCGGGAGTTCGCCTTCGACAAGTTCCTGATCGGCGCCACTCCCTTTCTGCTGGCGTCGCGTGTGGGTGATCTCGCGCTCATGCGTCTGCTCGCCGACGCCGGGGCCGACACCACCCTGCGCCTCGAGGACGGCCGTTCGCCGCTCATGGTGGCGGCGCAAGGCGAGACCACCGGAGCGGGCGCGAGACGCGGCGCCGCGGAGCCGCGCGTGCTCGAGGCCGTGAAGCTCCTGATCGAACGCGGCGCTGACGTGAACGCCGCCGATCGCGCCGGCAACACCGCGCTGCACGTCATGGCGGCGAAAAACCCCGCATTCGATTCGGTGATCCAGTTGCTGGCCGATCACGGTGCCGCCCTCGAGACGCCGAACCGCGAAGGGAAGACGCCGCTCGCCCTCGCGCTGGCGCCGCCGCCGCCGATCAGAGGTCAGTCGACGACCGTGCAGACGGTCAAATGGCGTGCGGACTACGCGGCCTGGGTGGAGAACCAAGGGCGCACGAGCACCGTCGACCTGCTGCGCACGCTCAGCGCAAAAAAATAGTCCGGCCGGAGGTCACGCGCGAGTTTCGTGAATGAACGACAGGACTCCGGTCACGCACTCTTCCGCCTTGACCACCGCGACGTGATACGCATCGCTCGACAACACCAGCAGGCGCGACTTGGGAATCTTCTGCTGATAGCGCATCACCGCCTCGACTGACTGCAACGGACTGCGGTCGGAGGTGATGACGAGCGTGGACGCGGCGATGCGCGGCAAGACCGGCTCGAGGTTCATTGCCTGGAGCACCCGGCCGGCGCCCTGGCTGGCTTCCCGGTTCGCTGCCGCCATCATGGCGTTCCAGTAGTCGACTTGCTCTTTGGGCGCCTCGGAGCCAAGCCTGGCGCCCTGCGGCGTGCTGGGAGCCGAGGAGATGGACGGGCGTGACACCGGACCGCTCACGACCGCCAGCGTGCGGGTTCGCTGGGGATAGTCGGCGGCGAACTGCATCGCAATCGATCCCCCGAACTTGGCGCCGATGACATGTGCCGTCGCGACGCCGACGCGATCAAGCAACCGGGCCAGCGCGCCGGTCAAGCTGGGCAGCGACCACTCGAAGCCGTCGGGGATTTGAGAGTTTCCCGAGCCCGGCAGATCGGGACGAAGGACGCGGAACTGCTGCGCCATCCGCGGCACCCATCCGTACCAGGCGATACCGGACTCGTAGACCCCATGGATCATCAGGACGGTTTCGGGGGTGCGCCATGGTTCCCCCAGCCAGTCGTCGCGGTAGAAGAGTTCGCCCGCCGGAGCAACACCGATGGCGGGGCGCTGCGGCACGCCAATCGCATTTGCGGCAGCGGCTGGGTCCGCGCCCAGGACTGGGGTCGCCGCGAGCGCAGCGGCGCCGCCACTCATACGGAGCAAGGCTCGACGCGAGATTCCGGCTTTCATGGCTGTCACTCCCGGACAGATTATCCACGACTCCAGGCGAGCGGTCACGAAGATGCTACACTGCCGCGTTCAACAGGTAAGAGAGCCTTCGGCCGTCCGGCGTTTTCGAAGAAACGGCAGGGTGTATGCGACAAGTGGCCATTGGAATCGTGACGGCTGCGAGCGTGACGTTTGCGGCTGTGCTCGCCGCCCAGGGCGGCCAGGGTTCAGCCAGCTCCGCGCCGACGCTGGTCGTCGGATCGTCCGGGAACATGACGCCGATCGTTGACAACCTGGAGGAAGCGGCTCGTTTCTACGCGGACCTCCTCGGGCTCACCGGCCCTCCGGCGGTGCGGACCCGGTCCCACAAGGACGTGCCGTATCCGCAGGTCCTGGACAACCAGGGCACGCCGCAGGCCACGCTCCGGCAGGTCAACCTGACCATCCCCGGCAGGGCCTGGAGCCTGGAGGTGCTGGAGTTCAACGAGATCGATCGCACGGCCGCTCACGCGCGGCTCCAGGATCCAGGCGCGATGACGCTCGTGCTCTCGGTGCGCGATATCGACGGGTTGCTGGCGAAACTCAAACAGCAACAGATCCAGGTGGTCACACCTGGGGGACAGCCGGTGCCGCTGAGCTCCGGCGCGACCAAGGCCCGCGCCGTCGTGGTCAAAGCGCCGGGCGGCCACTTCGTCGAGCTGCAGCAGCCGGATCCGCTGCCCGCCCCTCCCGCGACGCCGGCCGGCAACGTGATTGGCGCGCGCATTCGCGTGACCATCGCCGACACCGACGCCACGCTGCACCTGTACCGCGATCAGCTCGGCTTCCGTCCGGATGTGGGATCGTTCACGAGCGAGACATCGCGGCTGAAGCTGATGGGGCTTGCCGGTGCCGAGTTCCGCTTGACCTCGGCCCCCGTGCCTGGCCTTCCGAATCAGATACTGGAGTTCATCGAGTTCAACGGCATCGACCGCACGCCGGTGCACACGCGCATCCAGGATGCCGGCTCGGCCAAGATCCACCTGCGCGTGAGCGACTTATCCGCAGCCATCGCCGCGTTCAAGGCGGCGGGCGGCACCGTGGCCTCGACGGGGGGCCAGCACCTGATCTACAACGGCGTCCCAACGGTCATCATTCGCGACCTGAACAACATCTTCGTGAACCTGCAGCAGCAGCCACAGCCCCCGGCGGCGAGTGCAGCCAATCGCTAGTGTCCTGCGGTCGACGATTTAG
>JBDTVS010000162.1:0-115524 GCA_040007095.1 Acidobacteriota bacterium
TCGCCAGTCACCATCGAGTAAGTCTGATTGACATACTTATTTATTTCCACTGCCTTAGGACCCGTAGATGAATAACGTGTGCACGTTATTCATCTACGTTACCTAAATTCGATGGGCTGAGATTCAAGAATTGTCCCGCCTGCCAATTTACCGGTAATCCGTAATTGGGTGGACGGCGCCATTCGCAGAACTTGCATTCACATGAGAGTCCAGCCGTTGACTGAGCAGCGCCGCGGCCACTTGCGGCGACTGAGTGACGATGGGAACGGCGACGTCTGCGCCACACCACTCTCCGGCGGGTTTCAAACCCGTCGAACACTTCGCCGCATCGCCGCGCGCTGGCGCGCGCCGCGCTCCTCGGCCTCCTGAAGGACGCCCTCGGTTTCCGGCGTCGTGAGATGCCGCGCCATCGCGTGCACCGTGGGATGCCGGAACAGGTCGACGATGCGCACCTCGCGCGCGAACATCTCCTGCAGGCGCTGCTGCAGGTGCACAAGCCGCAGGGAATGGCCGCCGACCTCAAAGAAGTTGTCGTGCAGGCCGACGCCGTCCCGATCGAGCACGTCCCGCCAGACGCTGGCGACCTTCTGCTCGGCATCGGTCTCGGGCTGCGCCTTCTCGCCTGCGCCAGGCCCGGCCGGATTGGGCAGCGCGCGGACGTCGACCTTTCCGTTCGGCGTGAGTGGCAGCGCGCCCAAGAACACCACGGTGGCCGGGACCATGTGATCGGGTAGCTGCGCGCGCAAATGCGCCCGCAGGGCGGCCTCGTCAGTGACGACGTCCGCCGCGATCACCACGTACGCCGTCAAACGGCTCTCGTCGCCACGGTCGGCGCGCACGACGACACAAGCGTCGGTCACGCCGGGATGGCGGAGGCACGCGGCTTCGACGTCCCCCAGCTCGATGCGCGAGCCGCGGACCTTGATCTGGCGATCCACCCGTCCCAGGAAGCCCAGCGTGCCGTCGCGGCGGTAGCGAACGAGATCCCCGGTCCGATACAAACGACCGCCGGGAATCTCGCTGAACGGATCCGGCACGAATCGATCGGCGGTGAGCGACGGGTCGCCGTGATAGCCGCGCGCCAGGCTCAGCCCTCCGAGATGCAGCTCACCTTGAACGCCGATCGGCACCACATCGAGCCGCCCATCGAGAACATACGTACGGACGTTGTCGATGCCGATGCCGATGCTCGGCAGCGTGGGGTCGGCAGCGTCGACCGCCGGCACGGGACCGCTCGTGGCCACCACAGCGGACTCGGAAGGCCCGTAATTGTTGACAAGCGTGAAGGGCAGCGGCGCCGAGGGATGACGGTGAAGGCGATCGCCGCCGGTCAGCAACAGGCGGAGTGACGCCGCGCTCCAGTCGAGCGGCAGCGTCTGTTCGGCGAGCGGCGTCGGCAGAAAACTGACCGTGATGCGTCGATCGCAGAACCAGTCGCGCAGCGCCTGGGGAGAAAGCAGCGTCTCTCGATCCACCAGGTGCAGCTCGGCACCGGCAACCAGACACGGCCAGGTTTCCCAGACCGTGGCGTCGAAGCCGAGCCCGGCGCAGTGAGTTGTCCGATCGGCCTGCGTCAACGCGAACGCGCGCACGTGCCAGTGCACGAGGTTGAGGAGTGCGGCGTGCGACACCGCCACACCCTTGGGTGCGCCGGTGGATCCCGACGTGTAGACGATGTACGCGAGGTTGTCCGGCGTGCCCACGGGGACCCCGACGGATGCGTCCCGCGAGGGTGTGCCTGCGTCGCCCGCGGGCGACGCAGGCCGCTCGACAATCGCACCCGACCTCGGGACGCGCAGCACCTGGGACTCGCCGTCCGGCAGCTGAAGGCCGTCGTCCTCGTCGGTGAGCACGAGGCGGCATCCCGAGTCGCGGATCATCGAGGCGAGACGCGCCGGCGGATGCGACGGGTCGAGCGGGATGTAGGCGCCTCCGGCCTTGAGCACGCCCAGCAGCGCAACGATGAGCGCGGGGCTGCGCTCCATGCACACCGCGACCGGCACATCGGGACCCACTCCGTTCGCACGCAGCTGACCGGCAATACGGGTGGCGCGTTCGTCGAGCTCGGCGTAGGTCAGGCGCTCCGCCATGCTGACGACAGCGATGGCACCAGGCCGTTCGGCGGCGCGGTCCGCCACGAGCTCGTGGACGCGCCGTTCCGTCGGGCAGGGCTTCTCCCGCGCGTTCCAGTCGGTGAGCAGCTCGTGCCGCTCGGCAGCGGCGAGGAGCGGCACCCGGTCCAACTCGATATCGGGATCGTCGACGAGCGCCTCCAGCAGCGTCTTGAGATGCCGCGACATCCGGACGATGGTGTCGGCATCGAACAGGTCGACGTTGTACTCGAGGCTGCCGGTCAGGCCTGCGGCCGACTCGTTCATGCCGAGCGTCAAGTCGAACTTCGCCGCGACGTAGTGCGGGTCGATCGGCGTGAGCGTCACGCCGGTGACGTCGATGGTCTCGCTCGAGGCATCCTGCCAGCTGAACATCACCTGAAACAGCGGCGTGTGGCTCAAGTGCCGTTCAGGCTGGAGCGCTTCGACCAGCTGCTCGAAGGGCACGTCCTGATGCACGTAGGCGTCGAGCGCCGCCTGCCGCACGCGCTCGACCACCTGGCGAAAACTGGGTCTGCCGGACAGATCGACGCGCAACGCCAGCGTGTTCACGAAGAACCCGACCAGCGCCTCGGTCTCGCGCCGGGTACGGTTGGCGATCGGGCTGCCAACCACGACGTCGGTCTCGCCGGTGTAGCGCGACAATAGCGCCGCGAACCCGGAGAGGAGCGTCATGAAGAGCGTTGCTCCGGCCCGCGCGCTGAACGTCTTGAGACGGGTCGTCAGATCGGGGCCGAACGCGAACCCTTCGCTGGCACCGCGAAATGTCTGCGTCGCCGGCCGCGGACGGTCGGTGGGCAGGGCGAGCAGCGTGGGAATTCCCGACAGCTGCTGCTTCCAATAAGCCAGCTGCCCCTCGAGCACCGCGCCACTCAGCCACGTCCGTTGCCATGCCGCGAAGTCGGCATACTGCACCGGCAGCGGCTCGAGGCGCGGCGCGCGGTCCGTGGAGAAGGCGTCGTAGAACTCGACCACCTCGTGAATCAGAATCCACAGCCCCAGCGCGTCGCAGACGATGTGGTGCAGCGTCATCAACAACACGTGCGCGTCGTCGCCGACGCGCAGCAGCCGGCCCCGGATGAGCGGCCCGGTCGCGAGATCGAAGACCTGCAGCGCCTCCTCGACCCCCTGACGCCGGACCTCCTCGGCCTGCGCGGCCGGAGACAGGCCCGTCACGTCCACCACGCGAAACGGCACGCGCGGCTCCTCGTGGATCGCCTGGATCGGAGTGCCGTCCACGAGAGGGAACGACGTACGCAGCACCTCGTGACGTCTCACCACTTCGATGAGGCTGCGCTCGAACGCCGCGGCGTCGAGCGGGCCGGTCATGCGCACCGCCGCCGGCATGTTGTAGGTGGGCGTCCCCACTTGAATGCGATCGAGAAACCACAAGCGCTGCTGCGAAAAAGACAGCGGGAGCGGACCTTGACGAGGGACGGGCGCAAGCGGAGGCGGGGCGCCGACCCTGTCGGTCAGCCGCATCTCTTCGAGCGCCTCGGCCAGCTGCGCGATCGTCGGCCGCTCGAACAGCACGCGCAACGGCAGCGACTCGCCGAGCACCTCGTAGATGCGCGACACGGCCTGCGTCGCCAGGAGTGAGTGCCCACCGAGCTCGAAGAAGTTGTCGTGACGCCCCACCTGCGGCACGTTGAGCACGTCGATCCAGATGTTGGCGAGAAGCTCCTCGAGCGGCGACCGCGGCGGCGCCACGCCAGCGCGCGCCTCCTGCATGTCGGGCGCGGGCAGGGCGGCCCGATCGATTTTCCCGTGAGCCGTAAGCGGCAGGGCCGCGATCGGCACGATCGCGGCGGGCACCATGTAATCCGGCAGCCGCTGCTGCAGCCATCGTCGCAGCTCGGCGCGATCGGGCGGCGCAGACTCGCGCGTCACGACGTACGCGACGAGGCGCGGATCGATCTCGCCATCCCTCCGCGCAATGACGACGGCAGAGGTGACGCCTTCGTGCGACAACAGCGCGGATTCGATTTCGCCGGGCTCGATCCGGAAGCCCCTGATCTTGACCTGGTCGTCGAGGCGCCCGAGGTATTCGAGGTCTCCGTCCGATCGCCAACGGGCGCGATCGCCCGACCGATAGAGGCGCTCACCCGGCCGTTTCGAAAACGGGTCGGGCACGAAACGCTCGGCGGTCAGATCGGGACGGTTCAGATAGCCGCGCGCCACTCCGCCGCCGGCGACGTACAACTCACCCGGCACGCCGGGCGGCACAAGGCGCATCTCCGAGTCGCAGAGATACGCCGACAAATCAGGAATGGGACCGCCGATCACGCTGCCCAGGCGATGCTCGACATCAGCCGACGTCAAGAGACGGAAGGTCACGTGGACGGTGGTCTCGGTGATGCCGTACATGTTGACGAGCCGCGGACGTTCGTCCCCGTGCCTCGCGAACCACGGTCGCAATGTCTCGAGATCGAGCGCCTCGCCCCCGAAAATGACCCATCGCAGTGCGAGACCGTCCGCCGCGCCGCGCTTGCCATCGGCGGTGACGAGCTGCCCGAAGGCCGACGGCGTCTGGTTCAGAACGGTGACCCGCTCCCGCGCCAGCAGCTCGTGGAACGCGTCGGGCGATCGGCTGACGAGGTACGGCACGACGACGAGCCGGCCCCCGTAGAGGAGCGCGCCCCAGATCTCCCACACCGAGAAGTCGAACCCGTACGAGTGGAACAGTGTCCACACATCGTCGGAGCCGAAGCAGAACCACGGATCGGTCGACAGAAACAGCCGCTGCACGTGATCGTGCTGGACGATCACGCCCTTGGGCCGCCCGGTCGATCCCGACGTGTAGATCACGTACGCGGCCATCGCGACGTGACCGGAGTCGTGGAGCGGCACGGCGGGCTCGTCGCCTAGAACGTCGCCCAGGACGTCAGCCACGGCGTCGATCGCGACGACCGGCACGGCCAGGGACGGCAGCCGCGACTCGAGCGCCGACTGCGTCAGCACGGCGACGACGCCCGCGTCGGCGGTGATGAACGCCACGCGATCGGCGGGCGAAGCGGGGTCGACGGGCACGTAGGCCGCCCCGGCCTTCAACACGCCGAGGATGGCGACCACCAGATCGACGGATCGTTCCAGAAACAGCCCGACCCGCGCCTCGCCGTCGACGCCGAGACGACGGCGCAGATAGGACGCCAGACGATTGGCGCGGGCATCGAGCTCGGCGTACGTCAGACGGGAGTCGTCCATGCACACGGCAATGGCGTCCGGAGTCTGCGCGGCCTGGCGCGCGAACCGCTCGTCCAAGCGTTCGCTCACCGCAAACTGCTTTCGGGCCGACGCGTCGCCGACGGGTTGATCGGCCCACTCGAGATCGCCAATGGCACGCGACGGCTGCGTCAGCGCCGCCTCGAGCAGCGCCAGGTAGTGCTGCGACATGCGCGCGATCGTCGAAGCCTCGAAAAGATCGGTGCTGTATTCGACAGCGCCCAGCAATCCGTGCGGCGTTTCGGTGAACGAGAGCGTGAGGTCGACCTTCGCGCTTCCCGACTCCACGGCGATGGTCTGGACGTCCACGTCTGCCACCGTCAACGGCGCGGCCGGCACGTTCTGCAGGACGAACATGGCCTGAAACAGCGGACTGTGACTCAGGTCTCTCTCGGGCTGCAGCTCCTCGACGATGCGCTCGAACGGCAGGTCCTGGTGGTCGAACGCCTCGAGCGCCGTTGCCTTGACCTGCTGCAGGAGGTCGCGGAAGCTCATCGCCGCGTGCATGCGACTGCGCATCACCAGCGTGTTGACGAAGAAGCCGATCAGCGGCTCGACCTCGCGTCGTCCGCGGTTGGCGATGGGACAGCCCACGGCCAGGTCGCCCTGCCTCGAATAGCGGAACAGCAGCACCTGAAATGCCGCGAGCAGCGTCATGAACAGCGTGGTTCCCTCCACGCGCCCGAGCGCCTCGACGCGATCGGTCACTCCGCGAGAGACGGTGAAGGACCGCGTCGCGCCGCGGTAGGTCTGCACGGCAGGGCGCGGGTGGTCGGCCGGAAGATTCAATATCGGCGGCAGGCCGGCAAGGCGTGTCCGCCAGTACGTCAGCTGACGTTCCAGCACGGCGCCGGTCAGCCATTCCCGCTGCCACTGGGCGTAGTCGGCGTATTGAATGGGGAGCTCGGGCCAGACCGGCGTCTGGCCCTGCAGGTGGGCGGCGTACGCCTCGCCCAGCTCCCGCACGAGGATGCCCATCGACCACCCGTCGGCGACGATGTGATGCACGGTGAGGAGGACGATGTCGTGGTCGCCGACCGAGAGGAGCGTGATGCGGAGGAGCGGATCGCGCGAGAGGTCGAACGGCCGCTGCGCCTCGGACGATGTCAGCCGCTCGACGTAGCCGTCCAGGGCGTCGCGATCCACTTCCCGGAGGTCGCGAACCGAAACGATGACCGGGCGCGAGGCTGCGATGACCTGCCGCGGTTCGCCGTCGATGACGAGGACGTTCGTGCGCAGCGTCTCATGCCGGCGCACCACGTCGTCGACGGCGGCCTGCAGCGCCGCCCGGTCCAAAGGCCGGCCGAACCGTACCGCCGCAGGAATGTTGTAGGCCGTGTTGCCAGGCTGAAGCCGGTCGAGCAGCCACAGGCGCTGCTGGGCAAAGGACACCGGAAACAGGAAGACATCGTCTTCGGCGGCAGGCGCCGGACTCGTGAGGTTGAGGGGTTGATCCATCATGAACAAATCTCGACACACGACCTAAGGGCCTGCGGCAAGGGCCAGACCGTTTTCGACAATGCATTAACCGCGACGCGCCCCACGTTCAGCTGATCGTCGACCGCCTGACCCGGTGGGCGTCTCGTGAGCGCGCGACGAGCGCCGGTTCCATCTCCAGAGCAGCCACCGCGGCGCGAGCCGCATGCTCGCGTCCGATCTGGCACATCATCAGCGGCGGCTCCTTCGGAAACACGAGGCTGATTGCGCGCTCGCCCTCTTCGTAGATCCAGCCTCGCACCCGCAGCTTCGCGATCTCCTCGTCGAAGGCGTCGTCCGACGCCGTGATGGCCGTGCGTAACGACTCGAGCGCCGTCGGCTTGTCGAGCGCGTCGAGCACCGCCTTGGCGAGGGTGGACAACCGTTCCTCGCGGACCTCGCCGCTGCGGGAATCGTGGACCACCCACCCGTCGGGCGTTTCGCGCAGGAACAGCCGGGGGATCGCCGCTCCCGTGTCGCGATGCCATCGCGTGTGCCAGGCCTCGACACGCTCCCGAAGGCGCGCGAGCCAGCGCGCGGTCATCGCGATGTACGGCGCGGAGAAATTCTGGTCGATGAAGTAATAGGCGAGGCGGCCGAGGCTCGCCCGGTCGAACGGGTAGATCAGACTGTAGTAGTCGTAAGGCGCCAGGTCGAGGCCGTACTCGGCGGCACGCGTGAAGTACGGACTGTAGCGATCGAATCGAACCGGGAACACCCCGCCGGGCGGCGGCAGGTGCATCAGCCGCGGCAGGTCACGGACGTACTTCTCGTACACCGCCTCCATTTCGCCAGGAAAGCCGACGAGGAGGTTCCATTCCGGGTACAGGTCGCTGTGCACGCAGTCCTTCAGGAACCGCACGTTGCCGAGGGCCGAGGTGCCCTTCTTCATCAACTTCAACGTCGACGTCGCGAGCGCCTCGATCCCGGGCTGGACGTTGCGCACGCCCGCCGCCGAAAGCGTCCGCATCTGCTCGGCCGTCAGATCCGCCTTGATTTCGTAGAAGAGGAGCGTGCCTTCCGGCACCCGCAACTTCGGGAACACGTCGTCGATGTGCTCGCGCGGCATGATGTTGTCGACGCACTCGAACCGCTGGCAGCGATCCGCGTGCACGAGCAGGCTCGAGATGAGCGCGATGGCGCCCTCAGCCTTCATGGCGCGATAGCCCATCGAGTCGCCATTGAGCCCGCAGAACGTACAGTGTGCGCGCTCGCCCCACCAGCAACCGCGCGAGGTCTCGAAGGTCAGCACCGGCGCCACTTCGCGCCGGGGAAAATTGCCGTCGAGCTCCGCGATGAACGGCGAATAGTCGAGCGGCACGGGCTCATCGATGGACAACTCGGCGCCGACGGGTCCGATCTGCGGCCGATCGGCGCCGGCGGAGGTCAGCGCGATCACCGGCGCCCCGGCCGCCGGCCGATCACGATTGTGCCGCGAGAACACGCCGTCGATGCGGTGGCACGCCTCGACATCGCCGTCCAGCAGATGACCGAGGAAGGCGGGCAGCGTGCGCAGCGCCGGGCCCGAGAAGGCGAAGTCGACAGCAGGCACGTTCGCCACGACGGCGCGTCCCATCGGCGCCTCGCAGTTGGCGCCCCCGATGATCACGGTCACATCCGGGTTGCACGCCTTGACTCGACGCGCCAGGGCGAACGACGCGACATTCTGCGAGAACATCGACGTGAAGCCGAGCACGCGGACGCGGTCGAGGCGGTTGACCTCGATCACCCGATCGAGCAACGCGTTCACCGTGGGCCGCACTTCGCCCGTGAGGCGGCGAATGAGCCGGGTCTCCTCGGTCGGCTGGTAGAAGTAGCGGTGAAAGTATTCCTCGCTGTTGTCGGGTTGCTCGGGGAACGCCGCCTGCCGGAAGAACCACTCGCCAAATCCTGAATTGAGGAAGTTCATCGACGTAACGAGCTGCTGGTACCGCTCGGCGCCGAGGAGCCGGCCGAAATCCTGGTTCACATACAGGATCGTCGTCGTGACGCGATCGCCGAACGTCCGATCGACGACGGCACCGAGTTGCGTCAGCGCAATGGACGGCCGCTGCAGCGAGGCAAACGGCATGTTGACGAGGGCCATCGAGAACATGGGATCCTTTCAGCTCAAACGGCGTGCATTCGGCACTGGTGCATCTGTTCGATCGCGCATTACGCGGCCGGCGGTCCGGGGACGGGACACGATCGCCGGCGTCGACGGCTCGGCACGATCGGCGCGGAGCCGTTCGATCTCGCGGGCGAGTCCGGCGACGGTCGGCCCCATGAAAAAGCTCCGCAGCGGCAGCTCCACGCCGAACGCCTCGCCGACACGCGACGCGACCTGCGTCGCGAGCAGCGAGTGGCCGCCAAGCTCGAAGAAATCGTCCGAGGTCCCCACGCGCGCCACGCTGAGGAGGTCTTCCCACATCGCGCAGAGCGACGCCTCGGTCGGCGTGACGGGCGCGACGTACGGGATTGCCCGCTCCGCGTCGTGTTCGGGTTGCGGCAGCGCCGCGCGATCCACCTTGCCGTTCGGCGTGAGCGGGAGCTCGCTCAGCACGAGCACACGCGACGGCACCATGTGGTCTGGCAGGCGGCCGGCCAGAAACTGCCGCGCCGACTGTCCGTCGAGGGTCGTCTGATCGCGCGTCGCGACGTACGCGACCAGCGCGCGATTTCCGGGCTGATCCTCGCGGATGACGGCGACGGCATCCTGGACGTCCGGATGCTGCCGCAGCGTCGCCTCGACCTCGCCGAGCTCGATGCGGAAACCGCGCAGCTTCACCTGATGGTCGCGGCGGCCGAGGAACCCGATCGTGCCGTCGGCCTGCACACGTGCCTGATCGCCCGTGCGGTACATGCGCGCACCCGGCCTGGCGTCGAACGGGTTGGGCAGGAAGCGCTCAGCGGTCAGGTCCGGCCGCCCCAGGTAACCGCGCGCGAGGCCGTCGCCGCCGGTGAACAACTCCCCGCAGACACTGATGGGCACCGGGTCGAACCAGGCGTCCAGCACGTAGACGGTGGTGTTCGCGATGGGTCTGCCGATTGACACGACCTCGCCGACATCCTCGGTGCGCGTCATCGGATGGCAGCACGTGAAGGTCGTGTTCTCCGTCGGGCCGAACCCGTTGATCACCCGGCACCCGCCCGACAGCAGCCGGCGCACGTGCGGAGCCGACAGCACGTCGCCGCCGGCGACTACCTGCCGCCGGCGCGCGAGACTGCCAGCCTGCGCATCCACCATCTGATGGAACAAGCCGGCCGTCAGCCAGACCGTGGTGACGCCGTGGTGATCGAGCAGCGCGGCAAGCTCGCCGAGCGACAGATTGCCGGACGGCGCGACGATCAGCCGGCCGCCGTTCAGCAGTGCGCCCCAGATTTCGAAGGTGGAGGCATCGAAGGCGAGCGGCGCGAACTGGAGCAGCACTTCGTCGGCCGAGAGCTGCACGTAGTCGGTGTCGCAGACGAGGCGTACGACCGCCCGGTGCGTCACGCTGACGCCCTTGGGTCGGCCGGTAGATCCCGACGTGTACATCACATACGCCAGGTTGTCCGGCACTGGACTGGCGCTGGTCTGGGTCGGCGAGTTCTTGCGCGGCGCGGTCGTCGAGGCGCCGTCTCCGTGCGCCCAGACCGCCGCGGCGAGGTCGACCACGTTCCACGGCCCGGCGGGGATCGTCGCGAGCGTCGGCGCATGCGCCAACACCGTCCTGACGCCCGCGTTGGCGAGCAGCCAGCCGATGCGGTCCTCCGGCCAGGCCGGATCGATCGGTACGTACGCGCCACCGGCTTTCAGGATCGCGACGAGCGCGACGATCATCTCGATGGACCGCTCGACACACAGGCCGACCGGGACGTCGGGGCCCACGCCCGCCTGGACGAGCCTCACCGCCACGTCGCTCGCGCGGCAATCCAGCTCACCGTAGGTCAGGCGCTCCCCGCCACACACGACCGCCACGCGATCAGCATGCGTCACCGCCTGCTGCGCGAAGCGCTCGTGGATGCACACGTCGCGGGGATACGGGCTCGGCGGCGGGTTGACCATCTCGATCTGCCGCCGCTCGGCCGCGTCCAGCAGCGGCAGCGCCGACACGTCACGATCGGGCTCCGCGAGGGCGGCCCGCACGAGACGTTCGAAATGCGCCAGCATGCGACGAATGGTGGACGTGTCGAACAGGTCGCGGTTGTACTCGAGCAGTACCGTCGTCGCCGCCGGCTCGTCGACCACATACATGCTCAGATCGAACTTCGCGGTGGCTGTGTCCAGCGCCATCGGCGTGAGCGTTGCGCCCGGCAGAAGCACCCGCTCCTGTGGCGTGTTCTGCAGCGCGAACAACACTTGAAACAACGGGTTCCGGCTCAGGCTCCGATCGGGCTTGAGCGCATCGACCAGGGTCTCGAACGGCAGGTCCTGATGCGCAAACGCCTCGAGCGACCTCTCGCGGACACGCGTCACGACCTCACGGAAGCCCGGGCGGCCGGCCAGCGACGTGCGTAGCACCACCGTATTGACGAAGAAGCCCACCAGCCCCTCGGTCTCCGGCCGGTTGCGGTTCGCAATCGGCGACCCGATGCCGATGTCCTCCTGCCCCGTGTAGCGGAAGAGCAGGACCTTGAACGCTGCGACCAGCGTCATGAACAGCGTCGCGTGGTGATCACGGCTGAAGCTTCGGAGCCGATCGGCCAGCGCGGGGTCGAGCGTCACATGCTCCACCCCACCGCGAAGCGTCGCCACCTCGGGCCGTGGGCGATCCGTTCCGAGGGCCAGTCGCGGCAGCGCCGCCAGCCGACCGGTCCAGTATTCGAGCTGACGGGCCATGTCCGCGCTCTGCAGCCACTGCTGCTGCCATCGCGCGTAGTCCGTGTACTGAATGGGCAGGTCAGGCAACGGCGCTGGGCGGCCGGCCGCAAATGCCGCATACAGCTCGCCGAGCTCGCGCACGATCACACCCATCGACCATCCATCCGACACGATGTGATGCATCACCAGGACGACGACGGCATCGTCTGGACCCAAGCGGAGCCGCGTCAATCGGAGCATGGGACCCTGGTGGAGGTCGAACGGCCGTTCGAGCTCCTCGCGCACCAGCTTTTCGACCGCGCGATCGCGCTCGCTCGACTCAAGCGCCGACAGGTCGTCGCACGTCATCGACGGCAGACGTCCGTCGGCCGTCTGCATCGGCACGCCATCGCACTCGGTGAAGCGTGCCGCGAGGATCTGATGGCGCACGGCCATCGCCTCGAGGCAGCGCGCGAGCACGCGGTCGTCGATGGGCCCGGTCACACGCAACACCGCCGGTATGTGGTACGCGGAGCTCGCCGCGGTCCCGAGTCGATCGAGGAACCAGAGCCGCCGCTGACCGCTCGACAGCACCGAAGGTCCATCGGACCGGACGGGCGCGATCGACGACGCGGCCGGCACGGCGAAGCCCTCTTCGGCCAGCAGGAGCTGCAGCAGCTCCTCGCGTTCGTCGAGACCTCCCGGCGTCCTGCTCTGCGTGTCCATGATCACGCACCCTCGAGCGCGGGGTCCGCCGTCTGCCGCTTGCGCTGCAACAGAGCCCGGACCTGGTCGGCCGACAATCCGTCCACCATCGCGCGGAGACGCGCGGTCGCCGCGACCTGTCCGCGCGCGGTCTCGTGGGCCGCCAGCCGCTCCGCCATCGCCGCGACCGTCGTCGCCTCGAACAGGCTGCGTAGCGGCAGGTCGACACCGAAGCGCATACGCAGCCGCGACAGGAGCTGGGTGGCCAGCAACGAATGCCCTCCGAGCTCGAAGAACTCGTCCTCGACACCGACCCGTTCGACACCGAGCAATTCGCACCAGATGGCGGCCACCGCCTGCTCGACGTCGTTGCTCGGGGCCACGAACGCGCGTGCGAGCGCGGGACGTGGATGACGGGGCGCGCCGGGTGACGCGGTCGCCGAAGCGCGGCCGGGATTGATCCACTCCGCCATGCGCGCCTGCAGGTCCCCCGCCGCGACGACAATCTGGGGCCCGACGTCCAGCGCAAGCACGCGCCCGATCACCTCGGCCGCCTGCTTCGTCGTGATGCCGAGAGGCGCCGCTGCACCCTCCGCCGGCGCCCATCCGTCCCACGCGACGCTGATCCAGCGGGTTCCCGCGCGCCGATCCTCCTTCGATGCGAAGGCGTCGATGAAGTTGTTGGCCGCCGCGTAGGCGCCGAACCCGAGACCGCCGAGCACCACCGACAGCGACGAGGTGAGCACGCAGAAATCCAGCGGACGGTCCTCGAGCGCGTGCGCGAGGGCTTCGACCCCGCTGACCTTCGCGGCGAACTGCGCCTCGCCGTGCGCGACGTCCGTCTCGGCGATCGCCCGGGTCGCCGATTCGCCGGAGGTGCCGGCCGCGTGCACGACGCCATCCAACCGGCCGAAGCGGCCGACGATCTCGTCGACCAGGGCGCGAACGGCGTCAGCGTTGGCCACGTCGGCGGTCGCGATCGTCACCGCGCAGCCCTGCTGCTCCAGCCTTCTCACACGACGAATCGCGCGGGCGACCGGATCCTGCGCCGACGCCGTCTGCAGCAAGCCGTCCCACATCGCGACATCCGGCAGTCCCGTCCTTCCGGCCAGCACGAGACCGAGCGGCGCGCGGTCCGCCAGCGCCTCCGCGATCGTGAGCCCAACGTGACCCAGTCCGCCGGTGACGAGGTACACGCCACCCTCGCGGACGCACGCCGTCGTCGAAGCAGCCGCGGACGGCACCGCCTCGAACTCTCGAACCCATCGATGCGCTCCCCGCAGCGCCACGACAGACTCCGCGGCGTCGCGCGTCAGTTCCGCGACCAGCCGATCGAGCGATCGCCCGCTCGCCATTGAGTCGTCGACATCAATGACGCGCGAGACGATATGGGGATATTCCTGCGCCGCCACCATACTCAGGCCGTGCAGGACGGCGTGGCCAGGCCGCAGCGGCTCGGTGCCCGTCACGTCGCAGGCGCCGGTCGTGACCACCTCGAGCCGCATCGGTTTGAAGACGCCTTCGCGGCCCAGGGCCTGAACGAGCCACAGAAGGCTGTAGAACGCTTCCCGCCAATCGGACCCGGCGTCGCCGCTGTCGTCCAGACTCGCACCATCCACACCGAAAGCGTGAACGATGACGTCCGGCAGGGCACCACGCTCGCGCAGCCATCGCACGAGGGTCACGTGATCGTCGGCCACCCGGGGCCGAATCACGATCGGCTCCCCGTCCATCCCGGGCGCAGCGCCGGGCGTCACGATCGTCACCCTGTGGCCCGCCGCGCGCAATCGCTCGACGAGCGGGTCTAGCGCACCCGTGCGCCCCGCAAGCACGAGCCACGACAGAGGCGCCGTCGCGCGAGGGTCGTCCTGCGGCGCGAGTGGCCGGCGGCGCCAGAGCGGGGCGAGTATGGACGGGCCCGTCGAACGCGTGGAGGATCCACGTCGCGCCGGGACGCTCTCGATCGGATCGACCCAGTAACGACGCCGCTCGAATGGATAGGTGGGCAGGACAACGCGCCGCCGGCGCTCGCCGGCGGAGAACGCGTTCCAATCGACGACGACGCCCGCGGTCCAGAGTCGCCCGAGCGTCGCGAGCACATGGGCCTGCTCCGCGACGGGCCGGGAACCATGAGGCAGCGACGTCTCCACGTGGACCAGGGCGCCGTCAGGCGCCGACTGCCGCAGCAGCGTGCTCAGCGTGCGGCCGGGCCCCACTTCGAGGTACACCGAATGGCCGGCGCCGATGAGCGTGCGCACGCCCCGCGCGAACCGCACCGGTTCGCGCAGGTGACGGACCCAATATCCGGGATCGCAGGCCTCATCGTCGGTCAACCATGTGCCGGTCAGGTTCGAGATGCACGGGATCCGCGGCGGACGCCGTGTGGTGCGATCGATCAGTTCCCTGAACGGCGACAGCACACCATCCATCGTCGAGGAGTGGAAGGCATGAGAGGTCTGCAGCCGGACGTGGTGGATGTCCCGCTCTGCCAATGCGCGCTGCAGCGCCTCGATGGACGGAGTGGGGCCCGACACCACCGTCGCGGCCGGCGCGTTCAACACCGCAATGGCCAGGTGCTCGTCGAGCAGAGGCCGGATCGCGTCTTCGTCGAGCGGTATCGCCAGCATCCCCCCTGCCGGCGTTGCCTGCATGAGCTGCCCGCGCGCGCACACGAGCCGCAAAGCGTCTTCGAGCGTGAAGACGTCGGCCAGGCATGCCGCCACGTATTCGCCGAGGCTGTGGCCGATGAGTGCGACCGGCGTCACACCCCACGCCATCCAGAGACGCGCGAGCGCGTACTCGATGGCGAAGAGCGCCGGCTGCGCGTGACGCGTCTCGCGCAGCCTGGCCGCCGCCGCGTCGGGATCGCCGTCCACGAACAGCAGATCTCTCAGGTCGAGGTCGAGAGACGCGCCCACCGCGGCGGCACAGCGATCGAAAGCGTCGCGGAACACCGGTTCCTGCTGATACAGCTCCCGGCCCATGTTCACATGTTGAGCGCCCTGGCCCGGCAGCATGAACACGACGCCTGCTGCGCCGGTGACCGGGACGTTCGATCGCGACACGCGCGGGGCGGGCACCGCGGTAAGGGCGTCGACCAATTCCCGCGTGTCGCGACACACCAGGCTGGCGCGCCACGGAAACTCGTGCCGACCGGTCTGAAGCGTCCAGGCGGCGTCGGACAGCGGCAGCGCCGGATGTTCCTGCAGCCGGGCGGCGTGCCGGTCCAGCACGTGATCGAGGGCCGTTTCGCTGCGCGCCGACCACACGAGCAGCTGGTAGTCGCGGGAGGGGCCGGACGGCGGAACCGGCGGCGCCTCCTCGAGCACGACGTGCGCGTTCGTGCCGCCGATCCCGAACGAGCTCACGCCAGCACGGCGCGGCGTGTCATGCGACGGCCAGTCGGACAGTTGCTTTGGGACGAAAAACGGGCTGTCTTCGAGGTCGAGTTCGGGATTCGCGGTGGCGAAATGCAGGCTCGGCGGAATGCGGCCGTGCTCTACCGCGTGCACGGACTTGATCAGGCTGGTCACACCGGCGGCCGCATCGAGGTGTCCCAGGTTGCTCTTGATCGACCCGATGGCGCAGGTCGCCGGTCGGAACGCGCCCCGCTTGAACACACGGCCAAGCGCCTTCACCTCCACCGGATCGCCCAGCGGTGTTCCGGTACCGTGCGCTTCGACGTACCCGATCGTGCCCGGCTCGACGCCCGCCACCGCGAGCGCGGCCGCGATGACCTTCGCCTGTCCGTCCACGCTCGGAGCCGTGTAGCCGACCTTGCGCGCCCCGTCGTTGTTCACGGCGCTGCCCCGGATCACCGCGTGCACGTGCGCGCCGTGCGCAAGCGCGTCCTCGAGGCGCTCCAGCACCACCACTCCGACGCCCTGCCCGCCAACCGTCCCGTCCGCGCGCGCATCGAAGGGCCGGCAGTGTCCGTCGCGCGAGCGCACACCGCCCTCGGTGTGCAGATACCCCGTCCGCTGCGGGAGGCCGATCGACACCCCGCCCGCCAGCGCGATGTCCGACTCTCCACTGAGCAGCGACTGACACGCGAGGTGCACCGCGACGAGCGAGGTGGAACAGGCCGTCTGGACGGTGAAGCTCGAACCGCGAAGATCCAGCTTGTACGAGACGCGCGTCGCGAGGTGATCGCCCAGGTTGGCGATGGCGGCCTGGAACTCCCCTGCGGCTTCGACCGCTGCCGGATTGTAGAGGAGATTCGAGAGCGCGTAGGTGTTCATGCTGCAGCCGGCGTAAACGCCGATCGCGCCGCGCGCCCGTGCCGGGTCGCAGCCGGCCGCCTCCAGCGCTTCCCAGGCGCACTCGAGGAATACGCGGTGCTGCGGATCGGTAATCTCCGCCTCTCGTGCGTTGAAGCCGAAGAACTCCGCGTCGAAGCGCTCGACGTCGTCGAGGATCGCGCCGGCCTTCACGTACCGCGGATCGTCGAGCAGCGCTGGATTGACTCCGGCGGCGATCATTTCCGCGTCGGTGAACGCGGAAATGCTCTCCACCCCCGCGCAGAGGTTGCGCCAGAGCGCATCGACCGTGACGGCGCCGGGAAACCGGCCCGCCATGCCGATGACGGCGATCTCCAGACCGCTCGAGGGAAGCTGGCTCATCGCGACGACTCGATCCCCGTCTTGCGCGCGCGCTGCTGCCTCAACCGGTCCACACCGGCCAGACGTTGCGCGTGCGCGGCTTCCGCAGACGACGCCGGTTCGATGGCCGAGCCGTCGCCGGCGAGTCGCGCCGCCAGCGCGGCGATGGTCGGGAACGCAAACAGGTCCACGATCGCGACGTCCATCGCCGCCGGCACGGCTTCGCGCAGCTTGCCCCAGACTCGCATCGCAAGCAGCGACTGGCCGCCGACGTCGAAGAAGTTGTCGTCCATGCCGACCTGGTCGAGGCCCAGGACGTCCCGCCAGATCCCGGCAATCGTCTGCTCGAGCGGAGTGCGCGGCGCACGAAACGCGGTCCGGAGGTACGGGCGGCTTGCGTCCGGCGCCGGCAAGCCGGCCCGATCCAGCTTGCCGTTGGACAGCCGAGGTAGCGCCGGCATGGAGACGACGACGCTCGGCACCATATAGTCCGGCAGCTGCCCCCGCGTCGCAGCACGCAGGGTTTCGCCCCCGGCGGTGCCAACCACATACGCCACGAGTCGCACGTCACCTGGCCGATCCTCGCGCGCGAGCACGACGCACTCCTGCACGCCGTCCACGCCGCGCAGCACCGACTCGATCTCTCCCGGCTCGATCCGAAACCCGCGCAGCTTCACCTGGAAGTCCTGGCGGCCCAGATACTCGATCGCTCCATCTTCTCGATACCGCGCGCGATCGCCGGTGCGATACAGGCGACTGCCAGGTGGCCCGTACGGATCCGGCACGAACCGCGCAGCCGTCAGGTCCGGCCGACCCAAGTACCCCCGGCCGACGTTGACGCCACCGATCATCAGCTCGCCCGCCACCCCGATCGGCACCGCCGTCAGCCCGTCATCCACGACGTGGAGCTGCGTATTCGCGATGGGACGACCGATGGGCACGGGCCGCGGTCCGCCACGTTCACATCGCCAGGACGTCACGTCCACTGCGGCTTCCGTCGGACCGTACAGGTTGTGGACCTCGGCCCACGGCAGCAGACGCAGCGCGGCCTCCTTGGTGTCGAACCCGAGCGCCTCACCGCTGCAGATGATCCGGCGGATCGATCGACACTGCGCCACATCGGGATGACTCAGGAACGCGTCGAGCTGCGACGGCACGAAGTGCACGGTCGTCACCCCGGCCCGAACGATGCGATCGATCAGATAGGCGACGTCCTTGTGCCCCTCGGGCCGGGCCAGCACGACGCGCGCACCGGTGCCGAGCGCCCAGAACAGCTCCCACACCGAGACGTCGAAGCTCACCGGCGTCTTCTGCAGCACGACGTCGTCCGCCACGAGCGTGTAGGCCGCCTGCATCCACCGCAGCCGGTTGACGATGCCCGCGTGCGAGTTGATCGCCCCCTTGGGCTTGCCGGTCGAGCCGGACGTGTAGATTACGTATGCGGCCTGCAGGCCCACGCCGCTGGATCCGAGCGACCGGCCCGACGGCTCGAGGGCCTGTACGTCCTCGACGCACACGACGTGAGCGGCCGGCAGTTCCCCAGCTGACGCGAGCGTGCGCGACGTCACCACGACGCGTGCGCCGGCATCGGCGAGCATCCACTGCCGTCGAACCCGCGGCTCGCCCGGTACGATCGGCAGATACGCGCCGCCCGCGCGAAGCACGCCGAGCACCGCCACCAACAGGTGCACGGATCGATCGAGGCAGACGGCCACGATCGTCTCCGGCCCGACGCCAAGCCGCCGCAGCTGCGCGGCGAGCCCCTCGGCGCGCCCCCAGAGTTGCGTGTAGGTGAGCGCGGACTGCTCGTCGGCCACCGCGAGCGCGTCCGGCGTCCGTCGCACCTGCGCCGCAATCCACTCATCGAGGCTGGGGTTCTCGTCGTCCGGCCAGCGCCGCGTGGTGGCATTGAATCGGGTGACCGCGAGCGCTTCCTCCGCGGCCGGCAGCACACGCACCGCGCCCACACGGGTCTGAGCGTCGGAGGCGCTGATGCCGTTGAGCGCCTCGGCGAGATGGTCGAGCAGCCGCAGAATTTTTGTCCGATCGAAGCGATGGCCGTCGTAGGTCGCGCGCAGCCGGAGCGGCGACTCGGGAAAGCCGAAGATCGTCAGGGGGAAGCTCGTCCGCTCGAACGCGCGTACGTCTGCAAGACGCAGGCGCCCGTCCTCGCTGGTCATCTCGCGGGGCGCCGGGTAGTTCGCGAACACGAGCACCGTATCGAACAGCGCCGTATTGCGCGCCAGCGGACTCCAGCGCTGCACGTCGACCAGCGGCGAATAATCGAAGGCCCGCGCGGCGGCCTGCTGCTGCTGGAGCTCGCGCACCCAGTCGACGACCCGTGCGGCCGGGTCGATGCGGACGCGCACCGGGAGCGTGTTGATGAACATCCCGACCATCCGGTCGGCGCCGGAGAGCTCTGCGGGTCGGCCGGCGACAGCCGCACCGTAGACGACATCGCGCGATCCCGTGTGACAGCCCAGCGCGATCGCCCAGGCGGCCTGCACGAGCGTGTTCATCGTCACCAGGTGCTGCCGCGCGAAGTGCTCGAGCGCCACGCTCGACGAGCGCGACAGTTGTCGTTCGGCGACGTCGTGGGAGCCGGCGGCCGGGGTGGTGCGGTCGGCGCCGGCGAGATGCGTCGGCTCGGCGAACCCGGCCAGATAGCCGCGCCAGAATCGCTCCGAGGCGTCGCCATCCTGCCGCTGCAACCACGCGATGTAATCGCGGAACGGCCGCCGGCTCTCGTGCGGCGGCTCGCGGCCGTCACGCAGCGCGCTGTAGGCCGCGATGACTTCCGCCATCACGATCGGCACGCTCCAGCCATCGAGCTGGAGGTGATGGTGGGTCCAGACGAACTGGTGCCGGTCCGGTCCGAGGTGCAGCAACGCCACCCGCATGAGCGGCGCGCGAGAGAGATCGAACCCGTCCCGTCGATGCTCCCGGGACAACGCGTCGATTCGATCGGCCTGCTCCGCCGGCGTCAGTCCGGCGAGGTCGTGTTGCTCGATTGGCAGCCGCACGTCGCGCAGGACGACCTGCAGCGGCTTCTCCAGCCCTTCCCAGTGGAACGCGCTGCGCAGGACGTGGTGATCCTCGAGCAGGCTCTGCCAGGCCCGACCGAAAGCGTCGACATCGAGTCGCCCCTCGAGGCGCCCGGTGATCTGCTCGACGTACATGCCCGCACGCGGCGCCTGGACGCAATGAAAGAGCATGCCCTCCTGCACGGGCGACAGCTCGTACAGGTCCTCGAGGTTGGCGACTTTCCCCGTGCTCATGACCTCGTTCATTGGCGCAACCGGGCGACGAGCTTGTCGAGGTCACGCTGACTCACCGATGCGGCGGCGAAGTCGGACGGCGTATAGCCGCCGGCCTCGCCCGATGTGCAGTGCTCAATCAACCGCGTCAGCTCGCGCTGGAACCGGTCCGCGATCGACCGCGTCGTCTCGGGCCCGTGGGCGGGGCCGTGGATCCAGCGCACCACCAATCGCGAATCGATCACGGTCGCGATCACCTCGATGAGGTGAGGCCGCGGGCCGTCGCCCCGCAAGGTCCCACAGCGGTCCGGAACCGCGCGCCACCCCGCGCCCTCGCGTGTCGCCACTTGTCCCAGGTAGTTGAAGCTGATCTCGGGGGCCGGTGCCGACCGCATCGCCTCGCGAAGGCTGTCGTCGTTGCTCATATACCGCAGCACACCATAGCCCAGACCACGCTGCGGCACAGCCCGGAGGAGCTCCTTGACGTGCTTCAGCGCCGCGCCGCCCAACGCGACGCCCTCGAGATCGATCCAGAGCGGATAGAGCGTCGTGAACCACCCGATCGTTCCCGACACGTCCACGCCAGGCGCGATCTCCTCGCGGCCGTGACCTTCGAGGTCGATGAGCGCGCGCCGCTCCCCCGTCCACGAGCTCAGCGTCTCGACCAACGCCGTCAGCAGGACGTCCAGCGTCCGGGTGTTGTAGGCGGAAGGCACCCGCTGCAGCAAGGTCTCCGTCGCCGCGCGATCGAGCATGCGTTCGATCCACGACGCCGAGCGCTCGTCGTTCTCAGCCGACGCGATCACGCGGTCCCTCGGCAGCCGCTTCGCGACGCCCCGACCCGGATCCAGCCAGTACTCGCGCTCGCGCAGCAGCGCCTTCGAGTCGGCGTAGGGCACCAGCACAGAAGCCCAGTCGGCGAACGATGCCGGCGGGGCCGGGACATCGGGCGGGCGCTCGCCGCGAGCCAGCGCCGGGTACACGCGACCGAGTTCCTCGAGGAGGATCCGCCACGACACGGCATCGACGATCAGATGGTGCAGGACGAGGAGCACCCAGGGAGGATCGACCGGGCCGAAATCGAGCACCGCCGCGCGCACCAACGGCGGCGCATCGAGCGCGAGTGATGCCTGCACACGGTCGGCGGCGGCCCTCGTCGCCTCGTCTCGCTGCGCGGCCGGCACCGTCGCGAGATCGATTCGCTGCACGGCGACCCGCGGATCGAGCGTCATGGCCCGCTGCTGCCACCCTTCGGGCGTTCGCGTGAACCCCAGAGTGAATGCATCGTGACGGGCCATCACCGTCGCGAGCGCCTGCTCCAGCGCGTCAACGTAGACACCCGACGCTGCCTCGAGCATCAACGCCTGGTTCCAGTGATGTGCGGCGGGAAGATCGAGCCCGAAGAACCACTGTTGGATCGGCGTCAACGGCACGTCCTGCCGTCCTGCGCGCTCGCGCCGCGGCGCGGACGCCACCTGCCCGGCCACGGCAGCGAGCGCCTCGATCGTCTGATAGCGGAAGAGGTCGGCCGCCGAGAGGTAGAGCCCTTGCGCGCGGGCCCGGGACACGACCTGCAGGCTCAGGATGGAGTCGCCGCCAATTTCGAAGAAATTGTCCCGGACGCCGACCTCGGCGCGGCCGACCACGTCGGCCCAGATCGACGCGAGCGCGGCCTCGGTGGCCGTCCGGGGCGCCAGGAACGCCTGGACAGCCTTGTCGTCAACCGATTCCGGACGCGATCGCCGGTCGACAAGCTCCAGCTCACCGCCGGGCCGTCGGCGGACACGTTCTCCAGTCCGATAAAGGCGCGCTCCCGGCGGGCCGAACGGGTCTGGCACGAATCGCTCCGCCGTGGCGGCGGTTTGCTCGAGATGGCCACTGCCGACCGCGACACTTCCCAGATACAACTCCCCTACCACGCCGACGGGAACCGGCTCGAATCGCCGGTCGAGCACGTAGGCCGTCGTGTTGCCGAGATCGATCGGGCTCGCGCCTGGCGCCTGGACGATGTGTCGTGCGAAGAGATCGACGACGGCCGCCAGTGGTCCAGGATCGACGTGCGCGCGGCTCGCTGCGAGGGAGCGCTCGCGGGCGGCGTCCGACATCATCGGCAAGGCATCGATGACCTGATCCGGGTTGGCCACGGCATACCGCAGCAGGACGACGAACTGCTCCGCGAGCCGACGGATCGTGTCCGGCTCGAACAGCTCCGTGCTGTATTCGAACGTGCCGAGCTGCCCGTCCGCTGCGCGTCCGATCGAGAGGCTCAGATCGAACTTCGCGGTCGCCGTGTCGAGCGGCACGGTGGTCAGCGCCACGTCGCCGATCGCGACCGGCATGGGCGTGGGCGTCGCGGTGGTGAACATCACCTGGAACAACGGGTTCCTCGCGAGATCGCGCGTGTGGACGAGGCGATCCACCACCATCTCGAACGGCAGCTCCTGGTGGGCGAAGGCCGCGAGCGTGATCTCACGGACGCTGGCGAGCAGGTCACGGAACGTCAGGTTCCCTCGCAGCCGCGTTCGCAGGACAAGGCTGTTGGTGAAGAACCCGATGAGGCCGTCGATTTCCGGACGACCACGGTTCGCGATGGGCGTCCCCACGGCGACGTCATCCTGACCGGCGTGGCGGCCGAGCAGGATCTGGAACACCGCAAGCAGGATCATGAACGGCGTCACGCTCTCGGCGCCGCAGAGCGCGTCCACTCGCGCCGTCACCTCCGCAGGAATTGCGAACGACAGCGCCGCGCCCTGCAACGTCGGCACTTCCGGCCGCGGCCGGTCCGTCGGCAGGTCGAGCACCGCCACGTCCTCGAGCTGCTGCGCCCAGTACGCCAGATGCCGGTCGCATGCCGCTTCGTCGAGCACCGCGCGCTGCCACGCCGCGTAGTCCGCGTACTGCACCGGAAGATCGGGAAGTGAGGGAGTCCTGCCGGCGGTCGACGCCGCGTAGCTCTCGGTGAGCTCACGGACCAGAATCTCGACGGACCACGCGTCCGACACGATGTGGTGCATCGACACGAGCAGGATCGCGTCGCGGTCGCCGAGCTCGAGGAGCAGCGCCCGGACGAGCGGACCGCGCTCGAGGTCGAATGGACGCGCGGCGTCTTCGTCCACCAGCCATCGCACGGTGTGCTCGCGCGCGACCGCTTCCGTGGCCCGGAGGTCGTGCCGAACCAGCGGGATCGTGGCCACCGCTTCGATGATCTGGTGCGGCTTCCCGTCGGCGCTTTCGAAGCGCGCGCGCAGCACTTCGTGCCGTTGAGCGACCGCAGCGAGACTCCGCTGCAACGCCGCGGCATCGAGCGACCCGGCGAGTCGCACCGCATACCGGATGTTGTAGGCGGCGTTCGAGACGTCGAGCTGGTGGATGAACCACAACCGCTGCTGCGCGAAAGACAGCGGCGCCGTCTCCGGCTGCGCGCGAACGGCGATCGGACGTTCCGTCGGCACCGGACCGCCGGCTCGTTGCTGTTCGAGGTGAGCCGTGAAGGCCGCCACCGTGGGGGCGTCGAAGATCGCGCGCAGGGGAATGTCGATCCCGAACGCCGCGCGCGCGCGGGCCACGATCCGCGTGGCGAGCAACGAGTGACCGCCCAGATCGAAGAACCTGTCGTCGCGCCCGATCTCGGACCGGCCCAGCACGTCGGCCCAGATTGCGGCGACCAGTTCCTCGGCGGCGCCCTGCGGTGCAGACGAAAGGTGGACGTGGCGGGCGGCCAGCGGCCGGGCCGCGAGCGCGCGGCGATCCACTTTGCCATGCGCCGTGAGCGGCAGTTCCGGCACGCGCTCGAACACCGACGGAATCATGTGCGCGGGCAGTTCGCGCGCCAGGAACGCGTCCCATGGCGTGCCGTTACCGCCGGTCACGGCACTGGTCACTCCAACGGGATCCGCCTCGACGACGAAGGCCACCAGACGCGCGCCGCCGGACGGTGCTTCTCCCGACGCCGCTCCCGACGCTGCTCCCGACGGCTGCGCGACGACGGCGCATGCGGCAACGGCGGGGTGACGGCGCAACACCGCTTCGATTTCGGCGGGCTCGATACGGAAGCCCCGAATCTTCACCTGGTCATCGAGCCGCCCGAGGTACTCGAAGACGCCGTCCTCTCTGTACTCGCAGCGGTCGCCGGTCCGATACAGTCTCGCACCCGGCTCGTCTCCGAACGGGTCGGGTACGAACCGTTCGGCGGTCAGGTCCGGCCTGCCGTGATAGCCGCGCGCGACGCCCGCGCCGCCGATGAACAGCTCCCCTGCCACACCGATCGGCACGGGACACACGGCGCGGTCCAAAATGTACAGCCGCGTGTTCGCGATCGGCCGGCCGATTGGGACGGCCGCCCCCCTGGGCGCTTCGAGACTCGCGTCGTGGACGCAGCAGCCGACCACCGTTTCCGTCGGCCCGTATTCGTTGATCAGCCGCGTGCCGGGCGCGTGCGCGCGCCAGAACGCCAACGGCTCCTCGAGCAGCGCCTCGCCCCCGATGACGAGCGCACGCGTCGCGCCCGGCGCATCTGACGGCGAGAGCAGCTGGCCGAGCGCTTCGACGTGCGCGGGGGTGAGCTTGACGAGGCTGTAGCCCGGACCGGATGCGAGGCGGGCCGCCAGGCCTTCGACGCCGTCGCCGGCCGCGACGATGTCGATGCACGTTCCCGTCAGAAGGGGCGGAAACACGCTCGTGACGGTGAGGTCGAACCCCAGCGGCGTGTGTAGCGGGGATCCATTGCCGGCAGCCACGTCGTACGCCGCCACGGCCCACTCGAGGTAGTTCGCGAGGCCGCGATGCGTGATCATCGCGCCCTTGGGCTGGCCGGTGGAGCCGGACGTGTAGATGATGTAAGCGAGACTGTCGCCGGTCAGCACGGCATCCGGGTGAAAGCTGGTCTCGTCGGCCCATGTATCGTCGAGCCCGATCCCGCTCGTGTCCGCAATGCCGAGGCGCACGACCGAGGACGGCAGCCAGTCAGTGTCGGCATCGAGGTCGGCATCGAGGTCGGCATCGAGGTCGGCATCGAGATCGGCATCCGCGACGACGAGACGCGCGCCGGAATCCTCGATCACGAAGCGCTTCCGGGACGAAGGATACGAAGGATCGACCGGCACGTACGCCCCGCCGGCGCGAAGCACGGCCAGCATCGCCACAACCGCCTCGGTGCTCGGCGGGAGCGCGATCGCGACCCGCACCTCCGGCTGCACGCCACGCGCGCGCAGCAGCCGGGCGCATCGCTCGACGCGTGCCGCGAGTTCGGAGAACGTGACGGACCCGCCCACGTCGCGGATCGCGATTGCGTCCGGCGTCGTGGCCGCCTGCACCGCGAACCGCTCGTGCGCGAACGCGCCGAGCGGGGCCTCGGTCCGGTTCCACTCGCGGAGCACGCGCTGACGCTCGCGGTCCTCGAGCCACGGGACATCCGCGATCCGCCGGAAGGCCGGCTCCGCCAGACCCATAAGGACACGCGCGAACTGAGCGAGCAGCCGATCGATGGTGACGCCGTCCACCCGGCGTGTGTCGTAGTCGGCCTTCAACACCAGCTCATCGCCCGGCACCACCACGATGGTCAACGGATAGTTGGTCTGCTCTTCACTGTCCGCGTGCTCGATCGCCAGCCGCGTCGAGCGGGCCGACTGCGCCGCGTCAACGGGATAGTTCTCGAACACGACGAGGCTCTCGAAGAGCGCCGTGTCGCGCGGCAGGCCGCTCCATCCGTGGATGGACGTCAACGGTGTGTGTTCGAAGCGACGCAGATCGGCGAAGCGAGCCTGCAACTCTCCGAGCCACTCGACGACGCTCGCGGCCGGCAGCACGCGTACCCGAACGGGCAGCGTGTTGATGAACAGCCCGATCATCGTGTCCGCGCCGGGCAGATCCGCGGGCCGGCCCGAGACGGTGGATCCAAATATCACGTCGACGTCGCCGCTGTGACGGCTGGAGACGATGGCCCAGGCGCCGAGCGCAAGCGTGTTCAACGTGAGCCGTCGCTCGCGCGCGAGCTGCTGCAGGAGCCCCGTCTGACCGGCCGACAGCCGCCGGACCGCGCTGGCCATCGCGGGCGCCTCGCCCGCCATCGTGTCTGGTGACATTGGGCCTGGCATCGTTGCTGACATCGTTCCCGACGACGTGCCTGACGCGGTTTCTGACGCGGTTCCTGACGTTGTTCCTGACGTCGTTCCTGACGTTGTTCCTGACGTTATTCCTGACGTTGTTCCTGACGTTGTTCCTGACGACGGCAGGGGCGTCGGTCCTGCGACACCGCGCAACTCCTCGCGCCAGAACCGTTCGCTCTCGCCACCATCGGTCCGAGCCCGCAGCCACGCGACGAAATCGCGAAACGGACGCCGTGCCGGCAGCGACGGAACCGTCCCGACCGCGAACGCGTCGTAGAGCGCGACGAGCTCCGCGAGCACCTGCGGAACACTCCAGCCGTCCAGCACCAGGTGGTGATGGGTCCAGACCACCTGGCTGCGATCTTCGGCAAGACGGAAGAGCGCGACGCGCATCAGCGGCGGCCGATCGACACTGAACCCCCGCCGGCGATCCTCGCGCAGCCACCCGGTCAGCCGGGCCTGCTGCGCGGCCGCCGGGACGTCACGCCAATCCTCGTACGTCCACGGCAAACGCGCCGTGCGGTGCACGACCTGAAACGGCGGCCTCCGGCGGTCCGAGACGAAGCTGGTCCTCAGCACCGGATGACGATCGATCAGCGCCTCCCAGACCCGTTCGAACACGGATGCGTCGACGTCGCCGCGGACGGTCGCGCTCACCTGCTGGATGTACACGCCGGATTCGGGAGCGAGGAGGGTGTGGAACAGCATCCCCTCCTGCGCCGGAGTGAGGGGGTACATGTCCGCGATGGTCCGACTCCGGCTCATCGTGACCCCTCGAGACGGGCGTCGAGGTCCCGCACGATCTCGTCGAGTTCCTCGGCGCTGACGTCCATCTCGGGGAAATCCGATGGCGTATAGCCGCCGGCCCGCGGGTCGCGGCAGTGCGCCACGACATCGAGGAGCGCACCGACGCAGGCGTTCACGACGCGTTCGATGGTCTCGCGGCGCAGCTGCTGCGCGTCGAACGTCCACGTCATGCGCAGCCGCCCCCCGATCACGGCCGCGGCCACGTCGATCAGGTGCGCCCGGCGGTTTTCCGGTGCGCGCAGCGCGCCATGCGCCTCGTCGGCCGCACCAAACAGCGCGTGTGGCGAGACGGCCGCATCGATCTGGCCGAGATAGTTGAAGCTGATGTCCGGTGTGCCATGCGACGCAAGCTCCGTACGCGTCGCAGGATCGCCGAAATACCGCAGCAGGCCATAGCCAAATCCCTTCCGCGGCACGGCCCTGATCTGCTCCTTGATCCGCCTCAGCGCGTCGCCTGGCGTGGTCGCGCCGCGCGCGTCGAGCAGGACCGGGTAGAGAGACGTGAACCAGCCCACGGTCCGGGAGACGTCGTGTGTCTCGTCGACGCGCTCGCGCCCGTGGCCCTCGAGATCGACGAGCAGCCGCCGCTCGCCCGTCCAGGTCTCGCAGGCGTCGACGAGCGCCGTCAGGAGGACGTCGCTGATCTGCGCCCCGTACATCGCCGGCACCTCCCGCAGGAGCGACGACGTGTCGGGTTCGTCCAGGAACACGTCCACCGTCGCGGCCGTCGCCTCGAGATTCGCGGCGCCGCCCTCCGCCCGGACGTCAACCGGCAGCCGCGGCACGTCGCCCCACGACGGCTGCGCCCAATGGGCGCGTTGCCCACGAATGTCCTCCGTGCCCACGTGCGAGGCGAGCGCCGTGCTCCACTCCTGGAACGAAGTGGCCTCCGGTTCGATCGACGCAGCGTCGCCAGCGGCGATCGTGCCGAGCGCCTGCATCAGGTCCTCGATCACGATCCGCCACGAGACGCCGTCGACGATCAGGTGATGGCCCACGAGCAACAGCCGATCGCCGTCGGCGTCCCCGAGGTGCACCGACGCCGCACGGAACAACGGACCCCCCGTGAGATCGAGTCCGCGCTGGATCCGCTCGCCGTGTTCAATCAGCGCGGCCGAACGCTCGGTGTCGTTCAGCGCGGACAGATCGATCGTCTCGAGCGGAACGCTCGCGGCATCCTCGTCGTACCACTGCGCCCAGCCGCTGGCCTCCTCCCGGAACCGCAGCCGCAGCGCATCGTGCGCCGCCAGCACCGCATCCAGGGCCGACTGCAGCCGGCCGTGCGCAGCCGACGGCGACACGCGATCACCTGCGGGCACGCGCATCGCCAGCAACAGCGACTGGTTCCAGTGCGCCGGCACCGCGAGCCGCTGCTCGAAGAACCACTGCTGGATCGGCGTCAACGGCACGCCGCCCGCCGGCCGCGTCCCTCGCACGCGGCGCTCGGCCACGCGGGCCACGGTTGAGAGTGCCGCGATCGTCGAGTATCGGAAGATGTCCTCGGGGGTCACGCGGATGCCCGCGGCCTGCGCGTGCGCCACCACTTGCAGGCTGACGATCGAGTCACCGCCGAGCGAGAAGAAGTTGTCGTCGACCCCCACGCGGGATAGTCCGAGCACGCGCGCCCAGACCGCCGCAAGCCGCGCTTCGACATCGGTGCGCGGCGCCACGTACGCGACGTCGAGCGCGGGCCGCGTTTCACCGGGATCGGGCAGCGCGCGGCGGTCGATCTTCCCGCTCGTCGTCAGAGGCATCGTCTCGACAACGACGAACGACGAGGGCACGGCCTGGTCCGGCAACCGCGCGGCGGCAAGGCTCCGCAGCGATTCCACGCTCGGCGCCCGCCCTTCACGCGCCACCACATACGCCACAAGCATCGGGCTGCCTTCGTCTCGCTGCCTGACCACCGCGACCGCCTGCCGCACGTCGGGGTGCGCGCCGAGAACCGCGGCGACCTCATCGAGCTCGATCCGCACGCCCCGCACCTTCACCTGGTGGTCGGCGCGACCCAGATACTGCAAATATCCGCCCGGTACCCATCTCGCGAGATCGCCCGTGCGATACAGCCGCGCGCCCGGCGTCGTCGAGAACGGATGCGGCACAAAGCGCTCGGCCGTCAGATCCGGACGATTCAGATAACCGCGGGCCAGGGCAATCCCGCCCACAAGGAGTTCCCCGGACACGCCCACCGGGACCGGCTGCATTGCTTTGTCGAGCACGAAGGCCTCGGCGCCTTCGATGGCCTCTCCAATCGGAACCGGGTCTCGAACGTCCACCAGCGGACCCGTCATCGTCGCGCAGACGGTGGTCTCGGTGGGTCCGTATGCGTTGAGCAGCCGCCGCCCAGGCGCCCAGCGCCGAACGATCTCGGCCGTGCATGGCTCGCCCGCCGACACGACCGTCCGAAGGGCGCGCTCCGGGACGGGATCCATCGCCGCCAGCATGGTCGGCGGCAGAGTGACGACGGTGATCCCGCGCTCGTGAATTTCGTCGCGCAGCGCATCGGGTGAACGCAAGCGATGGCGCGGCGCGACGTACAGCGTTCCACCAGCAACAAGCGTAGTGAAGATTTCTGATACCGCCGCGTCGAAACCGATCGACGCAAAGAGGAGCGTGCGGCTCGAGGAGTCCAGCTCGAAGCGGCGGATCTGCGCATCACACAAGTTCGCCAGACCGCCGTGCCGGATCGTGACCCCTTTGGGGATCCCGGTCGAGCCCGATGTGTAAATCACGTACGCGAGATCCTCCGGGTCGAGATCGGGGATGGGCGCTCGGAGGTCTGAGCTCGAAACTGAAATCCCGGGCCTCTCGCTCTCCGGATCCACAGCATCGGACGCTTCGGCGACAGCGTTTTCCAATTGTATGTAGCGTCCGGTTTCAGCCGGACCACGACGGTCCGCCTGAAGGCGGACACTACGTACAGGCGGACATTGCTCTAGCCCGATGGAAAGAACGTGTCCACCGAACTCGACCGGCACCGCGCGCTCGCCATCAGTGATGAGCGCAGCAGGCGTCGCGTCGGCGAGGATCGCGCGCACACGGTCCGCCGGATACGACGGATCAATCGGCACGAACGCGGCACCGGCTCGCATGACGCCCAGCAGCGCGGCGATGAACGACGGCGACGCGTCCGCGGACACGGCGACAAGATCGCCGCGGTGGACGCCCGCATCGACCAGCGCGGCTGCTATCTCGCCGGCCCGCTGGTGCAGCTGACCATAGGTCCATGTGGTCCCCGCCGACACGACCGCTGGTGCGGCGGGGCTGGAACTCGCGTGACGTGCGATGCGCGCATGGACGGGCGGAGCGACGGCCTCGCGCACACGGTTCCGCCTCAGGATCTCGACCCGCTCCCGGTCCAGCAACACCGAGACGTCGTCCGGGCTGCGCTCCGGATTGGCCGTCATCGCCGCCAGCACGGTCACGTAACGCTCGCCGAGGTCGCGCAGCGTGTCGGGCGACGTCACGCCAGGCGCCGCTTCGAGGTTGAGGACGAGACGGCCGTCGGTCGCGTCGAACGAGAAGCTCGCGCCCAGAGGGAAATTCGTATGGGCGTACGACTGCTCGCCGATCAGCGCCACGCCGGGCAGCCGTCCCAGCGCCTCGTAGACGTGGAAATGGACGAAGTTGAACACGACGTCGAAGAGCGGCCGCACACTCTGCCCGCGCTGCAGATCCGCCAACGGGAAACCGCGAAACGGCAGCAGATCCCGTTCTGCGGCAAACGTACGGCTCACGAGCTCCAGCCACGATGGCGCGGTCGTCAGCACCCGGAACGGCACCGTGTTCAGGAACAACCCGAGGACGCGCTCGCCGTCTCGGCTTTCCGGCCGGGCGTTCACCACGAGGCCCGACACCGCATCGGCGGCCGCGCTCATCGAGCCGACGATCTTCATGTGCGCGGCAAGCAGCGCCGACTTGAGCGGCACCCCGCAGCGGCGCGCTACGTCGTGCAGCGGCGCGACGAGTTCGGCGGGCACGACAAGGCGGTGGATTATCGGTCCTAAGACGGGACCTGCGACGGAACCCTGCACGTCGGATTGACTGGACGAGATCTGGAATGGCGCGAAGACGTCCGCAATCCGGCCCGACCAGAACGCCCGAGCTGCTTCCGACTGCCGCATCGCCTCTTCCTGCGCCACATAGTCCGCGAACGTCGCCGAGAGCGGCAGCGGCGACGGGCGCGGCGCCTCGCCAATCGCGGCCAGGTACCCCGTCATCAGCTCGGTCAAGAGCGAGGCGACGCTCCAGCCATCGAGGATCGCGTGGTGCTCAGTCAGCGTGAGCTGCAGCCGATCCTCAGCCCGGCGATGGACGTGCAGCCGCAAGAGCGGCGCACGGGCCCCGTCGAAGTGCCGATTCTGCTCTTCGCGGAACCAATCCGAGAGCCACGTCTCCTGAGCCGGACCGCCGAGATGACGAAGATCGTCGACGACGAGCGGCCGTGCGATGGTGCGATGGACGAGCTGCAACGGCGTGTCGAAGTCCGTGAGGTTGAAACTCGTCCTCAGAATCGGATGGCGCGCGACCATCTCGTCGACGACGCGCTCCAGCGCGTCGGGCTCGAACGCCATTCGCAGATGGAAGCTGCTCACGTTGTGGTAGGCGTGTGCGTTCGGCGCGAACTGGCCGTGGAAGAGCATCCCCCGCTGGAGCAGCGTCAACGGATACGCGTCCTCGACGTCTGCCGGCAGCCGCGAGCGGTCCGCAGCGGATGTCAGCGCGAATGGCGCGCGAGCGGGGGCGGCCGTGGCCACAGTCGCGACGCGCGCGCGGGCGGCCAGCGCCCGAACGGTCTGGTGCTCGAACAGATCCGCCAGCCCGACCTCGACGCCCTGCTCGCGGGCGCGCGAGACCAGCTTGATCGCCCGAATCGAATCTCCGCCGAGGGTGAAGAAGTTGTCCGACACCCCAATCCGATCGAGGGACAGGACCTCGCGCCACACGTCGACCAGCACACGCTCTTCGGCGGTGGCCGCGGCCACGAACGCCTGATCTGCCGGCCGCTCCTGGTCCGGCTCGGGAAGCGCCCGGCGATCCACCTTGCCGTGAGCGGTGAGCGGCAACACCGGGATTGGCACGATCATCGCCGGGACCATGTAATCGGGAAGCCGCTGTTGGAGCCACCGGCGCAGGTCGGCGCGTGTCGGCGCACCCTGCTCGCGCAGCACGACGTACGCCACGAGCCGGGGGTCGGCGTCGGCTTCGCGACGGGCCACGACGACCGCCGCCATCACGCCCTCGCAGGCGGCCAGCGACGATTCGATCTCGCCCAACTCGATGCGGAACCCGCGGATCTTCACCTGGTCGTCCAGGCGCCCCAGGTATTCGAGATCACCGTCCGATCGCCAGCGCGCGCGATCGCCCGATCGATACAGCCGTGCGCCAGGCTCGCCGCTGAACGCATCGGGCACGAAGCGATCGGCGGTCAGCCCGGGCCGGCCGAGATACCCACGCGCGACGCCAGCCCCACCGACGTAGATCTCGCCCGGCACACCCGGCGGCACCAGCCGCATGTCGGCGTCGCACAAATAGACGACCAGGTCGGGGATCGCTTCTCCGATGACACTGCCCACGCCGCGTTCGAGATCGGCGCTGGTGATCGGCCGAAACGTCACATGCACCGTCGTCTCGGTGATCCCGTACATGTTGACGAGCCGCGGCCGCGCGTCGCCGCGCCGCGCGAACCAGGGCCGCAAGGTCTCGAGGTCCAGCGCCTCGCCGCCGAAGATCACCCAGCGCAACGCGAGCGGCACACCAACCGCCCTCGCATCGGCCGCGACCAGCTGCACGAACGCGGACGGCGTCTGATTCAATACCGTGACGCGCTCCCGCGCGAGCAACGCGTGAAACGCCTCCGGCGATCGACTCACCAGGTACGGCACCACGACAAGCCGCCCGCCGTGCAGCAGCGCGCCCCAGATCTCCCACACGGAAAAATCGAACCCGTAGGAGTGGAACAGCGTCCACACGTCGTCGGGTCCGAACGCGAACCAGCCCGCCGTCGCGTCGAACAGCCGCTGCACGTGGTCGTGCTGCACGATCACGCCTTTGGGCCGCCCCGTCGATCCCGAGGTGTAGATCACGTACGCGGCCGTGGTGGTGGGGCCGGCCGTCGCGGACGCGATCGGCGGCTCGGCGGCCAGTGCCGCGTCCTCATCGAGCACCCGCACCGGCACGGCGAGCACCGGCAGCCGCGCAGCGACCCTGGTCTGGGTCAGGACGGCGATCACTCCGGCATCCTCGGTGATGAATGCCACGCGATCCGCCGGCGACGCGGGATCCACCGGCACGTACGCCGCACCGGTCTTCAACACCCCGAGAATCGCGACGATGAGATCGGCGGAACGCTCGAAGAACAGGCCCACGCGCGTCTCGGGCCCGGCGCCCAGCGTGCGGCGCAGGAACGAGGCCAGGCGATTGGCGCGGGCATCGAGCTCCGCATACGTCAGCTGTGCATCCTCGGCGCTCACCGCCACACGGTTCGGCGTCGCCGCCGCCTGCCGCGCGAAACGCTCGTCCAGCCGCTCCGACACCTCGAACCGCTGGCGCGCTGCCGAGATCGGGCCGCCGCTGACGACCAGCGGTTCCAACACCCAATCGAGTTCGGCAATCGCGCGGCCCGGCTCGCTTACGGCGTTCTGCAGCAATGCGACGTAGTGCTGCATCATCCGCGAGATGGTCGCGGCGTCGAACAGGTCGGTCGCGTACTCGACCGATCCGGCGATCGCCTCGGGACCGTCCGTCAGGGCCAGCGTCAGATCGAACTTCGACGCTGACGAGGGGATCAGGCGCGGCGTGAGGGTGAGGCCGGCGAGCTCAAGGCGGTCGATACCCGCGTGTTGCAGCGCGAACGCGACCTGAAACAGCGGCTGGCGCCCGGCGTCCCGATCGGGCTGCAGCTCCTCCACGAGGTGTTCGAACGGCACGTCCTGGTGCTCGTACGCCTCGAGCGCGAGCCGGCGCACACGCGCCAGCGACTCCACGAAGGTTGGCCGCCCGCTCAGGTCGGCCCGCAGCACCAGCGTGTTGGAGAACAGGCCGATCACCCCTTCGAGGTCCGGCTCCCTGCGGTTGGCGATCGGCGATCCGACGGCGAGATCGTCGCGTCCCGTGTAGCGATGCAGCAGCACGAAGAAGCCCGCGAGCAGCACCATGAACGGCGTCGCCCCGTAGCTGCGTGCCAGCTCGCGCACGGATGCAGTGAGCGCTACGGGCAGCGAGAACACGTGCGAGGCGCCGCGAAGGGTGGCCTTTGCAGGCCGACGCCGGTCGGTGGGCAGGTCCAGAGGCGTCAGCTTCGCCAGCCGCTCCGCCCAGAAGACGCGCTCCGCCCGGTACGCGTCGGCATCGCCGCAGGACCGTTGCCAGTGCGCGAAATCCTGGTACTGCACTGGCAGGACGGGCAGCGCCGGCGTGCGCCCCGCCGCAAACGCGGCGTACGCGACGCGGAGCTCGCGCACGAACACGTCGATCGACCCGCCGTCGAACACGATGTGGTGCACGACCAGCACGAGGACGTGGTCGTGGGGCGCGAGCTGCAGGAGGGCGGCCCGCAACAGGGGGCCATGCGCGAGCTCGAACGGCTCCGCGGCCAGCCGCGCGATCCGATCGTCGAGCGCCGCGTCGCGCCCGGGTGCGGGCAACGACTGCAGGTCCTCGCGAACGAGCTCAACGGCGATCTCGGGCGCCACCTCGAACACCCCCTCGCCGCCGCTCAACCGAAACGTGGTCCGCAGGGCGTCGTGCCGGGCCACGATCGTCTGCAGGCTCTGTTCCAGCGCGCGCTCGTCCAGCGGGCCGGCGAGGTCGAACGCCGCAGACAGGTTGTAGGCGACACTGCGCGGATCGAGTTGATGAAGGAACCAGAGTCGCTGCTGCGGGTACGACAGCCGCGCGGGCGCACCGGACGGCCGCGGCGCGACTCCGCTCGGCCGCGAACCTGGCAGGCGGATGCCCTTCCGGGCCAGCATCAGGCGCACGAGCTCCTCTGCGGGCGACTCGGACGAAGCGGTCAGCGGGGGCTCCATGTATGGTTCCGGATCGATGCTCCGGCGGTCAGGCGCCGCCGGCACGCCCAACGGCGCGCGTCGCTACCATTGGTGGACTCGCCGCGGGCGCCTCGCCGGGCGCTCGCAGGACCTCCAGATAATCGTCAATCTCGCCGGCGGTGAGCTGCGCCACCGTGATGAGCGTGTCCGCGATCTCGTCCACCACCGCGCGTCCCCCGGTCGCGCGCGCCAGGTGGTCCACGAGGCCCGCGATCGTCGGCGCTTCGAACACGACGCGGACGGGCACGTCCACACCGAATGTGCGCCGCACGCGGCTCACGAGCTGCGTCGCGAGCAGCGAGTGCCCCCCGACCTGGAAGAAGTTGTCGTTCACCCCCGCGCCGTCGTGGCCGAGGACTTCCTTCCAGAGCCCCGCCACCACGATCTCGGCCGGCGTCTCCGGCGCCCGCGAAGCCGCCCGCGCAGACGTCGGGACGTCGGTGGGCGCCGGCAGGGCGCGGCGGTCGATCTTTCCGTTGGGCGTCAGCGCCAGCCCGGGCAGCACGATGACCACCGCTGGAACCAGGTAGTCCGGCAGACGCGCCTGGAGGAACGCGCGGAGCTCGTCGGCCGTGACCCCGCGGCCGGCGATGGGAACGACGTAGGCGACGAGGCGCTTGTCCACCGGCGTCGCACCGTCGACAATCACGACGCTCTGACTGACGGCGGGATGGTGGTTGATGGCGGTCTCGACCTCGGCCGGTTCGACGCGGAAGCCGCGAATCTTCGCCTGGTCGTCGAGTCGCCCCTTGAACTCGATCGTGCCGTCGGGCCCATAGCGCCCGACGTCGCCAACGGCATAGAGCCGTGCGCCGGGTTCGTCGCTGAACGGATCCGGAATGAACCGGCTGGCGGTGAGATCAGGACGGCCCAGGTACCCGCGCGCCACGTTCGTGCCGCCGAGATACAACTCCCCGTAGACGCCGACAGGCACCGGCTTCAACTGCGTGTCGAGAATGTACACGCTCGAATTCGCGATCGGCCGGCCAATCGACGGCCGCGAAGGCCAGGATGCCGGCGGCCGGCTCAGCGTGAACGCGGTGATCACGTGCGTTTCCGACGGACCGTAGTGGTTGTGGAGCGTGCATCGATCGAGCGCAGTGAAAAGATCGACGATCGGCTTGGTGATCACCAACTGCTCGCCGGTGGTGATCACGTCGCGGAGCATGGAGAATCTCTGCGGATCGTGCGCGAAGTGCTCGGCCCACTGGTGCAGGACGACCACGGGGAGGATCGCCGTTTCCACTCCGTGGACCGCCAGCAGGGGGAACAGCTCCTCGGGATCGCGGCGCCACTGCTCGGGGATCATCATGAGCAGGCGGCCCGACGCCCACGCGGCAAACATCTCGTGGAAGCTCGCGTCGAAGCTGAGCGACGCGAACTGCAACATCGCGGTGCCGCGCGCGAGCGTCTGGAGGTGCCAGCGAATCAGGTTGCCGAGCGCGCGATGCGAAAGCGCGGTGCCCTTCGGTCGTCCCGTGGACCCCGACGTGTAGATCACGTAGAGGAGGCTTTCCGGATGGACATCGACGCCGGGATTCGTCGCCGGCTCGAGCCTCAGCGCCGCGCGTTCCGCCTCCACGTCGACGATCGTCGCGGCGGAGGCCGGCAGCCTCCCGCGGGTCGAGGGCTGCGCGAGGACGACCGGCGCGGCCGTGTCCGAGACCATGAATGCCAGCCGCTCGGCCGGATAGTCCGGATCGAGCGGCACGTATGCCCCGCCGGCCTTCAACACGCCAAGCACCGCGACCGCCATCTCAATCGATCGCTCCAGACACACGCCGACGAGAACGTCCGGACCGACCCCGCAACGCCGCAGCCGGTGCGCGAGCTGGTTCGCCCTGGCGTTCAACTGCGCGAACGTGAGGGTGTCAGCGCCGAAAGCCACGGCCGGCGCATCGGGGATCCGCGCCGCGACCTCCTCGACGAGCGTGTGGACGCAGGTCGGCTCCGGATACGCCACGCGGGTGCGGTTCCACTCGACCACGATCTGGCGCCGCTCCTCTTCGGACAGCAGGTCGAGTTCGGCGAGGCGCGCGTCCGGGTGTTCGCAGGCCGATCGAAGCAGGCTACTGAGATGCATCGCCATTCGCTCGACCGTCGACCGATCGAACAGGTCGCTGTTGTAGTCCAGCGTCCCGTCCCACCCATCCGAGGTTTCGTCGAGCGACAGATTCAGATCGAACTTGGCCGTGCCGGTCTCGGCGGGCAGCCGATCCACCGCCAGCGCGCCAAAGCGCGGACGCTCGGCCGGAGCGTTGTTGAGCGCGCACATCACCTGGAACAGCGGGTTGTGGCTGGAGTCGCGTTGGGGCTGCAGCTCCTCCACGAGGCGTTCGAACGGGAGATCCTGATTGTCGTAGGCCCCGAGTGCCGTCTCCTTCACGCGCTCGAGCAGCTGCGTGAACGTGGGGTTCCCCGACAGGTCCGCACGCAGAACGAGCGTGTTGGCGAAGAAGCCGATGATCGGTTCTGTCTCGCTGCGATGGCGGTTGGCGATCGGCGACCCGACCGTAATGTCGTCCTGCCCGGTGTAGCGGTGCAGGAAGACGCCGAACACGGCGAGCAGCGTCATGAACGGCGTCACGCCCGCGCGCCGGCTCACGGCGGCGACGCGGTCGGTCAGATCGCTCGAGACCCCGAACGGCACGGAGCCGCCGCGGAATGTCTGGAACGACGGCCGCGCGCGGTCGGTCGGCAGGTCGAGCGGCGGGGCTCCAGCCAGGCGCACGCGCCAATAGGCAAGTTGCGCATCGTAGAGCGCACCGGAGACGTGTTCGCGCTGCCACACGGCGTAGTCCGCGTACTGGAGCGCCAGCTCGGGCAGGGGCGAAGGCCGCCCGTCCGCCAGCGCTTCGTACAGCGCCGCCATCTCGCGCAGCAGCACACCCATGGACCACCCGTCGCCGACGATGTGGTGCATGGCGAACAGCAGGACGTGGTCTTCGGGACCGAGCCGCAGCACGCATCCGCGCAGAAGCGGCCCCCGCGCGAGGTCGAACGGCGTGGTGAAGGTGCGCGCGGCCTCTTCGGCGATCGCCCCCTGACGTGCGTCCGGCGGACACGACGCCAGATCGACGACGGTCAGCGACGTCGGCAACGACGGGTGAATCACCTGGACGGGCCGGCCGTCCTCGGCGACGAAGGTGGTACGCAGCGACTCGTGACGCAGAACGATTTCGTCGAAACAGCGCTGCAGCACGTCGCTCCGCAGCGCGCCGCGGACGTCGAGCCGGGTCGCGATGTTGTAGACGGCGCTCTGCGAGTCGAGCTCGTGCAGGAACCACAGCCGCTGCTGCGCGAAGGAGAGCGGAACCGGCTGATCCGGGTCGCGCGCGGCTATCGGGGCACTGGCCGGCGCCGCGCTGGCGAACGCAGAACCGCCCGGCACGATCGCGGCCCGGGCATCGTCGATCCGCGCCGCCAGCGTCGCGATCGTCGGCGCCTCGAAGATCGTCCGCAGCGGCAGCTCGATCGAGGTGAGATCCCGGATGCGGGACACGACCTGTGTCGCCAGCAGTGAATGGCCTCCCAGCTCAAAGAAACTGTCGTGGACACCGAAGCGGGTCACACGAAGCACATCGCTCCAGATGCCCGCGATCGCCAGCTCCGACGGGGTGCGGGGCTCCGCCGACTTTGGCACCAGCCGCTCGCGCAGCTCCGCGAGACCGGGCAAGGCGCGGATGTTGACTTTGCCATTCAGCGTCAGCGGCAGCCGCCGCAGGTGCGCGAACATCTGCGGCTGGGTGCCCTCGATAAGCCGGCGCCCGAGGAAGGCGCGCAGTTCGCTGACGTCGATCTCCTGGCGGGCCACGTAGTAGGCGACCAGCACGGCGCGACCGTCGTCGTCGGTCACCAGACGGGCCACGCTGTCGCTGATCTGCGGATGTGCGTTCAGCGCATGGCGGTACTCGTCGAGATCGAGCCGATAGCCGTGCAGCTTGATCTGGTCGTCGGATCGCCCGAGGAATTCCAACGCGCCGCCGGGTAGACGCCGGACGCGGTCGCCGGTGCGATACATGCGAACCCCCGGGCAGACGGCGTGTTCGCCGAAGGCCGACGCCGTCAGGTCGTCGCGGTTCAGGTATCCACGCGCGAGGCCGTCGCCGGCGATGAACAGCTCGCCGGTCATCCCGTCGCCGACCGGTTGGCGCTCCGCGTCGAGGACGTGAATCTGGACGTTGGCGGCGGGCCGGCCGATCGGCACCGAGCGCCCCAGGTCCCGCTGCGGATCGAAGCGATGGATCATGCAGCCCACGGTGGCTTCCGTGGGTCCGTACTCGTTGAAGATGGCGGCACGCCCGCCGAACTGTTCGTGGACCCGACGGGCCAGCGCGGTCTCGAGCGCTTCACCCCCGACGACCAGCGTACGGATCGCCGTGTCGCGCAGGTCATGGCCGGCAAGCAGCGCAAGATGGCTCGGCGTCAACTTGACCACGCCGACGCGGCCGTCGCGGAACACGTCGAGGACCGGCGCCTCGCCGTCGTGGCTCGGGTAAATCACCATCGCCTGTCCGGCAATCAGAGGGGCAAAGATGGAGGTGACCGTCAGGTCGAAGGCGAGCGAGGTGAACAGCGCGGCGTCGCGGGCCCCGGCAGCGAAGTACGCGTCGCGCGCCCACCAGACGTAGTTCACGAGCGCTCGATGGGGTATCGCCACGCCCTTCGGCCGCCCGGTCGACCCTGACGTGTAGATGACGTACGCGAGATCGTCGGGCGACACCCTGTCGTCGATCGCGTCACCCGACCAGTGGTGAAGCCCGTTCCAGTCGCTCGACGCCGGGATCGCGGGGCAGCCAAACGACGCCGTCAACGGGTCGTCTGCGTCGCCGACGATCGCGGCGAGTCGCGCATCGTCAACCGCCAGCCGGATCCGTTCGACGGGATGCGCCGGGTCGAACGGCACGTACGCGGCGCCCGCCTTCAGCACTCCCAGAACGGCGACGATCTCCTGGATCGAGTGCCGCATCCGAATGCCGACGAGCGAACCGCGGCTGAGACCCTGCGCACGCAGTTCCCGCGCGAACTGGTTGGCTGTCGCGTCGAGCGCTCGATACGTCATCGAGTCGGATCCGCAGCGGACCGCGACGAGGTCGGGGGTGGCCGCCGCCTGCGCCTCGATCAAGCGATGAATGCCCAGGTCGCCCGGATAGGGAGCCGCCGTCGCGTTCGACGTGGCGACCACCGCGGCACGCTCGGCGTCCGCGAGCAGGCTGACGTCCTCGAGGCGCTTCGACGGCTCGAACACGATGGTCCTCAGGGCGCGTTCGATCCGCGCGCCCACGCCCGCAATCGTCGTCTCGGCGTACCGCGACGCGTCGTAGGCGATCGTCCCCGCGAGCCTGCCCTCGGCGCATCGCCAGGTCAGCACGAGATCCGGTGTGGCCGTCCCGCGGGTCGGCGGCGACTGAATCTCCTCGAGCAACAGCACGACACGCGTCAACGCCGCGGGCTCGCGAATGGTCTCGCCGAGCCGGGCCAGGCGGTCGAGCGGATATTTCTGGTGCGCGAAGGCGTCGGCGAGCGTTTGCTTGACCTGTCGCAGCAGGTCGCGCAACGTGTGCGAGGGGTCGAGGACGTCGCGAATGGGCAGCAGGTGGATCTCGCCGGTCCCCATCCGTGTGGCGTCATTGTGGACGGGTGTTCCGACCGTGATGTCGCGCTCGCCGGAGTACTTGTAGAGACAGATCTTCAGGGCCGCGAGCAGTGCCGCGAGCACGAGCGCCGGACGACCGCCGCAGATCTCCCACACGCGGGCGGCGGTTCCGGTGTCGAGGAGCAGCTCGAAGGTTCGAGGCTCGGGGCGCGACCCGGCGGGCCAGTCGGAGCCGGCGGTGACGGCTTGCGCCTCGGATAGCTGATCGATCCAGTAGCGTCGGTCGTCCTGGAGCAGGCGATCGACGAGGGCATCACGCGTGTGGTTCATGGCGCCTGGCCGTCCGCCCCGCACGCGGATTCGATCAGCCAGCCTTGCGCGCGGGCTGCCGGCGCCGCGCCCCGCTCGCGCGCGTGTTCCGCCGACGTGTCACGCGCGCCGCGAGCTGCCACCAGAGCCGCATTCCCCATCATCCCCACCCGCCGAATATCAATCCGATCAAAAAGTCGCGACGATCTCGTCGTCCTGCGTCGGGCCGGTGCGTGCCCACTGCCGGGCACCCGCCACGAGCTCGTCGAGGAGCTCGGCCTTCCGGCGCGCGCGCTGCTGGTCGGGCACGCTGGCGAGATCGAGCGCCAGGATGCGGTTCGCGCCGTGCGTGAAACGGCGAATGTCCTCGGGGGCGAGCCCCTTGCCGAGCAGGTACGGCAGGATCCAGAAATCGAACGACCACTGCGGCAGCCACGTGGCGTGACGCACCGTGAAGAACATCCGCTCGATGTGGTTCATCGCGCTCGTGCTGTCCATGGTCGCGTGCGACCAGACGAACCCGTCGCCAGCGATCTGGAACTCCGCGCGCCGGCGATCGATTGGCGTGCCGCGCTCGTAGTACCACAGTTGCGCGCGGTAGTAGTCGAGCGGTGTCGAGGTAATGAAGTCGAGCGTCTCCTGGACGGTCGCATCGGTCTCACCAGGGAAGCCGATGATGAACGAACCGAACGTCAGGATCTCGCGCTGCCGAAGCGCCTCGATGCCGCGAGCGTATTGATCGACCGCGGCGGCCTTGTGCATGTGTTTGAGCACGGTCGGCGACCCCGATTCGATCCCGAGGAACACGCCGGCGCATCCGCTCGCGGCCATGAGATCGAAGGCCTCCTCGTCGGCGTTGCTGCAGCGGAAATAGGAGAACCATCGGAATCCGTACTGCCGATCGATCATCATCCGGCAGAGGTCCTTGAACCGCGCGAGCGGCACGTTGAAGGTGTCGTCGATGAAGACGACGTTCTGGACGTTGCCGAGCGCGCGCACCGTCTCGAGCTCGTCGCCGACCGTGGCGACGCTGGCCAGCGACAACGCCCCCGCGCGCTCTGGATAGTTGCAGAACGCGCAGCTGAACGCACAACTCCGGGCCGTGCGGGTCTGCAGCGTCGGCCCGAGATCGTGATCGCGCAGCCCCGTCCAGTCGATGGCGACCTCGTCGATCGGGTTGCTCTCGGGCTGGGACACCGTCTGACGAAGCGTCCCGCGATCGGCATAGATGATGTTCGGCACCCGAGCCAGGGGCCCGCCGGCCGCGAGCGTCCGGACCAGATGCAGCAGCGTGGCCTCGCCCTGGGCATCAGTGACGTAGATGTCGGCCTCGAGATCGGCCAGCGCCGCCTGCAACCGCTCGTTGCGTATCCGCCCTGCGGGGTCGGGTACCAGATCGTTGTCCTCGCGGGTGTTTCGCAGATGGTTGCCGATGAGCGGCCCCCCGACGACGATCGTCGTGTCCGGGCTGTGCTCGCGAATGAAGCGCACCATCTCCACGACCGGGAAGTTCAGGACGTAGAACGTCGTCGTGATCGCCACGCACAGCGGCCGCTCGGCCAGCCATTCCCGCAGGCGCGCCTTTTCACGCTGGAACAGATTCACGTAGCGGGCGCTTACGCCGCGCGCGCGGAGATAGTTCGTGAGATAGGCGGCGGCCAGGTTCGGGATGTCACCGGACTCGAAGCGCCGGTCGACCGCGCTGGTCGAGAGCGGAGCGGCCAGGCGGTCGACGTGGTTCAGGAGATCCACGTAGCTCAACGGCTGCCCGCCCAGATCGACAAAACTGTAGTGCAGATCCCGATAGGCTTCCGAGTCCGCACCAAAGGTGCGGATCAACCGCTCGTAGTCGGAAAATGGCGGCTCGTTGTAGCCGACCACCAGACAGTCAAATCCTCTAGCGAATCCTCGAGATGCCGGCATTTGTACCAAACCCTACGACTCCAGGCTTCAGCGGACGCACAGACTCGTGGACGCGCTCGAACGCGACCGCCTCGTGCACCCGTTTCGGCAACACGAAGGCACGCGCTCCAATCCAGGCCACGTCGAAAGTCACCGCGATCCGCACGGGTACTGAATGGCAGGCACACGCCCTGCCACGTTCTAACGGGCCTACAGCGCGAAATCGCCTTCCAGTTCTCGAACGCGGACATCGGCCGCGAGGGCCGTCCGCTCACGTAACGAGAGGATGCTCAATTCGTCGAGGTGGCTATCCGGATGCGCCACTATACCATGGAGAAGAGCTTCGAAATCCTCAGCCATTTGCACGATTGTCGTGCTTTCGAAGAGGTCCGAGTTGTACTCCCACCACACCACGAACAGGTCCTGCGTCGACCACACATTGACGACGAGGTCGAACTTCACGTGGGAGCTTTCGACCTCGAGTTGTCGCAGCGTCAGTCCCGCGATCTCCTGCCGCTCGACCGGATTGTCCTGAAACACGAAGACGATCTGGAACAGGGCGTGCCGGCTCAAATCGCGCCGAGGCTGGATTTCCGCGACCAGCTGCTCGAAGGGCATCTCCTGATGCGCGTAGGCCTCGAGACTGGTTTCTCGAACCTGCGCGAGGAATGCGCGGAATGACATCTGGCCGTCGAGTCTGGAGCGGAGCACGACGGTATTCACGAAGAACCCGATCAAGGGCTCCGCTTCTGGACGGGCCCGGTTCATCGCGGGCGATCCAATCGCGATATCACGCTGGTCGGTGTACTGGTAGACGAGCACGTTGAACGCCGCCAGCAGCAGCATGAACGGCGTGACACCCTGGTCGCGGCACATCCCCCGCAGCGCCGCCGAGAGATCGGCGGGGAGCGGAGAGGACATCGACCGGCCCGCAAACGTCTGGAGCGGCCCGCGCGGATGATCGAACGGCAGATCGAGCGTCGGCACGCCACTGAGCTGGCGGCGCCAGTAGGCGAGCTGCCGCTCCAGCACCTCCCCGCTCAGCGACTGCCGCTGCCACTGAGCAAAGTCCACGTATTGAATCGGTAGCTCCGGCAGCGGTGACGACCGGCCCGCCGCGAAGGCTCCGTACAGCTCGGCCAGCTCGCGCAGGAACACGCGCGACGACCAGCCGTCCGATGCGATGTGGTGAATCGTGAACAGCAGGACGTGCTCCTCGGCCGCGAGCTGCACCAGGGCCAACCGTACCAACGGTCCCCGCTCGAGGTCGATGCGCTGACGGGTCTGTTGCGCCATGTGGACGCGCAACTGCTCCTGCTGGGCGTCGCCGGAAAGCCCACGCAGGTCAACGCCTGTGATGACCGAGGGACTCGCCGGATGAATCACCGGCACCGGTTGGCCACGATCGTCGGTGAACGTGGTCCGCAGCACCTCGTGCCGCTCCGCGATCGCGTCGGCGGCGCGTGTGAGGGCGGCGACGTCCAGCCGGCCGGAAATCTGCACCGCCGTAGGGATGTTGTAGGCCGCGCTCTCCGGTTCGAGCTGCGACAGGAACCAGAGGCGCTGCTGCGCGAACGACAACGGCAGCCGCCCGCTGCGATCGACCCGGACGATTGGCGAGGCCACGTCGCCGCTCATCGCTCTCAGCGACGCGAGAATCGCGGGCTTGTTCGCCTCGAGGGCGGCACGCACGTCGGCGGTCAGCGCGCCCTGCGGCGCCCGGCACCGGAGACGGTCGCCCTCGGCCCAGATCTGGACTCCCCGCGAGGCCAGAACGTCGAGCAGTTCGATCAATTCCATGACAGCGAAGCCTGCGCCAGTGTCCCATCCGCGTAATTCGTTACATGAATCCCGGAGCGCGGCGCCCGGATGGCAAGGCGCGAAGCGCGACAATATCGGGAACATTTGAGCGGCGAGCAACGCCGCCAGACCCCGGGGGCCCCGCCGCGTGTTTCCCAACGCGGTGGAGTGGAGGAGGGATGCCCCGCCCGCGAGGAATGTGACGAATCACGCGGACGGGACACCAGAGTCAGCCGCCCATGACCTGCGGCGCCACCGCGGCGTCCAGGAAGAATCCCGTGACCGACGCACGCACGTGGCTGCCGGCCAGGTGGCTCACCTTGGCGACCTTGTGCATGATGCCGCGGCGAATCACGATCATCCGGTTGGGCAGCGGTTCGATGAACCGCCCGCCGGTGTGACCGACCTCCTGCGCCATGCGCACCGCGAGCGGATCGAACCGCCGGTTGTTCCATCCTGAAGTCACCTTCTTCTTGATGGCACCGTCGTACACCTGGAACTCCCCGCCGAACTCGGCGTCCCATTCCGGGTGCACGAAATAGGAGAACGCCCCCGTGTACAGCACTTCGTCGGCGTGCCACGACATGCCGACGCCTGGCGGATGGATATACGGCGTGGCCGTGACCGCCAGCCAGTCGACGCCCGCGCGCCCGACCCATGGAGACAAGCGCTCGATCGCCAGCTGCCGCAGCGCGCCCAGGAACGGATCGAGCGGCGTGCCGGACGGATAGAACTTCGTCTGGCGGTCGTCGGCCCACTTCTGGGCGACCTTCGCCATCGCCGGTGGCACCTGCTCGGCGGCCATGCCGAAGGCGGCGAACCCCGACGCGGCCGTGAGCGCGTTGCCCTCGTCGAACCGCCAGGCTCGCTTGTAGCCGTTCTGGAAGGCGCGAGGCATGTTCCCTCGCGTCTCGTGGACCAGCTTGAAGTCGCTCGTCCTGAAGTACTCGAAGATGGCTCCCATCTGGTCCATCGGCAGCACATCGTCAAACACTGCACACACATCGCTCTCGAAGGTGATCTCCATGCCGTTCTCTCCAGATGTTGTGTCTCTCGGGCCGCGCTTCGTCGATGTCCGTCAGTCCCCGGCCGGCTCGCCCGGCGTCAGGACGACCAGCCTGGATGACCAGAGCTCCGCCAGTTCGTGCGTCAGCGCGGTTCGTGTGGCCTCATCGTACGCCGACTGGCGGTCCAACAGATCGGCCCACGTGATCTGCCCGTCGGCCCCTTGCAGCGCGGCGTACAGTTGCGCCGAAATCGAGGCCGATTTCCCGTGGTGATACGTGAAGCGCACCTCATGGTGGATGCGCTGCGAAGCCGCACCGGGCCCGGCGGCTGCGACGAGCATGGCCGGCGCCGCGAGGGCCACGCGCAGGCATTCGAGTGCCGTCGGGCTCGGCTCGCGCCGCGTCACGAGGTAGTCGCCAATCGCCAGCGCGTGCAGGCCCGTCGTCAGAAAGCAGACGATGGCGTCCCGGACGGAATCGACGATCGGTTCCGCGTGGTTGTTGAACGACGTGTTCAGGACCATCGGTACGCCGGTGCGCCGGCCGAAGGCTTCGATCACGCGCCAGTAGCGCTCGTTGGTCGACCGCGAGACGGTCTGGACCCGCGCCGTCCCGTCGACGTGCGTGATGGCCCCGAGCAGTTCGCGCATTTCGGGCTGAACCTCCACGACGACGGACATGTAAGGCAGCGTTTTCTGCCCTGGCGGCAGCACGAAGAACTCCCCGGCGCGTTCCTCGATGACCGACGGCGCGAAGGGCCTGTAGGCCTCCCGCTTCTTCACCATGCGGTTGATGATGTCTTTGTGCTCGGCGGGCCGCGGGTCGGCCAGGATGCTCCGGTTCCCGAGGGCACGCGGGCCGAACTCAGATCGCCCCTGAACCCATCCCACCACCTGGCGCCGGGCGAGCAGGTCCGCCACGTCCTCGCACACGTCGGCGCGGCGTTCGAACGTCACGAAATCCTTCCAGGCGGCGAGCTCTTTCGCCGTAGCGTCGGGGCTGCCGATGTCGGAGCCCCAGTACACGTGCACCAGGGCCGCGGCGGGCCGCGTCGACTCGTTCAGGTGTACGGCGAGTGCCGCCCCGAGCGCACACCCCGCGTCGTGGGCGGCCGGCTGCACGAACACGTGATCGAACAGCGATGAGTACAGCAGCCGTCCGTTCAGCGAACAGTTGTGCGCCACCCCGCCGGCCAGGCAGAGGGCGCGGTGTCCCGTCGCGCGCTGGAAGTGCGTGATGAGGTGGAGCGCGATCGTTTCGAGCGTTTCCTGCAGCGCAGCGGCCAGATCGCTGTGAGCCTGGGTGAACGCCTCCCCTCTGCGCCGCGGGCGCACGTAGTCGTACAACCCGTAGACCCTATCCAGGTGCAGGCGGTACTCACCCGCCGGTAGAAGGTCGTACAGCATCGCGAACACCGGCCTGAAGCGCGACGGATCGCCGTACGGTGCCATCCCCATCACCTTGTACTCGTCGAACGTCTCGTATCCGAGGAAGCGGATCACGTCGCGGTACAGAAAACCCAGCGAGTCGGCCTCGGGGATGGTCCGCAACAGGTGCAGCGCCGGCCCGCGGCCGTCGAACACCATGCCCGAGACGCCCTCCCCCTGGCCGTCGATCGTGATCACGAGCGCGGACGTCTGGCCGGACATGTGGTACGCGCTCACGGCGTGCGCCCAGTGATGACCGACAAACCGCACCTTCCGCGCATCGATGTCCTGGCCCGTCGCGTCCCGGACGATGCGCTGAACCATCGCGCGGGGCGACACGAGGTCGGGGACGGCGGGATTGAAGAGGTGGGCCATGCGCAACACCCGCGCGCAGTACTCCTCGGTGGCGTAATAGGCGACGGCGTGGAGGTCGCGGACGCTCGCACGCGCCTGGGCCAGACCGAGGCGGATGGCGTCGGACGCGGCCTTGTTGGTGTGCTTGATGCGGTTGAGGCGCTCCTGTTCGATGCCTGCCACGACATGGCCGTCCCGCATGACGACGGCGGCGGAATCGTGGATCTGATCGAAGGGAAAGTTGTAACGGTTCTCGTCAATAGCGTCGAGACCGCCCGAGAGTCCGAGGATCAGCATGCCGCCATCCCGTCGTTGTCGAATGACGCCACCACGGACCTACGAGCTCAACGCGATCTCGTGCGCCTGCCGAATCGGCGGCGGCTCGAGGAACCCCGAGCGCACGAAGTAGTCGAAGTAGCGGCCGAGCAGCGCGTCATCGACGGTCGGGCACGTGATGCCACGTTCGACGAGGATCGCCTGCGCGCGATGGCATTCCGGCCCGGGCGGGGGCGACGGTTCACCGGCGGCCACCGGCGTCTCGTCGTCGGAGACGCCAGCCGGTGCGGGGAACAGCGCCAACAGCGGCGCGAGCGCATTGTCCGGGACCGCGACCGTTCCCGTGAGCGCCGCATACCACTCCGCGTAAGAGACAACCTCGAGGCGATAGCCTCGCTGGCGCGCGAAGTCGATCATGCGGCCCCACAGGAACCAGCGTGGATTCACGACGTGGAACGCGGGCGTCGTCAGGGCCGAGGGGTGCAGCGACAACTCGACGATGGCCGCGCTGACGAACTCGACCGGCGACAGGTTGTCCCACGGCGGGTCGGCGGGCGCGAGGCCTGCCTGGAGGCATCCCTTGATGACGCGCGCCGCGAAATCGTCGGTGTTCCAAGCCCCGGTACGGCTGTCACCGATGATTCGCGCCGGCCGGTAGAGGGCGAGCGGGACGCCACGGTCCCGGGCCAGCATCGCCAGCCGCTCAGCCACCCACTTTGTCTGCGCGTAGCCGGTCTCGAGCCCTTCAGAGCCGCCGAGCGGCGTATCCTCGCTCACCGTGAGAGATGCGCGCCCGAGGACGTCGATCGTGGACACCATGTGGACGGGCTTCAGCACGTGGCGGCACGCCAGGCGCAGCACCTCTTCGGTCCCCCCGACGTTGGCGGGCGCCAGCGCTTGGTACGGCTGCAGGAAGTTGACGAGCGCGCCGTTGTGATAAATCGCCCCGATCGTCGAGGCCAGCGTATCGAACGCGGATTCGGTCAGTCCCAGGCGCGGCTCGGCCAGATCGCCACAGACGGCCGACACGCGCCGCTCGTCGCCGGCTCGACGGAGACCCTGCGTCTCCAGAGCGCGCATCACGCGTCCGAGCGCGGCGTCCTGGCTCGCGCCGCGCGCCAGGCAGACCACGTCAGCGGCCGTGCGATCCAGCAACTCGCGCAGGAGGAACGCACCGAGAAACCCCGTCGCCCCCGTCAGCAGGAGCGGACCCGCGCCGGTGTGCTCCATTCGACTGGATGGCGGCCAGATGTCGGGTGCGAGCCGCACGTGTTGCTCGAGATTCATCGACGAAGTGACGGGTAACGGGCCGTCGCCGGCCTGCAGGCGGCGGACAACGGCGGCCAGCGCGGCGATCGTCGGCTCCTCGAACAACGCGCGGACCGGCACCGACACGCCCAACGCTTCGCGCACCGACGCGAGCACCCGGACAGCCAGCATCGAGTGCCCTCCGAGCTCGAAGAAGTGATCATCGACGCCGATCGTCGAGCAGCCGAGCGCATCACGCCAGATCGCCATCAGCCGAGCCTCGACCTCGTCGCGTGGGGCCTCGGCCACCTTGGAGACGTGCGCCGCCGGGGCAGGCAGGCGCGCCCGATCGAGTTTGCCGCTCGTCGTGAGCGGCAGCGCGTCGAGCGCCACGAAGGCGCTCGGAACCATGTAATCAGGCAGGCTCCGGCGCAGCGCGTCGCGCAGCCGCTCCGGCTCGATCGCCGCCGCGGGTGCGGGGACGACGTACGCGACCAGCGCGGGCATGTCAGCCGGGCCCTCGCGAAGCACGACGGCGGCGCGCTGCACATCCTCGCACCGCTGCAGCGCGGCCTCGATTTCCCCCAGCTCGACGCGAAAGCCCCGGAGCTTGATCTGGTGATCGCGCCGGCCGATGAATTCGATCGCGCCATCGGCGCTGAATCGTGCGACGTCGCCGGTGCGATACACGCGCGCGCCGGCCTCGACGGCAAACGGATCGGGCACGAACCGCTCGGCGGTAATCTCCGGCCGGTTCAGATAGCCACGCGCCAGGCCGTCACCGGCAATCAGCAACTCGCCAGGCACGCCGATCGGCACCGGCTCGAACCGGTCGTCGACGATGTACATGCGAGTGTTCGCAATCGGATGGCCAATCGGCACGACGCTCCGCGTGCCGGTTTGCTCACACGCCCACGCTGTCACGTCCACCGACGCCTCGGTCGGCCCGTACAGATTGTGCAGCGCGGCGGGCAGCCGCGCACGGCAGCGCGCCTGCAGTCCGCGTCCGAGCGCCTCGCCGCTGCAGATGATCCGCTTCAAGCCGCGGCAGCCGATCGACGCGGGTTCCTCGAGGAACAGCTCCAGCATCGACGGCACGAAGTGCACCGTCGTCACCGCCTGTTCCACGATCAAATCGGCGAGGTAGCGCGGGTCCCGGTGACCGTCCGGCCTGGCCACGACCAGCGCCGCACCGGTCATCAAGGGCCAGAAGAACTCCCAGACCGAGACATCGAAGGTGAATGGCGTCTTCTGGACGACCCGGTCGTTCACGTCGATCGCGTAGGCTGCCTGCATCCACAGGAGCCGGTTCGCGATCCCGCGATGCGTGCTGATCACGCCTTTCGGAGTGCCGGTGGAACCCGACGTGTAGATCACATAGGCGGCGTCATCGAGATCGATCGCGACATCAGGGTTCGATGTCGGTGCGTCGCGCAGGTCAGCGCCGACCTCCGCCGGATCCACGAACGCCGCCGCGCCGGCGACGGCGGCGCCGACTGGCGACTGGCGCTCTCCGATGACGACGAGCGCCCGCGCGTCGGCCAGCATGAACTCGAGGCGATCGGGCGGATAGGTCGGATCGAGCGGCAGGTACGCAGCGCCGGCCTTCACGATCGCCAGCAGTGCCACCACGAGGTCGACCGACCGCTGCAGGCAGACACCGACGACCACCTCGGGACCGACGCCCCGCGCGCGCAAGTAGTGCGCGAGCTGGTTGGCACGCAGATTGAGATCCGCATACGTCAGCCGCGTGTCTTCGCCGACGAGCGCCGTCGCCTCCGGCGTCCGCGCCACCTGCGCCTCCACCAGCGCAGGCAGCGGGGCGAGCGACGGCCAGTCCGTCGCGGTCCGGTTCCACTCGATCAGCACGCGTCGACGTTCGTCAGCCCCGAGCAGCGACACGCTCTCCACCCGCGCGAGTGGATCGCCCAGGGCGGAATCGAGAATGGTCGTGAAGTGGTCGACGATCCGCGCCGCGGTGTCGTCGGCGAACACGTCGGTCGAGTACTCGAGCGTGCCGGCGTAATCGCCCTGCCGCTCCTGCAAGGTCAAGGTCAGGTCGAACTTGGCGGTGCTCGCCTCGACCGGCAGCAGCGACGCCGCAACCGCCGCCTCGGGATGCGCGGCGAGCCGCGACGGTTTCTGCAGCGCCAACATCACCTGGAAGAGCGGGTTCCGGCTCGGATCGCGACGCGGCTGCAGGGCATCGACGAGCTGCTCGAAAGGCACGTCCTGCCGGTCGTGGGCGGACAAGACGACGTCGCGCACGCGCGCCAGCAGCCGTGCGAACGTGGGGTTGTCGGACACGTCGACGCGAAACACCAGCGTGTTGGCGAAGAACCCGATCAGGCGCTCGGTCTCGGTGCGCTGCCGGTTCGCCACCGGCGAGCCGATGGCGAGATCCCGCTGGCCGCTGTAGCGAGACAGGAGCACGACGTACGCGGCCAGCAGCGTCATGAACGGCGTGACACCGTGGCGCCGGCTCACGTCGTGCACCGCGCGGGTTCGCGCCTCTCCGATCGTGAAGGTCAACGTGCGTCCGCGATAGCTGGGCACCGGCGGTCGGGACAGATCGGTGGGCAATTCGAGGACGGGCAGGCCGTCGAGCTGCCGCGTCCAGTACGCCAGCTGGTCCGCCAGTCCCGGCAGCTCCGACGCAGCACGCTGCCACGCAGCATAGTCGCCAAACTGCAGCGGGACGGGCGGCAGCACGGGTTCCTCCCCTGCCGCGTACGCCGCACAACAGGCGAACATCTCCTCGGCAAACAATTCGAGCGACCATCCGTCGCCGATCAAGTGATGCATCGCGAGCAGCACGACGTGCGAGTCGGGCCGCTCGCGCACGACGGTCATCCGCCACAGAGGTCCGTGGCACAGATCGAACGGCCGCTCGAACACCAGCCTGGAGATGCGCGCGAGCGCCTGGTCCCGTCGATCCGGCGCCAGCTCGGCCAGATCGACCACTTCGATCGGCAGCGGGACTTCGGGCGCTACCCGTTGAAGCGGGCGACCGCCTTCCTCACCGATGGTCGTTCGAAGCGCCTCGTGGCGGGCCGTTAGCACGGCGAGCCCACGGGCGATCCATGACGGGTCGAAGAGACCGGCCACGCGCAGCGCCAGCGGCAGGTGGTAGACCATCGTCCCGGGCTCGAGCTGCTCCAGGAACCACACGCGCTCCTGCGCGAAGGACAGCGGCGCCTGGTTGGGATCCGCGCGGCGCGGAATCCCGGCCGTGCCCGGACCCTGGCGGCGCGCCGCCATGAGCTCGAGCAGGGCCCGTTTGGCCGGGGACAGGCCGGCGATGCGGTCGACCAGATCGCTCATGGCCGCATCGTGGGATCCATTTGCAGCATGCGCAACTGGGCGGCCGCCTCTTCGTCGGACAGGTCGTCGAGCGCGAGCACGAGCTCGCTGGCCGCATCGGGCGCGCCGAGCGATCGTGCCGCGATGACCGCCGCAAGCCGTCGCACGGTGGCGTGCTCCATCACCTCCCGGATCGACATCTCGACCCGCCGCGCCGTACGCAGGCGAGCGGTCACCTGCATGGCCAGGAGCGAGTCGCCACCGAGCTCGATGAACGGATCGTCGAGACCAACGCGATCGATGCCGAGCAGCTCCGCCCAGATCCGGGCCACCTCGCTCTCGATCGGAGACATCGGCTCGACGTACGGCGTGTCGAGCGAAGGCCGGGCGTGGGCAGCGACGGTTTCCGACACGTCGGTCGATGCGCGGCGGCTCACGTTGCCTGTGTTCTCCCGATCGACAAGAGGGCCCTCGTCGCGGCGCGCGGAGACGGTGACGTGACGGAGCTCGTTCGACACGGCCCTGGCGAGCGCCTCCACTGCCGCGGACGGCTCGAGACCCGGGCGGTCGTCGTGCGGCAATTGCCAGCGATCCCACGCCACGGTCATCAGCCGCGTCCCGGGCGTCGCCGGCTCCCGCGACGCGAGCGCTTCCAGGTACACATGGAGCGCACAGACCTCACCGGTGACGGCGACACCACGCTCGGCATCGCGGGAGCTGCACAGGACGACGAGCCCCGCCGGCACGGCTTCGACGAAGAGTTGCGCCTCGAGGAGCGCGCGCGTGAGGACGTCGCGGTCGCGCTCAGTGGCCGGCGCCGAGGCCGAGAGCGGCGCGGCGTGGATTGCCAGTCCCACCGCGTCCGACGCGACGCCCGCGGCAATCAGGGCGCGGCGAATCGACGCGGGCTCCCAGGCCTCGGGCGCAACCACCGTTGCGCCGAGCGCGACCAGGCGCGTCAGCGTCCGGATCCGGCGCGAGGTCACGTCGTCCTCGCCGTAATCGGCGACCCACTGCGCCCACTCGCCGCGCGCCGGCAGCGGCGCCTGCTCGAGCAACGCGAGCAGAGGTCGCTCGCGCCGCAACAGCGCTTCGGCGAGTGCGGCGCCAACGTCTGCGCTTGCGCCGGTCATGACGCACCACGTGCCACCCGCCACCAGGGGGCCGTCCTCCGGCGTCGCGATGCGGACAGCCTCCCGCCGCAAGACCCAACGCCGGTTCTGCCGCCACGCCACGCGATCGCCGTCGTCGTCCACGGCGAGCTCGCGCGCCAGACGGGCAGCGAGCGCCGTCCGATCGCGCTCGTCCCGCGGCAGTTCCACGTCCACGGCCCGCATCGAGAGGCGCGGATCGGACTGCGTCAGCACACGAAGCGGTCCGAGCGCCGCAAGTCGTGCGGGCTCGGGCGCTTCCTCGCCGAGCACCTGCATCGCGCCGCTCGTCACGACCAGCACCCGGGCGAGCGCGTGTTCGCCATCCGCCGCAGCGACGTGCGCGAGATGCGAGACACTACCAACTCCCCGCTCGAGGACCGAGTCGATGGTCGCTGGCGTCGGACCGATGCCCCAGAGATGCACGACACGAGCTGGCGCGCGCCGCTCCGCACGCAACGTGGCGAAGAGCTCGACATAGTCCTCGAGCGCGTCGCGGCGCAGCACGAAACGCCCGTGCCCCTCGCGCGCGAACGCGGCGCCGGCTGAGACGACCACGACGTCGTGGCCCTGACGGGCGAGCGTTTCCACGAGCGGGTCGCCGAGGTTGGTCTCACCGTCGAAGATGACGCTGGTCCCCGACGGCCCGCTCGCCGCAGCGCCCGCAGCGACGGCGGCCGTCGACTCCCGCCAGACATCGATTGAGAACCAGTCCGCGATCTCGTCGGTCGCAAGTACCGGGATAGAGGGCATCCCGGCTCCTGGCGAAGCAGCGCGGACGAAGGGATCCGACCAATATCGCTGGCGCTCGAACGGATACGTCGGCAGCGGCACCCGCCCGCGCGGCTCCGATCCCCAGAACGCCGTCCAGTCCACACGCGCGCCCATCACCCACAACCTTCCCAGGGTGGCCAGCAGATCCTGGGAGTCTTCGATCAGCTGACTGGCGTCGGCGCCTGTCCAGAGGGCGGCCGAGGGATCCGCCTGCAGCCGTGTTCGCAGCGACTGGCCCGACCCGATATTCACGATCAGATGATCGCCGGACGCCAGCAGCACTCCGAGCGCGGCCTCGTGAATGGACTCGGTCCGTGCATGGCGCAGCCAGTACTCGACGTCGCCAACCAGATCGCCGGTCATCGTGCAGCCCGTCACACTCGACACAATCGGCAGCGACGGCGACACAGGCCTGGCCGCGGTCACGCGCGCCCGGAACGCTGCCGTGAGTGCGTCGAGCTCGCCGGAATTCGCCGCCGCGTCCCGCAGCGACCCGCACGCCGCCGCGAGCGCCAGCGCGTGATCCTCGTGCAAGATCCCGGCGACGCACGCCGCCGCATATTCGCCCGCACCTGATCCCAGCACGGCGTCCGGCTTCACGCCCCATCGCATCAGGACGTTGGCCCACGCCAACTCGACGACGACCAACGCGGGCAGGCCGATCGACTCGCGCTGGAGCTGTGGCCCGGCCGGGGCATCGCCGGCCGCGGCCGCGCGGAGCCAGTCGCCCAGGTCAACACCGGTGAGTGCCCGCATCCGCGACGCCAGACGATCGATTTCCGCGCTCACCAGAGGGTGCGGCGCGGCGCCGCCGGGGCGCGCCAGCTGGGACACGTCCGGCGGGAACAGGAAGACGACAGGACGGCCGATGGATCGCGGCGCGGCTGTCCAGGACCGATGGCCGTCCGGCGCGTCGAGCGCGTCGATCACGTCCTCGCGACCTGTCCCAATCGCCGCCAGGCGACACCGGAACGCACTGCGGCCCAGAGACAGCGTGTACGCCACATCGGCGAGGGACTGGCCTGGGAGGCGTTTGAGGTGTTCGACGAGCCGGGTGCGCACCCCCTCCAGCGCACGTTCGCTCCGGGCCGACAGCACGATGAGCTGCGCCTGCCGGCTCGGCGCTGGCCGTGGCGAGGCCGGAGCCTGTTCCAGGATCACGTGGGCGTTGGTGCCGCCGATCCCGAAGGCGTTGATGCCGGCGCGACGCGGTCGGTCCGAGCGGGACCAGGACGTCAGCCGCGCGTTGACGAAGAACGGGCTCCCCGCGAAGTCGATGTTTGGATTCGGGCGCTCGAAATTGATCGACGGGGGCAGCTGCTCGTGTTCGAGGGAGAGGGCCACCTTGAGCAATCCCGCGATGCCTGCCGCGGCCGTGAGGTGACCGATGTTGGTCTTGACCGAGCCGATCGCGCAAAACCCGCGGTTCGGCGTGGAGTGACGGAAGGCCGTGGTCAGCGCGCGCACCTCGATCGCGTCGCCAAGGTCGGTGGCGGTCCCGTGCGCCTCGACGTACGAGAGCGTGTCGGCGGGGATCCCTGCGTTCTCGATCGCCTGGTGAACGACGGCGGCTTGCCCGGCCGTTCCAAGCGCCGTGAACCCGGCCTTCGACGCGCCGTCGTTGTTCACCGCGGATCCGAGGACCACCGCGTGAATCGTGTCGCGATCGGCCAGCGCGTCTTCGAGACGTTTGAGCACGACCAGGCCGACGCCCTCACCGAACACGGTCCCGGCCGCCCCCGAATCGAAGGCGCGCGTATGGCCGTCCCGAGACAGGAGCCCGCCCGCTTCGTAGGTGTAGCCGAGGAAGGGCGAGACGTTCAGGGACACGGCGCCGGCCAGCGCCAGGTCGCACTCGAAGTTGAGGAGGCTCTGGCAGGCAAGGTGCACGGCTACGAGCGAGGTCGAGCACGCGGTCTGCACCGTGCAACTGGGCCCGGTGAGATTGAGCTTGTAGGCGGCGCGCGGCGCCAGGTAATCCGCGCCGTTCGTAATGACCGTGCGCAGCGGTCCGAGGCGGTCCATGAATTCCGGTTTCGACAGCAGGTTGAACCAGAGGTAGGTGTTCTGGTTGGCGCCGGCGAAGATTCCGATCTGCCCGGGGAAGGTGGCGGGCACATAACCGGCGTGCTCGAGCGCCTCCCACGCACATTCGAGGAACAAGCGGTGCTGGGGATCGATCAGCTCGGCTTCCTGCGGGCTGTATCCGAAAAAGCCGGCGTCGAACAGCTCCTGGTCGTCGAGGTGGGACTTGGCGGCGACAAAATTCGGGTTGCCCAGCCTGGCCCGGTCGATTCGCTGCCTCTGAAGTTCTTCGTCGCCGAAGAATGTGATCGACTCGACGCCCTCGCGCAGGTTGCGCCAGAACGCGTCGAGATCAGGCGCGCCGGGAAACCGGCCGCTCATGCCAACAATGGCGATCTGATCCAGCACGCCGCCGCCCACGATCACGCTCCGTCTTGCTTGCGCTGCTGGCGCTCGCGGCGCCGCTCGGCACGGCTACGCGCCTGGGACGCCGCGACGCCCGCGCCCGCGCCGACCTCGTCGCCGGCCGTCACCAGTCGCGCGAGCGTCTCGACCGTCGGCCCCTCATACAGAATCGACGCGGTCACCTGCACGCCGAAGGCCTTCTTGATGCGCGAGAGCACCTGCACACCGATGAGCGAATCGCCGCCAAGTTCGAAGAAGCTGTCGTGCACGCCGACCTCGGTAATGCCCAGCAGGTCCTGCCAGATCTCGGCGATCGTCCGTTCGGCGTCCGTGCGCGCCACGACGAACGGGGTCGCGACGTCGGGCCGCGGATGCTGCACCCGGACGTGCAGGGGCAACGCGACGTCCATGGCACCGGCGCGACCGGTCTCGGAGCCCGCGATGATCGCGAGCAGGTCCTTGGGAGAGACCAGCACCTGCGTGTGACGGTGACCGAGGATCCGGCGGAAGGCGTCAACGCCTTCGTGCGGCGCAATCAGCTCGGCGCTGTTCCGCTGCGCCGCCAGGCCGGTTCGCGAGCCACGGGCCTGTGTGCCAGGCATGCCGCCGCGCCCGTCCGTCATCTGCAGCACGATCTTGCCGATGTGCGTGCCGGTCGCCATCCGCTCGAACGCGCGATCGGCCTCGGTGATCGGGATGGCTTCGAGGGGCAGCGCACGGTAAGCCCCCGCCGCAAAGTGTTCGGCGATCGCCGTGAACATCTCGCGTACGAACTCGGGTTTCTGGAAGCACAGCGGTCCGAGGTCGATGGCCGAGAACGTCAGGTTGTTCGCGAACGGCCGCAGCCCGAGCGCGGTGTTCTGGTAGATGTCCCTGGCACCGATCTCGACGAAGCGTCCGTAGGGCCGGAGCAGGCCGATGCTGGCGGGGATGAAGTCGCCCGAGAGCGAGTTCAGCACGACGTCCACGCCTTCCCCGTCCGTCGCCGCCCGCACGTCCTCCACGAAGCTGAGCGATCGCGAGTCGAACACCGCGGGCAGGCCGACGGCGCGCAGGAAATCGCGTTTGGGCGCGCTCGCCGTCGCGAAGATTTCGGCGCCGATGTGACGGGCGATCTGGAGCGCCGCCAATCCGACGCCTCCCGCGGCGGCGTGCACGAGCACCCGCTCGCCCTTCTTCAACCGTGCCTGGTTCACGAGCGCGTGGTACGCGGTGAGGAATACGAGGGGAATGGTCGCCGCCTGCTCGAACGAAAGGCCCCGTGGAATGGGCACCGCCAGCGGCGCCAGCGTCACGGCGTACCGCCCCATCGAGCGGGGAGCGATCGCCATCACCTCGTCGCCCGGCTGGAACTCCGTGACGCCCGGACCGACCGTGACCACCCGACCGGCGCACTCCGGGCCAAAACCCGCCCCCACGTCGTCGCCCGCCTCGGGCGGGATCATGCCAAGGGCCCGCAGGACGTCCTTGAAGTTCAGACCGGCCGCGACGACTTCGATTTCGATCTGGCCGCGATCGGGCACAGTCCTCGGCCCTGACCGCACTTCGAAATTGCTGAAGAGGCCCGGGGCCGACATGCTGAGCCAGAGGTTCGTGGCGGCATCGGCGTCGCCGTGAACGTGATCCGCCGACGGCTCCTCGGGCCTCGCGCCATTCATCGCCTCCCCGTCCGCGGACCCCGCGAGCTGCGCGTCCCTCGTCGCCACCACGGCTTTGCGGGACCGGTCGATACGCCGGATGGTCATGCGCTCTATTTCGACGAGCGGCGTCCCGTCCTCATCCATCAGGAACGCGTCAAAGACGAGCGTGTCCTTCCCAGAGGCGGGGTCGTCATGATTGACGACGTATGAGCGAATCGAGGCGGGCAACCCCCGGAAGATGCGGACGCAGTCGTACGAGAACGGGATGTTGCTGCCCTTCATCTGAAGCGGCATCACGCCCGTGAAGTCCAGCAGCGCCGGATGGATCGTCGTCACGGCGATGTCGCCGTGGAGAGCGGCCGGCAGCGTGTGGAATCCCAGCTCGCGGTCGTCGCCGAGACAAAGACGCTGCAGGTTCGCCCAGCGCGGCCCGAGCGACAAGTGGCCGGCGACGTTGATGATCTGGGTCTGCCACTCCACCGGCGGGTCGTGCGCGGCCTCGCGCGAGCACTCTGCCTCGAGCGCGGCGAGATCGAAGCGGCGCGGTTCGGCACCCGGCGCGGCCACCATGCGGCCGGTGCAGTGATCCTGCCAGGGCTCGTCGGCGTGGCTGCGGCTCCGGATGGCGAACGTCGTGTCCTCGTGCTGCTGCGTGACGAGCATCGACAGTTCCCGATGCCCGTCAACCGGCATGGAACACGGCGTCAGGAAAAACAGATCGCGGAGCTCAAACGGGGTGCCCGGCGGCACGCGATCCTTGAAAACGCTCGCGGCAATCTCCAGGTAGCCCGTGCTCGGCAGCGTCGGCTGCTGGAAGAGGCGGTGCTCGTTGAGGAACCACACGCGCTGCGGCGTGATGACTCCGAGGTACTCCTCTTCCTGATCGGACTTGCGGCAGCGATCGAAGTACGGGTGGTCGATGGCCTCGCCGGCGGCGGCGGCGGGCCGTCCCGCGGCTGAGCCGCGGCTGACGGTCTCCACCGCCATGCCGACCTCGTCCCAGGCGTCCCAGTTGGCGACCGTCACCGGCCACGGCGCACGGCCGTCGCGAGCGTTCGCGAAGACGTCGAGGAAGTTGTTGGCGCCGCAGTAGTCGACCTGGCCGAAGCCGCCCGCGACCGACGCCACCGAAGAGAAGAGCATGAGGAAATCCAGCGGCTGATCGGCGAACACCTGCTCGAGCACCAGGGTGCCATCGAGCTTCGGGGCAATGACGCGCCGGGCCACGTCCGGATCCTTCATCTGCATGACGCCGTCGCCGGCGACGCCCGCGGCGTGCAGCACGCCATGGATCGCGCCGAACCGCGAACAGGCCTCGGCAACGACGGCGCGCATCTGTGGAAGGTCGCTCACGTCGGCCGCGGCCACCCAGACCTGCGCGCCCTTCGCGCGAAGATCCTGCACCTTGCGAATCCGGCGGCTCGTGCGATCGTCCTCGGCATGGGTCTCGATCCATTCCGGCCAGAACTCCTCGGCGAGCAGCGGCGTGCGCTGCACCAGCACGAGCGAGGCACGGTGCTCGGCGGCGAGATACTCGGCGAGCGCCAGACCGATGCCACCGGTGCCACCCGTCACGAGATACACGCCTCCGTCGCGCAGCCGCAGCTGCTCACGGCGCACGTCGTCGAGACGCGTGCGCTCGTAGGCGGGTGTCCAGCGATAGCCGCCGCGATAGGCCGCCACGCGGTCGGCGGACGGCGCGGCGCATTCGGCGAGCAGCAGGTTCACGATCTGGCGTTCGTCCTGGCTGCCACTTTCCGGGATCGCGATGTCGATGGCGACCGTCGTCAGGTCGGGATACTCCTGCGGGATGACGCGGCACGGGCCGAGCGCCGTCGCGCGCTCGGGAGCCAGTGCTTCGCCGCCGGTCACGTTGTGCAGCCGGTTGGTCACGGCGGCGATATGCACGGGGTGCGGTAATGCCTGCGCCCCGAGGGCCTGCGTCATCGCGAGCAGCGCGAAGAAACCGCATTCCTGGGATCGGGCGAGCGCCTCGAGGCTCGACCCGCCCCCCTGCTCGGGAACCAGCCCCCAGAAGCTCACGATGCGGCTCGGCAGTCCGGTCTGTTCCTTCAGCCGTGCGAACAGCGCGTCCCAGTCCTCGCGGCGCGAAGGCGATACGCGGTAGTACGCCTCGTGCAGCTGGGCGAATCCGTCACCGATGCCAACCGCCATGACGCGCTCGCCCGCCGCCTGCAACTGCCGGACGACGGTGGTCGTAAATGGCGATTCGTCAACGAGCACGAGCCAGCCGGGGCCCTTCGCCGTGCCGTCGGGCGCGAATGCCGGAGGCATGCTGGCGCGCTTCCACGTCGGCAGGTAGAACCAATCCTCGAGGGCGGGACGCGCCGTCGAAGCCGTGGCTCGCGCGGGCGCCGTTTCCGCACGCCCTTGCTTCTCGATCCAGTAGCGCTGGCGCTCGAAGGGATACGTCGGCAACGCGATGCGGTGGCGGAATTCCCCATCCCAGAACGCCCGCCAATCGAGGTCGACGCCTTGCGTCCACAGCAAGCCCGCGGTCCCGAGCAGGGTCTCCACGTCGGCCGGCGAGGCGTTGGCAGTCCGCAGGCTCTGACACGGCGTCGAGCGCGCCGTGAGCGCGGGCTGCTGTCGTGTGAGCTGCGTGAGCGTGCGTCCCGGCCCGACCTCGAGGGGCACCCGATCCGGATCGTCGAGTAACGCGGCCACGCCGCTCGCGAAGCGAACGGCCTGGCGAAGATGCTGGACCCAGTAATCGGGATTGGTGGCCTCGCGCGTCGTCACCCACGTCCCGGTCAGATTCGATACGTACGGCACCTGTGGGGCCGACAGCGTGACCGTCGACACCCGGCTGCGGAACTCGTCCAGGATCGGGTCCATCATCGCTGAGTGGAAGGCGTGGCTCGTCGCCAGCCGGCGGCCGGCAAGCCCCTGGTCGGCGAGCCGCGATTCCACGTCGGCGATCGCTTCGAAGTCGCCCGACAGCACGCACGCCTGTGGACCGTTGACGACCGCCAGCGACACGCGCTCGCCGGCGTAACGGAGGGCGTCGGCCTCGGCGAGCGGCACGGCGAGCATCGCACCAGCCGGCAGCGACTGCATCAGCGCGCCCCTCGCGGCAATCAGGGCCAGCGCATCGTCTTCGGAGAACACGCCCGCCACGCACGCGGCGACGTACTCGCCGACGCTGTGGCCCAGCATCCCTGACGGACGCAAGCCCCACCGCATCCACAACCGCGCCAGCGCGAGCTCGATGACGAACAGCGCGGGTTGCGTCACCTCGGTGTCGCGGAGCCGGGTGTCGGCCGCCGCCCGCTGATCTTCAGCCGGATACATGATCGACCGCAGGTCCCACCCCACGATGGACTGCAAGCGATCGCACAGCCGATCCACGTCGGCACGCAACGTCGATTCCTGCTCGTAGAGACCGCGCGCCATCCCGACGTACTGCGCGCCCTGGCCAGGGAACAGAAACACGACGGGCCGTCCTGCCGCTCTCGGCGCGCCGGCCCACACGGCCGGACCGGTACGGGTCTCGAGGCGGCTCAGCACCTCGGGCACGTCGTGGCCGACGAGCGCCAGACGGTGCGGCATGGCGCGGCGGCCCACCGACAGCGTGTAGGCGACGTCGGCGAGGGAGGCGTCGGCATGCTGGCTGAGGAACTTGCCCAACTGCTGCGCGACGCGCAAGAGCGCGGCCTCGGTGCGGGCGGAAAGCAGCAGGAGCTGCGCGGGGCGGCTCGGCGATCCCGCCGCCTGGGGTGGGGGCTCCTCCAACACCACATGGGCGTTGGTGCCGCCAATACCCAGCGAGCTCACGCCCGCCCGGCGTGGTTCGCCGTTGTCGGGAAACGGCGAGAGTTGCGCGTTCACGTAGAACGGGCTGTTTTCGAAATCGATCTTCGGATTCGGCGACTCGTAATGAAGGCTCGGTGGAATCTCGCCCCGCTCGACGACGAGGGCGGCCTTGATGAGGCCCGCGACGCCGGCCGCGCGGTCGAGGTGACCGAAGTTGGTCTTGACGGTTCCAATCGGGCAGTACTGCTTCCGATCCGTCCACGTCCGGAAGGCCTTCGTCATGGCCCGCACTTCGATCGGATCGCCGATATCCGTGGCCGTGCCGTGCGTCTCGACGTAGCCGATGGTCGCCGGGTTCACGCCGGCGCGCGTCAGCGCCGCCACGATCGCCTCGGCCTGGCCGTCCACGCTTGGCGCCGTGTACCCGGCCTTCTGCGCCCCGTCGTTATTGATCGCCGATCCCCTGATGACCGCATGGATCGGATCGCCGTCGGCCAGCGCGTCTTCGAGTCGCTTCAGCACGACGGCGCCAGTGCCGTTGCCGAAGATGGTGCCCTTGCCCTTGACGTCGTAGGCGCGGTTGTGACCGTCGGGCGAGGTGATGCCGCCTTCCTCGTACATGTGGCCGCCGACGCGATTGGTGCCAATCGACGAACCGCCCGCCAGGGCCATGTCGCTCTCACCCGTCAGCAGACTCTGGCAGGCGAGATGGACCGCCACGAGCGAGGTCGAGCAGAACGTCTGCACGGACAGGCTTGGTCCGCGCAAGTTCAGCTTGTGGGACACGACGGTGGCCAGCGCGTCCTTGTCGTTGTAGCAGATCAGACCGAACATACTGCCGATGCTCGCGCTGCCGCTGTTGATCGACGGCAGCAGGTGGAACATGAAGTAGTTCGGCATGCCGTCGCCGGCGAAGACCCCGAGCCGCCCCGTGTAGCGATCCGGGTCGTAGCCCGCATCCTCGAGCGCCCACCACGCGCACTCGAGGAAGATCCGGATCTGCGGATCCATGGCCTCGGCCTCGCGCGGCTTGAACCCGAAGAACGCTGCATCGAAATATTCGATCTGTTCGGGCGACGGCTGGGCCTTGACGAAGTTCGGATCCGCGAGCAGGGCCGGCGGGTAGCCGGCTTCGATCATCTGCGCGTCGGTGAAGAACGAGATGCTCTCCACGCCGTTGCGGAGGTTTTCCCAGAACTCTTCGACGGAGCTGGCGCCGGGAAAGCGAAGTCCCATGCCGATGATGGCAACGGCATGGGTAGGGTTGAGTAAGGGCTTCTGTGACATGGGGAACTGTCGAGCCTCTCCTGATCAAACAGGCACGGGAGCCGCGACGCGGAGAACGTCGCCCCGCACCTGGGACAGCCGTTCCACGAGCATGCGGATGGTCGGTGCCGCGTAGAAATCGGTGACGGTGCAGGTCAACGTCGTCTTCGCTTCGTAACGCGCAATGACCTGCAGCGCGGTCAGCGAGTCGCCGCCGAGATCGAAAAAGTTGTCGTCGATGCCGACGGACTCCAGTCCGAGGGCGGCCGCCCACTCCGCGGCGATCTCCTTTTCCAACGCGGAGCGCGGCTCGATGAACGCCGTCTGCAGCGCCGGCCGCGGGTGCCGCGCCAGGGGACGTTCCTCCACGGGCAGTTCCCGGCGGGCCTCGGGACGGACGCGATCCACGATCGGCACCGTCGCCACGACGACCTGCGGCAGCTCCTCGGCGAGAATACGTCGGAAGATCTCGGCCCCCTCGAGCGGCGTAATGGCCTTCCGCAACAGCTGATCGCGCGCCGTCTGGAGCCCGGCGGGCACCGCCGCGGCGACCGCCATCCCGACGTCACGCCACGTGTCCCAATTAATCGAGACGACGCGCGCACGATCACCATCGGCGCGGCGCGCCTGCAGCGCCCAGGCATCGAGAAACGCGTTGGCCGCACAGTAATCCACCTGTCCCGGGTTGCCGACCAGCGACGCGAGCGAGGAGCACAACACGAAGAAATCCAGATCCTGTCCGCGCAGTACCCGGCCCAAAACCTGGGTGCCGACGACCTTGGGCCGCATCACGGCGTCCGCGGCGGCGCGCGTCTTCAGCGGAATCGGTCCGTTGCCGAGCACGCCCGCGGCGTGGATGACACCGTCGATGCGCCCGAACCGTTCGAGCGCTGCCTGGACGACTGCCGACATCTCGGGTTCGGACGCGACGTCACCGGCCGCGCTCATCACCTCGGCGCCTCGCGCCTCGAGTCCGCGCACGATCCCGATGCGTCTCGTCACCTCGTCGGCCGCGTCGTCGGACGCAGCGTGCGCGGCGATCCAATCGTCCCACGTCTCGGCGGGCGGCAGCGGGTGACGGCCGATCAGGACGAGGCGCGCCTGAACGCCGGCGGCCAGGGCCTCTGCCAGCGTCGCGCCGATCCCGCCGAACCCGCCGGTGACGAGATAGACTCCGCGCGTCCGCAGCCGCGGGTGGCTACCGTCGGCCGCGGCGGTCAACCGGATCGGCTCGAAGCCCCGGACGAATCGCTGCCTGCCCCGCAGCGCAATCGATCGGTGCTCGGACGCGGCTTCCACCTCGCGGCGAATCTGCCCGGCCAGGCGTTCCACGGTCGCGAGGTCCGCGCGTCCGACGTCGACGTGCCGGCACACCACCCGCGGCCACTCGTGCCCGACGACGACCGCCGGTCCGAGCACGAGCGCGCGCGCCGGATCGATCGCTTCGCGGCCGTCGACGTCGTACACCTCGCACGTCATCACGATCAGCGTCACGCCCCGGTCGCACCAGCCCGCGTGGCTCATCGCCTGCACCAGGTGCAGCAGCGCATAGAACGTCCGATCGTCGACCTCGCCATCCGGCGCCGGCCGCAGGCCTGAAAGGCCCCAGCCGTACACGACGGTCGACGGCACCTCGTCGATCTCGCGCAACGCCTCGACGAGCCGGAGATAATCTGCGGGCTCCTGCGAGCGCAGCGTGAAGGTCGTCCCGGGTCCTGGCGAGAATGTCTCACCGGGGCAGACGCGCGTCACATCAATGCCGGTTGCCGCAATCGCGTCGGCAAGAGCCGTCCCCTCGTCCAGCACGTCGTCCAGCACCAGCCAACGCCCGAGGACGCCCGGCGCCGTTTCGTCATTCGCGCAATCGGCGGCGACCCGCAGCGGCGACTGCTTCCAGGTCGGCAACGCGCACATGTCGTCGAGTGACGCGCGCCGCGGCCCCGACGCCACGACAGGTTCGCCTGCGTGCGCGCGCGGCTCGACCCAGTATTTCCGGCGCCCGAACTGATAGCCCGGAAGCGGGATCCGCCGCCGCGGCCGGCCAGCGTGCAGCGCGTCCCAGTCGATGTTCACGCCGCTGACCCACAACCGGCCGGCCATCGAGAGCAACTGTGCGTCGGCGGCCTTGCGCTCGCGAAAGTCAGGCAACGCATTGACGATGACCCGCCGGCCCCCGCGCTCCAGGTTCTGCCGGGCCAGGTTCGACAGCGTCATCCCGGGTCCGATCTCGACGAACACGCGCGAGGCGTCCTTCAGCGGGTCGCGCACCGCATCGGCAAAATACAGCGTGTGCCGCAAGTGGCGTCCCCATGCCTGGGGCTCGGTGATCTCCGCGGTGGCGAGGCGGCCGGTCACCGTCGAGACCATCGGCACGGCGGGCGCCCGCCGCTCCACGGCGGCAACCGCAGACTCCACCGCGCCAAGCGCCGGATCCACCATCGCCGACTGGAACGCCCGGGGGATGTCGAGGCGCCGGCTGGCAACGCCTTTCCGCGTCAGTCGGGACTCGAGCTCCGTCACCGCTTCACCCGGCCCGGCGACGACGCACGCCGACGGTGCGTTGACGATGGCGAGCGCGAGCGATGGGTTGAGGAACGGTTGGACCGCCTCCGGGCCGAGCGACACGGCGAGCAACGCGCCGGGAGGAAGCGCCTGCAGCGAGGCGCCCCGCACCGCGACCACGCGCGCGGCGTCAGCGAGTGAGAAGACCCCTGCCAGACACGCCGCCACGTACTCGCCGAGGCTGTGACCGATCAGCAGATCGGGACGGATGCCCCACGATCCGAGCAGTTGCGCGACCGCGTGCTCGAACGCAAAGAGCGCCGCCTCGGCGACGTCAATCCTTGCCATCAGCCCGATCGTGCGGCTCGTCGCGGGTGACGTCAGGACCTCCCGGAGATCCACGTCGAGGTGAGGCGCAAACGACGCGCAGCCACGATCGAGCGCCTCGCGGAAGACAGCCTCGCTCGCGTACAGCTCGGCCGCCATGCCCGCCGCCTGCACGCCCAGCCCCGGACACAGGAATGCGACCTGAACCTGCCGATCTCCGACGACGCCTGAGGCGACCTCCGGAGCGCCTGCAACCTCGAGACGATCCATCGCCTCTTCGAGCGAGCCGCAGACCACCGCGCGCCGGTGCTCGCACGCGCGCCGTCCCACTTGCAGCGTGTACGCGGCGTCGGCCAGCGAGAGGTCGGCCGCATGGGCGTCGAAATGATCGACGAGCGCAATGGCCGCCGCGTCGAGCGATTCGCTCGTCCGCGCCGAGAGGGGCAACAGATGGTGCGTTCGCGCCGGTCCGGTGACCGGCAGCGGCGGCGCCTCCTGGAGTACGACGTGCACGTTGGTGCCGCCGACGCCGAACGCGCTGATGCCGGCACGGCGCGGAACACCCGGCGCGGGAATCCACGGGCGCGCCGTGGTGGGTACAACAAATGGGCTGGCCGCGAAATCGATGGCGGGGTTCGCAGACGTGAAGTGCAGCAAGGGAGGAAGCCTGCGCTCGCGGAGCACGAGAACGGTCTTGATGAATCCGGCGATACCCGCCGCCGTATCGAGATGGCCGATGTTGGCTTTCAAAGCACCGAGCGCGCAGAACCCCGTTCGCTCCGTCTGCGTCCGGAACGCCTGCGTCAACGCGGACACCTCGATGGGATCCCCGAGGCTCGTCCCCGTCCCATGGGCCTCCAGGTAGCCAATGCTGTCGGCCGGGACGGCGGCATTCGCGAGCGCCTCGGTAATGACCGCGGCCTGACCGCCGACGCTGGGCGCAGTGTAACCGGCCTTCAACGAGCCGTCGTTGTTGACCGCCGACCCCAGTACGATGGCGTGGATGGTGTCGTGTTCGGCCAATGCCTCGTCGAGGCGCTTCAGCGCGACCAGCCCGACGCCGCTCCCGAACACCGTGCCGCGGGCCGCGGCGTCGAACGGCCGGCAGTGACCATCGGGCGAGAGCATCCCGTCTTCCTGAAACAGGTAGCCGGCCCGGATCGGCAGGACGAGACTGACGCCTCCGGCAATCGCGAGATCGCATTCGTAGGCGAGCAGGTGCTGACACGCGAGGTGCACGGCGAGCAGCGATGTCGAACACGCCGACTGCACGGTGTAGGCAGGTCCCTTGAGATCGAGCTTGTAGGCGACTCGCGTGGCGAGGAAGTCCGGCGAGTTCCCGATCCCGATCTGCGCGCCCGTGGCGGCAAGCTCGCGTCCGGCGAGGTGGTGCAGCAGATAGCTGCTCGGCGCCGCACCGGCGAATACCCCGATGCTGCCGCGGGTCTGTGCCGGCGCATACCCCGCGTGCTCGAGCACCTCGAGCGCGCATTCCAGGAACAGGCGGTGCTGGGGGTCGGTGAGCTCCGCTTCGCGGGCACTGAATCCAAAGCACGCGGCATCGAACGAATCGACATCATCGAGGACGCCGCGGGCGCGCACGTACGCGGGACGCGCGACGAGATCGGCATCGACACCGGCCGCGATCAGCTCTTCGGGCGTGAAGAACGTCAGGCACTCGCGACCGTCCTGCACGACTGCCCAGAGGTCCTCCAGCGTCCGGGCCCCGGGGAAGCGTCCCGCCATCCCGATAACGGCCACGGCATTATCGGGAACCATCGACTGCTCCGACTCCATGAAGGCCTTTACTATACGAGATAACCCTGTCGCGCGTGATCTTGTGGTGGGCGTTCGCCAGCCCGTTAGAGTCCTGAACCTCTCGCGCGGGAGCGCGACCCGAAACCGTTGTCACTGCCGTTACATCCGGCGCCGCTCGCGGCGCAAGCGGCCCCGATCCCGGCTGAGTTCGAGCGAGCGCTCGCGAGGGGCATCTCCCCCGAGCACCAGCGTTGCCAGCGCCGCCACGGTCGGCGCCTCGAAGAACTGCGGGACCGTGACCTGCAAACCGAGTTCGCGGTTCATATGCGCGATCACCTGCACGCCGGCCAGCGAATCGCCCCCCAGTTCGAAAAAATTGTCGTGGTGTCCGATCGGCGCGACACCGAGTACGCGCTCCCACACTTCCGCGATGCGCTGCTCGAGGTCGTTGCTGGACGGTCGCGGAACCGCGGGCAACCCGTTCGTACCGGCCGAGCCGGACGTCACCGACGCGAGCGCCAGTCCCGGATCGACGATCCGCGAAAGCAGATCGACCGTTGAAACCGCCACCTGCGCATGACGCCCTTCGAGGATCAGCTGGAACGCTTCGGCGCCTTCCGCATCACGCAGCCCGGACAGCGAGAGCCCGTCCGGCCGCGTGCCGCTGCCCTCGGCGCCATCGAGTCGCGCGCGCAGACGCGCGTTCGCCGTGACCGCCATGCCCGTCTCGCGCCAGGCGTCCCAGTCGATGGAGAACGTCGGGAGACCCGAGGCGGTGGTATGACAGGCGGCAAACGCGTCGAGGGCAGCGTTGGCGCCGGCGTAGTCGACCTGTCCGAACCCACCCTGCAAACCGGCGATCGAGGAGCAGAGGACGAGGAACTTCGCGCCATGCTCGCGCGCGGCAGCGGCGAGGTGCTGTGTCCCGAGCACTTTGGGCGCCATGACCGCCAGCGCCGCATCCATGGTCTTGAGAGAGATGAGTCCACCACCCGGCACGCCAGCCGCGTGAACGATCCCATCGATTCGGCCAAAGTGACCGCGAATCATCTCCGCGACGCGACGCACCTGATCGTGATCGGTCACGTCGCCCTGACAGACGAGCACCTCGCCCCCGAGGCCCTCGACCTCCAACAGGGCACGCAGAACGCCCGGCATCGGGTCGCTGTCATCGTGCTCCTGCAGGCTGGCCTCCCACGATTCCCGCGGCGGCAGTGGCGAGCGTTGCATGAGCGCCAGGCGCGCGCCATATTCACGCGCGAGCCATCGTGCGAGCGCCAGGCCGATGCCGCCGGTGCCCCCGGTGATCCAATACACGCCGCCACGCTCGAGGCGCGACGCGGGCCGCACAGGAGACGGCCGCCGCTCGAACGTCCGCTCCCATCGCTCGCCGCCGCGACACGCCACGAGCGTCGGCCCCGCGGCCGTGAGCACCTCGGCCAGGAGGAGGTCGATCACTTCCGGCTCGGGCGCACCGTCCTCGAAATCCACCAGCCGACACGTCATGTGCGCGTCTTCCTGCGGGATCACGAAACAGGGCCCGAGCATGGTGGCGCGCCAGGGCTGACGAGGACGATCGCGATCGTGCACCTGCAACAGATCCGTCGACACGACGACCAGGTGAAGCGGCCCGCGACCGGCGCCCGCGGCCGCGCGCGCGAGGCACAACAGGCTGCCGAACCCGTACGCCTGCTCTTCCTGGATCTCCGCGTCGCCAGCGTCCTCGAGACCGGGCCGATCCTTTCCAGCACGCGCGCACCAGAGATGAACGATCCGCGTCGGCAACAGTTCCGCGCGCGTCAGTTCCGCAAACAACGCCTGGTAGTCCGCGCCGGTGGTGCCGACCACGTACGAGTCCGCGCCGGTGCTTGCGAAAGACGGACCGCGCCGCACCGACACCACGCGATCGCCCCGACGGGCGAGTTCCCGCTCGAGGCTCGTCGCGATGTCGCCCTCGTCGCTCAGTACGAGCACGGTCTCGCTGCCGGGCACGGCGGACACCGTTGGCCCAGCTGCCCGATGCCAGTGAGGGACGTACAACCAGGACTCGATGGATTCCGCGCCATCACTATCGACGCGTCTCGTTTCAGTCGGCGGGTCGATCCAGTGCCGCTGGCGATCGAAGACGTAGGTCGGCAGCGCCAGGCGGTTCCGCCGGCGCCCGCCATGCAGCGCCTGCCAGTCGACGGCGCCGCCGCGCGTCCAGAACTTCGCGAGGCCTCGCATGAGCATGCGCTCGTCGTCGACGCTGTCCTCACGCTCGCGCATGGCCGCGATCGCGGTCGCGCCGGATGCGCGTGCGCGCTGCGCCAGGCGGCTGAGCGTCGCACCCGGACCGATCTCGAGCGACACATGCTCGCGATCGTCGAAGAGGGTTCGCAGCCCGGCGTCGAATCGCACCGTCTGCCGCAGGTGACGAACCCAGTACTCGGGATCCGTGGCCTGCCCGGCTGTAATCCACCCACCGGTGAGATTCGACACGAACGGGATCGACGGCGGCTGGAACCGGATTCGCCGCACCTCGGTGCGGAACGCGGCGAGAATCGGATCCATCATCGTCGAGTGAAACGCGCGCGATGTCCGCAGGCGTTGTACCTGGACGCCGCGCCCGCCAAGCGTTCGCTCGATGCGTGCGATGGCGTCAGGAGGCCCCGAAAGCACGCAAGATCGCGGGCCGTTGACCGCGGCGAGTGCCACGGTATCGTCGAGCCAGGGCTGGACGTCCGTCTCGCTCATGCGCACGGCGAGCATCGCGCCCTGCGGCAGCGACTCCATCAAGCGGGCGCGGGCGGCAACGAGCGCGACCGCCTCGTCGAGCCCGAAGACGCCTGCGATACATGCGGCCACGTACTCCCCAAGGCTGTGGCCGATCATCGCGTCGGGCATGACGCCCATGTGCATCCACCACCGGGCCAGCGCGTGCTCGATGGCGAAGAGCGCCGGCTGCGCCATCCCCGTGGCCGCGAGTCGCTCATCGTCGGCGGCCTCTCCGGCAGCCCCGAAGAGCACACGACGCACATCCATTCCGGTCAATCGCTGAAACCGCACCGCGACTTCATCGAACGCCCTGGCGAAGACGAGGTTGGAGGCGTACAGACCGGCGCCCATCCGCGCGTACTGAGCGCCCTGGCCGGGAAAGAGAAAAGCCACGGGCGGGCACACTGCGCCGGCGGCGGAACCCGACCCTTCCGCGGGCGCCTCGAGCATGCCGGCAGCCTCGAAGGTCGAGCCTGCGACAATCGCCTCACGGATCGCGAACGCCGCGCGTCCATTCTGAAGCGTCCAGGCGATGTCCCCGAGGTTCGCGTCTGCGTGCGCCCGCAGGTGCGCGGCCAGGTGCTGGCGGGCACCGGTCAACGCAGATGCGCTCTTCGCCGACAGGGGCAGGATTTCGACGGCTCGAGGTGCAGCCGACGCCTCGCGTGGCGGGGCCTGCTCCAGTACCACATGGGCGTTGGTCCCCCCGATGCCGAACGAGCTCACGCCTGCGCGGCGAGGATGTCCCGCGGCCGGCCAGCGGCACGCGTCGGCGTTGACGTAGAAGGGGCTTGTCGGCAGATCGAGCTCGGGGTTGGGCGTGCTGAAGTGAACGGTCGGCGGGATGACGCCACGTTCCACCACGAGCGCCGCCTTGATCAGCCCGGCCACGCCCGCCGCGGCATCGAGATGCCCGATATTGCTTTTGACCGCGCCAAGCGCACAGAACCCGATCTGCGGCGTCGCGGCCCGAAAGACCCGCGTGAGCGCCGAGACCTCGACGGGATCGCCGAGCGGCGTCCCGGTACCGTGCGCCTCGATGTAGCCAAGGCTTCCAGCCGGCACACCGGCCTGCGCGAGCGCCGTCGCGATCACCTCGGCCTGTCCGTCGGCGCTCGGCGCGGTGAACCCGACCTTCACACTGCCGTCGTTGTTCACAGCGGCGCCGCGGATGACCGCCACGACCCGATCCCCGTCGCGCAGCGCCTCGCTCAACCGCTTCAGCACGACAACCCCGACGCCATTCCCCTTGACCGTTCCGCGAGCGGCCGCATCGAACACACGACAATGCCCGTCCGGCGAGAGGATGCCGCCGTCTTCGAAGCGGTATCCCGGCTGGTGCGGCACCTGAATGGACACGCCGCCGGCCAGCGCCACGTCGCACTGATAGGTCAGCAGGTGCTGAAATGCGAGCTGCACGGCCACGAGTGACGTCGAGCACGCGGTCTGGATGGTCAGGCTCGGCCCCCGCAGATCGAGCTTGTAGGACAGGTGCGTCGCGAGGAAGTCCTTGTCGCTGGCAATGCAGGCCTGCGCAAGGCCCACCGCGTCAATCACCTCGGCGTTCGGCACGAGGTTGAAGAGCAGGTACGAATTCATGCTCGTGCCGGCGAAGACTCCAATCGCGCGCGACGTCCGCGCGGGGTCGCAGCCCGCGTCTTCGAGCGCCGACCAGGCGCACTCGAAGAACGTCCGGTGCTGCGGGTCGAGGATCTGGGCCTCGCGCGGCGTGAACCCGAAGAACGATGCGTCGAAGCGATCGACGTCCTCCAGAAGTGCACCCGCGGACACGAAGCGCGGATCCGCGAGATGACGCCGATCGATGCCTCGGGCGTGTAACTCGTCGGCCGTGAAGTGGCGGATCGACTCGACGCCGGCGACCAGGTTGCGCCAGAACGTCTCGACGTCGGCGGCCCCTGGAAGGCGGGCGGCCATGCCGATGATGGCGACGGCTTCTACGGCCTCGTCTGTGTGGTTCTGCGACATGACGGATTCGTGGATCGTGGCGCTCGCTCCTGTTTAGAGGAGCGTGGGGCCAGATCAGATCTCAATCTCCTCGAGGTCTGCTCCGGCCGCGGACGGCGCCGCGCGTGACGTGAGCACAGCCATCTTGATCGCGGCCAGCACGATCGCGGTCAGCGATACGACACTCGGACCGTCGAGCAACTGCACGAGCGGCAGCGCGATCCCCGTCTCCTGCTGGATGCGGTTCTTCATCTCCACGGCCATCAGCGAATCGACCCCGAGCTCGGTGAACGGCGTCTCGTTTGGAATGCTGGACGGATCGGTCCGCATCACCGACGCGAGGATCTCGCGGAGTCCGTGCCGGAGACGACCCGCCTGCTCGCTTCCTGGAACCTCGAGCACGGCGCGCGCGAGCGGACCGTCGGCGGCGCCGGTCGGACTATCGCTGTCGGCGCCATACCGGGCTAGGAGCTCGGACAGGAGCGGCGACAGGCTGGCGTTCGGGTCCGCCTGGAACAGGCGCCCCCAGGCCACCGGCATCACCCCGAACGCCGACGAATCGGTAGCCGCGAGTCGATCGAGGATGCGGAGTCCCTCGGCGGGCGTCAGTCGATTGATGCCCAGAGCCTGCAGGCGTTCGTGCGCGCGCGCGCCGTATTCGCTGGTGGCGAACCCGATCTCCGACCACGGCCCCCAGTCGATCGCCACCGCCACGCCGCCTCGCTGGCGACGACGCACCATGGCGGCATCGAGGTAGGCGTTCGCCGCGGCGTAGCTCGCTTGCCGCTCGGCAGGCAGCATCGACGAGAACGCCGAAAAGGCGACGAAGAAGTCGAGCGACTCGTCCGGAAACACCCGCTCGAGCGCGTCAGTGCCGGCCACTTTCGGCTGAAGGACGGCCGTCAGCATCGCCACGTCCACGCGGGTGAACGGCGCGTCCTGCCACGTGCCCGCCGCATGGATCACACCTCTCACTGCCGGTTTTCCCTCTGCCGCCCGCCGCTCGATGTGCGAGCGGAGCGCATCCGGGGCACCGACGTCGTACGCCGCCGTCTCAACAATCAGCCCCCGACGCTCCAGGGCGACGACGGCCCGCACGGCCGTAGCGCAGCGGTGAGTACCGGGCAGCGTGTCCCACTCGGCGCGCGGGGGCAGCGGCGTCCGCCCGCACAGCACGAGCGATCGCGCTCCCTTGTCGGCCAGCCAGCCTGCGGCCGCGAGGCCAAGACCGCCGAGGCCGCCGGTCACCAGATACGCGGCGTCGGCCCGGCACATCACGGGGCGCGGGGCCGGCGGCAGCGGAGAGGGTGTCAGGCGCGCGGCGAAAAAACGCCCGTCGCGACAGGCGAGCTGGTCTTCGCGCGACTCGCTCGTGGCGGCGTCCACGATGAGCGCGGCGCTGGTCGCCTCGTCTGCGGCCGAGGTGAGATCGATCAAGCCTCCCCACAGACGTGGTTCTTCGATCGGCAGGACGCGCGCAAGCCCCCACAACGAGGACTGCGTCGGCGAGACGATCACGTCGTGACCGGCGACGTGGTGCGCGTCACGCGTCACGAACCAGATGCGCGCGGTCCGCCCGCTGCCGGCGGTCGAGACGGTCGAGACGGTCGAGACGACGCGCGCGACGCTGACTGCATCGGCGAGCGCCGCGACGGTGGCGCCTTCCTGCGCATCAAGGTGCCAGAGGTACAACACGACCGCGGTCGGCGCTGCCATGACCGCCGCCCGGAGATCGTGTTCCCATCTGCCGTCCGAATCACCGCCAGCGTCCCGCCGGTGGTCGGTTGCCGACGCGGACCGCTCAATCGCCACACACGGCTGGCCCGAACCCAACAGCCATTCGACGACGCGCGCGCCGACACCGCGGCGATCGACGCAGACGATCCACGACCGGCCGCCTCCGTGCGCTTTGGCCGCGGGCGCCGATCGTTCGAGTGCGACCGCCCGCCACGTGATCTGATACCCGGATTCCTCGGCCGTTGGCGCCGTGCTCTCACCGCGAACGGCCGCGGACTCCCTCGGCGCAATCTCGGCAACCAGGGCCGGACGCGCCGCGCGCCGAGGCGCATCCATCGACGTCCGCTCCACCAACCGCAGCAGCGAGGGCAGACTCGCGAGCACGTCCTCGGGTGCCGGACCAAAATCCAGCAGACAGGCGATCTCGTTCACTCCGATCTCCTGCAGCTGTCCCAGCAGGACCTCGCATGATTCGGGCGTGCCGATCAGGCCACGCCTCGAGAAGAAGCGATCGTAGAGAAAACCCACGAACGCATCGCGGTCGGCGGGCGACAGCGAATCCAGATTGGTCTGCGTGCCGCGGCTCGTGGCGAGCCCCTTCAACAGGTGCGCGTTGGCTTTCAGGAACTCGCAGTACGGGCCGCGGACGCGATCGTGCACCGCGCGTTCGTCATCGCCGACGAACGTGTGGAGCATGACGACGACCTGGCCCGTGGCGGGATCGTGCCCGTGGCGCTGCCGGGCCGCGCGGTACAGCGATACCTTCTCCGCCAGTTCGTGAACGTCGTGATCGAGAAGGTGCGTGAGCAGATGCGCGCCGATCGAACCCGCGCGCTCGAAGGTGGCGGGATTCGCGGCGGCCGTCACCCAGAGCGGCAGCTCCGGCTGCACCGGTGTCGGATAGGCCCGGACGGACGTGACCTGGCCGAGGCCGTTGCGGACATCCACCGTCTCGCCGCGCCAGAGCCGCCGCAACTCCTCGATGCCCTGAAAGAGCTGCTCGTGACGGTCACGATACTGGTCGGGGGCGAGCGCGAAGTCGTCGGGATTCCACCCCGAGGCAAACGACATCCCGACGCGTCCGCCCGAGAGGTTATCGACCAGGGCCCACTCTTCGACAACCCTCAGGCGCTGGTGGAGCGGGAGCACGACGCTACCGGCCATGAGGCGGACGTGACGCGTTTCGCGGGCGATGGCGGCATGCAGGGTTGCCGGATTCGGATACAGGCTGCCAAAGCTCGTGAAATGCCGCTCCGGCAGCCACACGCTCGTGAATCCGTGCCGGTCGGCGTAACGAGCGGCTTCCATGACGAACCGGTACCGCTGCGACCCCGCGTCTCCCTCGACGCCATTGAAGAACATGATCCCGAAGGACAGCCGGCCTGGTTCGAGCCGCAGCGCGCGCGGCGATTCTTGTTTCTGCGACTCGAAACGCCGCTCGAACGCGGCGGCGGCCTCGTCCTCGACGGGTCGGCTGCGGGGCCGCTCCGGCGCATCGACCCAGTGTCGCTCACGCTGGAAGGGATACGTGGGAATCGCCACCAGCCGGCGGGCGCCGCGGGCGAGCGCGCGGCCTTCGACCTCGGCCCCCGCGGTGTAGCAGGCAGCCAGCGTCTCGAGCATGATTTCGAGCGGATCGCCGTCGGGTCTGATGGACGGCAGCCACTGGACGGCTCCCGCAGACGGCGACCGCTGACCGAGCGCCGTCAGCACCGGTGCGGGACCCACCTCGATCGCCAACGGAACGTCCGCGGCGGCCATCGCGGCGACGCATGACGCGAACCGCACGGGGCTCGTCACCTGCTCGAGCCAATACTCGGGGCGGGCCAGATCCTCGGGCCCGGCCCAGCGTCCCGTGACGGCGGCGAGCACGCGCAAGCGCGCCGGCTTGAACGACGTCGCGCGCAACAGTGGCGCGAACTGATCGACGACCGGGCGCATGAGGGGCGAGTGGAACGCGCGGTCCACGCGGAGCGCGCGCGCGTGCAGGCCGCGCCCGCGAAGGCGCGCCAGGCACCGGTCGATGGCGTCCGGGTCTCCCGAGAGAATCGTTTCGTCGTCGGCGTTGATGGCCGCAATCGCCACCTGCGGCTCGCCCACGATCGCGTCGCGGCACGCGGTTTCGCCGCCAAAGACGGCGGCCATCCGGCCAGGCGCCGTCGCCTTCATCAGGCGCCCGCGTGCGACGACCAGCCGCAGCGCCGCCTCGGGCTCGAGGATCCCGGCCGCCCATGCCGCGGCATACTCGCCGAGACTGTGGCCGCACACCACGGCCGGGCGGATCCCCCACGAGCGCCACAGGAGGACGAGGGCGTACTGCAGCGCGAACAGCGCCGGCTGGCCGTACTGCGTGTCCTCCAGCAGCTCGCCCAAGCCGTCGTCGAACAGCATCTCCGCGAGGGGTCGCGGCAGATCGTCACGGAGAACCTCGGCACACCAGTCGATGGCTGTTCGGAACACCGGGGCCGCTTCATAGAGGCGGCGCCCCATGCCCGCGTGGAGCGCACCCTGCCCCGTGAAGAAGAATCCGATCTCCGGCGCGCGGCCCTGCGCACGGCTTTCCGTCCGAACGGCCGCGCGCTCGGTCATCGCGGCCCGCAGGCGCCTACGCATCTCGCCGGCGCTCCGCGCCACAACCGCGACGCGGCGCCCGAACCTCGACCGCCCCACCCGCGCGGTGTGACAAATGTCAGCGAGCGCCTCGTCCGGCTGTGTCGAGAGGAACTCATCGAAGCGGCCGGCCAGATCGGCGAGCGCCGGCTCGGTCGCCGCGCTGAGCGACAGCCACTGCGGGCTGGTGTCCGGCGTCGAGGGCGGCACGGCCGGCGGCTCCTCGAGGATGACGTGCGCAATCGTTCCGCTCGATCCGAACGAGCTGACACCCGCCAGCCGCCGCCCGTGGCCGTCGGGCCAGGGCATTGAGACGCGCGGAATCATGGCGGGGATTTCGTCCAGGTAGATCTCGGGATTGACGGTCTGCAGGTGGAGGTGCGGCGGGATGCGTCCATGCTGCAGCGTCAGCACCGTCTTGATCACGCCTCCGATGCCGGCGGCCGACTCCATGTGCCCGACACTGGTCTTCAAAGCGCCGATGACGAGCGGGTGGGCGCGCGAGCGCCCTCCGTAGACGCCGGCGATTGCCTCGATCTCGATCGGATCACCCAGCGCCGTTCCCGTCCCGTGCGCCTCGAGGTACCCGACGTCGACCGGATCGACGTGCGCCGATCGCAAGGCCGCGTCCATGACGGCCTGCTGCGCCGGGCCGTTCGGGACAGTCAGACCGCTGCGTGCCCCATCCTGCCTGACCGCCGATCCGCGGATGATCGCGAGCACGCGCCGGCCCCGGGCCACGGCGCGCGACAATCGCTCGAGGACCACGACGCCACAGCCCTCGCTGCGCGCGTATCCGTCAGCGCGAGCGTCGAACGCCTTGCACCGGCCGTCGGGCGACAGCATGCGCGCGCGCGATACCGCGATCGTGTTGTCCGGCGCCAGAATGAGGTTCACGCCGGCCGCCAACGCCATCTCACATTCGCCGGCCCGGAGGCTCTGACAGGCCAGATGCAGCGAGACGAGCGAGGACGAACACGCCGTGTCGACGGCCAGGCTCGGACCGCGGAACCCGTAGAAGTACGACAGACGTCCGGCGGCGATGTTGGCGACATTGCCCGTGGCGGTGTAGACGTCGGCCCGCGTGAGATCCGTGCGGCTCACGAGCTTCGCGTAATCCTCGACCGTCAGGCCGACGAACACGCCCGTCGCGCTGCCAGCCAGTGTGTCGCCGGCCACGGCGGCATCCTCCAGCGCTTCCCAGCTCACCTCCAGCAACAGCCGCTGCTGCGGGTCCATGCTGGCCGCCTCGCGCGCCGAGATGCGGAAGAATCGCGCGTCGAAGAGGTCGACACCCCGCAGGAATCCGCCCGTCTTCGTGTACGTCTTACCTGGCGTTTCGGGATCCGGGTCGTAGAACTCGTCGACGGACCAGCGGTCGGGAGGCACGGCCTCGATGGCGTCGACGCCGTCGCGCAGGAGCGCCCAGAACCGCCCGGGGTTGCTCGCCCCGCCGGGGAAGCGGCAGCCCATCCCGATGATGGCGATCGGCTCGTGCAGCTGCTGCTCGAGCTCCTCGATGCGAGCCTGCTGCTTCTGCAGCGCCGCCAGCGCCGCGCGCAGGCGCGCCGGGTAATCGATTGGACCGCCAGACGGCTCGTGACGAGGATTTTGGTCCCGTTGTGTCATTGGGTGAAGTGCCGTATGGCGGTCCTCACATGTTTCGTGGGATTTCAAGGCAGCCCTTGGCTGGTTTTCCTGGGATGGCCATCGCCGTCAGCGACCAACGCTCGTCGTAGTGTCCCCGGTCGACGCGTCGATCGACGCCAGCTGGCGATCCAGCAGCTCCAACACGGTCGCGTCGTCGAGCGCGTTGGTGTCATCCGCTGGATCCGGTATCTGCACCGCGCCCGCGGCGGAAAAGCCCAGCTCGCGAAGGAGAAACTCGGTGAGGGTCTCGATCCGCGAGTGGTTGAAGACGACCGTGGCACGCAGCGTGAGGCCGAGGGCCGTCTGCAGGCGGTTTTTCAACTCGAGCGCCGTGATCGAGTCCATCCCCATCTCGAAGAACCCGGCGCGCGGATCGGGCGCCTCGCCGCGGGTCCAACCCAGCACCGCGCCGACTTCCTGCTGCACGTAGCGCGTGAGATGAGACTTCCGATCCTCGTCGCTCATCGCTTCGAGCGCCAGGCGCATCGCGGTGGACACCGGCGTCGCGTTCCCGGACCCCGCCTGCCGCATGAACGCGAGCAGCGGCCGCCTGCCGCGTGACTCGAACAGATCGGTGAACACCGTCCAGTCGATCTGCGCCACGACTCGCGACCCGGTGCCGGTTGCGAGCAGGCGTCCGATGAGATCGGTGGCATCAGCCGGGTCGATCGGAAGCACGCCTATCTTCGACAGCGCCCGCAGGCCGTCCGGAGACACCATGCCGCCTTCGGACCAGGGACCCCAGTTGATGCAGGTGGAGGGCAAGCCGCGGCTCGAACGCCAGGCGTGGAGCGCGTCGAGAAAGTGGTTGGCGGCCGCGTAGAGCGGCTGACCGCGCGATCCCCAGACGGCGGAAATCGATGAAAAGCTCACGAAGAACTCGAGTGGATCCCCGAGCGACAGCTCGTGCACGTGGAACGCGCCTTCGACCTTCGGCGCAAGCACTCGGCGGCCATCCGCATAGGACACCTCGCTGAGAGCCTGGTTCTCGGGAAGGCCCGCCAGGTGCACGATTCCCCGCAGCGGCCGCTCCGCGGCGTGTATTGCTTGGAACAGCGCCACCATGTGATCGCGCTCGCTGACGTCACCCGAAGCGACCGTGATCTCGGCCCCCTGCCCTTCGAGGCTTTGGATGCCGGCGATCTTCTCGCGAACCGACGTTGTCAGACTCGCGTTCGTCCAGTCTCCGCGGTCCGGGAGGGCGTGGAGCCCCGTCAGGACGAGGTGTCGCGCGCCGTGTCTCACCAGCCAGTGTGCGACGCGCCGGCCGAGCGCCCCGAGCCCACCTGTGATCAAGTACGTCGCGTCTGGATCGCAACGGGGCGCGAGGCGGGGCAGGGCCTGGCTGCGCTCGAGGCGGGGCACGAAGCGCCGACCCTGTCGATACGCCACCTGATCTTCGTCGTCGCGACGGCGGAGCTCCGCAACAATCGTTTGGGCGGCCAGCTCGACCGCGCCGCCGGCGGAATCGAGGTCGATGAGGCCGCCCCAGCACTCGGGATGCTCCAGCGCGACGACACGACCCAATCCCCAGACCGGCGCCTGCGCCATCGACACGGCACCCGCGGCCGCCTCTTCGCCCGTCCGCTGGGCTCGATTGGTCACCACCCACACCGGGCAGGCGAGGCCCGCAGCGGTGAGGGCCTGAACTACGTGCACCAACGCCGCGCACCCGAACGTCTCGGCCTGACGCAGCGCATCGGCCGTCAACGAGTCGCCATCCGCGGCGTTCAGCGACCAGAGATGCACCAGGCCAGAGGGCGGAACGCCGGCCTCGACGTGCAGAATCCGCGCGAAGACGGCGGGGTCGAGCGGATCGACGACGCCGGCCCGCACCATCGTCACGGTGTCGCCGGCGCGACTCAGCCGTTCAGCGAGCGCCGTCGCGACGCCGCCCTCGTCTGCCAGGAGAATCCAATGAGCGTGGCCAGCGGCATCGTCCGACGGCCCTTCGGCCGGCGCCTCGATCCAGCGCACCTCGTGCAGCCAGCTGGCAAGCATTTCCTCCCGGGCACTCGCGCGCGCGGCCCCCGCCCGTCGTCTCACCCTCACTCCGCGCAACTCGGCGACAGTCTCTCCCCGGTCGTCGAGCAGCCGAGCGATGCCCGAGACCTCGTGCAACTGCTCGTCGTCCGCATCGATCGAGGCGTGGCTCCACGCGGCGGTCGCGCCGGGCCGAAAGACCGTGAGGTGCCCCAGATCCACGGGGACGAACACGGCATCGACAGCTCGCTCGAAGGCGTCGGCCGGCAGCGCGGCGATGAACGCGTGCAGCGCGGCCTCCAGGCCAGCCGCGGTGATCGCTCCGCTTGACGCGACGCGATCGGTCAGTCTCGCCAGCGCCTCGCGGTCCCGCCGCCAGATCCGGTCGATGCCGCGCTTCTCCGCGCCGAACTCAATGCCCCGGGCCGCCAGCCGCTGATAGAAGGCGGAGCCGGGCACCTCCTCGCGGCACCGCTGCCGGACGCTCGCCGGTGTGATCGCCGACGGGCTCGACGCGACCGTGGACGACAGCCGGCGATCGGGCGCGAAGCGCTGCTGCAGCGCCGCGAGATACGGCAGGCTCCCGAGGACGGCGTCGCGGGGTGGGCCGAAATCGATCAGACAGGCGATCTCGTCGGCGCCTGCACTGGCGAGTGAGACCGCCAGGTCCTCGCAGGAGTCGGGCGTGCCGAGGAGCGCTCGCGTGGAGAAGAAGCGCTCGAAGATGAAGCCGACGAACTCATCCAGATCCCGCGGCGCGAGCGCCGCGACATCCAGATCGCCACCGCGGCTGAACGCGAGCCCCTTCAGCAGGCCGATGTTCGCCTTGATGTACTCGCAGTACGGTTCGCGGGTCTGTTCGCGCACGCGATCCAGATCGGCGCCGAGAAATGTGTGCACCATCAGCGAGACACAACCCGTCGACGGATCGTGGCCGGCACGCGCGCGCGCCTCCCGGTAGAGGGCAATCTTCCCGGTCAGCTCAGCGATGTCCTGATCGAGCAGGTGCGTGAGCAGGTTGGCGCCCACCTCCCCCGCCCGCTCGAACGTGCGTGGGTTGCCGGCCGCAGTCACCCACAGCGGGAGTTCCGGCTGCACGGGCGTGGGGCGGATCCGCACGGTGATGTCGCGCCCGGACGCGCTCCGAACCTCGATCGCCTCGCCGCGCCACAGCCGGCGCACGATTTCGAGATCCCTGAACACGGTCTCGTGGCGGTCCTCGTAACGCTCCGGACACATCACGAAGTCGTCCGGGTTCCAACCCGCGGCGAACGACACACCGACGCGTCCGTTCGAGATGTTGTCGAGCAGCGCCCAGTCCTCCGCCACCCGCAGCGGATGGTGGAGCGGCAGGACGAGGCTGCCTGCCATCAGTCGCACGCGCCGCGTCTCTCTGGCCAGGGCCGCCAGCAACACGCTGGGATTGGGGTAGAGGCCGCCGAAGTCCGTGTAGTGGCGCTCGGGCGTCCACACGCTCGAAAATCCGTGGCGGTCCGCGAACCGGGAGGCTTCGATGAGCAACTGGTAGCTGTCGCGCCGATCGGGCGTCTCGCTGCCGTTGAAGAACATCAGACCAAACTGCGGCACCTTGCGCGGCCCGGGTCCCGCAACGGCGCCCAGTACCGGGGCCGGCGATGAGCTCGCCAGCTTCGTGACCGATGACGTCGCGATCAGGCTCCACTGGCGCGGCCGCGCCGATGCGGCCTCGGCGCCCGCGTCCTCCGCACCCGCGACCGGAGGTTGCGGTGCGTGTGCGCGACGCTGCCACGCGTGGACCTCGCAGATCGCGCGGTCGTCGCCGCCGGGCACGAGCATCACCTGCAGCCGCAGCTCGTTGTCGACTTGAATCGCGGCGGCCGTCAGGAACCGGAGATCGCGAACCTCGGCGTCCGCGCCGCCCCAGCAGGCGTGCGCCGCCGATGCCACGAGGTCAATCACGGCGCTGGCCGGCAGCTCGGCGACGCCATCGACGAGGTACCCGGACCACGAGTCCGCGTCGGCCGCGGTGCGATCGATCTCCCACACTCGAGTGCCCGGCAGCGCAGCCACATCCGGCAGCCGGCGACCGAGTCGGCGCTCGAGCGGATTGACTGCGACCACGGACGTGTCCCCGCCGCGATCGTCGCGGCGAACGGCACGCCCGGGCGTGACCCAGTACCGCTGCCGCTGGAACGGATACGAGGGCAGCGACACGCGCCGACCGCCGGGGTGAATCGCGGTCCAGTCGAGCGACGCTCCGGCCATGAAGACGCGAGCCACCGCCTGACGCAGGCTCGTGCGCTCGTCCTGCCCGTTCCTGACGTCGATCGACGACACGGTACGAGAGGCACCGTCCTGCCAGACTTGAGCGGCCAGCCGCGCCAACACCGGCTTGGGACCGATTTCAACCGCGTGCGTGATGCCGTCGCGCTCGAGCCATCGCAGGCCGTCGGCAAAACGCACCGTCGACGAGACGTGCCGCACCCAGTAATCGGTGGTCGCCATCGCTTCGCCGGGTGCGCCCGTCAGGTTCGAGATCACGGGGATCCGCGGCGGCTTGAGCGCGATGGTGCTCACCACCTCGGCGAAGGCGTCGAGCATCGGGTCCATCAGCGGCGAGTGGAACGCGTGTGACACGGTGAGGCGCCGGTACGCGAGTCCCGCGCGATCGAGACGGACCTCGAGCTCGTCGAGCGAGCGGCGCTCGCCGGACACGACGACTTCAGCCTCCGCATTCACGGCAGCAATCGCCACCCGGGGCAGGTCGGCGAGATGCGGTGTCACGGCAGCGAGGTCCGCGAGGACGGCCGTCATGGCGCCGCGCTCGGGCAGCGCCTGCATCAGCCGCCCCCGCTCGGCGACCAGCCGAATGCCGTCTTCCGGCTCGAACACGCCGGCGACGCACGCCGCCACGTACTCCCCGATGCTGTGGCCGAGCAGAGCGGTCCACCGGATGCCCCACCGCTGCCACAGCTGCGACAGCGCGAACTCGTATGCGAACAGCGCGGGCTGCGTCCATTCGGTCTCGTCGATCGGAGAGAGGACGCCCGGTCGAGGGTCGAGGATCTGACGCAGCGACATGTCCCGCGCCCGGCGCAACGCGGCGTCGCAGCGATCGAACGCCTCCCGGAACACCGGCTCCTCGTCATACAGCGACCTGCCCATACCGCTGTACTGCGACCCCTGCCCCGCGAAGAGCGCGACGAGCCGGGGCGGGCGGGACGCATCGGCGGTCTGTGCGGTCGCGAACTGCCGCGCCACATCCTCACTGCACGTGCCGACGAAGGCGACGCGATGTGCGAAGTGCTGACGGCCCACCGCGGCGGTGAAGGTGATGTCGGCGAAGTCGTCGTCGGTGCCGGCCAGATGCCGTTGATACCGCTGGAGCAACGCCGTAAGCGCCGCGGGTGACTGTGCGGAGACAGGCAGCACCAACGAGGGCGCTGTGGCGGTGGCGCCATTGGATCGCCCGGCGGATCGCCCGGCGGATCGAACGGCGGATCGAACGACCGGCGTCTCGGCACGTGGTTCCTGCGAGGGTGCCCTACCGAGGATGACGTGCGCGTTGGTGCCGGTAAAGCCGAAAGAACTGACGCCCGCGCAGCACGCCGTGGGGCTCGGCCACGGCTGGCGGGCCGAGGTCACGTCGATGGCGAGGCGGTCCCACGCGACGAACGGGTTCAGCCGGCGGAGGTGAAGCGTCGCGGGAATCTCGTCGTGTTGGAGCACCAGGATGGCCTTGACGAGGCCCGCAATCCCGGCCGCTGCTTCGAGGTGGCCGATATTCGTCTTGACCGATCCGATCGCCAACCGATGTGGTGATCCGGCAAAGACCGCGGCGAGCGCACCCACCTCGATCGGATCGCCCAACGACGTCCCGGTGCCATGAGTCTCGACGTATCCCACGTCTGACGGCTGACACGAGGCGGCGGCGAGCGCGCGTCGAATCACGCGTTCCTGCGCCGGCCCGTTTGGCGCCGTGAACCCGTTGCTGCGGCCGTCCTGGTTGACGGCGCTCCCGCGAATCACCGCATGGATTCGATCCCCCGCGGCCACGGCGTCGGCGAGGCGCTTGATCGCAATTACCCCGCATCCTTCCGACCGGACATATCCGTCCGCCGATGCGTCGAACGCCTTGCACCGGCCGTCGGGCGCCATCATGCCGGCCTTCGAGAACGTGACCGACAGGTCCGGCGCGAGCAGAAGGTTCACGCCGCCGGCGAGCGCCAGATCGCACTCCCGCGACTGCAGGCTCCGGCACGCCAGGTGCACCGCGACGAGCGACGACGAACACGCGGTGTCCACGGCGAGGCTGGGTCCCTGGAGGCCGAGCAGGTACGACAGTCGTCCAGCCGCCGCGCTGAACGCGTTGCCCGTGCCCTCGTAAATCTGCGTGCGCGCGCGGTCCTCCGCGCTGCGCTGGAGCGTCGCATAGTCGTTCGTGCTGATACCGACGAACACGCCCGTGTCGCTGCCGGCCAGGCTTGAGGGCGCCAGCGCCGCATCCTCGAGCGCCTCCCAGGCCACCTCGAGCAGGATCCGCTGCTGCGGATCCATCGCGACCGCTTCGCGCGGTGAGAGACCGAAGAACTGCGGGTCGAAGCCATCGACGTCGTCGACGAACCCGCCGAACCGGGTGTTGGCGGTCCCGGGAGTCGACGGGTCCGCGTCGTACGAGGCGGAACAGTCCCACCGGTCTGCCGGCACCTCCCGGATCGCATCGACGCCGTCTCGGAGAAGCTTCCAGAACGAGGGCAGATCGCTCACTCTTCCCGGGAACCGGCATCCGATGCCGACGATCGCGAACGCGTCCTGCGCAGTTGCGCTCGGCTGTACCGGCGAGACGCTCGTCGCCGGCGCCTCGCCCGAGAGATGCCGGCACAGTGCGTCGATCGTCGGGTGGTCGTAGAGCAGCGTGGGCGACACCTCGCGTGACAGCCACGCGCCGAGCTCGCGGGAAATTTCGACGACGAGCATCGAGTCGAGCCCGAAGCTCGAAAACGATACGGTCGTGTCGATCTCGTGGCGACGCAACCCGGTGCGTGCCGCGATCGCGTCGACGATCCAGCGCCGCAAGTCATCGCCCGCGATGGCGGCCGTCGCAGCGACGGGCCGGGTGACGACGACGGCGCCGGCAGTCGGTACCGTCCAGGTGCCCGCGATTTCGAGAGCGTTGCGCTCGAAGCGCGCACGACACTCTCCGTGCTGCACCTTGCCGCTCGAGGTCTTGGGCAGACCGAACGGCGGCAGTAACGCCACCGTGTGTACTTGCAGTTCGAACTCTTCGGCGACGGCGCGCACGACCGCCTGCCCGACCTCGGCCACGTCGAGATTGCGCAGCGCCCCGCGCTGGATCTCCTGCGCGATGATGAGCCGGCTCGATCCATCCCGTTCGGTCACGAACGCCGCGCACCCATTCGGCTGAAGCGCCGCGTGCGCACCCCCGGCCGCGCGCTCGAGGTCCTGCGGGTAGTAGTTGCGTCCGCGGATGATGATCACGTCCTTCAGACGGCCGGTGACGAAGACCTCGCCGTCTTGAACGAATCCCAGATCGCCGGTCCGCAGGAACGGCCCCTCGCCCGTGTCGGATACGTGCGCGCCGAAAGCCTGCGCGGTCAGGTCTGGCTGGTTCCAGTAGCCGCGGGCCACGTGAGGCCCCGCCAGCCAGATCTCTCCCACTTCGTCGTCGGTGCACCGCCGCCCGCTGCGCGGATCGACAATCCGAAGCGTCTGATCCGGCACGGAACGTCCGCAGCTGACCAGGACCCGCGTGGCCGCGTCGGAAGCGAGTGGGACTGCGATTGGGACGACTCGGTCGCGGGCGAGCGCATCGCGGTCGACGGCGAGCGAACGTGGCGCCACACCCTTCGTCCACGCGGTCGCCATCAGCGTCGTTTCGGCCATCCCGTAGGTGGGATACAGCACCTCGCGGCGCAACCCACAGGCGGCAAACGCGGTCGCGAAGCGATCGAGAACAGTCGCGTCGATCGGTTCGGATCCGTTGTAGGCGAGCTCGAGGCAACTGAGGTCGAGGCCTTCGCGTTGCTCGGGAGAGATGCTGCGCACGGCAAGGTCATAGGCGAAGTTCGGGCCGCCCGTGACGCGGCCGCGATAGGAAGAGATCGCCTGCAACCATCGCCGCGGCTTCTGCAGAAATGCGGCCGGCGCCATCAGGATGACCCGGCTGTTGAGATACAGCGGCTGCAGGAGATTCCCGATGAGCCCCATGTCGTGGAATGGGGGCAGCCACGAGACCGAGATGGACTCGGCATCCAGGCCGAACGCCCGCTGGATCACACGCATGTTGGCCATGATGTTGGCGTGAGACACGATCACGCCCTTCGGCTGGCCCGTGGATCCGGACGTGTATTGCAGAAAGGCCGGTGCGTCTGGTTCGGGACGCGCAAGCTCCCGGCCGTCGGCGGAAGGCAGCGTCGCTTCGTCCGTGCACGTCAACCCCCATACACCGACGTTGGATCGTGTCGAGAGCCAGGCCCCGATCTTCCGCTCGAGATCCGCGACCGTGAGCACGAACCGGGCGTCGGCGTCGCGCAGGATGGCGTCGATTCGCGGCAGATGCCGCGGATTGCGCGGCGGATACGCGGGCACGGCGACGACGCGGGCGTACAGGCAGCCGAGCAACGCCGCGAGGAACTCGGGACCGGAGGGGTACAGCAGCAGCGCGCGATCGCCGGGCCGCGCGCCCGCGCTTTCGAGTCTCACCGCAATCCGCCGTGCCAGCCGGTCCAGGTCGCCGAACGTCAGCTCGTGGTCGACCCGCTCACCGTCGGCCAGATACGTCAGGAACAGTCGACCGGGATCGCGGAGGGCGTGTGCACCGAGCACCTCCACCAGACTGCCAAAGGCCGATGCGGACACTGCGTGCCGAACGTCGGACGAACCTTCGCCACTCAGCTCAGGCAAGGGGCCCTGCCACATGTTTCGGAAAAAACACAACAGCCCATCGGCGCGTTCGAAACCATTCCTGGCTCCACCGTGGGCCGTCAGAGAACCGATCACGAAAAGGAACCTTATTGTGCGCGAGCGCATCTGGAATCGCAAGGTCGAAGTCCCGCGTATCGAAGTCCCGCGTATCGAGATCCCGCGGGCTCGGCAAGTCGTTTCGCAATGACGATGACGTATTCGGACGTCGAAGCGCCCGGATCGCAAGGCGGGATGCATCGGCGCCCGATACGTTGGCGTCATTGCGAAAGGGAGTAATGGAGTACTTACCAAGCGCGGTTGCGGGGCTCAAGGGACGTGTGTATACTCCTCGCTGTCCAGCTACAAATGTTTTCTCGAACAATGAAGAATGCTGCTTTCTCCAAGAGCGGAGGTCATGATGAGTAGTCGTGCAGAGGGCGCTCAGCGTCTGGTAAATCGACACGCGCTGTATTCGGCGGCAGCCGGGCTCGTGCCGGTGCCCCTGGTGGATCTGGCGGCGACCACGGGCATCCAGATCAAGATGCTCAAGGAGCTTTCCGAGTATTACGGCATTCCCTTCCAGGCCGACCGCGGGAAGTCGATCGTCGGCGCCCTCATTGGCGGTATCGTGCCCACCAGGCTCGCATACGGCCTCGGTGGTAGCTTGATCAAGGCGTTGCCGGTTGTCGGACAGTTGCTCGGCATGGTCACGGCGCCGGCCTTCGCCAGCGCGTCGACCTACGCGATCGGCAAAGTGTTCATGTCGCACTTCGACTCGGGCGGCACCTTGCTGGATTTCGATCCCGACAAGATGCGGCAGCATTTCGTGGCGGAGTACGAGGCGGCAACCAAGGCAGGCGTGACGACGCCACCCCCGGTCGCAGAAGTTGTGACCGGCCGCGTCGGCAAGGCGGCCGCGTCGGCGTAACCGGCAGGTTAGTCGGCAAGGTCGGCAAGGTCGGCGTAATCGGCAGGTTAGGCGGCAAGGTAGTCGGCCGGGACGGCACATGCACCTGGGCACATGCACCTGATAGTCATCTACTTTTTGTGTTGCCTCCTGATGGCTTTCGCCGGGCGCAATCGCCGGATCGGATCGGTCGGCTACTTCCTCGTCGCGCTGATTCTGACACCGATTCTCACGGCGCTGATCCTCCTCATTTCGGCACCCCGTCGCCGGGCCCTGCACCGTTGAAGCCGGTGGGCGCTTGGCGACGGGGTTCTTTTCCGTAGTCGGTGATGGTGGGCCGGCCGCAGTGCCGGCCCCCCGGTCGCGGACCGCGGCCGGCCCGTACGCGCGTTCTGCCATCATCGCGAGATTAGTCTCGACCATGTTCCGCCGCCCCTTGTTCTGGTGCCTGTTAGTGGCGCTCGTCGCGACCAGCGTGGCCATGTGGCTGTCTGTCGGGCGCCAGGCGTTCGATCCACCCGTCGTGGACAGTAATCCGTTCGAGGGAATCGTCCCGGTCCCGCGCATCGCCCCAACCCTGCTGGCGCTGCCCCCACTCGGGAATCCGAAAAGTTTCGTCCCGACCGAACGAACTCTCCTCATCGAAATGAGCGAATACGCCGGCTATGCTGGCCTCGTCGTGGCCAACGGTGGCCTGCGGGCATCGGACCATTCGCTGTTCTTCCGGGACTATGGGTTCAAGGTCGAGCTCTCGAAGAATGAGCAGGAGGGCTGGGAAGCGCTCAACCAGGGCCGACTCGCGGCGGTGCTGACGACGGCGGATGTCGCGGCGCTGTACGCGCCGAACCGGCCCGCAATCATTCCGGTCCTGGTGGGGTATTCGCGGGGGGCCGATGCGCTCGTGGTTCGCCAGGGCATCACCCGGTTCGGCGAATTGAAGGGGCGCATCGTGGCCACGGCTCAGTTCTCCGAAGCCGAGTTCCTGGTGCGCTATATAGCCACCGAGAGCGGGATGCCGGTCAACGTCTTGCCAAACCTGGGGGCCGTCCCCAATCCCAACGCCATCAATTTCGTCTTCGCCGTGGATGGATTCGGCGCCTGCGACCTCTTGCTGTACGAGTTGATCATGAACAGGGACTCGATCGCGGGTTGCAGCGCGTGGGAGCCCAAGACGTCGGAAGTCGTCGAGCGCAGCGGCGGCGCCGCGCATATCCTGACGACGAACCGCAATCTGCTCATCATCGCCGACATCCTGGCCGTGAACGCCGGCTTCGCCGCCGAGAATCCGGAGACGATCGATGGCCTCGTCGAGGGCATCCTCCGCGGCAACGACCTCGTCCGGAGCCGATCGGAGTCGCAGCTGATCGTCATCGCCGATGCCTTTGGCTGGCCTCGCGAGAAGGCGCGCCGTGAATTGCGCAACGTCCACCTGGCGAACCTGCCAGAGAACATCGACTTCTTCGCGGCCGACGAGGACCACATCGGCAGTTTTGCGCACATCTACGAAGCGGCGACCACGGCCTATGGTCCCGCGTTGATCAAGGCTCCGTTGGATCGGCGCATGCTGCTGGACTTGCGGCCGCTGCAGAAAATGGTCGATGGCGGTAAATTCCGCAACCACGTCGCGTCGATCGAGCCGTTGAGATCCCTGAAACGCGAGAGCGAGTCATTCGAGGGTATGCCTGCCCCGCGTCCCGTCACCGAGCCGTACAAGCTGCCGGTCCCGACGCGGCCTCTCCCGGCTGCGCGGTGATGATCCCGTGGCGCACGGACGGCACTGATCGCCGGGCGCTGCGACCGGACGCCGCGCTAAGACCGGTCTGGATCGCACGCGGCGCGAAGACAGTTTCTTGCGTGGAGATCACGAACCGCATTCTGGTAGCATGTCGGCTCGCGCCACCAAGAGGAGATTCGATGCGACTGCTGAAGACCGTGATCGTGCTGGCGTTCGCCGTGGCCCTGTTCCCCGGGCTCGCTATCGCGCAGTCAAACCAGCTCCCTGCTCCGGCAGGCGCGCAACCGGCGGACGCCGTCGAAGTGACGCTCGAGGCCGCGATCCTCCGCGGCCTCAACCAGAGCGAAGAAATGCAATTGGCGAAGAGCGACATCGACGAGGCGGAAACGCGGATCGCTGTGGCAAAATCGCAGGCGCTTCCGCAGGTGAACGGCTCTTCCTCCTACACGCGCAATTTCTCGTCAAGCCCGCAAGCCGTCGATCTGCGTGTGCCCGCGCCGTTTCGGTTCAATCCCGACCCGACCCTGCCATTGGAGCAGCGCGTCGCGTACCTCGAGCAGAACGCAGGTACGGCGGTGCTGACCACTCTGGGCGACGTGCTGACGCAATACCTGCAAACCGTCGGCCTTGGAAGCCCGCACAATTACAACGTAGGCATCAGCGGATCCCAGATGCTCTATTCGGGCGGAAGGGTCAGCGCCGAAATCGGCATCTACAAGAACGTCCGCGATGCGGCGAAGTTCAACTACCGCGAACAAGCCGCGGACATCGAGCTCAACATCCGCACGTCGTACTATCGCGCGCTGCTCGCCCAGGAGCTCGAGGCCATTTCACAGGCGGCGCTGGTGCAGGCTGAAACCTTCCTGAGGCAGGAGCGCACGCGTCTCCAAGCCGGCTTCGCGTCCGAGCTCGACGTCATGCGCGCCGAAGTGTCGCTCGAGAACTTGCGGCCGCAGGTGGTCGACGCACGCAACGCCCGATCGCTGTCGCAGTTGGATCTCAAGCGGTTCATCGACCTGCCGCTCGAGCAGCCGATCCGCCTCACCACCGCGCTCGAGGTGCCGACTGGGGCGGCGTTGGTCGAGACGCGGGTCGCCCCGGAGAAGCTCACTGCGGAGCGGCCTGCGGTGCTGGCGGCGCAGCGACAGATCGCCGCGCGGGAGCAGCAGGTTCGCGCCGTCCGCGGCGGGTACCTGCCCTCGGTGTCACTCCAGGCCTCCTACGGCGGCCAAGTGATCCCGACTGGTTTCGTCGATTTCCGCGGTGCGCAGTGGACCCCGCTCGGCACGGTGTCTGTCGGCGTCCAGGTGCCGATCTTTTCCGGGTTCCGGCGGGGTGCCGAGATCGGGCAGGCGCAGGTGCTACTCCGGCAGACGCAGCTGCACGAAATCCAGCTGAAGGAGTCGGTGCAGCTTCAGTACGAGCAGGCGCTCGGCGAGCGGGAGAACGCTCGGGCGGCGATCGCCGCCCGGCAGCGCACGGTCGACTCGGCACAGCGCGTCTACGATCTCCTGCTCCTGGGATACGAACAGGGCGCGTCGACCCAGCTCGATGTCTCCTCCGGTCGCTTGCAGCTGTTCCAGGCGCGCACGAATCTCGCGCAGGCGTTGTCGGACTTCTACACGGCCGACGCCCGGGTGCTCCGCGCCGTCGGCTCGACCACCGTGCCCGTGCCGGCCGCGCCCGCTCCCGCGCCGTCCGCACCCTCGCTCTCGCCACAGCGGCCGTCCGCATCCAACATCGTCAATCAGCCAGGCCGCGGAGGCCTGTGAACGTCAGCTCCAGAGTGGAAGGACACACGATGCCACGAGTCATGCAGGTTCCCCCGGACGTCCGCAGGCTCGGTCTGTGTGCGGCCGTGATCCTCTCGATCGCGGGATGCCGATCGGCGCCGCCGCCGGACACGGCGAAGGTGGCCGCCGCGGACCCCTTCGTGATCATCAGTCCGGATGATGTGGCGACGGTCCACGCCGCCGATCTCGCGTCGGGGGTATTTCTCACGGGTTCGCTCGAGCCCTCCGAGAAAGTGGCGGTCCGAGCGCAATCGGGGGGCACGATTCAGCAGTTCACCCTGAACGCTGGTGCAAACGTGACGCGAGGCCAGCTTCTAGCGGTCATCCAGGCCGAGGCGCTCCAGAGCCAGGTGACCAGCGGAGAGGTCGGGGTCGCCTCAGCCCAGTCTGGCATTGCGGCGGCCGAAAGAACGCTCGCCGCCGCGCAGCAACGTGTCGAAGGCGCGAAGATGCTCAACGCGGCGGGGGCGCTGTCGAGGATGGATCTGCTGTCGGCGCAATCGCAGGTCGACGGGGCCACCGGGCAGGTGGCCGCGGCGAAGGCGCAGGCCGCGGCAGCGGCGGCACAACTCGCCCAGGCCACTGCAGCATCGCACCGCACCAACGTGGAAGCCCCGATCAGCGGTGTGGTCAGCGAGCGCAAGGTGAGCGAGGGCGAGGCGGTGGGTGTCGGCCAGGAAGTGCTCACGATCGCCAATCTGGACGTGCTGCAGCTGGCGGGGCAGATTCCGGTGCAGCAGGCGGCGCTCGTCCGCGCCGGACAAGTCGTGTCGTTCACGCTCGACGCGTACGCCGGCCAGACCTTTACCGCGAAGGTCGGACGGGTGGATCCCGTCGCGGATCCCGCCACCCGCCGCGTCGGCGTCTGGCTCGATCTGCCCAATCCGGGCCGGCGCCTCATCAGCGGCCAATTCGTCACCGGCCGGGTCATTACGGCCAACGTCATGCAGGGACTGCTGATTCCCAGGACGGCGCTTCGGGGCGAGGAGAAGGCCCGCTACGTCCTCCTGATCGAGGGCGGGAAAGTCATCCGTCGCGATTTACACGTGGGCTTGTTCGACGATTCCGCCAGCGAAGTCGCGGTGCTGGACGGCCTCAAAGAGGGGGATCGCGTGATCGCCTCGCCGGCGCTCGACATCCAGGTTGACGCGAAGGTACGCGAAGTCACGCCCGGCGCAGCCGCGCCGAAGAAGTCGACTTAATCTCGTCATGTCAAACCAACCAGCGTCGCAGGATTCCGAGGACGGCCGATCGATGACTTCTCATGCGTCGGGGGACGGCCTGAGCGGTGTGGCCATCCGTCGGCCGACCTTCACCGCCATGATCATGGTCGCGCTGGTCGTCCTGGGAGGATTCGGGCTGCGGCGTCTCAACATCGACCAGTTTCCGCGCGTCGACATCCCGGTCATTGCCGTGCAGGCCATCTATCCGGGCGCCAGTCCGGAGACCATGGAGCGCGAGGTCACGAGTCGCCTGGAGGAAGCGTTCAATCCCCTGCAGGGCGTCGAGAAGATCCAGTCCATGTCGCTCGAATCGGTGGCGCAGGTCGTCGTCCAGTTCGAGCTCGGGCGCAACGTCGATCAGGCGGCCCAGGACGTCCGCGGCAAGGTCGACATTGTCCGCCGCAGTCTCCCGGCCAGCATGGACATGCCGATCGTCCAGAAGTTCGACCCCTCCGACACGCCGATCGTGTCGTTGGCGCTCTCGGCGGACCAGATGCCGATCGTGCGGCTGACGCGCCTGGCCGACGAGGTCGTGAGGAGAAGGCTCGAAGCCGTGCCTGGCGTGGGCAACGTGCAGGTCACGGGCGGCCTTCAGCGCCAGGTGCGCGTGTTCCTGCTGCCCGACCGGCTCCAGGCCCTCGGGATCAGTGTCAACGAGGTCATCGGGGCGCTCCAGCGTCAGAACCTCGAAGTACCGGCGGGCCGCGTGGAGTCGGGCATCACGGAGCGCCTGGTGCGCGTGACCGGACGCATCACCGACATTCAGCAGTTCGGTCGATTGATCATCGCGGCGCGAGGCGGATACCCCGTCCGTCTGGGGCAGGTCGCGCGAGTCGAGGACGCGACCGAGGAAGAGCGCTCGGTAGCGCTGGTCAACGGGCAGCGGGCCATTTCGCTCGACGCGTTGAAAGCCGGCGGCGCGAACACGGTCGCCGTGGCCGACGGCATCAATGCCGCCGTGGCCGAACTGCGGTCCTCGCTGCCCGAAGGCGCGTCGCTGCGAGTCATCCGCGACAACTCGGTCGCCATCCGCCAGTCGGTCAGGTCGGTGCTCGAGGAGCTGATACTGGGCGCGATCCTCACGATCGTCATCGTGATGCTGTTCCTCAACGACTGGAAGGCGACCGCCATCACGTCGCTGGCGCTGCCCGTCTCGGTCATCTCTTCTTTCATCCTGATGGATGCGCTCGGCTTTACGTTGAACCTCCTGACGCTGATGGGCCTGTCGCTCTCGATCGGCATCCTCATCGACGACGCCATCGTCGTGGCGGAGAACGTGGTGCGGCATCGCGAGATGGGCAAGGACCAGTTCACCGCGGCCGCGGAAGGGACGCGGGAGATCTTCCTCGCCGTCATGGCCACGACGTTCACGATCGTGGCGGTGTTCGTGCCGGTCGCATTCATGCGCGGCGTCGTTGGCCGCTTCTTCTTCGAGTTCGGCCTGACCGTCGCGTGGGCGGTGTTGGTCTCGCTGTTCGTGTCGTTCACGTTGACGCCGATGCTGGCCGCACACTGGGGCGTCAGCCCCCACGACCCCGCGCGGAACACCGGCAACCTTCTGACCAGAGCGATCGGATTGTTCAATCGCGGCTTCAATCGGCTGACGTCCGGATACAGGAACGTCATCGTCTGGGCGCTGCGCTTTCGCCTGATTACCGTCGGCATTGCGGTCGCAGCCTTCGCCGGTGCGTTCGCGCTGTTCCCGTACATCGGCGGCGGTTTCCTGCCCGAAACCGACGAAGGCGAATTTTCGGTGCAGTTCCAGACGCCGGAGGGGTCGAGCCTGCGCTATACGCGGGGCAAGACCGACGAGATCGTCGCCGCGCTCGGCACCCTGCCCGGGCTCAACTTCACCTACACCACCGTCGGCGCCGGGATCACGGGCTCCGTCACATCGGGCAACGTATACGTCAAGCTCGTGCCGGCGCGTGAGCGGAAGCAATCGCAGAAAGAGCTCACGGTGATGGCCCGCAACCTGGTCGCGCCGATCCTGGGCACGGAGATCACGGTCCTCGGAGGCAGCAGCGGATCCGCGCCGATTCAGTTGCAGATCTCCGGTCCCGACGTGCTCGAACTCCAGCGGCTGGCCAACGCGGCGGTTGTGGAGGTCCGGAAAATCCCCGGCGTCGTGGACGTGAAGTCGTCGATGGGCGCGCCGCGCCCGGAACTGCGCATTGATGTCAACCGCGACGTCGCGGCGACGATGGGCCTCGACGTCGGGCAGATCGCGTCGACGATCCGGCCGATCCTCGCCGGCCAGACGGCGACCACCTGGGAGGACCCGGAGGGGCAGGTGAGAAACGTCGTGGTCCAGGTCGCGCCGGAACAGCGGACGTCCGTCGAGGATGTCGAACAGCTGCCGCTCACCACGGCTCTGACGACGAGACAGGGGACACCCGTCACCGTTCCGCTCGGCGCAGTCGCCCGCATCCAGGCTGGAGTCGCGCCGGCGCAGATCACACGCGTGTCGCTCAAGCGCGTCGTCAGCATCTCCGCCACGACCCTGCCGTCGACGTCGGTCGCCGAAGCGTCCACGGCGGTTCGCGCCGCACTCGCCAAGATCACGATGCCGCCGGGATACTCGCCCGACCTCGGCGGCGAGACGGCGCAGCTCGACCAGACGACCGGCTACGTCATCGAGGCGATCATGATGGCCGTCATCCTGATCTTCCTGATCCTCGCGTCGCAATTCGAATCGGTGCTTCAGCCGATCGCGATCATGTTGTCGCTGCCGTTGTCGCTGATCGGCGTCTTGCTCGCCCTGCTGATCACCCACGACACGCTGAACATGATGTCGATGATCGGGGTGATGATGCTGCTGGGCCTGGTCACCAAGAACGCGATTCTCCTGGTGGACAACGCCAACCATCGCATGGCGCTCGGCGCGCCGCGCCACACGGCGCTGGTTGAGTCCGGCGAGGCGCGGCTGCGCCCCATCATGATGACGACCGTGGCGATGATCGTCGGCATGCTGCCGATCGCGACCGCCCTGGGCGAAGGCGGCGCGTTTCGCGCGCCGATGGCGCGCGCGGTGATCGGCGGGCTCATCACCTCGACGTTGCTGACATTGATCGTCGTCCCGGTGGCATTCACCTACTTCGACGATCTCGGTGGCTGGCTCACCGGCCGGAACCGCAGACCCGCCGTGCGCGACAGCCGCGAGTCCCTCACGGCGGCCGAGGGTCTCGCCCGGCGCGAATCACAGCACGGATGACCGTGCGGCACGATATGCTCGCGGACGCGGCGCGTCAGGCCGGCCGACGTCAGTCGACGGCCCGCCAACTCTCCGCCGCCCCTGCCGGCCTGAACGTCTCGATGGGAGCACACGCACGATGCACAGGGCGAAGTGGACCGCGGTCTGGGCCGCAGTGGCGGCCATCGGGCTCATCGGCTGCCGTGGAAAGGCACTGTGGTCCGGGGTGGAATTCGACGGCGATGGCTTGAGCCTGGTTGCGGAGCAGCCGGTGTGCGGATGCCTGTGGTTGAAAAATAACACCGACCAGGCCCTGTACCTGCGATCAGACCTGAACGGCACGGTGCGCGGGGCCGCGGTTCTGAACCCGCACGAGACGCGGCGCTTTCGGTTCGACTGGGCTGGGACGCGACCCGACGACATGTATCGCATCCTGGGCTTCGATCCGACCGGCCACACGTTGAACCTTCGGAAGAGGGTCGACATGGAAGCCGGCTCGTCCGCGTGCGACGCGGAAACCTGCCTCTACGACACCTTGCGCATGAACCGGGCGGGCGAGGAGTTCTGATCGGCAGGGACCCGGCAGTACGCGCGCACTCGACGCGGCCGACGGCAGCGAGGGCGCCCGCCGCGAGGCATCGGTCGACATGCGCTCTTCGTCATGCGTGCTTCGGCTCGATTTGGATCGGCCGCGTGTGTTTCGTCATGAGGAGCACGTTGCGTCCGTCGCGACGTGAATATGTCACTTCGTCCATGAGGGTTTTCACGAGGAGGACGCCGAGCCCGCCGACCGGACGCTGCTCGAGAGGAACGTTCACGTCGGGTACAGGGGCCTTCGTGATGTCGAACGGGACGCCGTCGTCCTCGACCTGCGTCGTCAGGTGGTCGCTCGCAACGCGCAGATCGATGTGGATCAAGTGCTCACCGGCGTCCGGAAAGCCATACGAGATGATGTTGGTGATCACTTCCTCGAGGACGAGATTGATCTGGTTCACCAGGCGCGGACCGAGCGCATGACGCGCCCCGAATTTCTCGAGCGCCCCGGCGAGCCGCTCAAGCTCGGACAAATGGTTCCGGAGCGCGATCGATGTGACATCCGCTGCCATCTCGCCTCCACCCGAAGGAGTTCGGCCCGACGAAGTCGCCGTTCCCGAACACTGGTCCCGTGACCCGTGCCCATCGTCGGCAATGGACACCATGGTAGTCGAACCCGCAGCCGCGTGCGTCGGAACCTCCCTGCCGCCTGCGGCACACCGGGCGGCCTGCCTCCTTATCGGTGTCACACGCCGACCTCTACAGGGACGACGGCCGTTCGGAAGGCCGTGTTACACTCGGCGTTTCGCGCGAGGGCTGACGCCGTCACGGGCCGCCAGGTTCGGTCTCGAAGATCGGCCATGACGATTCGCGGCCGGAACTCGCTCGCGTTCTTCCTCATTCTCCTGTCGTTCGGAGCCTTCCAGACCTATGGTGTTCACCGCACGTCACCTCGAAGAGTATCGGCGCGAGGGGTTCTGCCTGATCCCGGATACGTTTTCACGCGAGGAATTGGCGAATCTCCAAGACGCGCTGCCCTCCGTCCTTTCCGAGCCGTCGCTCCGGCGCGTCGTCGAAAAGGACGGGCAGTCGGTTCGTTCCGTCTATGGATCGCATCAAACGCACGAGACCTTCGGCCGTCTCGTGCGACACCCCCGTCTGCTGAGCGCCGCCGAGTCGATCCTCGGCGGCGCGGTCTACGTGTACCAGTTCAAGATCAACATCAAGGCGCCGTTTGCCGGCGACGTCTGGGAATGGCATCAGGACTACATCTTCTGGCGTGAAGAAGACGGGATGCCCACCTCGCGCGTCGTCAACGTGGCGCTCTATCTCGACGCCGTCACGGAATTCAACGGTCCGCTGTTCTTCATTCCGCGGACGCACGTCCAGAGTGCGATTGATGTTGCCTCGCGCGACGCCGACGTCGCCGACACTATCGACGCGGCATACGGTGTACGGCCGTCGTGGCTCTCCAACCTGACCGCGGATCTCAAGTACTCGTTGCCGCGGGAGGTGGTGGCGAAACTGGCCACCCGTCACGGCCTCGTGTCGGCAAAGGGCGAGGCCGGATCGTCGTTGTTCTTCGACGCGAATCTCGTGCACGCCTCCCCGAGCAACGTGTCGCCGTTTCCGCGTGCCATGGTGGTCATCACCTACAACAGCGTGGAGAACGCGCCGCCGCCCCGCACAGACCGGCGGCCCGATTTCCTGGCCAGCCGCGACCCCACGCCGCTGGTGCCGCTTGCCGACGACGCGTTGACATCACCCGGCGTCGCGCGTCCGGAGCACGACGGACGATGAGCGGCGCGGCCGTCAGTCTGATGGGCGTGGTCGGCGGCCCCGACTCCTGGCACGCGCCGGCTCGCCGACCAGGTGTAAAAGCGCACGCGGTGTCCATCGCTTGACGGGTTCGCGGACTCGCAGGTATTTATTCTCAGTGCCCGACGACTGGAGCGCCTCGAGGGGTCGGGTGTGGGCGACGCGGCGTTCGACAGTGCGGCTCGACCCGTGCGGGTCTGGTGCCTCGACGACGGCGCCGCGCCCGCGGATGAGAAGCGACGACGCGCGAAAAGGAAGTGGTCCGTGACCGTGGAGGAGCCGCCGCCCTACCGGCAGATTGCCCTCGATCGACTCTCCTCGCCGGAGCAGCTGGATCAGGTGCTCCAGGTCACTCACCTGCGGAGCTGGCTCGCGCTCGGTGCGCTGGGCGCCCTCCTCGTCATTGCGCTCGTCTGGTCGATCGTCGGCTCGATCCCCACCAACGTCGTGGCGCGGGGAGTGCTGATCAGGCCTGGCGGCCTGTTGCAACTCTATGCGTCGGCCGACGGGAGCATCCTCGACGTCCCGGTCAGTGAGGGACAGGTCATCGCGAAGGGCGAACCAGTCGTCCGACTCGACCAGGCGACGCTCGAACGCGAAATCGAAGAATTGAGGTCCCAGCTGACGATACTCCGTCAGTCCGCCGGATCGCAGCCCGGGGCGATCGGATCGCCCCGCGAGGATCGCACGGCAGTGGTACGGCAAGCCGAGCGGGCGCTCGCAGATCTGGTGGAGCGATTCAACAAGGCGAGCACGGTCAGCAGTCCGTCCACGGGCCGCGTCCTCGAAATCAAGGTCCGCCCGGGGGATGTCGTCAGCCGGGGCACTCCGCTCGTCAGCCTGCAGCTCGTGGACAATGACGAAACCGGGCTCCAGCTGGTCGTCTACGTCCCTGCCTCGAACGGGAAGAACATCGCACCCGGCATGCTGGTGCAGATTGCCCCGGCTACGGCGGCCCGCGAGGAGTACGGGTTCCTGCTCGGAAAGGTCACGTCCGTGTCGGCATTCCCCGCGACTCGTGAGGGCATGATGCGCGTGCTGGCCAACGCCAGTCTCGTCGAGAACCTCTCGGCCGGCGGGGCGCCTTATGCCGTCTGGGCCGATCTCCTTCCTGATCCGACGTCCCAGAGCAAGTATCTGTGGTCCTCGTCCAAAGGCGGTCGCGTCACGGTGAACAGCGGGACCCTCTGCGAGGTCTTCATCAAGGTCCGCGAACAACGGCCGATCGAGCTGGTCTTGCCGCTGCTCCAGCAGGTCTCTGGTCTCTGAGATGGCGGACACCTCCCCGCCGCCCACGCCGCGCGCGGGCGTAACGCGGCCGCGTCAGCGGGTGGTGACGCCGACCATGCTCCAGTTGGAGGCCGTCGAATCGGGCGCGGCCGCGCTGGGAATGGTGCTCGGATCGCTCGGCCGGTTCGTGACGCTCGAGGAGCTGCGCCTCGAGTGCGGCGTGTCGCGGGACGGCAGCAAGGCCGAAAATCTCGTGCGCGCGGCCCGCAAGTACGGTCTCGAGGGCACCATCGTCCGTTGCGAACCCGACGACCTGCGCGGGCTGGCGTTCCCGGTGATCCTCTTTTGGAACTTCAACCACTTCGTCGTCCTCGAGGGGTTCAAGCGCGAGACGGCTTACCTGAACGATCCCGCGACGGGCTCACGTCTGGCGACGACCGCGGAGCTCGATGCCAGCTTCACCGGGCTCGCCATCACGTTCACGGTCACGCCCGCTTTCCAGCGCGGCGGATCGCCGCCGCGCCTGCTTCCCGCCCTCCGCCGGCGGCTGCGCGGATCGGAGACCGCCCTGCTCTTCGCCGTGCTCACGGGGGTCGCTCTCGTCATTCCGGGCCTGGCGATTCCCACCTTCACGCGGATCTTCGTCGACGAGGTGCTCGTCAACCAGCTGAACGACTGGCTGCGGCCGCTGCTGCTCGGGATGGCCATCACGACGGCCCTGCGTGCCCTGCTCACCTGGCTCCAAGAGCGCTGTCTGCTGCGTCTGAAGGCGAAGATGGCCATCAGCACCTCCGGCATCTATTTCTCGCACGTGCTCCGGTTGCCGATCGCGTTTTTCACGCAGCGATGGCCCGGCGAGATCGGCACGCGCGTGCAGATCAACGACGACGTGGCCGCCGTGCTCTCGGGCGACGCGGCACGGACCTGCATCAGCCTGATCACGGTGCTGTTCTACGCGGCGGTCATGCTGTCGTACGACCCGCTGATGACGGCGATGACCGTCGGCCTCGCTGCAGTCAACGTCGTGGCGTTACGCCTCGTCTCCGAGCGGCGCTCCGAGAGCAACGAGAAGGCGGTGCGAGCGGGCGGACAGGTCGACGGTGCGTCGATGGGTGGGCTCCAGATGATGGAGAGCCTCAAGGGAACCGGGACCGAGGACGAGTTCTTCGGGAGCTGGTGCGGCCGCTATGTGAAATGGTTGAACGCGGAGAACGAGCTCTCGGTCTACACGGTGTATTTGATGGCCGTCCCGCCGCTCCTCTCGACGTTGAACACCGTGGCGATACTGCTGATCGGCGGCATGCGCGTGATGGACGGCAGGCTCACGATTGGCATGCTGGTCGCGTTCCAGAGTCTGTCGGAAAGCTTCATGGAGCCGGTGACGGAGCTCACGGATCTCGGGAGCACCCTCCAGAACGTCCGGGGCGACATCGCGCGGCTCGACGACGCGCTGCGCTATCCGTCAGATCCGCAAGTGCCGACGATCACCACCGCTCTCGCGCCGACCCGGGTCGTGCGGCTCAAGGGGCATGTGGAGCTTCGCGACGTGACGTTCGGGTACAGCCGGGTCGATCCACCGCTGATCGAGGGGCTGAGTCTCACGATTCACCCGGGCTCGCGAGTGGCGCTGGTGGGGGGATCCGGCAGCGGCAAGTCCACCGTGGCCCGCCTGGTCTGCGGACTGTACGAGCCGTGGTCTGGCGATGTGCTCTTCGACGGCCGGCCGCGACGGGAGACGGCCCCGGCCGTGCTGAACAACTCGATCGGCGTCGTCGACCAGGAGATCTTCCTCTTCGCCGGACCGCTGCGGAGCAATCTCACGCTCTGGGATACCACCACGCCGGAAGCGAGCCTCGTGCGCGCCGCCAAGGATGCGCGCGTCCACGAAGACATCGTGCTGCGATCCGGCGGATACGACACGCTGCTCGAGGAAGGGGGACAGAACTTCAGCGGCGGTCAGCGGCAGCGGCTCGAGATCGCGCGGGCGCTCGTCAACGATCCGAGCATCCTGGTGCTGGACGAAGCCACCAGCGCGCTCGACGCGCACACGGAGAAGATCATCGACGATCACCTGCGGCGGCGCGGCTGCAGCTGCCTGATCGTCGCGCACCGACTCAGCGCGATTCGCGACGCGGATGAAATCGTCGTCCTCGATCGCGGCCGGGTCGTGGAGCGAGGCACACACGAGCAGTTGATAGCCTCCGACGGGCACTACGCGCAGCTGATTCAGAGCTGAAGGCCGCGGGTCGCCCCGGGCGGTCCGGCGGTCGTACCGGCTCACGAGCCACGAGGAGACGCATTGTCCGACGCTCTCTCCGACACCGTACCGCGTCCTCAAATCGCATCGCTGTTCCGGCAGCATGGGGTTGAGGAGCACGTCGCGGGAAACACCCCGTTCCTGCTCGACGCGCCTGGCACCGTCTGGCTGGTCACGACGGGGCGCGTCGACGTGTTCTCGGTCGCGGTCCGCGACGGCCGGCCCGAAGGGTCACGGCATCACTTCTTCACGGCTGACGTGGGCGACGCCCTGTTCGGCGTGGATCTGGAACGGTACGGCAACGGGCAGGGTTTTCTCGCCGTGGGCGTCGTCGGCACCCGGTTGCTGCGGCTCGGTCTCCAGATGCTGCGGGCGGCCGCCCGCCAGGACGGTATCGACGGCTTCGACGCCCTCGTGGAGCGATGGGTGCTCGGGCTGTCCAGCGGAAGTTCGCGCAGCATCTTCCCTCACCCGCGCGCCGACCTGGTCCTCGAGCCTGGCGAACGTGGAGACGTCCCCGCCGGGGGGCGGTTCAAGGCGCGCAAGGGGGTGGTCTGGATCGCGCACGAGGCGGGCGCATCGCTCTTCCTCGGCATGGAGGAACCCAGCGCCGACCCCGGCGCGCTGTTCCCGATCACGGTCGATACGTGGATGCAGGCGCTGGAGCCGGCGGTGGTCAGCGCGGTCTCAACCGCAGCGGCGCTCGCCGGCGACAACGGGTGGCAGGGGCTCGAGACGTTCTACGCGACCCTTTTCCAGTGCGAGTTCTTCAACATCGGTCTGGCGGCCGCGGACGAACTGAACCGCCTGCAGGAGAAGACCCAGCGCGACCGGCGCGTCACGCAGGCCGCCCTCGACGACCTCGCGTCGGTCCTGTCGCGGCCTGGCGATCCGATCAGGCGCGACGCGGTCGAAGGTGGTGCGCTGATCATCGCGTGCGGTCTCGTCGGCGAGCGCATGGGGTTCTCCGTCAAGAGCCCGCCCAAGCCCAACGAAGATGAGCTCGTGGACGATCCGGTGCGCGAGATCGCACGCGCCTCGAAAGTACGCGTCCGGCAGGTCACGCTGACCGGCGACTGGTGGCGGAACGAGACCACTCCGCTCGTGGCGTTCCTCGCCGATTCGCAACAGGCGGTCGCGCTGCTGTCCGACGGGACGCGGATGGTGGTGCACGATCCGACCGAGGACACCAGGCGCCCGCTCACCCAGTCCGAGGCACGGCGCCTCGAGCCCCGCGCGTACGCCTTCAGCCCGCCGTTCCCCGACAAGGCGCTCACGCCCTGGGACATCTTCCGCTTTGGTGCGGCGCGAGAACGGCGCGATTTCGGCGTGACCATGCTCGTCGGCCTGGGCACGGGCGTCCTCGCCATGCTGACGCCCTTCTTCATGGGGCTGCTGGTCGATTCGGTCCTGCCGGAGGGGTCGCGCAGCGGACTGGTGATGATGGGCATCATCCTCGCGGCCGTCGGCATTTCGACGACGCTGTTCGACACGGTTCGCGCGCTGGGATCGGTGCGCCTCGAAATCAAGCTCAGCGGATCGGTCCAGCCGGCGATGTGGGATCGCCTGCTGAATCTGCCGGTGTCGTTCTTCCGCCGCTACACCGCCGGCGACCTGGCCGAGCGCGTGGCCTACGTCGACGCGATTCGCCGGATTCTCACCGGCGCCACGGTCGACAGTCTCATGACCGGCATCTTCTCCAGCTTTCTGTTCCTGCTCCTCTTCTACTACAGCTGGAAGCTCGCAATCGTGGCCACGGGGCTGGTACTCGTTGCGCTGGCCGTGACATCGCTCGCGCTCTATCTCAAGCTGCAGCTGCAGCGTTCGATCATCCAGGCGCAGGGGCAGATCTCCGGCCTCGTCCTGCAGCTCCTGACCGGAATCGCCAAGCTGCGGGTGAGCGGTGCCGAAGGGCGTGCGTTTTCGGAGTGGGCGAAGGCGTTCGCGCAGCAGAAACGGCTCGAACTGCGTACGGCAGAGATCGAGGCGATGCTGGAGGTGTTCAGTGCCGCGTTCCCCGTCGTGTCGTCGATTTGTCTGTTCACCGTCATGATCTCGATCACCCAGGATGCGGCGCGGAGCGGCACGGCCCCGCTCTCGACGGGAGACTTCATCGCGTTCAACGGCGCGTTCGCCACGTTCATTGCCGAGAGTCAGCGCCTCGCCATGGCGACCCTGTCCGTGCTGTCGGTGATTCCACTGTTCGAGCGCGCCAAGCCGATCCTCGCGGCGCGCCCGGAAGTGGACACGAACAAGACCGATCCGGGCGACCTGAACGGTCTCATCGAGATCGACCACTTATCCTTCCGCTACGATCCGGACGGGCCCCCGATCCTCGATGACTTGACCATGAAGATCCGGCCCGGCGAGTTCGTGGCGATTGTCGGCCCGTCAGGATCAGGGAAATCGACGCTGCTGCGATTGCTGCTCGGCCTGGAGGCCCCGGAGACGGGCTCGATTTACTACGACGGCCGCGATCTGCAGTTGCTCGACGTGCAGCGCCTCCGCCGCCGCATCGGCGTGGTGATGCAGAACGCACAAATCCGGCACGGCACGATCTTCGAGAACATCGTCGGGGCGGGACCCTGTTCGATCGAGGACGCGTGGGCGGCGGCGCGAATGGCGGGACTGGACGCCGACCTCGGGGCGATGCCCATGGGCATGCACACCGTCTTGCAGCAGGGTGGGGTGACGCTGTCCGGCGGTCAGCGCCAGCGGCTGAGCATCGCGCGCGCGATCGTGAGCCGACCGCGGGTGATCTTCTTTGACGAAGCCACCAGCGCCCTCGACAACCGCACGCAGGCGGTCGTCAGCCGCAGTCTGCATGATCTGCAGGCGACGCGCCTCGCCATCGCCCACCGGCTCAGCACCGTCACGCATGCCGACCGCATTTTCGTCCTGCAGGCCGGTCGCATCGTCCAGACTGGAACGTATCAGGAGTTGGCGAGCCAGGACGGTCTGTTTCTCGATTTGATGAAGCGACAACTGCTCTGAGGCGCCTCTCCGGCGCGGCGTGTATACTATCTCTCTTCTGCCCAATTGAATGGAGGGCCATACGACCATGTGGCGTGTCCCGCTCATCCTGTCATGTCTGTTCGGATTATCGTGTGCATCGTCCGGTCGGACACCCGGTCAGACGGGCGATCTCAGCCCGGGCCGCGCGCTCTCGCGCGCGCGCACCGCTCTCATGACAAACCATCTCGCTGACGCGCTGCCCTTGTACGCACAGGTGCTCGCCTCCAATCGCGCGAGCATGACGCAGCGCGGCGAAGCGCTGTATTTCACCTCGATCCTGCATACGCTGCCCGATCCGGCGCTCCGTGACCTGAACGATGCGCGCAGCAAAATCGTCGAACTGCAGAGCTTCCCGCACGAGCGCTGGCTCGAGATCGGCTCGGTGCGAGCGCTCCTCGACGAGCGCCAGCAGCTGCTCGACCAGAGCGCCGCTGCCGACGCGCAATCCAAAGCGACCGTTGCAGCGCGCGACGGCGAGATCCTGACGCTGCGCCGCGCGCTCGACGACAGCATTCGCGACACGCAAGCGGCGTCCGAACGGGCAAGCGCCGTCGAGGCCACGGTCCAAACGGCCGGCGATCAGCTGACCACGCTGCGGCGCGACAATGCCCGGCTCCGTTCGGAGCTGACCTCCAGCCAGCAGGAGGTGACCCGGGCCCGCGAAGAGCTGATTCAGAAGGATGAAGCGCTGAAGCGGGTGGCGCAGGCCGCTATCAGAATAAGAAAGCAACAACAGTAGAGGGAACGCGACCACGCGAGCGGCGCTGCCTCGGCCGACACGCCGCCGTTAATCAGCCCTCAGTTGAACGCCACCTCCACGATCGACACGTCGTCATCGAAGGTCTGACGGCCGCTGATCTTGCGGACGGTCGTCAGCGCGGCGTCGAGCGTCGAGCTTCCGTGCGTCGAGGCGTTGGTCAGGTGGCGGACGAACTCGCTGAACGACATCATCCGCCCTTCGCTGACCGGCACCTCGTAAAGGCCGTCACTGAACACGTACAGCCTGGCGCCGCCGTCGAGCGTCTCGGACCTGGTTTCGAACGGAATGTCCGGGATCATCCCGACAATCATCCCGCCGGTGCCCAACTCCGCGACCTCGGGGCCCGTGGTCCCGGTCTTCTTCACCAGCACCGCCGGCGGGTGACCACCGCTCGCGTAGACCAGGCGCCGGGTGCTTTTCTGATAGACGCCATACCAGATCGTGAAATAGTGATCACCGTGCTCCTCCATCGGGAAGCGCTCATTCAGCGCCGCCAGCACGATCCCCGGGTTCTTGAAATCCACGTCGGGCAGGGCCTTGGCGCGGAGGATGTTCATCACCGAGATCGACACCATGGCGGCGCCAACGCCGTGCCCGCAGACGTCCAGCAGATACAGCGCCATGTGATCATGGTCCAGCCACTCGTGTCCGAACGCGTCACCGCCGAGCTGCGTGGACGGGATGAACCGCCATTCGGTACGGACTTCGCCTTCAAGCGGTGACGGCAGCAGGGAGCGGACGTAGGCCGCGGCTTCGGCCAGCTCCGCTTTGAGATGCTCGTGGCTGACGAGCACCTCCGTCTGCACTTCCAGCAGGTTCTTCGACATGCTGTTGAACGATTCGGCCAGTTCGCGAAGCTCATCACGCCGTCCGAGCGGAATTTGATGGTCGAGCATGCCGGCGCCGAGCAGCGCGGCGCCGCCGCGCAAGACCGCCAGCCCGCTGGAGAGTCGCCGCGAAAAGCCCACCGCGACGACGATGGCGACGACGATGGAGATGACGAAGATTGAGAGCGAGATGCCGTTGGTGAGGCGTTCCACGCGCGCGAAGTTGGCCGTGGCCACTTCGGCACGACGCTCCTCGCTCGACTGCAGCGATTGCAGCGCCTTCGTCGTCTCACCGGCGGCGTCTGTCGCGGTTGTCGCCAGCGCAGCGACCTGCTGCTGCTGCTCGGCGTTCAGTTGCTCTGGCAAAATAGCGCGATAGAACTCTGTCCACGTCGCGCGAAGCTTGTCGAACTGCTGAGCAAGCCGGTCCAGGCTGGCGCGATCCTCGCTGTCAGCCAGGCCGCGCAGCGCCTGAGCCCGCTCGCCCAGGCTGTTCAAGCGCTCGGTCATTTGCGTCAGCTGTTCCTCGTTGACGCCCGCGGACTTGAGGTCGGCGGCCAGCTGCGCGAGGATGTTCCCTTCCTTCTGACGGTCGTCGACCTGCCGGTCCAGGTTGGCGAGAATCACCGATCGCGATGCGGCGGCCTGAACTTCGCGCATGCTCTCGCTGCGCCGGGCATTGCCCCAGAAAAAGACGCCGAGATTGATGGCGAACAGCACAAGAATCGCGGAAAACGATAAAGCCAGCTCGTTCTTGATCGTCATGAGATCATCGCGTTGCGGGGCGGTTGAGTCGGGCAGCCAGCGGCCCGCAGTGTAGCATGCTGGTCATGAACGCCGCGCCCGGGCCTCGAGGCGCCTCAACGCTCGGCGTCGGCCGCCGCGTGACGTCTGCCCCGAGCGACTCCAATCGCGAGTTGCTTGATCGGCCGATACAGTCTGCGGTATGGTCTCGAAACGGCATTCACTGGCCGCGAGCGACGAGGAACCCGTGTGGCGAGTCTGTTGACGCCGGGTGCTGGAGGGCGGGCCATCCCCAACCGCCGGCGGCACGCATTGGCCGTCCGACAGGAGGCGATTGATGCCCGCGGAGCCCACGGTGATCGAACTGAGAAACGACCTGGCCGAGCTGGCCAGGCTCACGGAAGCAGTTGATCAGCTCGGTGCCCGCTACGATCTGTCGCCCCGCACCATCTCGGAGGTCAATCTCGCCCTTGAGGAGATCGTCACGAACATCATTTCCTACGGGTTCGACGGCCCCGGCGACCACCTGATAAAGATTTGCCTGTCGATGGAAGACCGCCAGCTCACCTCGCAAGTGGAAGACGACGGCCGTCCCTTCGATCCGCTCCAGGCCCCAGGGCCCGACGTGACCGCAGCGCTCGAAGATCGCGACCCCGGCGGGCTCGGCATCCTGCTCGTCCGCAGGTTCATGGATGATGTCTCGTACTCCCGCAACGGGGACCGCAACATCCTGCTGATGAAAAAATATACCGGCCTCAAGGAGGCCCGCACGTAAGCGGCTTCCAGCGGCCATTGAAGGTTTGAACTGAACATGGACATCATCGTCGTAAAGAACGCCGGCGGCCAAATCGTCACGGTGGGATTGAAGGGCCGCCTCGACGCCGCCACGTCCAAGAGCGTGGAGGATCAGCTCCTGCAGCTGATCGAGCAAGGTGAGCGCCGAATGGTGATGGACTTCGGCGAGCTGCACTACATCAGCAGCGTGGGCCTGCGGGTGCTGATCCTCGTCGCCAAGCGCCTCAAGCAGGTGAACGGCCGCCTCGTGATGTGCTCGCTCTCCGACCAGATCAAAGAGGTGTTTGCGATTGCCGGGTTCGGGTCGCTGTTTGCGGTCTTCGACACCCAGGACCAGGCTGTGGCCGGGATGAAGTAGGGCGCGCCTCACCAGCCTCCGCCAAGGCTACGGACCAGGCGGCCGGGTGACAGCGACGCGGACGATCTTGCCCTTGAGGTTCCCACCCACCCAGACGTTCGGCGTCGGCGACCGATCCACGTCGATGCGCCGGATGTTGACGTTCACGGTGGGCAGCAGGTATTTCACGATCTTCACGGTGGTCGGATTGAGTCGATAGAAGTATCCGGCTTACTTCGTCGGAATCTGATACGAACCCGTGGCGGCGTTGTACGGATTCATCACCACCCGATACGTCCCGGCTTTAGGCAGGGTCACCGTGCCCATGCGACAGGCCGGCCCCGCTCCTACCAGTTCGTCGTCACCAAAGTACATCGCGATGTCAAAGTTGGCTGAGCAATCAGCGCCACCGATCGTGACTGATCCTGGCGAGCTGGCCTGCAACAGGAACACGTCCTGCTCGGCGCGCATGGCGAGCGCGCCCTGTAACGTGTCGCCTCGCTTGAACGGGGTGATGCGGTCGGGACGAACTGCCACCACGGTCATCTTGTAGATCCCGGCGAAGTCGTGGAACGGGTTGAGGACGAAACGATAGGTGCCATCGACCGGGACCTGCAGCCGATAGCCACAGCTGATACCCGCGCCACCGATGGTCTTGGCATCCGGGCCCTGCAACTGCGTGAATCGCGGCTTCTGGCAGGCGTCCGGATCGAGATACACGATGTCCCCCTTGTAGGCCTGAAAGGTCGCAAAGGCATCGGCATTCGCGTCCGCCACGCGTCCCTCGAGCGTGACCGTTCGCGTGCGCAGCGACGCGGCCGTCGATGTGACCCGGCCCGTGCCGGTCAGTGTGCGTCCGACTTCGCCGCGGGTACTGGTAAACGTGTGACGCTGTTGCAGCGGCACGTACGACCACAGGTATCGACGGTTGCCTGTCGTGGCGATATCGAACGCGCAGTTCTGGAGCAGATGCTCCTCGGTGATCCCGGCGGCACGGCACGTCGCCTCGGCCTCGCCAGCGGCGTTCGTGTCGAGCCGTTCGGCGTTGCGGGCAGGAAAGGCCTTGTCCGTATACGTCGCGGTTGACTCGCCGGGACCGTAGTCGAACAGCGACTCGGCGTCGGTCACACGCCAGCTGTTGCCAAACGTCTGGTTGAGCTCGTCGTAGTCCGGCGTGCTCGACAACACCGTGGACGTCCCACGGATCACCGGTTCATTGTCCATCTGACCGTCGCCGTCACCAAGCAGGCCAGTCAGCTTGCCGCGCCGTCCGGCGGACGGCACCAGCCACAGATTCAGCCCATGGCGCGCGAACGGCGTGACCCCTGCCCGCGTGCCGTCGTCGAATTCCACGATATAGCCCGTGCCGACGTTGTTGAAGACGGCGCGTACGCTGCCGCGATCCAGGAGGACGAAGTCCCTGGTCGCACGCGTGCCGTTGACTCGCAGCACCGGCGTCGACGTTGCCGGATCGAGCGTCACCGTAACGCGGTCGCGGCCCACGCGGGTGCCCATCGAGGTCACCACGCTCATCGTCTGGATCGCGCCAAGTCGCCCGAGGCGGGCGTGAATGGCAAAGTCGTCCACGGTCGATCGGGTCATGACGAATTCGCCAATCGCCTGCAGGTCGTACCAGCGGCCGTCGAGCGTCACGATGTGTGGATCGGAGCGCATGGCGCCGTTTTGTGGCTCCTCGTCGGGCGGGCGCTTGCCGCTCTGCGGGAGCGGTGGTGCGGGCGGTTGAGGGGGCGGCTCCTTGCGTTGACAGTACTCCTCGAGACTCTCCCCGTGCGCATAGGCGTCTGCACCGGTCTTGCCGCCAGTCAGCCCGATGTCGATCTTTGCCAGTGCAGCAAGGGTTGGCGGCACATCGCCTTCCGTGCCGGCCGGGCACGTGCAGTCGCCCTTGAGGCACAGCGCAATGGGTTCGAATGGACGGAGTGTCTCTTTCGCTTGTTCGGTGCGGTCGATCAGCGCCAGGTGGCCTTGCGAGCTGACGATCGTCACGACGTCGGCCGAAGAGTCGAGGGTGATCAGGCTGAGTTTCCAGGGGTCCGCATGGGTGAGCGGCACCGTCTCGCGGGGTCCGACGCTGAGTTGTTGTGGCCGAGCTTTTTCGGCAGGCATGTTACCGGAGCCTGGCCCTTTGGCGTCCCAGAGGAACTGCAGCTCGTGCGTGCGGAAATAGCTTGGCGCCCATGTATCGAGCACCTCGTCCGACCGGCCCGCGACCAGCATGTCGAAAGCGGATTCGTCGTTGTGCTGCTTGCCGGCGTGGTACACGTCGATCAATCGCCGGGCAACCACATCAGCTCCTGACACGTCGCCGACGTGTCCGAAGAATCCCGCCGCGTCGTAGTTCCGCTCGAAGAGCGGGAAATCCGGCGTGGACAGGTATTCTCGCCAGTGCGCCTGCAACGACGTGAACACCGCGTAGGGCACGATCATCATCTGGGCCCACGTCGCCTCACCGTCGGTGAGCCAGCCATGCGTCATGAACACGTCGTTGGCGGTGGCGGCGTCGATCTGTTGATAGCAGTGGACCACTTCGTGGACGACCGCGGATAGATGCACTTCGAGGGGCCAGGCGAGGAACTTCCGAATGTCGACCCTGCTCAAGCAGGCGGGCACCGGTTTGCCGCCCATCTCAGCCGTGTCGCGTTGGCCGTCGCGCCACGTGGTGGTCAGCGCCCACGCCTTCTTCTCGTTCACTTCCGTGAACTCCTCGAAGACGAGGAGGAATGCGGGAATCTTCGGTTTGCCCGTCAGCGTGCTGACGGCGGTATTGGCCCAGCTGTACAACTCTCGGAAGTACGCGCGGTACGCCTCGCCGTCGGGAGGCGGATCCAGGCTGGCGAGCACGAACCGGGGACCCATCGACGGCCGATACATCGCCGGCAGCGCGAAGGGTGCTCTGGGACGTGCCGTCGGAAGCGGAGGCAAGGGAGACGGCAGCACCGATCGTTTTGGATCGAGCAGTTCGTCGAGCCGTGCGCGCTGGTCGCGCGTGAGTTGATCGCGGACCGCCATCAGCTGCAGGAGTGCGTACGTCCCGGAAAAGGTCGGCCGGATCTCGCCGGCCGGAGGCGTGACACCTGGCAACGGAGCGACTTCCGCCACGAAAAGCTGGCGCGCGCGATCGACGGTCAGCCCCTGCGTCTGGATCTCGCGGCGCAGCCGATCGTTCACGAAGCCGGAGCCACCAGCCGACGCAGCGCCCGCCGACGCTGGTGCGCTGGCCGCCGAGTCGGGTGTCGAGGACGGGCGAAGGAAGAAGAAGCCGACGAGGAGGGAGGAGATCGCGAGGAGGCCAAATCCCAGCCATGCCCATCGGCGTCGTGAACGCTGGTCTGTCGGGTTCGCCATGGAGGGAGGATAAGGACATCCCACGGCGAACGCAATGGCACCGCGCGTCGTTGCGATCTCGAAACCGCGTGCGTGCGTGTCTACTCCAGCGACGGGGACTCGGCCCGGAGACGGCAGTAGCCGTGCTCTCCGACGGGGAGGAGGTCATGGCACGTTCCTCGGCGCCCTGAGGAAACAGTTCATCATGAACCCGCACGTTGAGGCCAGCCGCTCGCAATGCCTCGGGCACCTTTGATGCTCGGCGCGGTTGTGTACAGGCCTGTCCGGCCCTTACGGCGCCGGTTCGACGCGAATCACCGTCCCGTCGGGAACCACACCCGCCGACTGGCGTTCGGTCGCGATGTACAGGTTGCCGTCGGGCCCCTGTTGCACGTCGCGCATCCGAACGTCCAGCGAGGTCAGGAGCACTTCGTGCTGCTCCGCCTGCTGGGGCTTGGGGTTATTGAACGACACGCGCCACAGCGCCTTCCCGTTCAGCGCTCCAAGAAACGCGCTACCCTTCCAGCCCTTGAACCGGTCGCCCGTGTAGAAGATCAGACCCGACGGGCTGATGACCGGGTTCCAGAACATCCGCGGGTCATCCATGCCTTCCCGGGTCCATGGGTGATCGGACACCGGTGTACCGGTGTAGTTGCGTCCGGTCGACACCAGCGGCCATCCGTAGTTGTGACCCGGAAACAGGATGTTGATCTCGTCGCCGCCCAGTGGGCCGATCTCGGACTCCCACAATTCGCCCGTCTCGGGATGGTAGGCCAGGCCGTACGCATTCCGATGTCCGTAGCTGAAGATTTCCGGGAGCGCTCCCGGACGCCCGACAAACGGATTGTCCGGCGGAATGCTGCCGTCGTCACGAATGCGCAGGATCTTGCCGTAGTCGTTGTCGAGGTCCTGCGCCTTCATGCGCTGACTCCTGTTCTCTGAGCCATCGCAGCAGTACTTATCGCGGTCGCCGACGGTGACATACAGGGTGCCGTCGCGCCCGAACAGCATCCGCCCCGGGTTCGCGCCGTAACTCTCCCAGGCGTCCGATACGAAGATCTCCTGAAACTCCACGAGCGCGTCGCCGGTGAGCTTGCCTCGACCGACGGCAATCGTGTTCCCGCGCGGCCCGTACTTCGGATACGTCAGGTACACCAATCGATTCTGGGCAAACCCTGGATGCAGCGCGATGAAGTGCAGCGCATCGGGAGGGTTGTTCCCCGGCGGCGACCCGGGCGGCGCGGGCGGCGCTTCCCAGGCGGGTCTGGGCAGCAGCACGTCGTCCTTGATGATGCGCAGACGCCCCGAGCGCTCGGCCACGAGCATCGTGTGCGAATCGGGAAACGCCAGACTGTACGGATGCACCAGCCCGCCGGCCACCTGGGTGACCTTGATCCGTTGGCCGGTGGCCGTGGCGAAGGTCAACGGACCGCCAGAGAGAGGCGACGGTGCGTTCGCCGGTCCCTGGGCATTCGCCAGTGGCTGAAGCAGGAGCACACCTGCGAGAGGGACAATGAGTAGAAGTGAGGTACGCGCAGTCATCATAATGTGCTCTCACTCGAGCGCGAATGCATTGACGCCCGTGGTCACGACGACGACGTACTGCTTGCCGTTGGGCGCCATGTAGGTCATCGGCGTGGTGTGACCCTCGGATTCGAGGCGTCCTTCCCAGAGCACCTGGCCAGTGCGGGCGTCGAACGCTCGGAAGCGTTTGTCAATCGTACCGGCGATGAACACGAGCCCGCCGGCCGTGGCAATCGGCCCTCCTTGCCCGAAGGCCCCGGTGTTCTTGACGCCTTTCGCTTCGAGCTCGTCGCTCGTCCCCAGCGGAACTTTCCACGCGATGTCGCCCGTGTTGGCATTGACCGCGATCAAATGCGCCCACGGCGGAGCCTGGCACGGCAGGCTGTTCTGCGGATTCCAGAAACGAGCGTTCACCGTGCCGCGGCCAAGCGGGCTGAAGCGGCGATACGCCACCGTGTCCCCCTCGGGCGTCTTATCCAGGCGGCCCATTCCTCCAACGTCACGCGAGTTGACGAACACATAGCCGAGCGTCGGATCGACCGCCACGCCGCCGAAATTCGGCCCGCCCTGCTGCCCGGGGAACACGATGCGGAACTCCCGATTGCTGTATGGTGTGTAGGGACCGAGATTGTGAATGCCGCCAATCTTCTCCACGAGATCCCGGCAGAACTTCTCGTGAGTGGGTTCGCCAGTGAAGATCTCGTCCGGCGTGATGCTGAGCCGTGACAACGGCGGCGGCTTCACAGGAAACGGCTGCGTCGCCGATGTTTCTTCCCCGGGGATGTCGCTCGGCGGCACCGGCCTCTCCTCGACCGGATAGATCGGCTTACCGGTTTCGCGCTCCAGAAAGAACATCAGACCCGATTTCGCGACCGTCACCACGGCGGGAATTCGTCTCCCGTTCTGGACGACGTCGACCAGCGCCGGAGTGGCCGCGTTGTCGTAGTCCCACACGTCGTGATGAGTGAGCTGAAAGTACCAGCGCACTTTGCCGGTGTTCGCATCGAGCGCAACGACTGAGGAGGCATAGAGATTCTGCTGTGCGCGATGGCCACCGTAATACTGGGCCGCCGGCTGACCGATCGGCAGGAAAATCAGACCACGCGTGGTGTCAACCGAGCCGAAGCCCCAGTTGGCGGGCGTGCCCGCAGTCATCCAGTAGTCTTTCGGCCACGTCTCGGACCCGGGCTCACCCGGGTGCGGGATCGTATGAAAGGTCCACACGAGCTTGCCGGTCCGGACATCCCACGCGCGGACATCCATCGCCGGACCTTCGGAGTTGTCCTCCTGCCCCTGCGCACCGGTGACGATCAGGTTCCGGTAGATCAGGCCGGGCGAGGCCATCATGTACGGCAGCGTCGGGAACTTGTCGGCGACGCCGGCGCGCAGGTCGATCGCCCCACGATCACCGAACGTGGGCACCGGTTTTCCCGTCGCGGCGTCGAGCGCGAGCAGGCGTCCATCGGTTGTCCCCGCGAGGATTCGCGGAGGCAGGCCGCGCTCGCCGGGCCAGTACGAGACGCCCCGGTTCGGCGCGGCGCCTTTCTCGATCTCGTGCTTCCAGATCTCTGCGCCTGTCGCCGGATCGAGTGCGACGATCGTCCGTCGCGCGGTAGAGGTGTACAGCAGGCCGCGCACGAGAATAGGAACGGCCTGGCTGCGGCCAACCGCATTCGTGTTCGCGACGCCGTACTGCCACGCGAGCTTCAGCTTCGAGACGTTCTTCGCGTTGATCTGGGTGAGCGGCGAATATCGACGCCCCTGCGCATCGCCGCCGTACGTTTCCCAACCCGATCGAGACGGGTTCTGCGCGTAGAGAAGACTCGTGCCTGCCACGCATGCCAGGAAAATCGCCTTCAGTGCCCGCATCGAGACTACCTCCTCACTACCTCCTCACTACCTCCTCACTACCTCCTCACTACCTCCTCACTACCTCCTC